>CALFEQ010000171.1 GCA_937949945.1 uncultured Myxococcales bacterium
CCTGGAGCCTGGAGCCTGGAGCCTCTTCTGACGCCTGGAGCCTCTTCTGACGCCTGGAGCCCGGAGCCTCCCTCCGTCCTTGATCCGCTGGCCCAAACCACGCATCGTTCGCGGCATGCACGAAGACCTGGAGCGGACCGCGGAGTCGCCGGCGCTGTCCACGCGTGTGACGCCCGTACGTCTGGAGATGCTCGACGTCACGGGTGCGATCGATCACGCCGAGCGTCTGTGCGGCGCGCGCGTCCTCGGTGATGCGACCGAGAACGGCGATCTCGCGCGCGCGATCGCAGAGGCGTGCTCGATCGCAGAGAGAGGGGACCGGGCGACGGTCATCGCTCCGATCGAGCGAATGGCGACGATGCGTGACGCGCTTCGGCGCGCGGCGAGCGCTCGGCTCGGGCTCGTGGCCCACGCGATCGCATCGAACGGCTCGGAGGATCTCGCGGCGCTGTGCGATCTCGGCTGGGGCGTGTTGTGCGCGTCGGGGCCGGAGGACTCGTTCGACCTCGCGCTCGTTGCGCGTCGCGCGGCGGAGGACTCCGGCGTGCCTTTCATCGTGGTCCACGGGCTCGGGCGCGCGACGCACGCGGCCGGTCGCGCGATCGCGAGCGTCGCGATCCCGCAGGACAGGGTCGTGCACGCGTTCGTCGGTCCGATCACGCGTACGAGGCAGGAGGCGCGATCTTCCGCAGGAGACCGCGCCTTCGCGGAGCGCGTGCCGTTCGCGCTCGGCGCGGCCTTCCGCGAGTACGCGGTCGTCTCCGGCCGCCGTCACGACGTGTTCGACAAGATGCCGCTCGGCGAGGCGCAGATCGTCCTCGTCGGGATGGGCCCCGTCGGCGACGCGCTCGTGCACGCGACGAGCGAGCTCCGCGCGCGCGGCTACGACGTCGGCGCGGTGAACATCACCTCGTTGCGGCCGTTCCCCGGGCAGCGCCTCGTGAAGACGCTGGCGCGCGCGCTCGCGATCACCGTCCTCGAGCCGTGCGACGAGCCGCTCGCGCACGGCGCCCTGCTCGCGCGCGACGTGAAGTCGGCCTTCACCGATGCGCTCACCTGGGTGCCCGGCTTCCCGGGCATCGGCCGGATCCCGAAGCTCTTCGTGGGCGCTTGCGGATCGGCGTTCGACGTCGCGGATCTCGCCGCCGTCTGCGAGAACATGCTCGCCGACGAGCGAGGCCGTCGCGTCTTCTCCTTCACGGAGGTCGAGCACGCGCTGCCGCCCGCGACCACCGAGCCGCCTCGCGGCGACGAGAGGTCGGAGCGCGAGGTCGCCGTCCGCTTCGTGCTCGACGACGTCGCGACCGCGGAGTCCGTGCTCGGCACGGTGGCCTCGGCGCTCGCGAACGGCGTGGGCCTCCGCACCCAAGGCATCATCACGGCGACGACGCCGGGGGCCGGCGCCGTGCTCGACGTGCTCGCGTCGCGCGATCACGCGCGCGGCGGCATGGCGCGCCGGGCGCCGCGTCTCGTGATCGCGACCGAGCGCGGCGTCGCGAGCGCGGGCGCCGTCGTGCCGCTGCCGGAGGGCGCCGTCCTCGGCGTCCTCGGTATCGAGCCGTCGGGGGCTCTGCCCGAGGCCGCGCGAACGATGGTCCGCGAGCGTCGCGCGCGCGTCCTGCCGCTCGCGACGGGCGACGGCCCGAAGCCCGCAGCCGCCATCGCCGCCGTCGCCGCCGGAGCGGCGCTCGCGCTGGCGTCGCGTACGTCGAAGACCGCGCTCGACGCGAACGCCGCGGCGCGTCTGGTCATGGAGAGCATGCCCGGACCGGACGCGGAAGCGGCGGGCCAGCGTGGGCGTCGGGCGTTCGAGGCGACGCGCGACGTCCTCGCCGCTGCCGCGAGCCCGGCGTCCGAGCCCCCGAAGGGCCCGGTCGGCGTCGCCTGAACAACTGGCTCGTCGCTCCCCCTGAGGTAGAATTTCATCGGCACATGTGGTCTCGCCTCTGGGTGCTCGCCGTCGTGTTGGCGGTGCCGATCCCGCTGGCGCTCGCTCAGGACGGCGCCAACGAGGAGGGCGCGCCCGCCGCGACCGCGCTCACGACCACGACCGCCACGAACGAGCCCGCGTCTCCGCCGTCACCGGCGGGAACGAGCGCGACGAGCGCTCCTCAGGACGTGGACGTCGAGGGGGACGAGGAGCATCCCGCGCCTCCGCCCGCTCCCATCCCGAAGGGACCGGTCCCCGTGCGCCAGCCCGTGGTCGTGAAGGACGGCATGATCCGCATCCCGGGCGGCCGCTTCACGATGGGCTCCAACGACAGGAAGGCTCCTCCGAACGAGCGCCCGGCGCGCGTCGTCGTCGTCCCTCCGTTCTGGATCGACAAGACGGAGGTGACCGTCGGCGCGTACCGCGCGTGCGTCGAGAGGGGCGCGTGCCCGAGACCGGTGCGCTCGAGCGCGTCGTGCACGTACGACATGGGCGATCCCATGCTCCCCGTCTCGTGCGTCCCGTGGACGAGCGCGCAGGCGTACTGCATCGCGGTCAACAAGCGCCTGCCGCGCGAAGTCGAGTGGGAGATGGCGGCGCGCGGCACCTCCCCGATCAAGTACCCGTGGGGTGGCACGGCCCCCGTCGGGTGCGGCCTCGCCGTGACGCTCTTGAGCGACAAGTCCCAGAAGAGCTGCGGCAAGAACAGGCCCGCGCGCGTGGGGACGCATCCGCACGGCGTGAGCCCGTTCGGCGTCCACGACATGAGCGGGAACGTCGAGGAGTGGGTCGCTGACTGGTACGGAGAGACCGTCTCCGACATGTCGCCTCGCTCCGGGGCCGCGCACGTCCTTCGCGGAGGTGGTTGGCTCAGCCGGCCGTCCGAGTCGAAGACGACGAGCCGCAACTGGGGCTCGGCGCGCGAGGCCGGTCCGAACGTCGGGTTCCGCTGCGCTCGCGACGACTGACTTCCGGGCGGTCTCGCGGATCGGCGCCGGCGAGCGCCGTGAGCGGCGGCCCGCCGCGGGAGCGCGAAGCCCGACAACGCGAAAACCGCCGCGTTGTTGCGCCTCTCCGCCCGTGCGTCGTGGTGCGACGGACCGGATTTGACCCCCCGGGATTTCTCGACTAATCCCCGGCTCCTTCGTCCGGTCAGGCCCGAGGTGCGCGCATCGCGCTCGCATCTCCGAGCCTCTCCAGTCGAAGGCGGGAGCGGTCATGTCCCACTACTCAGGTTTCTCAGCAGCGAGCTTCTTCCAGGACGTTCCACCCAAGCAGGGCACGCCGGGTGTCGAGCAGCCCGCTCCGGCGGGCGGCGCTCCGCAGCAGGCGCCGCCTCCTCCGGCCGGCGGCATCTTCACGCTGCTGCTCCCGTTCTTGATCCTCGTGCCGTTCCTCATCATGAGCTTCCGCCGCAGCAAGAAGGAGGCGGAGGCGCGGAGGAACCTCAAGAAGGGCGACCGTGTCGTCACGCAGGCCGGTCTCATCGGTGAGCTCGTCGAGATGGACGAGCGCATCGCGAAGGTGAAGATCGCGCCCGGCACGACGGTTCAGGTCGTCGCGACCACGGTGTCTCCGTTCGAAGCTCAGCCGGCGAAGGCCGACAAGGAGCTCACGGACCTCAAGGAAGCGAAGGCGGGCGCCGACAAGAAATGAACCACCTCGGTCGCCGGTTCGGTCCGACACGAGGTGAAAGGCACCATCGTCGATGACTTCGTCTCAGCGCAACTCCCTCATCGTCATCGCCGGCGCAGCGGCGAGCGGCTACGCGTTCTACCGCACCGACACCTTCTGGGGCGTCGTCGTATCGGGCCTCGTGATCGTGTGGGCGATCGTCACGGCGCTCCCGATCATGGACGTCGCGTGGCGGCACAAGGTCGGCTTCACGCTGGCCGTCTTCGGGGCCTGCGTCGTCGCGCTGCTGCCGACGTTCGAAGACCTCAGCCGCGACGCGAACGGCAACCCGCGCTTCCGCGCGCCGGCGTACGTCAAGGACAACATCAACTTCGGGATCGTGAAGGGGCTCGACCTCCAGGGCGGGTTGCGGCTGGTCTACACGGTCGAGGTCGAGGAGGCGCTCCGCGACAAGCGCGACAAGCTCGCGGACGACATCCGCCGCGAGCTCGCGATCGCGTTCAAGATCCACTCGGGCGACGGCCTCTTGAAGCAGGCCCAGCTCAAGCAGCTCGAGGAGAAGGTCCACGTCTTCACGCCGGAGAGCTCGCTCATCCGGATCAAGTTCAAGGATCCGGCCGACGCGTCGACGATCGACGATCGCTTCCACGAGAAGTTCAAGCAGGAGCTCGCCAACGTCCGCACGAGCGCGCCCGGCGAGGTCGTCTTCAAGCTGCGCGCCGAGGTCGAGACGCAGACGCGCGAGCGCGCGGTCGCCCAGGCGAAGGAGACGGTCAACCGCCGCGTCGACGAGCTCGGTCTCCGTGAGGCGAGCGTGACGACGCGCGACGAGGACATCATCGTCGAGGTGCCCGGCTCGAACCGCGAGCACTTCGAGGAGATCAAGGAGATCATCCGCAAGACCGCCCGCCTCGAGTTCAAGATGGTGGACGACGAGGCGGACTTCTTCGGGAAGGTCGACGAGAAGCTCGTCCCCGAGGGGATCGAGATCCGCATCGAGAATGCACCCCTCGGCGAGGTCAACGGCCAGAAGCAGAACGGCCGGCGCACGTTCTTCGCGATCAAGATTCCCGACGAGTTCGAGGGCAAGAGCACGAAGGAGGACGAGGTCGCCCGCACGAAGGCGATGCAGGCCGCGCTCGACAAGCTGAAGGCCTTCACCTCCACGCTCGACGTTCCGGACGATCACCAGATCGGCTTCGAGAAGACCGAGGACTACGATCCCGACACCGGGATCACCACGGAGGACGGCTGGCGCACGTACTACCTGCGTGCCCGCGCGGACGTCACCGGCGACTACATCACCGACGCGCAGCGCGCGATCGACAACCGGAGCGGCGTTCCGGAGGTGTACGTCGCGATCACGTTCAACCCCGTGGGCGCCGACCGGTTCGAGGAGGTCACCGGCGAGAACGTGAACCGCCGCTTCGCCATCATCCTCGACGACGTCATCAACTCGGCGCCGGTCATCCGGTCGAAGATCGGCGGCGGCCGCGCGAGCATCACGATGGGCAGGGGCGATCCGGACCAGCAGCTCAAGGCGGCCGAGAAGCTCGAGATGGTCCTCCGCTCCGGCGCGCTGCCGGCGCCGATCACGCTCTCGAACGAGTCGGTCATCGGTCCCTCGCTCGGCGAGGACGCGATCTCGAAGGGCGCGATGGGCGCGCTCGTGGGCATCCTCCTCGTCCTCGCGTTCATGTTCATGTACTACCGGCTGTCCGGGCTCGTCGCGGACGTCGCGGTCGTCTTCAACCTCCTCATCCAGCTCGCGGTCCTCGCGTCGTTCAGCGGCACGCTGACCCTCCCGGGTATCGCGGGCCTGGCGCTCACGGTCGGTATGGCGGTCGACGCGAACGTGCTCATCAACGAGCGCATCCGCGAAGAGCTGCGTCAGGGCCGGAGCCTCCGCGCGGCGGTCGAGGCTGGCTACGACAAGGCGTTCTCCGCCATCGTCGACAGCCACGTCACCGTCTTCATCTCCGGCCTCATCCTCGCGCAGTACGGCACCGGGCCGGTCAAGGGCTTCGCCATCACGCTCATCATCGGCATCGTGGCGAGCCTCTTCACCAGCGTGTTCTGCACGCGCCTCGTGTTCGACTACTGGGTGCGCGGCGCCAAGGCGAAGCGCCTCAGCGTCGGCGGCGGGCACTGACGGACGGACGACCGAGCGAATCGACCGAGGGAGTCGGGTAAACGCAAATGGAGTTCTTCAAGCAGCACAAGGTCTACGACTTCATGAGGATGAGGACCTTCTGGATCCTCTTCTCGGTCGCGTTGACCTTGGGATCGTTGGTCCTCCTGTTCTACCCCGGGCCGAACTACGGCACCGACTTCCGCGGCGGCACCGAGATCGAGGTGCCGTTCAAGAAGGCGGTCGACGCCTCGCAGATCCGCCACGCCGTCACCGCCTCGGGGCAGTTCTCCGAGCCCGACGTCGTCCACGTCCAGAACGACCAGAACCCGTACCAGTTCCTCATCCGCGTTCAGGAGATCAGCACCGTCGACGACGCCACGAAGGACGCGCTTCGCCAGGCGCTCTGCCTCGGCTTCGAGGGCGACGACGAGACCAAGTGCCCGAAGAACGCCCGCGCGACGGAGGTGAAGTTCAGCGCCGGCGGCGACAAGATCTCCGTCCGCTACGACGAAGAGCCGAGCCTCGAGAAGATCAAGGAGCAGATCAAGAGCGTCTCGGGCGTGAAGCTCCGCGAGATGGAGAACAACCCGCAGATCGTGAACAAGCGCGACAACCGGGTCGAGATCCAGCTCCAGAGCAAGGGCGACCAGCTCCTCGACGTCCTCCGCGAGTCGCTCGGCGCCGACGTCGTGCCGGAGCAGGCGCTGCGCGTCGAGTGGGTCGGTCCGAAGGCCGGTAAGCAGCTCCGCGACAGCGCGCGGAACGCGGTCCTCCTGTCGATCGCGGTCATCATGATCTACCTCGCGTTCCGCTTCGACATGCGGTTCGCGCCCGGCGTCGTGCTCGCGTGCGCTCACGACGCGCTCGTCGTCCTCGGCGCGTTCGTCATCACGGGCCGCGAGGTCACGCTCACGACGATCGCCGTCGTCCTCACGATCGTCGGCTACTCGATCAACGACACGGTCGTCATCTACGACCGCATCCGCGAGAACCTCAACAAGCACCGCGGCAAGTCGTTCGCCGAGATCATCAACATCAGCGTCTCCGAGACGCTGTCCCGCACGATCCTCACGAGCATCTCGACGCTCCTCTCGGTCGTCGCGTTCTTCGTGTGGGGCACCGGCGTCATCAAGGACTTCGCGTTCGGCATGGTCGTCGGCATCGTCGCCGGCACGTACTCCAGCATCTACGTCGCCGCCCCGTTCGTGGAGTGGGTCGACCGCCGCCTCGGCCGCAGCACGAGCGCCGAGGAGATGAAGAAGAGGCTGCGGGCGAAGCCGGCCTGACCGCAGGCTCCAGGGCCTGCCGGCGCCTGGTCTCTCTGTCGTCTGGCGCCGGGGGACCACGCGTGCGCGCAGCGCGGTCTCTCGCATCGCGCGCGATCGGTCGGTTGGCTAGCAGTGCCGGAACTGCTCCGACTCTCGGCAAGAAGCGTTCGTTTCCGAAGCACGAGAGAAGCGCGAGGCTTGCAGCCCGAACCTCTCTCTGGAGCCCGTAGCCTGGAGCCTGGAGCCTCGTTCCCGAGGAGGCGTTTTCTGCGTGCGCAGCACCAAGCTCATGCTATGAGCGCCGCGCCATGAGGAAGCTCGGCCTCGTCGTATTCGCCTTCGCTCTGCTCGGTGCTGGCTCGCCTCCGGAGGATTCCGGGGCCGACGTCGAGGCGCTCGCGACGGCGCGGCGGGTTCACGGCGTGGTCACCGCGGTGGAGCCGGCGAAGATCACGATCGCGAGCGTCCAGCACACGGTCACCGGCCGGGTCGACCCGGCGCGTACGAAGGTCACCGTTCGGGGAAGGCCCGGGCGCCTCGCGGACGTGCAGCTCACCGCGCATGCGAAGGGTGAGCTCTGCCTCGACGACGTCTGGCTCGCGATCGACGTGCACTGAACGGACGCCTCGCCGCGCCCTGCGAGCGCGAGGGCTGATAGAGTCGGGGTACGGCAGAAGTCATGGCCGGCCCGCTCATCCAGTTCCGTCAGGTGAAGAAGGCCTTCGGACCGAAGGTCGTCTACAACGGGCTCGACCTCGTCATCCATCGCGGCGAGACGCTCACGATCCTGGGGCCGTCGGGCAGCGGAAAGAGCGTCATGCTCAAGATGCTCATCGGGCTGCTCGAGGCCGACTCCGGCGAGATCATCTTCGACGGGCGCGACGTCACGAAGCTCAGCGAAAAGGAGCTCTTCGACGTGCGTCGCCGGGTCGCGTACTTGTTCCAGGGCGCGGCGCTCTTCGACTCGCTCAGCGTCGGAGAGAACGTCGCCTACGGACTGCGCGAGCAGAACTGGAACACGATGACGGAGGAGGACATCGCCCGTCGCGTCGCGCAGTCGCTCGAGAGCGTCGGCCTGCCCGGCATCGAGGAGATGCGGCCGAGCGATCTGTCCGGCGGCATGAAGAAGCGCGTCGGGCTCGCGCGAACGCTCGCGCTCCAGCCCGAGGTCATCCTCTACGACGAGCCGACGACGGGCCTCGATCCGATCAACACGGCGCGCATCAACAACCTCATCCGCAGCATCAAACGGTCGCTGGGGCTCACGAGCGTCGTCGTGACCCACGACATGGGCACGGCCTTCTCCGTCTCCGATCGGATCGTGATGATCGGCAAGGGGAAGGTCCTGATGGAGGGTACGCCGGAGGACTTCCGCCGCACCCAGAACCCGTACGTCCGCGACTTCATCGACGGCAGGGCGCCTGAGGTCGAGGACGTCTCCGTGCTACTCTCGACGTCGTGAGCACCAAAGGCGGCCGCTCGCTCAGGGTGGGCCTCTTCGTCTTCGTGGGCCTCTTGATCGCGATGGCCGTGGTCTTCACGATCGGCGACAACCGTCGCGTCTGGGACCGCAAGGTGCTCTACCGCGCCGCCTACGACGACGTCGTCGGTCTTCGTCCAGGCTCCACCGTGCGCATGGGAGGCCTCGACGTGGGGACGGTGTCGACGGTCGAGCACAGCAAGGAGCCGAACGACGACAAGGTCTACGTGACGATCGCCGTCGCCCGCGAGGAGGCTCCTCGCGTGCGACAGGCCACGATCGCGACGATCGAGGGCAAGGGTCTGCTCGGCGACAAGATGGTGCAGCTCTCGTTCGACGAGAAGCTCGCCAAGAAGCTCCGGGAGGAGGGCAAGGACCCCTACGCGATGATTCCGGAGGGCGGCTGGCTCGCGACGGCGCCTCCGGCCGATCCCATCGGCGACGCCCAGAAGGCGGCCCAAGGGGCGAAGGTCGCGATGGAGACGCTGGCGAAGGCGACCGAGAACATCGCCGACGACAAGTTCCGGGAGGACCTCCAGGGAACCGTGCGGGCGCTGCGCGAGATCCTCGAGGGCGTCTCGCAGAAGGACGGCGTCGCCCATCGCCTCATCTTCAGCGAAGAGGAGGCGAGGCGCGTCGACCGCATCCTCGCGAACCTCGAGCTCACGACCGCGAACCTCGCCCGCGTGAGCGCCGACGCGCACGACGTGATGGCGCGCGTGAAGTCGGGGCCGGGCTTGGCGCACGCCGTCGTCTACGACGACCAGCTCGCGCAGGGCACGGTGGGGACGATGGTGGAGCTCCACCGGAGCCTCGAGGCGGTCCGGACGGGCAACGGCCTCGCCCACGCGATCGTCTACGGAGACGATCAGACGCAAGGCCTGATGGGCAACCTCAACGCGATGAGCGCCGACCTCCGTGAGATCGTCGCCAACATGAAGGCGGGCCGCGGCACCGTGGGCGCGCTCCTCGTGGATCCGAGCGTGTACGAGGACATCAAGAGCCTCGTCGGCAACGTCGAGCGCAACCAGGTGTTGCGGGCGCTCGTGCGGTACTCGATCAAGCAGAACGAATCACGTCCGCACGTCGAGGTGAAGGCGGATACGGCGTCTTCCACCTCGACCACTTCCTCCACGTCCTCCGGCCAGAAGGAGGCCCGCTGACGTCGTCGCGCTCCTCGCGGGCTGCGAGGTCTCCGAGCGGAGTGCGCTGGCGCAAGTGCACGACCCCGTCCCCACGCGATCGACGTGCGTCGGCGACGTGATCAACGAAACACGGAGGCGACCTTCTTCGCCAGCGCCCGCACCGTGAGCGGCGCCGAGCCCTCCGCCTTGTTGTTCACGAGCACGAACCCTTCCTCGCAGCCCGCCTCGGCTGCGGCGCGGAGGATGGCGACGACGTCGTCGCGCATCTCGGGTTGCGGATCGGCGATGCGATCGAACGGGGCGAAGTCCTCCTTGCGTGCCGCGTAGCGCGTGTACGGCGGGAGCATCAGGCGGATCACCGTGAACGGCGCGACGGCCGGGCGTGCGCGGAGCTGGTCGCGCAGAGGAGGCATCGCCGTCCAGAACGTGAAGACGTGCGCGGCGCCGTTGGCGCGGAGCATGTCGAGCCAGCGCTCGCCGAAGAGCTCCGCGTTGCGGAGCTCGAACGCCCAACGGTATCCGGATGGCAGGCGCGAGAGGAAGTCGTCGACGCGCGCGACGAGGGCTCGCTCGTCGAGGGCGCCGCGAGGCATCGGCGTGAGCTCGAAGATGAACGGTCCAGCGTGGTCGCGGAGCGTCTCCCCCCAGGGCGCGAGCACCTCGGACCGGAAGCGTTCGGCATCGAGGAAGGAGGGGTTCGCGGTCCCCGCGCGGGCGCCGTAGCGGGGATGGCGAGGGAAGACGGCGGTCGTGAGCTCGTCCCACACCTTGGAGAGGATCCGGAAGGGAGGGAGCGCCGGAGCGCGAGAGCTCGCTCGTGCGAGTTGGCTCGCGTAGATGGCGAGGTCCTCCGAACGGAGCGGCCCGTAGTAGCCGCGATCGAGGCTCACGGCGCGGAAGAGCGGGTGCTCCGCATAGGCTTCGAGGCCCACGCGCGCGAGCTCCGTCTCCGTCGGGCGTCCCTTCCACACGATGCCCGCCCAGCCGGGGAACGACCAGCTGCTCGTCCCGAAGCGGACGAAGCGCGGGAGCCTCGTCGCGACCTCGCGATCCTCGTCGGTCACGTGGGGCTCGATCGGGCACCGCTCGATCGCGGCGTCGGTGCCGCCGCCTCCGAAGAGCGAGAGCTGGCTCATCGCGTGGCGTCCTCCCGTGCCCGCGCGGACGTGCGGCGCCGGCGGAGCGCGATCACCAGAGCAGACCCGCGAGCGGCCGCGAGGCCATACGGCCGCCTGCGGGCGACGGGTTCTCCCACCAGCGATCGGTCGCGCCCTGGCGCATCACCGTCAGGCGGAGGAGATCGAGCTCGAGCAGCGCGACGACGCCGCGCGCTCGAGCGTCCTCGCCTGCGATGCGAAGGACCTCCCCGCCGACCGCGAGCTGGACTCCCCACGGTGCGCCGCCGACGAGCATCGCGGAGATCGGCCAGCGCCCGTACTGGCCGTGACCGAACGTGCGCCACATCGGCCCGACGTCGAGGGCGAGGCCCCACTGGCCGCGGGCGAAGCCGCCCGACGCGATGCGGGCGGAGAGCCCGAGGTCGGTGCCGAGCGAGAAGTACGTCGTGCTCCTCAAGAGGCCGCCCACGACGACGGCCTTCGTCGGATCGGTGCCGACGCCGAGCGCGAAGCTCGCGCTCGCCGCGCCGTCGTAGCGGCCTCTGTCGTCGTCGTGCTTGAGACCGTAGCCGCCGCCCACGGACAGCCACGAGGACACATCCGCGGACGCGAGGTCTGCGTGCATCATACATGCAGCGCTCGACGCCACCGCGAACGCGAAGGCGAGGGATTTTCGCGTCTTGCGGCGCGAGGAGCGGCCCGACCCGAGGCTCGTGAGCGCGGAGGTGGGGGAGCGCGAGCGCATGTGCCGAAGCGGTACCGCGCTGAGCGTCTCGCCGCAAGGTGCTAGGGTTGGGCGGTGCGCGTTCGACCCTCGCATCGCCCGAGGCTCGTACGAGACGCGGCGCTCGCAGTCGCGGCCATGCTCGTCGCCGCGACGGGCGATGCGGCGCCTGCGCCTGCGAGCGAGCCGGCGCGCACGGTGCACGTCGTCGACCGCATGCCGCCGCGATCGCTCGCGCTCGCGACCTCGCGCGGCTCCTCGCAGGGCGGCGGCGGACACGGCGGCGGCACGGGCGAGGACCGACCGGCGACGAAGATCCGTCGATCGTGGGCTGCGTCGCTGCCGGCGATCGAGGTGAAGAACCGCAACACGAACGCGCGCGCGAAGATCCGCCTCTACGCCGACGACGGCTCGATCGACCGCGACGCGCTCCGTACCTTCGTACGCGTCGCGTGCAGCAAATCGGACGACCTCGAGGGAGCGCGCTGCGAGGCGGCCGAGGCGCTCCATCCGCGGCTCGTGCAGCTCGCCTTCCGGGCCGCCTATCACTTCCGCAGCGACTCGCTCGTGATCGTCAGCGCGAGGCGCAAGGGCGCGCGCGGCAAGCACGGGACGGGCGACGCGCTCGACTTCCAGCTCGCCGGTGTCCGGGCGGCGGCGCTGGCCTCGTACGCACGCACCTACCCGCGAGCGGGCGTCGGGGTCTACACGCATCCGAAGACCCAATACGTCCACCTCGACGTGCGCGAGCGGAGCTACCACTGGATCGACGCCTCGCCGCCCGGGCGGACGTGGCGCGAGAAGCGCCTGCGCGATCCGAGCCAGGAGAAGCGCGACGCTTCGTACGTGCCCGCGATGGACCTGCCCGAGGTCGCGACGCAGTGATCGAGCTCGAGCGTTCGGGCGAACGGACGAGCTCGTCCAGCCCCTCGCGACGCGGCGGTGGAGGCTCGACATTCGCCGGCCGCATGCCAGGATGAGGCCGACGTGTCGAAACGCTGGAGCTCGGCGATGGCCGCCGCCGGTGAGGTCGCCCCGGCGGCCGTGTGGCGTGAACGGCTCGCACGCGCGGTTCGACGGGAGGCCGGTGCGCGCTTCGCGGCGGTCTTCACGTGTCCGCCGGGCAATCCCATCGAGGCGCAGGCGAGCATCGCTCCCGCGACGCTCTCGCGCATGCTCGACACCATCCACTCCGAGTACTTGCCGCGCATCGAGCATGCGGGAGAGGGGATCTCGCTCGCTGCCGAGCTCCGCACGCGGTGCTACGCGCCGCTCGTCCGGATGTCCCATCTCCCGCTCGCGGACGAGATGCATCGCTCCGTGCTGGTGCCCGAGCGCATCTACGGCCTCTTGAACTCGTTCCTCGTGGTGGACGGCACGCCGGCGTTCGGCTGGATCTGCATCGGCACCGAGGCGCCGTCGGACGAGGCGCTTCGCCTGCACGGAGATGCGCTCTCCGAGGTCGCGCGCACGGCGGCGCAGACGCTCTGGTACGCGATCGACCTCGCGACCGCATGCGGCGCTCGCATGGCCGGCTGCGATCCGGCGCTCGAGGCGCTCTCCCCGCGCGAGCGGCAGATCGCTTCACTCGTCGCGGTCGGTCTCTCCGACGCCAACGTGGCCGCGCGCCTCTCCCTCTCCGAGGAGACCGTCGGCGCGCACCTGCGCCGGATCTACAAGAAGCTCGGCGTCCACACGCGCGTCGAGCTCGTCTCCCGCCTCTCTCGGTTCGGCGAGCGTCCGTTCATGATCGCCGACTGACGCCGGCGAGCGTTCTCGCCCGCGTCCGGCGCGCCGATCAGACGGCGCGCTCGCGTCTCGCCAACGCCTGGACTTGCCGCACGCGCTCGACGACGGTCCCGATCGAGTCCTCGTGGAACAAGAGCGTGTTGTGCCCGCAACGCGGGATGACGACGACGTCGCCGCGCGGGAAGACGGCGCTCTCCCCGGGGATGACCATCCCGTCGAGCTCGCCGACGATCGACGTGTGCGGGACGTCGTGCTCGTGGGCTCGGGAGCGCAGGCGCGCGAGGACGGGGCTCGTGCGCGCGAGGTCGCGTCCGACGAGGAACGGGAACGGGTGGGCGCGCTCCGTCCCGCCGAACGGCGAGCCGAGCGAGATCGTCTGCGTCACGCGGGTGTGTCCGCCGAGCTCCTGGACGTACCATCGCGCGACGAGGCCGCCGAGGCTGTGCCCGACGAGGTGCACGCGGCAACGCCCCGGGATCTTCTCGACGAGACGCGCGAGGCTTCGCGCGATGCGGTCGATGCCGACGCCCGGCGCATGGGTGAAGCTGGCCACGTGGGCACGCGTGTCGTCGACGAGCGCGCGCTTCATCGGCCGCCACACGCCCGCGCTCGCGAAGAAGCCGTGGACGAGCACGACCACGTCGTCCTCCTCCCGGGCGGCGCGCGGCATCACGGGGCCGAGGTCCCGAGGCATGAGCACGACCTCTCGGAGCGTCGAGATCGTCTCGGTGAACTGGGCCAACAGCAGCGTGCGAAGCCCCTCGGCGCCGGGCGTGGGGCGGAGGAGGTAGGGCATGTCGTCGAGCGGCATGGGACCTTACGAGACGATCGGAAGCACGAACCGTGCGAGCCGGCCCAGAATCCTGCTAAAGGTCGGCGCCGAGATGCAGCCGTCGCGCGTGAGCCCGCCGTCGCCCCTGTCCACCCACGCGATCGCGATCACGGTGGCCGACTCGGACATCGACGAGCTCGGCCATGCCAGCAATATCGCTTACGTACGGTGGATCCAAGAGGTGGCGATCGCGCACTCGAACGCGGTCGGGCTTGCCTTCGAAGATTACAAGAAGCTCGGCGGTGTGTTCTTCGTCCGGCGGCACGAGATCGACTATCTGCGTCCGGTCTTACGCGGTGAGCGCCTCCAGGTGCGTACGTGGATAGACAGTGCCATGGCGGCGAAGTGCAAGCGTGCGACGGAGATCGTCACCGAGGACGGAACGGTCGCGGCTCGGGCGATGACGACGTGGGGCTACGTCGAGATCGCGACGGGGCGCCCGACCCGCATCCCGGACGTGATCCGGAACGCGTTCGGCATGCCGCGCGGCGCCTCGAACGGAGGATGACCCGCCCGAGGGGGACGCGCCCGGCGCGTCAGTCCGCGCTCGTCGTGACGGCGAGGTCGCGCTCGAGCCACACGTGGTAGTCGCGATAGGCGCCGCCTCGCGCCTCGAGGGTGAGCACCTCTCCGCGTTCGACGCCGTCGAGTCGCGCCGTCGCGGTCCTCCACACGCCCTCGCGCGGCGGCTCGAGGACGAGGTCTCGGGAGCCTCGCGACGTTCGGAGCGTGATCGCGCGCGCGCCGGCGTCGATCCGCACACGAAGGACCAGCGGCCCGTCGGCGCTGCGTCGAACGACGAACGACTCGCTCGCGCCGTCGGGGATCGTCCGTCCGCCGTCGAAGCGCGGCACGCCCGACGCGTCGGCGAGGACGTCGAGCGTCGTCCAACCGCCGTGCGGAAGCGGAGGCACGTATCCGTGCTCGGCCTCGTCGATGACGTCGGCGACGTCGAGCTCGTCGACGACGGCGGCCGAGGGCTGCGGGCGGGGCACGTCGAGCGCGCTCCAGTCGGCCCGGTAGATCGCCTTCGTGGGACCACCGCAGATGACGTTCCCCTCGATCGTGACGCGATCGATCTCGACACCGAAGCGCGACGTGAGCGTGCCGAACCAGTTGGGGTACAGCACGAGGTGGGTGGGGCGCGCGGACGGATCGAGGCGCTCGATGAGCTCGATCGTGGCCGCCTCGCCGTGCACGGCCGCGCGCGCGAACGGCATGCGGCGGTAGCCGCCGAGACCGAGCGCGTCTACGGCGGCGCGTCCCGACACGTACGGGATCGCTCCGGCGTCGCCGAGCAGGATCCTCGCGTCCTCGGGCAGGCGCGCCACGCGCTCGCCGACCTCGATGTGCTGATCGCGGATGTTCGCGCTCGCGGCGCGAAAATGCCGGACCTGTCCCGGTATCTTCGGCGCGGCGATCGCGAACGCGGCGAGCGCGAGGAAGGTCGCGACGGGGACGCCTCGGCGGAGGCGCGCGATCGTCGCGATGCCGAGCGCGGCGGCGATCGCGACGAGGGCGAGGGCGGGCGCGTAGTACCGGAAGTTGTGGTGCGGAGCGTTCCCGTTCCACGAGACGAGGAGGAGCCACGCCGTCGCCGACACGATGCACGCCGCGGCCACGACACGTCGCGCGGGATTCAGCAGGGCGACGAGCGCGAGCAGAGGCAGCACGACGGCGAGGCTCGGATGGAACGCGAGCTCGGCGCGCACCACCTTGACCCAGAAGGTGACGAGGTTCTCGACGAGCACGCGCGCGCGGTCGACGTCGGACAGGTACGGGTTCGACGAGAGCAGCTTGAGCTGAGCGCCCGCCGACCGCGCGTCGCCCGTCGCGACGAAGTTCGCACCGAGCACGGCCGCGGTGGCGAGCGCGCCGGGGGCGCCCGCGCGAAGGACCGCGGCGAGGCCCGATCGACGGCCGGCCCCTCGCGCGGCGAGGACGGCGAGCGTCGCGACGACGACGACGGCCTCCGGGCGGAGCAGCACGAGCGCCGCTCCCCACGCGCCGACGCGCCACTGCAGCGCCTCGCGCGTGGGGCCGCCGCGTGCCTTGGCGCGGGCTCGCGCGAGCGCCTCGAGCGAACGGCCGAGCGCAGCCGAGAAGAGCGCGACCTCCATGCCGCTGAACAGCGACCAGTCGAGCACCCCGATCGAGAGCGGCAGCGCGGCGAGCAGCCAGGCGAGCCACGCCGGGCACGGTCGGACGAGCCGGCGGATGGAGCCGAGCAACGCGGCGACGCTGGCGAGCGCGACGATGGCGGCCCAGACGCCGAGCGCGCGACCGCGGAAGCCGACGAGCCACCCGAGCGCGAGCACCACGGCGTAGAGCGGAGAGGTCTCGCCCGAGGAGTAGCCCTGGCCCGGGACCCACTCGAACGGATGTCCTCGAGCCAGCGACCGCGCGAAGTCGAAGTGGATGTACACGTCGTCGAGCGGCGCCGGGAACCACCCGCGCGACACGCCCGCGGCGGGGAGCCAGAAGGCCGCGCCGGCGATGCACGCGAGCGCTCCGGCCACGAGGCGGCTCCCGCTCCGGCGAGGAGGGATCGAGGCGCGGACGAGGGGCGTGGTCACGAGGCGCGCGCCATGCTAGCTCGCCAGGGCATGGACCGCGACGACCGCGACGCCGCACATTGGGATGCCGTCGAAGAAGCGACCGAGCTCTTGAACGAGGAGCGCTTCAGAGAGGCGCTCGAGGCGCTGCGTGACGTCATCAAGAAGGATCCCGAGAACCCGTACGCGTACTTCTTCCTCGGCCAGGCGCTCTACGAGGTCGGCGAGCTCGAGCCCGCCCGGGACGCCTACCGCGCCGCGATTCGCCTCGCGCCGAAGCACCTCGGCGCACGCGTCGCCCTCACGCACGTCCTCCGGAAGCTGGGCCAGACGCGGGAAGCCGTCGTGGAGGGGCTGCACGCGCTCGAGCAGGCCCCCGCCGACGGCGACGTGCTCTACGCGCTCGGCCTCGCGTACCTCGCCCGCGGGGACAACGTCGCCGCGCGCAGGCACCTCGAGGCGTTCCTCCGGTCGAAGCCGGAGCTCGAGGTGCGCCTCGAGGTCGAAGGGCTCCTCCAGATGATGGACGAGCAGGGCCCGTCGAAGAACGAGGACAACTAGCTCGTCGGCACCGGCGCCCGCGCGCGAGGCGAGCCGCCGAGCGCGGGCGCACGCCGCGACGGCCGGAGAGCGATGCTCCGGCCCGACGCGGTCACTCCTGATCGCAGTTCTCGAAGCGGAACTCCGCGTGGGCCTCGCACTGCTTCTGCGCGCCGGGGTTCTCCGCGCGCGGGCAGACGACGACGCCCCAGACGCGTCCGGCGGCGACGCCCTGGAACGGCGTCTCGTAGCGGACGGTGCAGCCGCGATCGAGCTGCTCGTAGGTGTTCTTCGTGAACCGGCTCGAGAAGATCGCGTGGATGTTCGTCTGCTCGCCGGTCGTCTTGAAGCGGCCGTCGATGCGGAAAAACCCGCCGGTCGCGCCGGACAGATCGACGGAGGCCGCGACGTCGAACTCGTCGGGGCCGACGGGCTTGACCGAGCAAGCCACGCTGACGACGCCCTGCTCCCACTTGTCGCCGTCCTTGACCGGCTGCGACGGCTTCGGCGGGTCCGTGCCCGGAGTCCCCCATTCGCCGACGCGGAACAGCTCGCCCGTGTCCGAGCAGTCGTTGCCCGTGCCGCGCTCGAGATGCCCGTCGAAGATGACCTGGGGTGTGGCCTTCTGCTCGTCCTCGCAGCCGGCGGTGAGCACGGCGAGGCTCGGAATCGATACCAGGCAGACGATCGCGTGACGGCGTCGGAACATCGGAGCTCTCCGGTGAGAAGAAAGGCCTACGCGGACATCCTACCAGGGCTCCGCGCGAACGACCTAGAGGCTGTCAGAGAACGGCCTCCATCGCCCGGAAGCCCCGGGCGAGGTCCTCCTTCAGGTCCTCGACGTCCTCGAGGCCGACGCTGAGCCGTACGAGCCCGTCGCCGATCCCGAGCGCCCGCCGTGCCTCGGGCTCGAGGCTCGCGTGCGTCATGATGGCCGGCAGCTCCGCCAGCGACTCGACCCCGCCGAGGCTCTCGGCGCACGTGAACACGCGGAGCGCCTTCAGGAAGGCCGCCGCGGGCGCCGTCCCGCGGTCCTTCGTGCGGAGGTCGAACGTGATCATTCCGCCGAAGTCCTTCATCTGGCGCGCCGCGACCGCGTGGCCGGGGTGCTCCGGGAGCCCGGGGTAGTGCACGCGCGCGACCTCGGGACGCTTCGACAGCCAGTCGACGAGCGCCTTGGCGGTCGCAACGTGCTGGCGCATGCGGACGCCGAGCGTCTTGAGCCCGCGCAGGACGAGGTAGCAGTCGAACGGGCTCGGCACGCCGCCGGCCGACTTCTGGAGGAACTGGATCTTGTCGGCGAGCGTCTTGTCGCTCGTGAGGACGGCTCCGCCGACGACGTCGGAGTGGCCGTTCAGGTACTTCGTCGTCGAGTGGACGACGAGCGTGGCGCCGAGATCGAGCGGGCGTTGGAGCATCGGCGTCGCGAACGTGTTGTCGACCGCGAGCGGGATGCCCGCCTTCTTCGCGACGTCCGCGAGCGCCGCGATGTCGAAGATCTTGAGCATCGGGTTCGACGGCGTCTCGAGCCAGACGAGGCGCGTGTTCGGCCGAATCGCCTCGCGGACCTTCACCGGATCGCTCATGTCCATGAAGGTCGCCTCGAGCCCGAACTGCTTCATCACCTTGTCGAAGATGCGGAACGTGCCTCCGTAGACGTCGTCGCCCACGAGCACGTGGTCGCCGCTCTTCAGCGTGAGCAGCACGGCCGTCGTCGCCGCGCACCCGCTCCCGAACGCGAAGCCGTACGCGGCGCCTTCGAGCGCGGCGAGACACTTCTCGAGCGCGGTGCGCGTCGGGTTGCCCGCGCGCGAGTAGTCGTACGGTCCCTTGAGCACGCCCGGGCCGTCCTGCGCGAACGTGCTCGAGAGGACGATCGGCGGCATCACCGCGCCCGTGATGGGATCGGGATCCTGGCCGGCGTGGATGCAGAGGGTGTCGGGCCGGTAGCTCGAGTCGTTCGCAGACATGGCGCCGATCTAGCACACCGGCCGCGCCGAGAGCCGCGGAACGGGCGCAGCGCCCGATGCGCGTCTTCGGGTCGCGCCTCCCGCGCCCCGGAAATTCACGAGCTGCCTCGGAGGAGCGCGAGCACCTCGCGCGCGGAGGCCGGCCGCTCGGCGGGCTCGTGCGCGAGGCAGGCGACGATGGCGGCGTGACCGGGACCGCGGGTCTTCAGCGCTTCGTGCTCGGGGCGGAGCAGTGGCGTCTCGGCGGCGGTGGCCAAGAGGGCGGCGAACGTCGTCGCATCGTTCGTCGGGCGCGGCGGCGCTCCCGTCGCGACGTGGAGGAGCGAGGCGGCGAGCGAGAAGAGATCGCTCTTCTCGGTGGGCGTCTCCCCGCGGGCGACCTCGGGCGCGACGTAGCCGAGGGTCCCGCGGAAGGAACCGTCGGTTCGCGGAGGGCCGTCGCGCCACAACGCGAGGTCGAGGTCGAGGAGCACCGCCCGCGATGCGTCGTCCTCCACCGCGACGTTCGACGGGCTGAGGTCGGCGTGGACGACTCGGAGCGGACCGCGCTCGTCGCTCGCTTCGTGGAGGGCGGCGAGGGCCTCGAACGTCGAGCGGATGGCGCGCTCGACCCACGCGGTGTCGAGCGGAGCGCCTTCGGTCATGCGGTCCGCCAGCGTCGGGAAGCGAAGGCGCTCGGTCCGGTGCCAAGGCCCGCGCGCGTCTTCCCCGTGCTCGAGGACGCGCGGGACGACGCCGGTCTTCGAGAGCGCGACGAGGAGGGCGATCTCGGAACGGAGCTGGGCGACGGCCTCCGGCTCCGTGCGCTCGCGGGACGAGAGGCGTTTCTCGACGTGGAGGTCGCTGCGGAGGATCTCGGGCATGGCGGGAAGGCGGCAGGCTCCGGGCTCCGGAGAAGAAAAAGGCCGTATCGGGTGGCCGATCGACCGATCGTGGGCCATCTTACGCGCCGTGGCTCGGTCCTGGTCGTTCTTCATCGCGCTCACCGCGATTGCAGCGGCGTGCAACACGGCGGAGCTCAAGCAGGCGCCGCGTTCCACGGGCTCGACGGACGACCCCTCCTATTACGAGGGGGACTGCCTCCCGGACGAAGAGTGCGAAGACTCGATATCTCCGAGCCCGGGGCTGGACGCCGGACGGTCCGATACCGTCGACGGCGGCACGCTCCCGATGAGCAAGGGCGTCACCATCCAGGTGCAGCCTTCGGACCGGGGCGCCGCGCTCCTCGACGCCATCCGCAGCGCGAAGAAGAGCGTGCACATGACGATGTACCTCTTGTCGAACGACGACGTCGTCGAGGCGCTGGGCGATCTCAAGGCGCAGGGCAAGGACGTGAAGGTCGTCCTCAACAAGGACTTCCCGCCGAACGGCGGCAACAACACGAAGGCGTACAACGCGCTCAGGTCGCGTGGCGTCCCCGTTCAGTGGGCGCCCAGCGCGTACACGTTCACGCACGCGAAGACGATCATCATCGACGGCGAGAAGGTCATCGTGATGACGATGAACCTGACCGAGTCGAGCGCCGCGACGAACCGCGAGTACATCGCGACGGACACCGACCCGGAGGACGTCGCCGACGCCGAGCGCATCTTCGACGCGGACTTCAACAACAAGGCGCTTTCGCTGACGAGCAAGCTCGTCGTCTCCCCTCGAGGCGCCAACTACCTCGACGCTCGCGATCACCTGAGGACGCTCATCAACTCCGCGAAGACGTCGCTCGACGTGGAGGTGCAGTCCCTGAGCGACGCGGGCATCGTCGACGCGATCATCCTCGCCCACCAGGCAGGCGTCGCGGTCCGCGTCGTCATCAGCGGCGACAACGAGCTCACCCCCGCGCAACGCAACGCCCTCGACGAGCTGAAGCAGCACGGCGTCCCCGTCCGCGCGCTCCAGCGCCCCGACATGCACGCGAAGGCGATCGTCGTCGACGAAGAGAAGGTCTTCGTCGGCTCGCACAACTTCACGAGCACGGCCCTCTTCGAGAACCGCGAGGTCGGCGTGATGACGGACGACCGCGCGCAGGCCGCCAAGGTGCGCGCGGTGATTGCGGAGGACTTCGAGAAGGGGAGGGAGCCCTGAGCTTCGCTCAGGCTCCAGGCTCCAGGCTCCGGGCTCCACGGCCGACAGCTCCGGATTCGTCCCTTCCTCGCGGGTGAGCCGCCTGCGGCCGATGGCTCGACCTTGGGGTCGCAGGTCTCTTCCTCTGGAGCCTGGAGCCGGGAGCCTGGAGCCTCTCAATCAAAGCCCTTGCAACGCCAACGGGCGGCGGTATGTTCCCCGTCCCAACGGTGGGTGTAGCTCAGCTGGTAGAGCTCCGGATTGTGGTTCCGGCTGTCGCGGGTTCGAGCCCCGTCACTCACCCCGCTGCTCGTTGATCGCTCCGAGAGGAGGCGATCATCGGGCCCACTTGTATCGGATCGGCCGGAAGACCCGGCCGTCCGAGATTCGCAGCGTGGTCGCGTCCACCTTCGTGAATTTCGCGACCTTCTCGTGCGCGACCTGCCCGCAGCGTGACTGCTGGAGGATGAGCGCCTCGCCGGCCGCTTCGTCGACCCAGCCGCCCCAGAGCATGACGTGGCCCCTGCCGTTCAGCGCGTCGCCGGGGGCGAGGTCGCGGACGTCGATCACGTCGCTGATTTCGTCGTCGTAGGGGGCGAGGCCGGACGTCGTCCGGCCGGGGGCGGGAAGCCCCCACGACCACGAGACGAACCCGGAGCAGTCGCTCCGGTAGGCGTTCCATTCTTCGTTGTCCGACTCGCCGTCGCGCCGGCAGACGCCTCCGCAAATCGCGTCCTTGCCGCCGTTCGGACCGCCGCAATACGGCATCTTCGCTTCGATCCAGAGACGCGCGCGCGCGAGCGCCCGCTCGCCGAAGCTGGGTTTCGACGGGATCGTCTTGGGGGACGCGCGCGGCGGCTCCTCGCCGTCGTCCTGCGCGTCGGGGTCGCCACTGGTCCATGACTCTGGATCGTCCGCGCACCCAGGAGCCAGGCAGAGAGCGCCTAACAGTGGGATAATGTAGCGAACTGTCCGCATCCCGCCCCAGCCCAAGCATTCGGCGTGCCTGAGCTGAGAGGGCGATCACGGTCGGTCGGTCGTCACTGGTCGACGTTCTTCCAGGCCTCTTTGGCGACGCGTACCGCTCGGTCGAGGTCCTCGTGATCGACGTCGCGGGCGATCTCGACCGCGGTGCCTTCGAGGATTCCGCGGGTCGCGGCGAGCAGGCCGGCCTCGAGCGCGACCAGGTCGTAGCCGCCTTCGAGCACGAGAAGGACGCGACCATCGGCGGATTTGTCCGCGACGCGGCGGAGCTCGCGCGCCATCCACCCGAAGGCGGCGGGGGTCAGCTCCATTTCCGCCAGCGGGTCGCGCGCGGCCGCGTCGAAGCCGGCGCTGATGATGACGAGCTCGGGGGCGTACTCCTCGAGGGCGGGGAGGATGACGCGCTCGAACGCGCCCCGGTAGACCGCGTCGCCGCCTCCGGCGGTGAGGGGGACGTTGATGGTGAACCCGGCGCCGGGGCCTTCGCCCGTTTCGCCGACCGCGCCCGTGCCCGGGTAGAACGGGAACTGATGGGTCGAGATGTAGAGGACACCGGGATCGCGGTAGAACGCCTCCTGGGTCCCGTTGCCGTGGTGCACGTCCCAGTCGACGACGGCGATGCGCGAGATCCCGCGTGACCGCGCGTGCGCGGCCGCCAGCGCGACGTTGTTGAACAGGCAGAAACCCATGGCCTGCGCCGGCCGCGCGTGGTGGCCCGGGGGTCGGACGAGCGCGAGGCCGCGCTTGGTCGGGCCGGTCAGGAGCCTGTCCACGAGGGCGACCGTGCCGCCGGCCGCGAGCTCGGCGACCGTGATGCTCTCCGGCCCGACGAACGTGTCGGCGTCGATGTGGCCGTCTTCGCCGCGGAGTGACTGCATCCACCGCACGAAGCGCGGCTCGTGGACGCGAACGAGCTCTTCCTCCGTGATCGGCCGGGGCTCGACCGGCGCGAACTCCAGACCGAACGAGCGGCGCGCCTTCTCGATCGCCGCCTGGGCCGCATCGAGGCGCTCCGGCCTCTCCGGGTGGTAGGCGCTCGAGCGGTGCTGGAAGAACCGCGGGTCGGACAGGAGGAGCGCATCAGTCATGGGTTGCCGCAGTCGAGCGACGGATGATAGCGTCTCGCGACGTATCGAGGAGTCTTCTCGGCGCGGTCGTCCGGCGTAGCCCTCGCAACACCAGAGGCGGAATGCGAAACAAGATCATCGCAGTCAACGCCGTCATCATGCTGATCGTGGGGCTGCTGTCCTTCGCGATCGTGTGGACTCAGCTCTCCATCGCGACCCGCAGCACCGAGCAGCTCAAGAAGAGCGCTCAGCGCGACGCCGTCGCCATCGCGGCGCGGCTCCAGCTCGACGGGCTCCGCGCCGAGCGATGGCTCGCGGCGAAGGCGGCGGAGCCCGCGACGCGCGCCTTGCTCTCCAAGGGCGCGACGCCGGACGCGCGCGCAGACGCCGCTCGTCAGCTCTCCGATCAGATCGCGAACGCCGCGCCGGCCGCGCTCGGGACGAAGCCCTCGGTCGTCGGCGTCATCGACTCGAACGGAAAGGTCCTCGGTCGCAACGGCTCCGACCTCGGCCGTGGCGACGACGTCGCGGCGACGTATCCGGCGTTCAAGGAAGCGCTCGCCAAGTCTTCCCCCGGCTCGGACATCTGGACCGAGACGAAGCGCGCCGACCAGTACATCGCGTCGTACGTGCCCGTGCGCGACGAGAGCGGCCGCACGACGATGCTGTTCATCGGCATCCCGCTGAACGACGCCCTCGCGAAGGTCACCGAGGGCGCCGCCGGACGCGGCGTCCTCCTCATGAACGACAAGAACGACGTCCTCACGAGCACGCAGAACGTCGACGACGCCAAGAACGTCCTCAAGTCGGGCGCGCCCGAGGTCGCCTCCGCGATTGCCGCCGGCAACGTCGTCGCGGGCAGCAAGGACGGCATCCACTTCGCCGTCGCGCCGCTCGACGGGTTCGGCGAGAAGAAGGTCGCCGTCGTCGCCATCGCGCCGAGCTCGCTTCTCGAGGGCGTGAAGTCGGCGCCGTGGTCGATCCTCGGCGTCATGGTCCTCGGTCTCGGCCTCGTCGCCGCCGGCGGCTGGTTCCTCGGCAACTACATCTCGCGGCCGCTCGCGACGCTCGAGGAGGGCTTGCTCGCGATCCTCAACGGTCAGACCGACAAGCGCTTCGACCTCGATCACGCCGAGCTCGGCGGGCTCGCCTTCCGCATCGACCAGCTCCTCAACCAGCTCATGGGCGTGGAGGAGGACAACACCGACGAGCAGGGCCGCGTCTCGAAGGCGCCCAGCCCGGCGGCGTTCGGCGAGGCGCTCGCCGTCGATCGGAGCGGCGCGGCGGCCGCGACACATCCGCTCGCGAGCGAGCCGGCGGAGCAGTACTACGCGCGCCTCTACCGCGAGTACATCGCGGCCAAGCGCTCGCTCGGCGAGCAGGTCGACCACATCACGGACGCGGCCTTCCGCAGCCGCATCCAGGGGATGGAGCAGGAGGCGCTCGCGAAGCACGGCCGGCCCGTTCGCTACCAGGTGCAGGTCAACGGCCGCGAGGTCGTGCTCCTCGCCGTCCCTCTGTGAGGGCCTCCCGGCCTCGGCGCTTCGCTCGGGCGTCCCGTCGCCCGTCGGGCGGCGCACGCCCACTTGTCCGTCGTCATCGGGGCGGATCTGGGTTTACATTCTGGTGAGGCCTCGCGCGGTTGAAACTGCGGCGTACGGGTCTTAGGTTGAGCGCTCCGACATGGGCCTATTCGATCTCTTCAAGAGCAAGAACAAGGACGGCGGCGAGAAGAAGAAGGCGAGCCCCGCCGCGAAGTGGGCGGAGGCCGCCGGCAGCAAGCGGGCGCAGCCCTACGACCGCCAGGAGGCGATCCAGGAGCTCTCGAAGCTCGGAACCGCGGAAGCCGCCGAGGCCCTGCTGAAGCGCTTCACCTTCCAGATCGAGCCCACGATCACGGATCAGGAGGAGAAGCAGCTCGCCTTCGAGGGCATCCTCCGCGCGGGCAAGGACGCGATCGAGCCGGTGCGCGCGTTCGCCGCCAAGGCCGAGAGCCTGCGCTGGCCGATGCGCATCCTCAAGGAGCTGCTCGAGGAAGAGGAGCTCGTCGACGAGCTCATCGTGTGGCTCTCGAGGTGGGACACGGAGTACGCGAAGTTCATCGATCCGAAGCTCCAGATCCTCGAGGAGCTCGGTGATCACAAGAACCCGAAGATCCGCTCGGCGGTCGAGCCGTTCCTCCAGGACGTGAGCGAGCCGGCGCGCTTCAACGCGGTCACGACGATCCTCGCGCAGCAGGAGCCCGAGTCGCTCGGCCCGCTGCTCGACCTGATGCTCGAAGAAGAGAGCGTGCGCGTCCGCACCAAGATCGCCGACGGGCTCGCGGAGCTCGGCTGGGAGATCCCCGAAGATCGGCGCGACCCGATCCGCAAGGTGCTGCCGCCGCAGTTCACCATCGACGGCGCCGGGACGGTGAAGAAGCGCTGAGAGGGCGCGCGGCGATCCTCCGCTCCCGGGAGCTCAGCTCCGGAACGTCTCGGGGTCGAGCCCGAAGCGCTTCATCCAGCGGTGGATCTGCATCCGCGTCTTGCCCATCGACCGCGCGATCTCGCTGACGTTGCCGCGCGTGCGCTCGAGCGCGAGCGTGAGGTCCGCCTTCAGCTTCTCGTCCTCTTCGCTCAGCGGTCGCGGCGCGCGCGCATGCGAGCCGGTGTCACGCAGGTTCTCGCGCTTGGCGCCCTCGCGCGGGGCGTCCGCGCCGCCCTCCTCGGCCGGCTTCGACCGCTTCAGCGCGTCGCCGACGGCGTCGAGGCGGAGCACGTCTTCCGCCGACGTGACGAGCGCGACGGACAGGACGTGCTCGAGCTCGCGGACGTTGAGCGGATACCCGTGCGAGGCGAGCGCGGTCGCGAGATCGGGCGCGAACCGGATCTTCTGCGCCCGCTCTCCCGCGATGCGCGGGAGCAGATCGGCGACGATGAGGCCGATGTCGCCGCGTCGCTCGCGGAGTGGCGGAAGACGGTGGACGAAGGCGGAGACGCGGGCGTAGAGGTCGGCGCGGAACGCCGGCGGCGCGGACGACGTACCCTGGGCGGCGGGGGCCTGGTCGATCGGCTTCAGCGTCGCCGCGACGACGCGCAGGTCGACCGGGATGGGCTTGGTGCCGCCGACGGGCAAGACCTCCTTCTCCTGGAGCACGCGGAGGAGCGTCGCCTGCGCGCTCGGCGGCAGCTCGCCGATCTCGTCGAGGAAGAGCGTCCCGCCGGACGACGTGCGCACGAGCCCCGGCTCGTCGCGCGTGGCTCCGGAGAACGCGCCCTTCACGTGGCCGAAGAGCTGGCTCTCCACGAGCGTCGGCGTGAGCGCGCCGCAGTTGATCGCGACGAACGGCCCGGAGCGGCCCGACAGCGTGTGGATCGTGCGTGCGAGCACCTCCTTGCCGGCTCCGCTCTCGCCGAGGAGCAGCACGGAGAGCTTCGACATCGCGACCCGGACCAGGCGCGGCATGCCGTGGTCGACGAGCGGCACGAGCGTCGCGGTTCCTCGCGGGCGCGACCGCAGCATCGTCGCGTCGACGACGTTCGACGCGCCCACCGGGACGACCTCGGCGGGGTCGAAGAGAAAGCACGTCGCGCCGAGCGTGACGATGGTGGGCTCTTCGAGCGCCGCTTGGGTCGTGCGCTTCCCAGCGACGAAGGTGCCGTTCGTCGAGCCGAGGTCTTCGAGGATCCAGCCGCCGTCGCCCGGGGAGGCGCCTCGCTCGCGGAAGAGGCGTGCGTGTCGGCTCGACATCCGGGGATCCGGGATCTCGAGCGTGGCGCGGCGATCGTCCTCGAGGCGGTACGAGCGCGTGAGCCCACGTCCGATACGGAGCTCGTCCACGTTCCCGAGCGGCGCGCGGAGGCCGCCTGAGAGCGGGCGCTCGCCCTCGAGCACGACGTAGATCGACGACTCGGTCGTGGTGGCGACGTCCGTTGCCGTGAGGTCTTCGCGTCGGGTCTGCGAGAGCGTCTGAGGCATCCGCCGTGGCCCTAAACGTTAGAGGGACACGCGCCGAGCCTCAACAGCGACGGCCCTCCCGTCAGTCGCTGATCTTGGGCGAGGTCGGGAAGTGGAAGCCCAGCGCGACGAACATCAGCTGGTTGAACTTGAACGTGCGGTCCTCGGAGTCGATCCGGTTGTCCGGGAACGAGGCGTCCGGGCCGCTGCCACGCGAGTCGAACCCGCCCCGGTTGTACGAGAACGGGAACGCGCGGTACTCGAAGTTGATGCTGAGGAAGTTCGCCGGATAGAGCGTGAGCCCGAGGCCGAACGACGGTGCGATCGCCACGCGGTCGACGGCCTTGAAGCTGTTCGGATCGGTACACGTGATCTGCCCGGGGCCACCGCACTCGCCGCGCTCCTTCACGCCGACGAAGGCGACACCGCCGTGGACGTAGAGATCCGTGTCCACGAAGATCTTCTGGAAGAGCGCGAGCTTGCCGCGGAACGGGCTGAACGTGAGCTGCGGCGTCGCGATCCAGCCGAACCGACCCGTCTGATCCTCGAACTTCTGCCCGGCCGCGCGCGCCTGCTCGCTCGGGAGGTTCGTCGCCGTACGCGAGTTGCGGGGCGCCGGGGTGTCCTCGATCTTGTCGGTGAGGTCCGTGTTGAGGCTGAGCGCGTCGGGAGCGAAGCCGCCGAACACGCCGATCCCGAGCCAGTCGAAGATGTTGTACTGGAGGCGGCCCGAGATGAAGATCGTGCGCTTGTACTCGTCGAGCAGCGTGAACCCGCCGCCTACCGCGACTTCGAAGCGCCCCTCGCGATAGAGGCGCAGCTTGCGCACTGCCGGCGCGCCGGCGAGCGGGCCGGTGATCTGAATCTCCTGCGCTGCCGCCGGCTTCGGCGTCGCAAACACGCCGGCACCGATGGCGACGGCGGCGGCCGCAACGACGCACTTGAAGCCGCGGCCCCGGCCCTTGGGCGACTCTGACCTTAGTCTGCGCTTCATCGATCGTCCCCGTGTTCTTCCTGCCGACTGCGGTCGCGTGAGGGCGCTCACTTGGGCAACCTGTACTCCCAGGAGAACGGCAAGAACACGCTGATGCCGACCTGGGCCTGGACGTTGTTGGTGAGCGGCTTCTGGTCAATCCACGTCGCTCGGTTCTGCTGCTCGGCCTGCGTGGCAGCAACCTGCGTGTTCTCGAGCTCCTCGACGTAGATGTAGTCGCGGAGCTCGCCGACGACCGCAAACCAGCGGTTCAGGAAGATGCGGAGGCCGAAGCCGACGTTGAACGCAATCTTGTGCGTGAAGTCGAACTTGCGGTTGTCGGGATCGATGACCGGGATCGGACGCGTGAACAGGCCGCCGACGCCGCCGACGAGATAGCCGTCGTAGTGGAAGATGAACTTGCTGAAGCCGGCGAACTTTCCGTACATCGGCACGTACGTGAAGTTCACGGCGTAGCCGGCGAGGTACTCGTTCAGCGGGACCGCGAGGCGCGTCGCACGCCGGTTCTCGAAGTTGAAGTCCGAGTCGCCGTTGAACGGCTGGTAGTAGGTGCCGTTGATGCCGATGGCGAGGACGTTCGTGAGGTAGTAGTTGAGCGCGAGACCCGGACCGGGGTGGCTCACGAACTGGTCGTTGAAGCTCTGGCTCCAGTACGGGTTGATCTCGAAGCGACCGCGTCGGAGCGCGTAGATCTGCTGGACGGCGTAGACCTCCGCCTCGATCGGGCGCTCGGCGAGCGCCTTCATGTCGCCCTGCTTCGGGCAGGCCGAAGGGTCGATCTCGCAGATCCCGCCGCCTTCTCCGCCGGTGACTTCACCGGACGTGTCAGGGGTCGGCTCCGTCAACTCCTCTTCTTCGGGCTTCGGCGCGTTCGGATCGTCGATCTCGATATCGCTACCGTCCGCGGGAGCTGTCTGGGCGGGCTTCTTCCCCGGCTGCGCGAGAGCAGCCTGCGGCAACGCCCAGAGGGCCGCTGCCATGAGGAGCCAGCATCTAGCGTGCTTCATCAAGAGACCCCTTCCGAATCGACGTAGCGCAACAGCAACGATGACTAGGCCGCTTGCAACGCGCGGGAAGAATTAGGGAATTTGGGTACTGCAGATTTGCGCGGCACGATAACACGGTTCTTTAAGGCCGGGCAATCTCAAATGAATGCCCCCTCGGCGGGCCATCGTTTTGGTCCGACAAACGAGGTCAGGCGCAATCTTTTCTTGACTTCTTGCACTATGCACGTTCTCGCTCGTGCCCCTCGGTCGCTCAGGCGGCGGCCGCCTCGTCCTCGTCCTTGCCGAACAGCGCCTCGACGAAGTCGGCAGCGACGAACTCGCGGAGGTCCTCGGCGCGCTCGCCGAGGCCGATGTAGCGCACGGGGACCTTCAGCTCGTCGCAGACGCCGAGCACCACGCCGCCCTTCGCGGTGCCATCGAGCTTCGTCAGGATGATGCCCGTCAGCTCGAGGGCCTCCTTGAACATCGTCGCCTGCTGGAGCGCGTTCTGCCCGGTCGTCGCGTCGATGACGAGCAAGGTCTCGTGAGGCGCTCCGTCGAGCGCCTTCGCGATGGTGCGCTTCACCTTCTTGATCTCGTCCATCAAGTTGACCTTCGTGTGGAGGCGCCCCGCCGTGTCGACGAGCAGGACGTCGGCCTGCGCCTCGACGGCCTTCTTCGTCGCCTCGTACGCGACCGCTCCCGGATCGGCGCCTTCCTTGCCCTTCACGACATCCGCGCCGACGCGCTTGCCCCACACCTCGAGCTGCTGCACGGCCGCGGCGCGGAAAGTGTCGCCCGCGGCGAGCATCACCTTCTTGCCGTCCGCGTTCCACTTCGTGGCGAGCTTGCCGATCGTCGTGGTCTTGCCGACGCCGTTCACGCCCACCATGAGCACGACGAGCGGCTTGGAGGCGGGCGGCTTCGGCGCCGGAATCGAGAGGATGCGCGTGGCCTCGGCGCGGATCGCCGCCCACACGGCATCGGCATCGGAGAGCTCCTTCTTGTTCATCTGCTCGCGCAGGCGCTCGAGGATCGTCTGCGTGGTCTTCACGCCGACGTCGCTCGTGAGCATGACTTCCTCCACCTGCTCGAGAATGGCCGGATCGATCTCTTTCTTGCCGGTGAAGATCGCCTTGAGGCGCGCCATGAAGCCGCCGCGCGTCGCCGCGAGGCCTTTGCGGAGCCCGGCGACGTCCTTCTTGGACACGACGGGGGGCTGCTCCGCCGGAGGCGCGACCTCACTCGGCTCCTCCGCCGGGGCGGCCGTCTCCGCGGGGACCGGCTCGGCCGCCGGTGCCTTCTCGCTCGGCGCCTTCGCCGCCTTCTCGTCCTCCTTCTCGGGCTCCTCCTTCTTCGGCTCCGCCGGGGGCTCCTTCTTCGCCGTCGGCGTGGGCTCGGGCCTCTGGCGGGGCACCTCGGGCTCGACCTTCGTGGGGCCGGGCGGCAGCGCCGGCTTCCTCAGGAAGAGGAAGTACACGAGCACGCCGACGACCACGATGACGCCGATGACGAGGGGCAGGTTGTCCATCGAGGGGCGCTCCTTCGGGGAAGAGGGGACCTGGTCGGTCCGTTGCCGGCACTTTAGAGCGAAATACGGGTGACTCCCAGATTCTTCTGGGCGAGCTCCGCCTCCTACTTCTCCGAGCGCCGCCGCTCACCCGCCGGCGCTGCGGCCCGAGCGTCCCCGTCGCGGTGCTCGTTCCGGCTTTCGTGCTCGCCCGCTCGGCGGTGGTCCTCCGGGGCCAGGCTCTCGACCTCTTGCTCAGCTCGCGCGTCGACGTCGCCCGGCCCGAAGGCCACGCGCTCGAGCGCCTCCGCCCAGCGCGCGACCGACGCGTCGTCGCTCGCGACGCGTCGAACGTGGCCCGGTGTCGGCTCCGGCCGTGTGTCGAAGGGCGGACCGCGCCGGCGGGCCCAGCTCACGAGCCTCGCGAGGAGCGCGCGCCTGCGCGCCGCGAGCGCGATGCCGATCTCCGACGGCGCCGGCAGATCGGTCGTGAGCCGTGCGTGCAGGCGCGCCTCCGCGGAGAGCCGCTCGTCGCCGGAGGTGGGGCCGATTCCGGGCAGCACGAAGCGACCCTCGGCGTCCGTCTCCGCGCTCGCGACGATCGATTGACCCTCGAACGTGCCTCGCTCGATCCACACGCGAGCGCCCGCGATGGGCGTGCCCTCGTGGGCGTCCACGACGCGTCCGGTCCATCCCTCGTCGCCGCGCTCGGCGCGCCTCACGACCTCCATCCGCGGCTTCGCCTCCCGCTGTCGCTCGGCCTCCGCCTTCTTCGGCGGCAACGGCTCGGGCTTCGCCTTCTGCGCCGACACGCGGCCGATCAAGAAGAAGGCGAGGACCGCCAGACCGGCGAGGAGGATCGGCGTCTTCGAGAGCAAGCCCGGCCCGCGTATCGGGATGCGGACCGCGCGCTCGCCGAGCGGCTCGAACCACGGAGAGGCAGGGACGTAGCGGAGGCGGACGAGCGCCTCCTCCCCGTGCGCCGCGAACGTGAGCGTGAGCCGTGCGATCCCGTTCTCGACCGGAGCGGCGCCGACGACGACGTCGCCGATGCGGGCCTCGACCGAGCCCTCGGACACGGGCCCGAGGCTCGAGTGGACCTCCGCGAGCAGAGGGATGCCGTCTTCGGGGACGCCGCCCGCGAGCTCTCCGCGCTCCTCTTCGGGGACCCCCACCGCGACCTTCAGACGGCGTTCGACGTCCTCGGTGTGCGACGCGCGGGCCGTCTCGTCGTTGCCTGCGAAGGAGACGCGGAGCTCGCCGGGACCCGGCGGTCCGAGCCGCACGCCGGGGAGGGCGAAGCGTGCGCGTCCGGATCGGTCCGTCACTTCTCGCGCGATCTCCTCCTTCTCGTTCGCGAGCACGAGCTCGAGCCCGGGCGCGACGGAAGCCCTTCCGCTCCCCTCGTCGTCGAGGGTGGCGACGGCTTCGATGGTCGTCTGGGGTGCGTCGAGCTGGAGGATCCGTGGCGTCGGGTCGAAGCGCAGGGTGAGGCTCCGCTTCGTGAGGTCGACGACGATCTCGCGCTCGACGCCGTCGACGAGGACGGATCCGTCCTTCGGGGTGAAGACGAGGTGCGCCTTGTAGCGGTCGGGGACGATCGGCGCGCGGAAGCAGAATCGCCCGTCCTCGTCGGTCACCATCACGATCTCCGGAGCGTCGGCGGTGCCGGAGACGCGCACGCCCCACGCGCGCGATCCCCTCGGCGACGACGCGGCAGGATCGGCGGGGCTGTCGCACCCACGGGCTGCTCGCATCCCCTCGGCGACGATCGGGTCGTTCGCGTCGGCTTCTCGCGTGACCCGGACGACGACCGACTGGAGCGCGAGCGGCTGTCCGGCGTCGTCGGTGAGCGAGCCGGAGAGGACGAGCTCGATCGTGCCGGGCCGCGTGGGCGCTTGCTCGCGCGACGCGTGTGCCGTGAGCTTCGCTGTGCCGCGTACTCGCACCTTGAGCGGTGCCGCCTCCGCGAAACCCACGAGCGACGGGGCGCCCGCCACGAGCGTCGCCGTGAACGCCGTGAAGAAGAGGAGGAGGCCGAAGAGCCGTCGCGATCGCCGAGCGGATCTCACGTGCGAACGCCCCATCGAGCGGAGTAATATCGACCAAGCGAGTCGAGCGATCGAGACGAACGAGCGGAGGCGCAGACTCCGACCGTTCGGGGAAGATCGACGGCAGCTTCGAGAACGGCGTGTCGTCCGTTCGAGCTTGCGTCTTCAGCGACCCCCGCTTCGTCTCTCCTTGGCGTGCTCGTGATGATCGCCGTTCTTCGCGACCGGCCCCGACCGGGGGCGGGTCGGGGAGCTACTTCCATGCCGCTGCATCCCGGACGAGTGAGGTGTGACAGAGGGCGCGGGCCGGACGTGGTGGCTGGGGAAAAGCCCCGAGTCGAAGTTGAAGCTTTGGTCTTCATGTGCCGTCGATCCTCGAGGCGTCGAATGTCGGGTGCGAGCCTAGCGAAAAGCAGTTCCGGAGGCGTGGGCAATGCGTGATAACCTCTTCGGAGTGTCCATGCGGAGGGGAAGCGTCCTCGCAGCTTCGCTGCTCACCGCGACGATGTTGATGCTCGCCCCTCGGATCGCGAACGCCGACTCGGCGCGTCTCCGGTTCTTGTCCGAGAAGATGAAGGACGCCGACGCGCGCGTTCGTACGAGCGCCGCGCTCGCGCTCGGTGCGTCGAACGACGACGGCGCCGTGGCGCCGCTCTGCGGCGGTCTGTCCGACAAGGAGGACGTCGTCCGCCAGGCCTCTGCCGTCGCGCTCAAGCGGCTCAATCGCTCGAGCGCGCTCCCGTGCCTGCGCGAGCGTGAGCAGCGCGAGCGGAGCGATGCGGTGAGGGTCGCCATCACGCGCGCGATCGAGGCGATCGGCTCGGGCGGAGACGCCGCCGGCGGCGAGCCCATCAAGCACAACCCCAACGCGAAGTACTACATCGCGCTCTCCACGGTCGCGAACTCGACGGGGCGCGCCCAGACGGAGATCGAGAGGATCGTCCTCCGCTCGATCCGTCAGAAGCTCGATGCGGCGGGGGTCGTGCAGCTCGCGCCTCCGAACGAGACGCCGGAGAAGGCGCGCGAGGTGATGAAGGCGCGCAAGCTGAAGGGCTTCTACCTCGCGATCGCCGTCGATCGCTTCGAGTACACCGACGGTAACCTCCGCGTGAAGGTGAAGATCGGTGTCTTCAACTATCCGAACAAGTCGCTTCTCGGGAACGTCGACAAGACGCTCACCGCGCAGGGCGTGGCCAAACCGGACAAGGCTTCCGAGGACCGGTTGCTCGAGCTCGCCGCGGGGCTGGCGAGTGAGCAGTTCGCCCAGAATGCGAGCGCGTTTTTGTAGACGCCCTATGAGGACCCCATGACGACCTCCGCTCAACCCGCGTCCACAGCCGCACCGAGGCCATACAAGCGCAGCATCAAGAACTACCTGCTGGATGCCAAGTTCCAGCTCAAGTGGACCGGCCGCATCATCTTCGTCGCGCTCGCCATCAGCGCGATCATGGGCGCCTTCCTCTATCGCACGAGCCGCCAGGTCACGGAGCAGAGCCAGAAGGTCATCGCCCAAGGCGAAGAGCTCATCAAGGAGAGCCAGAAGAACAGCGACCTCGTGCGGATGCAGATCCGCGACCAATACGCGGACGCCCCCGAGCTCGCGGCGACCTTCAACAAGAGCGCGGACGATCTCGATCGCCAGCTGCAAGAGAAGCATCGCGATCTGCAGAACCAGGCGAAGGAGACGGCCGATCAGCAGCGGACGATGATGCTCTCTCTGATCGCGGGCCTCACGCTGCTCGTCGTGCTCATCGGCCTGCTCGGCATCTACTTCACGCACAAGGTCGTCGGCCCCATCTACAAGATGAAGATGCTCCTCCGTCAGGTCGGCGACGGAAAGCTCAACTTCCAGGGCAAGCTCCGAAAGGGCGACGAGCTGCAGGACTTCTTCGAGGTCTTCGCGGCGATGGTCGAGAAGCTGAAGGAGCGCCAGGCGAAGGAGGTCGAGCAGCTCGACGCCGCGCTCGAAGAAGTGAAGGCGGCGGGAGCGAGCGAGGCGGCGATCGCGAAGATTGCTGCCGTGCGGGACGAGATGAAAGCCGCTCTCGGAAAGTGACGAAGAAGAGGGCTCCAGGCTCCAGGCTCCAGGGAGGCTAGACCCGAAGGCAGACGCAGGACCTCCGGTCTCGAGCGGAGAGTGCAGACACGAGGACGGCGTGCTTCAGCGTGCTGGAGCCCGGACCGTGAGCCTCGCCCCCGACGACTGGAGCTTCGGACCCGTGTCAGCGAGCTCCGGCACGAGCCGCCGCACGAGGCTTGGCCTGTCCAACTGAAGCGAGCCCTTGCGATGGAGAGGACCTCGCTGACGGGCAAGGACCGACTGGAGCCCGGAGCCTGGAGCCTGGAGCCTCTATCCGTCCTCCGTCATCGCCCCCCGCACCCATTCGATGCGCGGTCCGTCCTCGCCGGGCGTGACCGCGATCACGTCGATCCTCACGCGTCGTACGTCGGGCATCTTCTTCAAGCGGCCGCGCCAGAGGCCGCGCGCCGCGCGAAGGAGCATCCTCCGCTTGTTCCAACCGATGCTCGCGAGCGGGCGCTCGAAGGAGTTTGCTCCTCGGGAGCGGACCTCGACGACGACGACGAGATCGTCCTTCTTCGCGACGAGGTCGATCTCGAGCGATCCGATCCGGACGTTGCGCCAGAGGATGCGAAACCCTTCGCGCTCGACGTGCGCCGCCGCGAGATCCTCGGCGCGGTGACCGATGGCGTAGCGATCCACGAAGGCGTGTCGTCCCGCCGCCCTGTCGAGTTGTGAACAAAGCGACGCGCGCTCTTTCTTTCGGAGCGTCACGCGATCGCGGACAAAGCGAAGCGAGGCCCTCCCGGTGGGGAGGACCTCGCAGCCTCGCGTCGAGCTACTGGAGCCTTCCGCCCGGGGCCTGGAGCCTGGGCTCAGTCACACTTCCGCGCCGGATCGTTCGGATCGCAATCGCCCTGCGTGCAGGCCGTCGTCGGGTCGTACTTCGTGTTCGCCTTGATGCAGTACGAGCCCGTGAGTCCCTCGTTGCCCTGACCGATCGAGGTGACGAGGCGCTCGCACACGAAGCCGTCGGGGCAGTCGCAGAAGGTCTGGTCGCTCGGGCGCTGGCCGTTGATGTCGGCGCAGCGGCAGGAGCAGTAGACCGTCTTCTCGGCGGAGCGGTCGACGCACTGCGGAGAGACGCTCGACTTCTTGCGCTGGTCGACGAAGTCGTTCGTCGCCGGATCCTTAGCGCCTTCGATGGGCGTGTCGGTGCCCGGGACCGTGCAGCTCGTTCCGCCAGGCGGCGGCTCACCGTCGGGGCCCTGTCCGTAGGGGCACGAGACACGCCCGCGGAAGTGGTTCACCAGGCAGAGGCGGGTGCGGCACTGGAAGCTCTTCGACTCGACGTTCACCTCCTTCTCGTCGAAGCCGAGGAAGTTCCTGTCGTACTCCTGCTCGGGGATGCAGGGATCGCCGATACCCTCGCTGCCGCAACCCGGTGCGGCCACGAGCAGCACGCCGGCTCCGAGCATGGCCGTGATGACCACGGGACGGCCCCAGCGGACTGCGAGCTTGAAGAGAGACGACCGAGAATCGCGGGCGGCGGGAGCCGAGCCCCAACTAGCCAGAGCGGCACGCGTCATCGTGAGGCGGGACGGTAATGGTTTGCGCACAAGAGCGTCAAGCATGCTGTTTCTCTTCGATCCCATTCTCGTCTTCCGCCTTCCCGCCCCGAGCCGCGAGGTCGCCCGGACATGGTCGGGGTCGACCTCGTCACCTGCCTCCCATGGCCGGCTGAGGTGCAGGCCGTCGCATCGAGAGGAGGGGGCCTCTCGAGAGGAGGGGCAGGGCCCCTCGGAGGAGGGCCGGCCCCCGGGCGCGGGCCCCGGCGGGGAGCCAAAGAGATCGAGCGTCACGGGTTCTCTCTTCAGCGGACATCCTGCTTCGTGATGCGTCACGACGCGGTCGCCTCGACACCTCGCGAGCGGCGCCTCGCGGGGGGCTTCGGACCGAGGTCTTCGGGCCGAAGCCGGCGTGAAAACCTTGAAAATCACGGCTTGACAATGTCTCCAGGCCCTCCGTACCATCTCGCCGCCCGTGGGGATTATCCTTGCTAAAACGTTCGAGTTTTCGGCGAACGATGACCCCGGCGCGGTTCGCTTGATCTTCGTTTCCCGAGCATCGCAGACGGCCGTTTCGGTCGATGGGGCTTCCGGCTGACGACTTCCGAGAGGCCCCGAGAACCCCTTATGCTGGCTTCGCCTTCCACTCGCTCGTCGAGCGGCTTCGTCGTCCGCAGCACCCACGAGGGCTCCGTCCGCGTGTTCGGACGTCGCCTCATGTCCGAAAGAGGAACAACAGGATGCGTTTTTCTCTACTGCGCCAGGTCCTGATCGCGTCGGCCACGTGCATCTTGTCGCTCTCGGTTGCCGCTCCCGCGATGGCGCAGCCGAAGAAGCCTGCGGCTACCAAGGCCAACAAAGGCGGAGGCTCGCAGGCGATCGAGCTCGACGAGCCGGAAGCTGCGCCCGAGGCGGCTCCGGCGAAGCCCGAGAACATGGGGCCGCCTCCGGTCGCCGGTCAGATGACCGAGCAGGCCGCGCAGGCCAAGCGTCTGTTCGACGGCGAGAAGTGGGGTGATGCCGCGGCCGCTCTCTACCGCGTCTACAAGGGCGAGACGGGCGACGACGAGGGCAACCGGCAGCTCGCGCAGTACCACCTCGCGATCGCGCTCTACCGGCTGAAGTTCTACCAGGGTGCGTACGGCATCTTCTCCGAGATCGCCGACAAGCCGAACCACCTGAAGTTCAACGAGACGCTGCTCTGGCTCGCGAAGCTCGCGACCGACCTGCCGGAGCCCGCGGACATCGTCGAGCGCGTCGGCAAGTACAACGACTCGCAGATCGACAAGTTCAACAATCCGAACCAGCGCGAGCTCTACTGGCAGCTCAACTACCTGCTCGGTCGTTACAAGTACCGCAACCGCCAGTACGACGACGCGCTCCGGCTCTTCGGCAAGGTCGATCGCCAGTCGAAGTACTACATCAAGGCGCAGTTCTTCAGCGGCATCTCCAACGTGCAGCTCCGTCGGTCCGTCCCGGCGGTGAGGGCGTTCCAGCGCATCGTCGGCGCGATCGACAGCGGCGACGTCGACATCGAGGACGAGGACCGCATGAGGGACCTCGCGTTCCTCTCGATGGCGCGCACGTACTACTCGGCGTCCGTGCGCCTCGACGAGTCGAACTCGCCGACCATCGATCCGTCGAGGCTGTCGGCCGCGGTCAAGTACTGGAACAAGGTCGACGTCGCGAGCGAGTACTGGCTCGACGCTCTCTTCGAGGAGTCGTGGGCGTACTTCATGGCGGGCGACTACGCGCACGCGCTCGGCAACATCCACACGATCCAGTCGCCCTACTTCCCGAACTCGTACTACCCCGAGGCGGAGATCCTGAAGGCGGTCATCTACTTCGCGAACTGCCAGTACGACGACGCGGAGACGATCGTCGCGCGGTTCCAGACGAAGTACCAGCCGATGTACGACGACCTCAACGCCGTCGTGAAGCGCTTCGAGGGCGAGGATCAGGACGAGCCGTTCTACAAGTTCCTGAAGGAGGTGCGTGACGGCAAGGCGAACCTCCCGCCGCGCATCAAGGTCGTCGTCGAGAACGCGCTCGGCGACCGCCAGCTCCTTCGCCACCTGCAGTACGTGCAGGTGCTCGACGAGGAGGCGAAGCGGTTCGAGAAGGCGCCGGCTGCGTTCCGCGACTCGGCGCTCGGCAACGACGTCAAGGACGCGATCCAGCTCGCGCGCGACATCGCCGTCCGCAACGCGGGGCAGCTCGCTCGAGAGCGCTACCAGCGCAACCTCGACGAGCTGAACGAGCACCTCCGCGACAGCGCGAAGATTCTCATCGACATCACCTCCGCGAAGCGCAACCAGCTCGACGCCGCCATCGCAGGCTCGCAGGTCACGGCCGTCGAGTCCGAGCGCAACATCGTCAAGCCGGACGAGGAGCACGTCATCTGGCCGTTCGACGGCGAGTACTGGCGTGACGAGCTCGGGTTCTACCGGCAGACCATCACCTCGAAGTGTGGCAGGTAGGGGATCCCATGAATGAGAAGAACGTCCGGCGCAGCCCGGCATCCGGCCTTCGAGTGTCCAACCGGCCCCGGTGGAGGTGGCCTGTCGTAGCCGCACTGTTCGGCGCCGCCTTCACAACGGTAGGTGCGAACTCCTTCGCCGCCGACGTTTGCATCAGCGAGAAGGCGAAGCAGTCCCTCAACGCCTGCGCCGGTGGCGTCGCGCCGAAGGAGTTCAAGGGCAGCAAGACGCCGACGACGAGCTTCCACTCGGCGCCGGCGGCGCCCGATCTGAAGAAGAAGCAGCAGCAGACGAAGCCGAGCAAGCCGGCGATCGAGGAGGCTCCGCGCGACGAGCGAAAGAGCCGCCTCCAGGCGCGTCAGCGTGCGCTGCTCGTCACCGAGATCCAGGGCCTCGAGCGCCTCTTCGAGACGACGGCGAAGAACAAGCCCGATCGCCCGCAGCTCGCTCGCCGCCTTGCGGAGGCGTACGTCGAGCTCGAGTCCGCCGCCTTCCGCGACAAGGTGCAGGCGGAGATGAAGCGGGACGAGCTGAAGAAGACGAACCCGACCGCCGCGGGCCAGCAGCAGACGCAGGCCAACCAGGCGGACGCGGTCATGAAGGCCGCCCGCAAGAAGGCGATCGAGTACTACCACATCATCGTCAAGGAGTACCCGAACTACGGGCAGCTCGACGAGGTCCTCTACTACCTCGCCTACGAGTACGAGCAGGCGAACGACCTCAAGAACGCGCGCGCCGTCTACTACGACCTCATCAAGAAGGCGCCGCAGTCGAAGTACATCCCGAACGCGTACCTCGCGTTCGGCGAGCTGTTCTTCAACGAGGCGCAGGGCGATCCGAGCAAGTGGGATCTCGCCGCGCAGGCCTACACCGAGGTCACGAAGTACCCGCCGCCGCAGAACAAGGTCTACGGCTACGCCTGGTACAAGCTCGGTTACGTCTTCTGGAACAAGGGCGAGCTCGACAAGGCGCTCAACGCCTTCAAGAAGACGATCGACTTCGGCGTTGCGTACCCGCAGCTTCCGGGCGCGACGAAGCTCGCCGACTCGGCGCGCAAGGACGTCATCCCGGTCTACGCGCTGAAGGGTGATCCGGCGCAGGCCTACAACTTCATGCGCAACATCTCGGGCGACTCGGCCGGGTCGAACGAGAAGACGTTCCGGATGATGGACGAGCTCGGTACCAACTACCTGGATACCGGCCACTATCCGGAAGCCATCATCCTCTACAAGGACCTGATGACCCGCGACAAGAGCGGGCGTCATTGCGTCTACCAGGCACACATCACCGAGGCGACCATGGCGATGAAGTCCGGAAACAAGGACGCCATCGTCAAGGAGATCGAGAACCAGGTGAAGGTGTTCCAGGAGGTCAAGAAGGGGAACTACACGGCCGAGCAGAAGTTCGAGTGTGCGAACAAGACGGCCGCCCTCACGACCGAGACGGCGATGGCGTGGCACCTCGAGGCCGTCGGCTCGCAGGGGCAGCGCGGCACGGGTGACCCGAAGACGATGGCGCTCTCGGCGGCCCTCTACAAGAAGGTCGTCGACAACTGGAACGCGGAGGAGTTCAGCAAGTTCGAGTTCCCGCGCATCGTCAAGGAGGACTGGCCGACCATCTACAAGATCAAGTACGCGATGGCGGACCTCCTCTACTTCCAGAAGGACTGGGCGAAGTGCGGCCCGGCCTTCGACTCCGTCGTCCAGGAGAACCCGCGCGCGCCCGAGGCCGCCGAGGCCGCGTATGCCGCGGTGCTCTGCTACCAGAACATCTACGACGAGATGCACAAGGGAGACGCCGCCAAGAAGGGCGCCGGCAACCTCCCTGGACAGAAGAAGGAGGGGAAGGAGAAGGACAAGAAGGCGGAGGCCGAGCGGCTCAAGCCGAAGGAGATGACCGAGAACCAGAAGGGCATGGTCTCGGCCTTCAACAAGTACATCTGCTACATCAAGCCCGCCCCGAACGACGAGGCCGGCCAGGAGCAGCTCGTCGAGGTCAAGTACGCGCGCGCCCGCACCTACTTCGAGGCGCAGCACTGGGAGGAGGCGGCGATCGGCTTCCGCGAGATCGCGATGGAGCACTCCAATCGCGACGTCGGCATCTACGCCGCGCAGCTCTACCTCGAGAGCATCAACGTGCTCGGCTCGCACTTCGAGAAGACGAGCTGCTTCGACGACATGGAGCAGGACGTCCCGAAGTTCATCGAGCTCTACTGCACGGGTGAGAAGGCGAACAAGAACGCCGAGCAGTGCACGACGCTCAACAAGATCCAGGTCGACATCCTCCGCCTGAAGGCGCAGAAGCTCGTCGAGCGCGCCGACAAGGAGGGCGGCAAGGACGCGATCAGCCTCTACGAGAAGGCGGGCACGTCGTACTACGAGATGTTCCGCCGCTACTGCAAGGACCCGGTCAACGCGGGTCAGGCTCCGCAGGCGGAGAAGTGCGACGAGATCGTCTACAACGCCGCGCGCGCGTTCCAGGCGGCTCGCCTCATCGCGAAGGCGATCACAGCGCGCCGCGAGCTCCTCGCCTTCGACGAGAAGACGAAGGGCAACTCGCCGCTCGCCAAGAGGGCGACGTACGAGATCGGCGGTAACTACCAGGCCATCGCGGTCTACGACCTCGCGGCCGAGTGGTACGAGAAGTACGCGAAGATCGATCCGAAGGGGCCGGACGCCGAGAAGGCGCTCTCCGACGCGGTCATCCTCCGTCTCGGTCTCGGTCAGCCCGATCTCGCGATCGAGGACGCGAAGCTGTTCCAGAAGAACTACGGCGCGAGCAAGCCCGCGCAGACCGCGCAGATCGCGTTCGCGATCGGCGCGCACTACGCGGAGCAGGAGCAGTGGGACAAGGCGCGCTCCGCGCTCGCCGGGTCGATGAACGTCATCGGCAAGGCCGCGCCCGACATCCAGGTCCAAGCGCACGCCACGCTCGCACGCGCGTACACGAACCTGAAGGGCCAGATGAACCAGGCGAAGGCCGAGTACGCGAAGGTCCGCGCGCTCTGGTCGAACCCGGGTCTGGCCGAGCAGAAGATCAAAGAGGCGTACCCGACCGAGGACGCGACGCAGAAGGAGCGTCGTCTCGCGAAGGCGCTCAACGCGGTCGGCGAGGCGTACTTCTTCGCCGCCGAGGAGCGCCGCAAGGCCGAGGTCGAGCCGCTGAAGTTCCCCGAGTACAAGGGGCCCGGCGACAAGGCCTCCGTCCTCAAGCACATCAACACGAAGGTCAAGGACTGGTACACGAAGAAGAGCCAGGCGATTCAGAAGGTCGAGCCCGAGTACGTGAAGATCCTCGACCTCAAGCCGGTCCCGCCGCCGAAGTGGGTCATCGCGGCAGGCTCGCGCGCCGGGCTCATGTGGGGTGACTTCGTGGACGACTTCCGCCGCGCTCCGATCCCGGAGGCGTGGAAGAAGGACCCCGAGATCCGCGGCACGTACTACGACGCGCTCGACGCGGCGAGCGAGCCCTTCAAGCGGGATCGCGCGAAGCCGGCACTCAAGAAGTGCCTCGATCTGTCGGTCAAGTTCCAGTACTTCGACGAGTTCTCCCGCGCCTGCGAGGTGTGGCTCGCGAAGAACTACAAGGCCGAGTACCACGTCGTCGACGAGCTGCGCGGCGCGCCCACGCTCGCGAACAGCGGTCTCGACGAGAAGCTCCCGCCGGTCCTGCCGGACGGCACCTTCTGGCACCCGCCGGCGGCCGCACCGGATCGGCCCGCCGACGACAAGGCTGCGGGCGCGAAGAAGTGAGGAGCGGTCGGGCCTCAGGCTTCAGGCCTCAGGCCTCGAGCAACGGATCGGCCGGAGCCGAGCTCCACGGAGGAGCAAGGGCTCCGGCCCCCCTGAAGTCCAAGAGATTCGAGTAGGGCCTTCGTGGAGGCCCGAGGCCCGAGGCCCGAGGCCTCGCCCATCAGAGGAAGAGAGACTCCCATGAAGCGCGTTTCGGCTTTGATCACGACTGGACTGCTCGTCGTCCTCGCCGGCTGCGGCGGCGGCAACTCCGGGGCGAAGGACCCGAGCGCCGTCGGCAAGGGTGGGGGTGGGGGCTCCATCAAGCTCACCAAGGACGAGCAGGCGAAGTACAACGCCGCGCTCGACGCGTTCGTCGAGCACGACAGGAAGAACGACTGGTCGGACGCCGCCTGCAAGGAGGTCGCGTCGCAGTTCGAGGCCGTCGGTCGTAGCGCTCAGGCGATCTTCAACGCGGGGCTCGCGTACCAGCGCTGCAACGACGACGCGAACGCGAAGGCGAAGTTCGAGCAGGCGCTCCAGCTCGATCCGAAGTTCCACCACGCGCGCGCGCAGCTCGCGCTCTACCAGTACAAGGCCGACGGCAACGAGGACGCGGCGATCGCCTCGCTGCAGCAGGCGGTGACCGACGCGCAGTTCCAGAACGTCCCCGCGCTCGTCAACCTCGCGATGGTGCAGATGGCCCGTGACAGCTCGCAGGGCGGTCAGGGCTGCAAGGACGACATGGACTGCGCGAAGCTGAATCTGCAGCGCGCGCTCGCGATCGACGACGCGTACATGCCGGCCTTCAACCAGCTCGCTCTCTACTACTTCCAGCTCGCGAAGAAGCGCGCTGGAGCGGTGAAGGGCTCGTCGAAGAGCGCGAAGGGGCGTCAGGTCATCACGCACGCGTCGAAGGAGAAGCGCGCGGACGTCCAGCAGCTCGAGCTCGCGGCGCTCGTCTGCTCGCAGGCGATCCGCAAGAACCCGAACTACGCGCCGATCCACAACACCGCGGGTCTCATCCAGTACGAGCTCGGTCAGGTGAACGGCGCCGTGCAGGAGTTCGCGACGGCCGCGAAGCTCGATCCGAAGCTCTTCGAGGCGCACATGAACTACGCCGCGGTCAACCTCGGGTTCCGCGGCTTCGAGCAGGCGGCGCAGGCCTATCGCAAGGCGCTCCAGCTCCGCCCGAACGACTACGACGCGCACCTCGGTCTGGCGCTCGCCATCCGCGGGCCGATCACGGGCGCCGAGCCCAACTACGATCAGCTCGTCGCGGCGGTGCAGGCGGAGCTCGACGCCGCGAAGAAGATCGACCCGAACCGTCCGGACGCCTACTACAACGAGGGCATCCTCACCCAGGAGTTCAAGGCGAAGGCGGGCGGCGACAAGGCGAAGACGATCGCGACGCTCGAGCAGGCGAAGCAGATCTTCCAGACGTTCCTCGAGAAGGCGTCCGGCAAGCCGGAGTACGACGGCGCCGTGAAGCGCGTGAAGGGCGACGGCGTGAAGGACTTCGGTCGTCTGGGCGACATCGACGACACGATCGCGTTCCTCAAGATGGACGCCAACGAGCAGAGGGACGTGCAGACGGGCGGCGGCAAGTAGCCGTCGACCTTCGCGGCGCGACGGCGCATGCGGGCGAGCCTCTCTCGCGGACGACGCGAGAGAGGCTCGCGACATTTGAGCGAAGGACGCGGCGTGCGCGTGTGCGTGCGTCTCGCATCACGAGCTCACCCGCGCCGCGCTGGAAAATTCGGACGAGGACGGTCTATTACGTGCGGCTTTTGCGCGTACCCAAGACGCGATCGCGATCACGTGTTCGCGAGACGGGAACCTTCGGTCCCAGACATTGTCAGTTCGTCTGGAACGCGCCGCTGGTGCGTCGGACCGACGGACGCGTCGAGCGAGATCGTGCGCAATCGAGACGTCAAGAACCTTGCCTCGACACCCGGCCGGCGGTACACTGTCACTGTAATCCCGGCGCACAATTCTTCAGGAATTGGATTCCGGCGCGGCGAGCGTCGGCTCTCATCGGAAGCAGCGAAGACTTACCCCGACGCGGCGAATGCCGCTAACGTGCGTACGCCGGCACCTCGGTGCTGGCTACGTGGAAGGTGAGGAGCGAATCAATGAAGCGGGTTCTGTTCGGTCTGGTCGCAGCAGCATTCGTCCTCTCGAGCGCGTCGGCTTTCGCGCAGGGGGCCGGCGGTGTGAAGACGACCGTGAGCACCGGGAAGGAAGAGGGCTACGGCTACGAGTTCTCCGACGATCCGCTCGCGGCGGGAGGCTTCGGTCCCAACGACGCCACGATCCGCGTCCGCCCGGGACCCGTCCGCACGACGCTCATCCGGCCGCGCACGTCTTTCGTGCCCGAGATGTTGAAGAGCGTCGAGAACCTCTGATCTCATAGAGAGCGCACGAGCGCACTAGCTGCCGCGAAAGGGCATTGGGCGACGGCACCGGCACAGGAAAGGTCGAAGCGATGGAAGGCAAGGCGAAGGTTGCGCTGACGTTCGCGCTCTATCAGGGCGATCAGCTCGTTCGGAGGGACACGATCGCCCAGGATATCGTGAAGGTCGGTAAGGACCCGCGCAGCCACTTGCGTGTCGACGATGATCTCGCGTCGCGCATGCATGCGGTGATCGAGGTCGCCGGCCCGAACGACATCACGCTCATCGATCTCGGAAACGAGCCCGGGACGATGGTGAACGGGCAGCGGGTGAACAAGTGCAAGATCCGGCCTGGCGACCAGATCCAGATCGGGTCCACGATGATTCACCTCGAGAGCGCCGAGCTCGCGAACGCCGGTCAGACGGCCGCGATGCCGGCGGCTCCGGTCCCGACGCCTGCGCCCACGCCGCAGATGCTTCCGCAGGTGAACACGCCGACGGAGGCGATGGAGCCCGCCGGCGGTCCGGGGAACACCGCCATCATGGGCCAGCCCGGCCAGCCGAACCCGTTCGCGCAGGCCGCCGCCTCGCAGCCTCCGCCGGCGCCGCCCGCCGCGCCCGCGCCGAACCCGTTCGCGGCGCCGTCGGGCAGCGCGCCGCCTCCGCCGCCTGCGCCTGCTGCCAACCCGTTCGCCGCGGCCAATCCGTTCGCGGTCGTCGCGAACCCGTTCGCGCCCGCGAACCCGTTCGTCGCGTCGGCGACCGATCAGGCCGGCGGCTTCGCGATCAACGCGCCCGGCGGCAGCGACTTCGATCCGAACCAGCCGTACACGTACTCGCTCATCAAGAGCGGCCCCGACGTCCACCCGGACGAGGTCGAGACGCACGCGGCGGCGATCGAGGTCCTCGTCAAGTGGGACCAGAACACGCTCCACGTCGCGCACAACTCGCCTCCGAAGAGCTTCTTCGTCGGTGAGGAGGCGGGCTCGGACTACTTCGTCCCGAGCGAGGTGCTCGGCACGACGCGCGCGCCGATCGTCGTCGCCCGCGGCGTCAGCGCGACGCTCATCATGCTGCCGCGCACGACGGGCACAGTGGAGATCCCCGGGCAGGGGACGTTCACGTTCCAGGACCTCATCTCGTCCGGGCGCGCGCGTCCGTCCACGGAGCTGAGCGGCGCGCACGAGTTCGACCTCCCGAGCAACGCGAAGGCGAAGATGGAGCTCGAAGGCTCGGGCCTCATCTTCGAGGTCAGCGCGGTCAACGCGGGCAAGGCTCCGCCGGTCGGCCTCTTCTCGAGCTTCGAGCCGGCCGCGTACATGTTCATCGGTCTCTCCTTCCTCCTCCACGTCGGCATCGTCGCCTCGATGGCGTTCTTCATGCCGCGGATGGGCGCCGACGACGCGGAGGCGATCGATCGCGATCAGCTCCTCCTCATGCAGAAGATGCTCAACGCTGCGGCCGAGCGTGAGCAGGAGCAGAAGGAGACCGAGCAGGTCGCGGACAACAACGCCGACAACAAGGAAGGCGGCACCGGCACGCGTGCGAAGGGTGAAGAGGGTTCGATGGGGAACCCGAACACCAAGGACACGAACAAGCGCTACGGCGTGCAGGGCCCGGCGGACAACCCGGATCCGCACATCGCGCGGCAGGCCGCCCTCCGCGAGGCGCAGGAGTTCGGCATGATCGGCCTCATCAACGTCGGCGCGGGCGGCGACCCGAACGCTCCGACGGCGCCGTGGGGCCGCGACGACTCGCTCGGCAACGACCCGCTGTCCGCGCGCGGCAACATGTGGGGCGACTCGATCGGCGACGCGTTCGGCGCCGGCGGTCTCGGCCTCTCGGGCGTCGGCGAGGGCGGTGGCGGCCGCGGTGAAGGCATCGGCCTCGGCAACATCGGTACGCTCGGCCACGGCGCCGGCACCGGCACGGGCCAGGGCTTCGGTAACGGTCACGGCCGCCTCGGCGGGTCGCACCAGACGAAGGCGCCCAGGCTTCGCCAGGGCACGACGCAGGTCAACGGCCGCCTCCCGCCGGAGGTCATCCAGCGTATCGTCCGCCAGAACTTCGGCCGCTTCCGTCTCTGCTACGAGAACGGTCTGCGCAACAACCCGAGCCTCGCGGGTCGTGTCGCGGTCAAGTTCGTCATCGACCGCTCCGGCGCGGTCGCCACGGCGCAGGACGGCGGCAGCGAGCTCCCGGATCAGGGTGTCATCCAGTGCGTCGTCCGCGGCTTCGGAAACCTGTCGTTCCCGCAGCCCGAAGGCGGCATCGTCACCGTCGTCTACCCGATCATCTTCAGCCCGGGCGAGTAGCCCCGACCGATTGCGTGTAGACTGCACGAAGGCCGCGCACTGCTGCGCGGCCTTCGGCGCATTTGGGCCGCACCGTCGAGCGGCGTGGGCGTCTCCGTCTCGTCGCAAGACGCCTGCTGTCGTCGCGACGTCGCCGCGTGTCGTCGCGAGGCTCCCGCGTGTCGTCGCGAGGCCCCGCACGAGCCCCCGCGCGCCGCCCCGAGGCGCTCCAGTCTCGTCGGAAGGCCGCTCTCTGCAGAGCTGAGGACGGAGGGCGGAGGACGGAGGACGGACTGGAGGACGGACCGCTCGAGGTCGGAGCCACGGAGCCGTGGGGCCGGCCGTGATTCCTCTTTGTGAAAGGCTTGAGAGTTGCCTACTATCCGGCGGTCATGAAGAGCGTTCTCGCAGCGGTTCTCGCGGGTCTGGCGGTGACGACCTTTGCCGGCGCGGGCTGCAGCCGCAACAGCATCGAGGCCGTCAACCTCGCGAACGAGGGGGACCAGGAGAGGGCGGTGAACATCGACGGCGCCATCTCCAAGTACGAGCAGGCGACGAACCTCGATCCGACGAACCACAGGATCCTGTGGAAGCTCGCGCTGGGCTACCAGAAGAAGGAGCAGTGGGACAAAGTCGCGAGCACGTGCGCGAAGGCGGAGAAGCTCGCGCCGAAGTTCGCGAACTACTTCTTCCTCCACGGCCTCGCGCTCGCTCGTCAGGCGGAGAAGGGGCCCGTGAGCTGGGCGGACGCGAAGGGGCCTCTCGAGGAGGCGATCAAGCTCGATCCCAACATCGCCGACGCGCACTTCGAGCTCGCCGAGGTGAACCTGCACCTCGACGACGAGGCCGGAGCGCTCCAGTCGTACACGAACGCGATCCTGCGCAAGCCGGACAACCTCTCGTTCTACGGACCGCTCGCCGATCTCTACATCCGCCTCAACTACATCAACGAGGCGGAGCAGGTTCTCACGCAGGCGCTCTCGTTCGCGAAGGAGGGCGACAAGGCGCTCTTCGTCATCCACAGCCTCCTCGGCGACATCCACGAGCGCAGGGGCGATCTCTCGAAGGCCGTCTCGTCGTACGAGGCCGCGAAGAAGGCCTGCGGGCAGTGCAACGAGTCGGGGCAGGCGATCGCGTTCTTCAACCTCGGCGCGGCGTACGCGAGCCTGAACCCTCCGCGCAAGAGCGAGGCAATGGCTCAGCTCCAGTCTTTCCAGAAGATGATTTGCAAAGGTGGCGCTGCTCAGCGATACGCTGATCAGTGCCAGCAGGCTCAGCAGCTCGCGTCGAAGCTGGGCGGCACACTTCAATAAGTGACTCGGCCTACCGACTCCGACCTCGTTCGAGAGCAGCACGCAGGCGTGAGAAGCGGTCCGCGCCCGTCCGAGCGCGCGCCGCGTCTCGCTCCTCCGCTCGTGCCGTGCTCGCCGACGGGGTGTGGGATCGGCGCGCCGATCGACGGATCGTGGCGAGGAGCGGGCCCGCGCGCGGGAGTGCTGGGGATGGCCATCACCTCGGCGCGCGCCGGTGCACGCCCACACGCGTCCGACGGGATCAAGACGAAAGGCGCCGGGTCGTCTCTCGAGCCGCGGGCTCGGGAGGCTCGGCGGTCCGACCGTGCCCAGAAAGTGATCATGGCCCCCCACATCGCGTTGGGCTCTGATAGCCTTGCGATCCGGCGGCGGCATTTTCGGTTTGGGGATAACCGAGGGAATCCATGGACCTGCAGGAACGTCTAAAGCACCTCGAAAACGTTCGCGACTGGCAGGGGCTCGTCGAGGAGCTCGAGAGAGGCATCCAGTCGTCGAGCGCCGCCGAGGTGAAGGCTCGCTTTCACCTGCGCCTCGGCCAGGTCCTCGAATCGAAGTTCCTCGCGGGCGTCAAAGCGCTGAAGCACTTCCAAGACGCCTACAAGCTCAATCCTGCGCTCTCGGAGAGCCTCGAGGCCGCGCGTGCGGTGTACTGGGGCCTCGGGAAGCTGAACATGGTGCAGAAGCTCCTCGAGCTGGAGCTTCGCACGCACAAGGAAGGCCCGGTCGCGAGCGAGCTGCTCCTCGAGCTCGGCGACGTGCTCTGTGATCTCGGCGACTACGACAAGGCGACGAGCACGTACGCGCGTTCGCTCGCGACGAGCAACGGTCAGAACGCCGAGGCGCGTGCGTGCCTCGAGGACGTGCAGGCGGAGAGCGGCTCGTGGCAGTCGCACGTGAACGTGCTCGTCACGAACGCGCAGGATGCGTCGGCGGAGCCCGCGCTTCGGTGCCGGCTGTTCCTCCGCGCTGCGCGCATCACGCGGCGCTTCCAGCCCGATGCCGTCATCGGTCTGCTCGAGCGCGCGTACGCCGCCGATCCGGCCAACAAGCAGGCGGCGGCGCTCTTCGAGGGAGCGATGGGCGAGCTCGGTCGCCTCGAGGAGCTCGAGAGCTTCCAGTATCGGCTCCTCCAGGCCGAGCCGCAGCGCCAGGCCCGTGCGCGGCTCGCGCTCACGTTCGGAACGCGCTGGGTGTCGCGGCACCAGAACGTCGACATCGGCGCGAAGTTCCTCGAGGAGGCGATCAAGCTCGATCCCGAGAACGAGGGCGCCTTCCACTACCTGCGTGATGCGTACGGCCGGAAGGGCGGCGACTGGGATCGCGTGCTCTCGCTCGCCGAGGAGGCGGTCACGCACGCCGGCGAGAACGGCAACGCGACGTTCCTCCTCGCGCAGGCCGGAACGATCGCGTGGCGTCAGCTCGGCAACCTGATCCGCGCGCGCACGGTCTTCGAGCGCCTCAGCCAGATCAGTCCCGAGCACCCCGTGCTGCGCGCGTTCGAGGCGCAGATCGGCGAGTCGCTCTCGAACCGGCAGCCCGCGCCGACGATCTCCGTGATCCCCTCGCGCGGGAGCGTGTCTCCGCCCGGTCAGAAGGAGACCTCTCCGCCGCCGCAGGGCTTCGACGCCCGTCGCGCGAGCGTGCCCGACCAGGCTCCGCCCGCGGAACGGCAGTCGGTCCCGCCGCCCGCGCAGGCTCGCCAGTCGGTTCCGCCGCCGGCGCAGGCCCGCGGCTCGGTCCCGCCGCCTGCGGCCGTGAGCTCGCCGCCTGCGGCCGTGAGCTCGCCGCCCGCGGCCGTGAGCTCGCCGCCTGCGGCCGTGAGCTCGCCGCCCGCGGCCGAGCCGGCGCCCGCGCCGGCCGAGCCCGCGCCCGAGCCCGCGCCGGCTCCCGCTCCGGCCGCCGAGGGCGTCGACGCGGCCAAGATCGCCGAGCTCCGCGCGCTCGCCGACAAGCAGGAGGCGAACAAGCGGTACAACGAGTACGTCAAGACGCTGCTCCAGCTCGCGCAGCTCGTTCCGGAGCCGGAGGAGAAGGTCGCCCTCTACACGAAGGCCGCCGAGCTCTACACGGGCAAGTTCGCGAACCAGGCCGAGGCCGTGAAGGCCTACGAGGCCGTTCTCAACATCGACCCGGAGAACCAGAACGCGATCACGTATCTCCGGCAGATGTACGAGAAGCGTCGCGACTGGGAGAAGCTCCTCGGTCTCGAGCGACGCGAAGCGGAGCGCCTCTACGGAGAGGAGCGCGCGCGGAAGTTCCTCGAGATCGCGAAGCTCGCCACCGAGCGCGTCAAGAAGCCCGACGTCTGCATCGAGCTCTGGCAGCAGGTGCTCGACAGCGATCCTTCGAACGTCGAGGCGCTCGGTGCGCTCGCCGCGCTCTACGAGAGGAGCAAGGACTTCGAGAAGCTCGTCGACGTCCTCGAGCGGCAGGTCGAGGTCACGTACGAGGACGCGCAGAAGATCCAGATCCTCACGAAGCTCGGGACGATCTACGGCGACCGTCTGGGCAACGACGAGGGCGCGGTCAACGCGTGGCGGGCGCTGCTCGCGATCGAGCCGAACGATCGCAAGGCGCAGGAGGCCCTCAAGAAGAAGTACCTGGCGCTCGGCCGCTGGGACGACCTCGAGGTCTTCTACGCCGAGAGCGGCAAGTGGGACGAGTTCATCCGCGTCCTCGAGCAGCAGGAGTCGAAGGAGCAGGACAAGACCGCCAAGATCGGCTTGCTCTTCAAGATCGCCGAGCTCTGGGCGGACAAGAAGCAGAAGAACGATCGCGCCGCGCGCGCCTACGAGAAGATCCTCGACCTCGAGGCCGACAACCTCCGCGCCGCGGAGGCCCTCATCCCGATCTACACGGCGGCCAACAACAGCAAGGCCCTCGCGAACGCGATCGAGGTGAAGCTCGGTCACGAGGAGGACGCGTACCAGAAGCTCGCGTTGCTCCGTGAGGTCGCGGCCCTCTACGAAGGCAAGGTGCGCGAGCCGCAGAAGGCGTTCGCGCGCTACCTGTCCGCGTTCGTCCTCTTCCCGGCCGACGAGCAGACCACCGTCGACGTCGAGCGCGCCGCGAAGGCGACGGGCCAGTGGCAGGAGCTCACCGACGCGTACCGCACGGCGATCGAGCAGGCGATCGACGCCGGCGACGCGCACCTGGCGATCACGCTCCGTCTGAAGCTCGGTCGCGTGCTCGTCGAGGAGATGAACCAGATCGACGAGGCGCTCGGCGTCTACCGCGCCGTCTACGACGCGGACAGCGAGAACGCCGAGGCGCTCGCCGCCCTCGAGCGCCTCTACCGCGCGACGTCGCGGTACGAGGACCTCCTCCAGATCTACGAGAAGCGCCGCGAGCTCTCGACGGATCACGAGGAGAAGAAGCAGATCTCCTACGAGATCGCGAAGCTCTACGAGACCGAGGTCAAGGATCTCGACAAGGCGATCGACACGTACAACGCAGTGCTCGAGGACGAGCCGACGGACGCGCACGCGCTCAAGGCGCTCGACGTCCTCTACGGCCAGCTCGAGCGCTGGGAGCCGTACGTCGACACGCTCCGCCGCCGCATCGAGCTCGACGTGACCGAGGAGGAGCTCATCGATCTGAAGTTCCGCCTCGGCCAGACGCTCGAGAAGCACACCGGTGACCCGGCGGGCGCGCTCGAGAACTACCGCGAGATCCTCTTCCTCGACGCGCAGCACACCGGCGCGCGCGAGGCGCTCGAGGCGCTGCTCGAGAACCCCGAGCTGCGCGCCGAGGCCGCCGCCATCCTCGAGAACATCTACGAGGAGAGGGGAGACTGGCCGAAGCTGCTCGTCGCGCTCGACATCCTCGCCGAGGCCGAGGGCGACAGCGACAAGCGCGTCGCGCTCCTGCGCAAGGTCGCGCGCGTGTCGAGCGAGATGCTCAACGATCACGATCGCGCGTTCCGTGCGCTCGCCGCGGCCCTCCGCGAGCAGCCGCACCACAACGAGACGCGCGCCGAGATCCAGCGCATCGCGGAGATCTCGAACGCGTGGAAGGCGCTCACCGAGCTGTACGAGTCGATCGGTGAGAACCTGACCGACGCCGTCCTCGCGCGCAGCTACTGGATGCTCTCGGCGCGCATCGAGGACGAGGCGCTCGGCCTCGTCGACGACGCGGCGAAGGGCTACTTCCACGTGCTCTCGCTCGACCCCGGCGACGCCGAGGCGCTCGACGCTCTCGAGGCGCTGTTCACGCGCACGCAGCGCTGGACGGATCTCATCGGCGTCATCGAGCGGCGCATCGAGCAGACCGCCGATCCGGCGGAGCGCGAGCAGCTCTACGTGCGCATGGCGCGCATCTACGACGATCAGCTCGAGCGGCCGGACGACGCCGTGCAGTGCTACAAGCGCGTGCTCGAGCTCGATCCTGCGAGCCAGACGGCGCTCGCGGCGCTCGATCAGCTCTTCACGCGGCAGCGCATGTGGGGCGACCTCGCGGAGAACCTCGAGGCGCAGCTCTCGCTCGCCACCGACGACGAGACGCAGATCGCGCTCATGCTCCGTCTCGCGGCGCTGCGCGAGACGCAGATGAACCTGATCGAGCAGGCGATCGACGGGTACCGCTCGGTCCTCGAACGTGACATCTCGAACGCCCAGGCGCTCGAGGCCCTCGAGCGTCTCGGTCAGGATCCGAACTACGAGCTCGTGATCGCCGACCTGCTCGAGCCCTTGTACCGGCAGATCGGCGACTACCAGAAGCTCATCGGCGCGCACGAGGTCCAGGTCCGCCGCAGCGAGGACCCGATGCGGCGCGTGGAGCTGCTCCACCAGATCGCCCAGCTCTACGAGGACGCGGCCGCGGATCTGAACAACGCGTTCGCGACGCTCGCTCGGGCGCTCCGCGAGGACCCGGCGAACGAGCTGACGCAGCAGCAGATCGATCGCGTCGCGCGCGCGACGGGTCGCTTCGAGGATCTCGCCTCGGTGTACCGCCAGCTCGGCACCGAGGTCGTCGGCAACGATCCGACCCTCGGCGCGACGCTGACGATGATGTCCGCGCACGTCTACGAGGCGGACATCGGCGACGTCGACACGGCCATCGCGCTCTACACGCGCGTGCTCGACATCGACGGCACGCACCTCGCGGCCGCCGAGTCGCTCGAGCGCCTGTACCGGCAGACGGAGCGCTACGCGGAGCTCTCGCAGATCCTCCAGCGCAAGGCGGAGATCCTCACCGAGCCGCAGGATCAGAAGGACGCTCTGTTCCAGGCCGCGGCGATCGAGGAGGACGTCCTCGAGAAGCCGGAGGAGGCGATCGCCGTCTACAAGAAGGTCCTCGCGATCGACGAGGACGACATCCGCGCGCTCGACGCGCTCATCAAGCGCTACCTCGGTCTGTCGCGCTGGCAGGACCTCCTCGCGGTCTACGAACGGAAGGCCGAGCTCGTCGCCGATCCCGACGAGAAGAAGCGCATCTACTACCAGGTCGGCGCGGTCTACGAGCGCGAGCTCGGCAGCGTCGAGCAGGCGATCGAGACGTACACGAAGATCCTCGAGCTCGATCCGGACGATCTCCAGGCGCTCTCCCGCCTCGACGTCCTCTACGAGCAAGCGCAGAACTGGCAGGAGCTGCTCGGGATCCTGACGCGCGAGAGCGAGATGTGCGCGGACCCGAACGAGGCGATCAGCTTCCAGTACCGGATCGCGGAGCTCTACGAGAAGCGCCTCGACGACGTCGGGCGCGCCATCGAGCTCTATCGCGAGATCCTCCACCGCCAGGTCGATCACGAGCCGACGCTGCAGGCGCTCGAAGGCCTCAAGCGCGGTGACAAGGATCCGCTCGGCGCGGCGGCGGTCCTCGAGCCGGTCTACGAGGCGGCGAGCGACTGGCCGAAGCTCATCAGCGTCCACGAGGTGCAGGTCGCGCACGCCGAGGACGTCTTCACGAAGGTCGATCTGCTCCACCGCATCGCGCGGCTCTACGAGGACGCGCTCGAGAACCACGGCGCTGCGTTCGAGACGTACGCGCGCGCCCTCGAGCTCGACAACGGCAACGAGGCGACGCTGCAGAACCTCGAGCGCCTCGCGATGGTGGTCAACCGCTGGCCGCAGGTCGCGCAGCTCTACGACGCCGAGCTCGACAAGCTCGCGGAGATGCCCGACCGGTTCATCGAGCTCGGCCTGCGCCTCGCCCAGATCTACGAGGTGCAGCTCGAGGACGTCGAGAACGCCATCGGGCGCTACCGGCGCGTGATGGAGGTCGAGCCGGACAACCAGACGGCGGTCCGCTCGCTCGATCGCCTCTACCTGTACACCGAGCGGTGGGCGGAGCTCGCGGCCATCCTCGAGCGCGAGGCCGAGATCGGCCAGACGCCCGACGAGATCCTCGAGTTCAAGTACCGCCTCGGTCAGGTTCGCCAGAGCTACCTGAACGACATCGACGGCGCGATCAACGCCTACCGCGACGTGCTCGCGGCGGCGCCCGAGCACGAGAACGCGCTCCAGGCGCTCGAGGGCCTGTTCGCGGCCGGCATCAAGCAGCTCGAGATCGCCGAGATCCTCGAGCCGCTCTACCGCGCTGCGGGCGAGTGGGAGAAGCTCGTGGGCGTCCACGAGGCGCAGCTCGCTCACACGCCGGTCGTCGGGGGGAGTGAGGGGGCACCCCCCCTGGCGGACAACGAGGAGCGCCTCGCCGCCTACTACCGCATCGCGGATCTCCTCGAGGAGAAGCTGATGGACCCGGTGCGCACGCTCGACGTGTACATCCGGGCCCTCAAGGAGTTCCCGCTCGACGAAAAATCGGGTGAGGAGGCTCCGCGCCTCGCGGCCACGATCGACGGCGGGTGGGAGACGCTCGCGAACGCCTACGCGGACATCCTCGGCGTCCACACGGACAAGAACGTCCAGTGCATCATCGGACGCCGTCTCGCGAAGACGTTCGAGGACGATCTCGGCGACGTCGAGAAGGCGATCGAGACCTACCGCTACGTCCTGTCGGTCGAGGAGCTCGATCCCGAGGCGCTCGCCAACCTCGATCGCATCTACCTCTCCATCGAGTCGTGGGCGGACCTCGCCGCGGTCCTCGAGATGCGCGTGCGCGCGCCGGCCGACGACCTCGAGCTGACGGAGCTCTACGCGCGCCTCGGTGAGGTGTACGAGACGCGGCTCGGTGACATCCCGAACGCGACGCGTGCGTACCGCCAGATCTTCGACAACCTCGACAAGACGCACGAAGGCGCGATCCAGGCGCTCGCGCGCATCTACGAGGCGCAGGAGAACTGGGTCGAGCTCAACGGCGTCTACGAGCGCGAGCTCGAGAACGCGTCGGGCGACGTCGCGGAGGCGGAGATCCGCGCGAAGATCGCGCACCTCGCCGCCGAGCGCCTGAACGATCCGAACAAGGCGATCGACACGTGGAAGATCGTGCTCGATCTCCGCGGCGAGGATCCGGAGGCGCTGACTGCGCTCGCGAACCTCTACGAGCAGCAGCAGATGTGGCGCGAGCTCGTCGACATCCTCGAGCGCCAGTACGACATCGCGCAGAGCGACGACGACCGCGTGAACATCCTCACGCGCAAGGCACGCACGCTCGAGGGCAAGCTCGAGCGCGACGACCTCGCGCTCGACGACTGGAACCGCGTCCTCGACATCGACTACGCGAACCTCGCCGCGCTCCGCGCCATCGCCGCGATCCGGCGCCGGCAGGGCGACGCCCACGAGCTCGTCTCGGCCCTCCACCAGCAGGTGGATCGCGCCGCGGCGATGCTCGACGGCGAGGAGCTGAAGGAGATCTTCCGCGAGCTCGGCAAGGTCTACGGCGAGCAGCTCTCGCAGCCGTACGACGCCGCCGACGCGTGGCGGAAGCTCCTCGAGGTCGGTCCCGACTTCGAGGCGATGGACGCCCTCGAGGCGATCTATCGGGGGCAGGAGCAGTGGACGGACGTCATCGACGTCAAGATGCAGCGCGCCGCGGCCCTCGAGGATCCCGCGCAGAAGATCGAGGAGTACCGGCAGGTCGCCGAGCTGTGGCGCGAGACGGTCCAGGAGCCGGACAAGGCGACGACGGCGTGGCAGAAGATCCTCGAGGTCGACGCCACGCACGACGAGGCGTTCCGCGAGCTCGAGAAGCTCCACACGGCCGCCGGGCGTTGGGAGCCGCTCATCGAGCTGTACCTCGCGCGCCTCGACACGCGCACGGAGACGAGCGAGCGCACGGATCTCCTCCGGCGCATCGCGAAGGTCTTCGAGGAGCAGCTCGACGACAAGAACCAGGCCCTCGACGCGCTGATCAACGCGTTCGGCGAGGACTTCCACGATCGCGAGACGGCGAAGTACCTCGAGCGCATGGCGCAGGCGACGGGCCGGTGGGGCGAGGTCATCCAGACCGCGAACAACTGGCTGCAGGCCCAGACCGAGCCGCACCAGAAGATCCGCCTCTGCCTGCACCTCGCGAAGTGGTACGGCGACGACCTCGGGCACCCCGAGTACGCGCAGCCGTACTACGCGCAGATCGTCGCGCTCGATCCGAACAACGTCGGAGCGCTCCGCCAGATGGGGCAGCTCTATCGCAAGAACGGCAACTGGCAGCAGCTCGGCGCGACGCTCACCCGCGCGCTCGACGTGGCCGTGAGCGACGTCGACCGCAAGGAGATCCTCACCGAGCTCGGCGAGCTGCTCGACAGCCAGATGGGCCAGACCGATCAGGCGGTGGCGCACTTCAACCGCGCCCTCGAGGTGGACGGTCTGTTCATCCCGGCGATCGAGAACCTCGAGCGCATCTACGCCTCGCGTGGCCAGAAGCGTGAGCTCATCGACATCCTCACGCGGAAGGTCCGCGCGCTCGACGTCCCGTCGGAGATCGCCGCGACGAAGCTCCGGATCGGCGGCCTCTACGAGGAGTCGGGCGATGCGAACCGCGCGGCGCAGATGTTCCGCGAGGTGATCGAGATCGAGCCCGAGAACCTCCAGGGTCTGCGCGGCCTCGCGCGGGTCTACGAGGTCTTGAGCCAGTGGCCGGACCTCGTCCGGGTGCTCGAGGCGCAGCTCGACGTCGTCACGACGGAGCGCGAGCGCATCGACATCCTGATGCAGCTCGCGAACATCCACGAGGAGCACTTCCTCAAGGCGGACGTCGCGGCACAGCGTCTCGAGCAGGTCCTCGAGATCGATCCGAACCACGAGGAGGCGTACTTCGCGCTCGAGCGGTGCTACCGGAAGCTCCGCCAGTGGGAGGACCTCATCAACGTCTACGAGCGTCACATCTCGGCGACGCTCGACCGCAAGACGAAGGTGGACCTCTACGGCGCGATCGCCCAGGTCTACGCCGACGAGATCGACGACACCGATCGCGCCATCGACGCGTACCGGAACATCGTCGACCTCGACGACGTGAACCTGCCCGCCCTCGAGGCGCTCGCGAAGCTCTATGACAAGCAAGGCGACGCGTCGCAGTCGATCGACTACATGACGCGCGTCGCCGAGCTGACGCAGGACACCAAGCAGCGCGTCGAGGCCTACTACAAGATCGGCAAGGCCCTCGACGAGAAGCTCGGTGACCGCGTGGCGGCGCAGGACCGCTACGAGATGGCGCTCGACCTCGATCCGTCGCACCTGCCGACCCTCGCGGCGTTGCGTCAGATCGCGATGGACAACGCCGACTACGACAAGGCGGCGCGGTACATCGATCAGGAGCAGAGCTACACGCCGTCTCCGCGGCAGCGCGCTCGCCTGCTCGTCGAGCTCGGACGTCTCCGCGAGGAGATGCTCGGCGATCACGAGAGCGCGGTCCTCGCCTGGGAGGCCGCCTACGAGGCGGACCCCGAGAACGAGGACGCCGCGATGCCTCTCGTCGACGAGTACATCGCGAAGGAGAGCTGGGAGAAGGCCGAGCCGCTGCTCGACATGCTGACCCGCAAGGCGGGCAAGCGTGATCGCGGCGAGCAGCACACGCTCTACAACAAGCTCGGCATGGTGTGCGCGGCGCTCGGTCGCGACGAGAAGGCCCACAAGGCCTACAGCGCGGCGCACCAGCTCGACCTGACCGACCAGGTGACGATCCGCGGCCTCGCGGAGGTGTGCTTCCGCCTCCGCGACTGGGGCGCGGCGCTCACGAACTTCCAGAAGGTGCTCACGGCGCTCGCCGAGGACGAGACCGCGGAGCGCGCGGAGGTCTACTACAAGCTCGGCTGCATCAAGCGCGAGCAGGGGCAGGCGAAGCAGGCGATCAACAACTTCGAGAAGGCGCTCGGTGTCGACTCCTCGCACCGGCCGACGCTCGAGGCTCTCGTCTCCATCTACACCGAGCTCAAGGACTGGAAGCAGGTCGTCGCGTACAAGCGGCAGATCCTCGACTCGGTCTTCGAGGGTGACGAGCGCTTCAAGATCCTCCTCGAGATCGCCGACATCTGGCAGGAGCAGGATCGCAACCCGGTCAAGGCGATCGAGGCCCTCGAAGAGGCGAGGGATCTGCAGCCCGACAACCGCGCCCTGTTGAACAAGATGCTGCCTCTCTACGAGGCGACGCAGAACTGGGCGCGGATGATCGACACCATCCAGGCCATCGCGGACATGGAGAAGGACAACGTCCGCAAGGCGAAGTTCGTCTTCACGATGGCCCAGCTCTACCGCGACAAGATGATGGACCAGGATCGCGCGGTGGAGCTGTTCAACGAGGCGCTCGATCTCAACCCGAACTACCTGGAGGCGTTCGAGCGCATCAACAAGATCCTCACGGCGCAGAAGAACTGGAAGCAGCTCGAGCGCGCCTTCCGGAAGATGCTCCGGAGGCTCTCCACCTCGGGCGCGGGGAACCCGGATCTCGAGTTCAACCTCTGGCACAACCTCGGCCTCATCTACCGAGACCGCCTCGGCGACGTGAACAGCGCCATCGAGGCGTTCAAGATGGCGACGCGGTTCAAGCCCGAGGAGCCGGTCGAGCGTCAGATCCTCGCGGAGCTGTACGAGACGACCGATCAGCTCGAGGCCGCGATCGGCGAGCACTCGGCGGTCCTCCAGCGGGATCCGCTACGCGTCGACCCGTATCGTGCACTCTACAAGCTCGCCTTGAAGATGCACGACTACGACCGCGCGTGGTGCATGTGCGCGGCGCTTTCCTTCCTCCAGAAGGCCGACGAGGAGGAGCAGCGGTTCTTCGAGGATTACCGCCCGCGCGGCATGATCCAGGTGAAGAGCCGCCTCGACAACGAGCAGTGGGTGAAGAATCTCTTCCACAAGGACGAGAACATCTTCATCGGCAAGATCTTCGAGATGGTCACCCCCGCGGCGATCGTCGCGAAGACGCAGGCCCTCGCGAGGGCGAAGCAGCTGCCGGCGCTCGACCGCCGCTTCAAGCAGGATCCGGCGACGAGCACGGTGACCTTCGCGAAGACGTTCGGGTGGGCCGCGCAGGTGCTCGGCATCCAGCTCCCCGACCTCTACGTCCGCAACGACGTGCCCGGCGCGCTCGTCGCCGTGCCGTCGCGTCCGCCGGCGTCGGTCGCGGGTCAGTCCGTCCTGACCGGCTACACGCCGCAGGAGCTCACGTTCATCGTCGGCAAGCACCTCAGCTACTACCGCGGTGAGCACTACATCAAGAACCTGTTCCCGACGCTCGGCGAGCTGAAGGTCGTCTTCTTCTCGGCCATCAAGATCATCCAGCCGGAGTTCAACGTGCCGGCCGAGATGGCGCAGGCCGTGAACATGACGGCGAGCGAGTTCGTGAAGTACATGCAGCCGGTCGAGCGCGACAGCCTCCGCCTCGTCGTCCAGAAGTTCATCGAGGATGGCGCGAAGGCGGATCTCAAGCGCTGGATGCAGGCGGTCGACGTGACGAGCGCACGCGCCGGCCTCCTGCTCTGCGCCGACCTCGAGATCGCGAAGAAGATCATCGCGGCCGAGCCGCAGCTCCCCGGCGACCTGTCGCCGCCGGAGAAGCTGAAGGAGCTCATCGTCTTCAGCGTGAGCGAGCAGTACCTCGCGCTGCGCAAGGCGCTGGGCATCGCGATCGGCTGACCGACCCGGTCTTCACGTAGCGAACGGCGGGCCGCCTCGCTCGGGGCGGCCCGCCTTGTTTTGTCCGGCGCTCGAGGCGTGGCCACGTCGTCGGCGCGCGACCTCGGGCCGCCGCATCCCTCGGTCAGGGGATGGTTCGGCCGATTCGCGCTTGGTACGGTTGGCAACATGGGGAGGCAGCGCGCCGAGGGAATCGTTCGAGGCTTGTCCACGTTGCTGGTCGCGGTGTTCACTCTCCGCTGCTCGATCGCTCCGGTGGTGAGCGTTCCGGCGGCGGACGACGCGGGCACCGGTCTCGACGCCGGTAACGGCGGCGAAGGAAGCATCGTCGCGAGCGGCGTCGTCACGCCCTCCGCCGGCGGCGTCGTCCGCACGTCCGACGGCCGCGTCACGATCGAGGTGCCGCCCGGCGCCGTGAGCGCGGAGACGACGGTGACGATCCGGTCCGTGGCGGACGATCCCGCAGACGCGCTGCTCGTGCCCGGGAGCACCTACGAGCTCGGACCGGACGGCATCACGTTCGACGTGCCCGTCACGCTGACCATCGCGTACGACGCGGCGCGGATTCCTGCGGGCGTCGAGGAGGCCGAACTTCGGATCGCGAAGCGCGTCGAGGCGGGCTGGTCCGAGGTCGCGGGGAGCACGGTGGACACGGCGGCGCACGTGGCGCGCGCCGAGCTCGGCGGCTTCAGCACGTACGGCGTCCGCGCAAGGAGCGCTTCGTCGATCGCCGACGCATCCACGGATGGTCCTCCGGATGCGGACGCCGGCGTCCCGAAGGGCGAGCTCGTCGCCGTCGATCCCGAGGACTACCCCATCTCCCGGGTGCTCGTGGACGACCAGCACGTCTACTGGACCTCGTTCACCACCATTCGCAGGGCACCCATCGCGGGCGGAGCTACGGAGAGCTTGGCGAGCGTGACCATCAGCGACGCGCTGATGGGCGAGGGCTCCCAGATCTACGGGCTCACGAAGGTGGGGAGCATGCTCTTCGTCACCACGGGGCGCGGGCAGATCGTGTCCGTTCCGGCCGCGGGCGGGCCCCCGAAGGTGCACGCAGCGAACGGCGCCGGGTCGATGGGCTTGGGGCTCGTGACGGACGGGAGCTTCGTCTATTGGGCCGGCGGATGGTTCGACGTCGCGAAGATCGAGGACGCCGGAACCGTTCGGCGCGAGGACCTCATCACGGTCCAGCGAACGAGCGCGACGACTTCGTCGTGCGTCGAGCGGATCATCCCCGATGTCAGTTGCAGACCCGACGTCTGCCCCGAAGGAGGCTACTTACCGGACCCCGCCGTGCAGATCGGAGTCGGGCCGATGTGCACGGAAGTCGGATCCGACGTGCACGCCACATGTTGCGCTCCCTTCGAGGATTTCGCCTTCATGAGCGGCGAGCTGGCGCCGGACGAGAGGTCGGTCGGGCGCCGGCTCACGCTGGCCGACGGGTACGTCTACTGGACGGAGAACGCGAACGTCCGCGCGTGGGTCCTGCGCAAGGCGGTCGCCGGCGGCCCCATCGAAGTGGTCGCGACGGAGGCGGTCTCGTTCGTCGGGGGCGTCCACCCGTTTACGTATGATCACTTGGCGGTCGGGGCAGGGCGCGTGTACTGGGTTCGACGACCGGATGGCAAAAAAGCGAGCATCGTGAGCGCTCCGATCACGGGCGGGACGCCGACCGTGGTGGTGGCGGATCTCGCGCCGTACGCGCGGTACGCAAGCGGCGTGAGGGGGCTCGCGGCGGACGACACGCACGTGTACTTCACGCCGAACTCGGGGGGCGGCGTCTTCCGCTTCGCGCACGGCGGAGGCACGGTCGTTCGGATCGCAGACGCCCCAGACCCGGGCGAGGTCGCCCTCACGGAGACGCACGTCTATTGGGGCGAGCGCGGAGCGACGACCAGCATCCGGCGCTTGCCGAAGTGACGGGATGAATCACGACGATCGCGCCTCGCACGTGCGACGAGGCGTCGTAGGACCATGTCGCAGCCCGAAGGCGGCTGGTATCCTGTGCTTCGATGGCGACGCGCCCCGCTCCGAGCCCGATCGCGGCGGGGCCGGGCCCGGCTCCGCCGATGTCGCTGGCAGCAGGGACCCGGCTCGGGCGGTACGAGCTGCTCTACCCGATCGCGGCGGGAGGCATGGCGCACGTGTGGGCGGCCGAGCAGATCGGCGAGCTCGGGTTCCGCAAGCTCGTCGCCCTCAAGACGATCCGCCCCGAGTACGCGTACGACGCGAGCTTCCGCGCCATGTTCCTCGATGAGGCGCGGCTCGCGTCGCGCATCCGGCACGCCAACGTCGTCGAGGTGCTCGACCTCGGGATGCACGGGGCGGTCGTCTTCCAGGCGATGACCTACGTCGAGGGCGCGCCGCTCAGCGGTTGGTTGGCGGCGCTCCGTGGCGCGCGCCTGCCGCTCGGGGTCGCCGTCCGCGTCGTGGTCGACATGCTGCACGGCCTCCACGCCGCGCACGAGCTGCGGGACGACGACGGCAACCTCCTCGGGCTCGTGCATCGCGACGTGTCGCCTCAGAACTTGCTCGTCGGCGTGGACGGCGTCGCGAAGCTCGCCGACTTCGGTATCGCGAAGGCCTTCGGTCGCATCACCGAAGAGACGATGGCGGGGGAGGTGAAGGGCAAGATCCGTTACATGGCGCCCGAGCTCCTCGGAGGCACGCTGCCCGCATCGCCGCAGAGCGACATCTTCTCGGCCGGCGTCGTGCTCTGGGAGACCCTCACCAGTCGCCGCCTCTTCGCCATCTCGAGCGAAGAGGCGGTGTCCGGGCCGCACCGGCGAGAGAGTGTCCGCGATCCGCGCGAGGTGGCGGACGTACCGGCGGCCATCGCCGCAATCACGATGCGCGCGCTGGCGACCGATCCGACGGCGCGGTTCGCGACGGCGCTCGAGATGGCCGATGCGCTCGAACGAGCGGCGAGGGCGGAAGGCGTCGACGCCACGCATCGCGAGGTCGCTGCATGTCTCGACGCGCACCTCGGCGAGAAGATCGCGCGCGATCGCGAACGGCTCCGAGCCGCGCGGCGAGGAGGCGACGTCACGCGCGTGAAGCCGGTCGCTCCGCCTCCGGACGTCGTCACGGTCATCGAGCGGAAGCGCGGACGCGCTCCGGAAGCCTCGCCTCCGCGCAAGACCGGCTCGTACTTGCTGGCGTGCGTGGTCCTCGGGCTCGTGGCCCTCGCGTGCGTCGGACTGGTCGTCGCTCGACAGCACGTCGAGCCCGCCGAGACGGACGACTCGCCGGCGAACGTCGGCGCTCCCGTCGCGCCTGTCGAGAGCGCGCCGCCGCCGGTGGCGACCCCGAGCACGCCGCCGCCGGCGCCGTCCGGGGGCGTGATCGCACCGACCGCGAGGGTCGTCGAGCCACCGCCGACCGCGGCGCCGGCATCGGCCACGGTCGTCGGAGATCCATCTCCGGCCGACGAGGCGAACGAGGTCGCGCCTGCGACGACACCCGCGCCGGCGAGCACGCGCGCGCCGAGCAGCACCGGAGCCGGTGCTGGAAGGCCACCTGCCACGCGCGCGCCGCGCCCCCGCGCGCCGTCGTCGCCTTCCGTGCCCAAGGCGCGTCCGCCCTTCGAGAACCCGTACTGAGCTGGCGCGGTCGCGCCCCGGGGGTCTGGCGACGACGGGCCATTGGTCCGATCTCTGCCGTGACCAGCGACTGGTCCATGTGTGATCCGGTGTCTCCATACGGGATCACGCTCCTTGCCTGGTCGCTCTCCGCCGGCGGCGGCTTCGGGAGAACCGAAGGGCGTGCTTCGTCTTCGGCGGCACGCGTCGTGCTCTGATCCACGGCGATGCTCGCTATTCGCACTCGGATGGCGGACGAGGAGCCTGATATCCTTCGTCCAATGAGGTGCTGCGCGGGCAGGCGCGTCCGATCCTGGCAGCGTCCGGCGGGGGGCCGGGGACGGGGGCGCGGATGGCTCGCGGCGCTCCTCCTCGCGACCTCGTCGGTCGTGGTGGCCGACTCGGCGGCGGCCGCGCCTCGCTCGAGCGCCAAGCAGCGTGCCGCGCAGAGCTTCGCGGCCGGGAAGGCCTCGTTCGAGCGCGGTGACTTCGCGGCGGCCGGCGCGGCGTTCGAGCAGGCGGCCCTCCACGTCCCGCATCCCGCGACGCTCCTCAACGCCGCCGAGGCGTGGGAGCTCGCCGGCGATCACGTCCGCGCGGCGCAGATCTGTGACCGTGTCCTCGACATGGAGGACCTCGAGACGCGCTATCGCGAAGTGGCCAACACGCAGCTCGAGCGGCTGTCGAAGCGCATCGCGACGATTCACGTGCGCGTACCTCCGGGGGCTCGCGTGAGCGTCGACGGAGAGCGTGACGAGTCGACGGATCACCGGATTCGGCTCAAGCCGGGGTCGCACGTCATCGTCGCGGAGGGCGACGGCATCACGACGCGGCGCGAGGTGATCGAGGTCTCTCCCGGCGAGATGCGCGAGCTCGACCTGACCGGCGCGGTCGAGGTCGAGACGCCGGCGACGGCTTCGCGCACCACGGAGGCGCCGGAAGAGAAGGACGCGAAGACCGAGCGGCGCTCGAGCGGCCCGCCGGCCGGGACGTGGGTCGCGCTCGGCGTCGGCGCCGCGGCGGCCGGGGTCGCGGGCTTCTTCGGCTTCCGCACGCTCGAAGCGAAGGACGCCTTCGACGCGAACCCGACCGTGCAGACCGCAGAGGACTTCAAGCAGGCGCGCCTCATGACGAACGTGAGCGCAGGCGTCGCCATCGCCGCCGCCGCCGTCGGTGTCGTTCTCTGGATCGCCGCTCCGCGCGCGCAGGCTCGGCCGCGCAACGCGTGGAGCCTCGAAGGAGCAGGGGCCCGTGCCGTCTTCGCGTTCTGATTCCACCTCCGTCCGCCGGTCGTCGAGGCGCGCGGCGCTCGCCGCCGTGATCGCGACGCTCGTGGCGGGCTGCTTCGTCTCGATCGACGAGAGCAGGATCGGGTCGCGGGAGAAGGAGTCGACGAGCGACGACGGCGGCCGCAGTGCGCGGCAAGACGCCCGCGCGCCGTCGCCGTCGGACGGGAGCACGCAGGACGGCGAGCCACCTTGCGAGACGTGCGGTGGAGAGTGCGTCGACCTCTCCCGGGATCGGAACAACTGCGGCTCGTGCGGCAACGTGTGCTCGGAGGGCCGCGATTGCCGGGGAGGTCAGTGCGTCGCGCCGAGCTCGTGCAAGGAGCTGCTCGCGCTCCGGCCGACGGCGCCGACCGGTGTGCACACGCTCTCGATCGGAGGCACGGAGCTGCCGGCGTACTGCGACATGACGACGGCCGGCGGTGGCTTCACGCTCGTCTTCCGCATCAGCGCGGGCCAGAAGGGTGATCCGTATGCGCTCTACACGGGCGCGCCGCTCAACGACGACGTCGCCGAGGAGGCGACGCTGCGCCAGACGACGCGTCACTACGTGAGCCGGCTGCTCTCGCGGTGGAACGTCGACATGCCGGTCGAGGAGGCGCGCGCGCGCGTCCTCGACGCACAAGGGAACGTCATCAAGGAGATCGTCTTCGACGCGAAGGACACGAGCGCCGGGAGCTTCTTCGCCAAGGGGAGGGTGAAGTCGTCTCCGTGGACGGACCTCGACACCGCGCACTTCTTCTCCGCCGTCGGCGACGCGAACGAGGCGCGCCGCTTCTACATCCATCGGCCCTACAACACGTGCGAGACGGACGAGGGCTGGCTCGTCGTGCACGGAACGGATCGGGGCGTCTGCGCGTACGAGCAACCCAGCACGGTCATCCGCATCTACTACGCCAAGGGTACGACCGCGCAGCGATGGGTCGACGAGGCGCCCGAGGCCAGCGCGTTCGCCGTCCTGGTACGCTGACGCGAGAGCTCGTACGCTCCGAAGGAGCGGACGGTCACCGAGATGGGCGCGCACGATCCGATGACACGGGCTCGAACGGATGCGCCGACGAGGACGCTTCGCGTCCATGCGGCGCAGCTCGTGGTGACGAGCGGCCCCGACGCCGGCCGTAGCGCGAGGATCGATCGCCCGATGTTCCTCGTCGGCAGCGGCGCGAGCGCCGATCTGCGGCTCAGCGACGACACGGTCTCGCGCGAGCATCTGCGCCTCACGCTCACGCCCGCGGGCATCCAGATCCGCGACGTGGGGAGCAGGAACGGGACCTGGATGGGGACGTTGCGTGTGAACGACGTCGTCGTCGCGCAGTCGACGTCGCTGCTCGTCGGCAGCACGACGCTCGCGCTGAACCTCGAGGGCCTCCCCGTCGACCTCCCGATCAGCGAGAGCACGCGGTTCGGTGACGCCATCGGGGAGTCGACCGTGATGCGCCACCTCTTCGCGCTGCTGGAGCGCGCGGCCGCGTCGGACGTCAATGTGCTCATCGAGGGTGAGAGCGGCGTCGGCAAGGACGTCCTCGCGCGTGGGATCCACGCGAAGTCGGCTCGCGCGAACGAGCCGTTCGTCGCGCTCGACTGCGGCGCGATCCCACCGACGCTCATCGAGAGCGAGCTGTTCGGCCACGAGCGCGGCGCATTCACCGGCGCGGAGCACAGGCGCGACGGCGCCTTCGTCCAGGCGCACGGCGGGACGCTGTTCCTCGACGAGATCGGCGAGCTGCCGCTCGAGCTGCAGCCGAAGCTGCTCCGTGCGCTCGAGACGCGCGAGATCCGGCCGCTCGGTGCGCGCGGGACGAGGCGCGTCGACGTGCGCATCGTCGCGGCGACGAATCGGAACCTCGGCGAGGCCGCGCGCAACGACGAGTTCCGGCGCGACCTCTTCTACCGCCTCGCCGTCGTCCGCGTCGGCGTACCACCGCTGCGCGAGCGCAAGGAGGACATCCTCCCGCTCGCGCGTGCCTTCCTCTCGCGCATCCCGGGTTTCGAGGACGCGTACCTGCCTCCCGAGCTCGAGGCGATGCTCCTGTCGTATCCGTGGCCAGGCAACGTCCGCGAGCTCAGGAACGTCATTCACCGGTACACGGTCTTCGGCGCGAACGCGGGGCTCTTCGACGACTCGATCCCGGTCGCCCGACCGCAGGCTGCGGACGAAGACCTATCGCACCTGCCGTACCACGAGGCTCGCGCGCTGGCGCTCGAGCGGTTCGAGCGCGCGTATCTACCCGCGGTGCTCGCGAGGTCGGGCGGCGTCGTCGTGCGCGCGGCCGAGCTCGCGCAGGTCGGCCGCGGCAGCTTCCACCGGATGCTCCACCGCATCCGGTCGTCCCATCGCGGGAACGACGACTGAGATCGTGCGTCAGCCCGTGTATCCCTTGCCGCCGATCCAGGTTCCCAGGTCCTGGAGGGAGATCCAGTACGATCGCGGCACCGCCTGCCAGCGCGCGCCGCCGCCTTTGCCTTCGGCCGCGGGGTCGGCGATGAGGACCTTCTCGCCGCCCTCGTCGTATCCGACGATCGTGACGTAGTGGTAGATGGTGCCGCTCGGGTACCCCGGCGGGCGCCAGCCGCTGACCACGTTCGCGACGATCGGGAACCCGGCATCGATGCGAGCGACGAGATCCTTCTTGAGGAGCTCGCGCTGCTCCTGTGTCGGCGGGTCGTTCATCGGCCGCACCTCGTACGCGTTCGCGCCGAGGTCGGCGGCGAAGTATTCGTTGAGCACCCTCGCGGGGAGCCCGATGTGATCGGTCCCGTTGGTGGTCGTGCCCATCTCGTTCGCGAGCTCGGTCTGGCTCGGCGGATTCGCGATGCGCGTACCGAGCGCCATGCGCGTCGATGCCGGGCCGCACCAGTAGTACGTCTCCTGACCGTACCACTGGAAGTCGAGCACCTTCTTCGTCGCGGGCGCCGGGTCGGGCGCGGGGGCCTCCTCGACTTCGGACGGGCCACGCCGATCGGACAGCGGCGCGCTCGGCTCGGTGTCGCCGGAGTCGTCGGGCCCCGAGATCGGAGCGCCCGGGCTTCGCGTCCGCGCCGGCGTACGGCCCTCACCGAGCGAATCGCTCGGGTCGACGCACCCGACGGAGAATGCCAGCGAGAGCGTGCCGAGGCATCCGAGAAGGAGTCGGCGACGACGTGCGCGTACGAGATGAAGATGGGTCATGTCGTTGCTACCCGAAGCTGGCGGCGCGTCCGCATCGCACGATGCAAGGCCCGGCGGGCTCCACGCGGCGTCGTCGATCGTCGGACGCCCATCGTCTTCGCTGGAGATGCCGCGAATCAGCGCCGTCGCCGCCGAGGGGAAGGGCGAGGAGGGGTGGCGGTGTCCTCGGGTCGGCGACGGCGCTGACTCGGGCTCGGTTCCATGCGCGCCCACACGTAGAGCAAGGCGAGTGCCACCGTCGTCGACCGCGTATCTTCGGAGAATTCGCGGACTCGTGCTCTCCGAGGCCAGCGCCATCGCCCAGAGTGATCCCGGATGGAGACACCAACGGATGGCAGGTGGAGGCGCATCTCTGGCGCGCCTCGACGTGACCGTGGCGTGTCGAGGCGTACGGCCCCGTCGGGCAGGCCCTACGGCGTGCGTGCTCGCTCGATGTCGTCCGATGCCTCGACCGGTACGCAGAGAGCGCGGCCGTGGATCGCCCGAGGTATCGAATCGAAATTCCGTCGTCGGCTCGGCGGCGCGCCTCGGCGAGTGTCGATCGCTGCCGCTGTCGAGGAGCGACTCCGCACCGGGCTCGGCCGCGGCTCGTCCGGCTTCGGCGTTGCACGGGCGCGGGCATGCGCACGGGCTCTTGCTGTTTCTTCGGCATTCTCCTCACGCTCGCCGCATGCTCGACCTCCAGCGATCGCAGCGGTCCTCCGCCGGGCGACGCCGAGCGGAGCCCCGCCGACACGCCGACCTCTTCGTCGCCTGCTTCGGAGTCGCCGGGCGGGTCTTCGTCGAAAGAGGAACCCGCGGGAGCGCAGCATGCGCCCCTCTTCATCGGTCGCTTCGAGACGAGGGATCCTGCGGGGCCGAAGGCGTCGTGGCCGGGCACGCGCATCATTGCGCGCTTCGAGGGGACGGCCGTGTCCGTCAGGCTCAAGGAGTTCGCGGAGCCATGGATGGACGGGGCACCGAGCTATTGGGAGGTGTCGATCGACCACGGGGAGTGGCGGCCGATCGAGATGATCCCGGACGATCAGCCACACGACTTCGTGCTCGCGACGGACCTGCCACCGGGGCCGCACGAAGTCGAGCTGTACAAGCGGAGCGAGACCCAGACGGGGATCACGCAGTTCCTCGGCTTCGACTTCCACGGCGGCCGATCGCTCCCTCCGCCGGAGCGCAAGCAGCGGAAGATCGAGGTCATGGGCGACTCGCAGGCGACGGGCCTCGGGATCGAGATGCTCGACGCGCCGGATCTCGACTGCCCCGGCGCGGACCACGCGGGTCGCTACCAGAACTTCCGCAAGGCGTGGGGCGCGCTCCTCGGTGAGATGTTCGACGCCGAGGTCCATGCGATCGTCTATTCGGGCAAGGGCCTCATCAAGAACCTGTGGGAGGCCGATCGCGACGCCCTCGTCGACTACTACCCGCGGGCGAATCCGAACCCCGCCCAGGCCTACGACATGCAGCTCTTCGACCTGCAGTCCTGGGTTCCGGACGTGATCGTCCTCACGCAGGGGTCTTGCGATTTCGTCTCCGGCGTCGACGGCGGCGCGTTCAGGACGGCCTACCGCAGCTTCGTGATCGACACGCTCCGCGCGCGCGCGCCGAACGCCCACATCTTCATGAGCGTGCTCGGCATGGGCGGGCGCGGGTACATCGACGAGATCGCGCGCGAGATCGTCGAGGAGCGTGCGGCGGTCGGAGACGACAGGATGCACGTCGTCGTCGCGGAGCCGTACACCTGGGAGGAGATGCGGGCGTGCAACTCCCACGGGACGCCCGCGTGGCATCGCCGCATCGCGAACGAGATCGGCGCCGAGATCCGCAAGGCCCTCGGCTGGTGACGGCCGAGCACGCCCGAGGAGGGACGAAGCAGCTCAGTTCGAGTCGAGCCAGCGCTCGTCGTCGACGTCGTCGTCCTTCTCCGACAGGCAGCTCTCGCTGATCGGGAACTCGGCGCTCGTCGGGGGCTCCTCCGAGGAGACCAAGAAGACGCACCGGGACGAGACGCGCTCGAGCCGCAGCGGGCCGAGGAGGGCAGGCGAGCGCTCTGCGGCGGACGTCAGCTCTTCGAGGTTCGACGGCACCGAGACCGGCGGCAGCACCCGCTCGCGCTGCCCGCCGCCGAGCTCGGACATGACGCGCACGCGCGTCGCGTTCTCCTCCGCGAACAGCTCCACTGCGAGGTCGCCGTCGAGCCACTGGCACGACGGCGACGCCAGTCGCGAGAAGATCATGAGGAGCGACGGCGAGAGGCCGGGAGACGGCGGCTGGTGCGCGAGCCGTACGAGCAGCTCGGCGCATTTCTCTTGCGAGCGCGCCGCGGCCTCGAGGTCGCGCGCGCGGACCCCCACGTACCCCTCTGCCATGGCCGCCTCGGTAGCACATGGATGCGAACGCGCCAGTGTCGCGTGACGCGCGCGAGGCCGAAATGGTTGCGCGAGATACTGCTCAGCTCGTCCGCTTCGGGTTCTTCCAGCGGAAGTGGTCGACGAGCACGACCTCGTCGTCCTTCGCGAGCGGGTCGACGCGGCCGAAGACCCATCCGTCGGCGCCGCTGCCGTCCTTGCGGAAGCGGATGCGGACGAAATGCTTGTAGCCGGGGTGCGCGAGCGCGCTGAACGCCTGGTGCTGCTCGATCCCCAGGATCGTCAGCAGCATCAGGTACGTGCCGACCGCGAGGGTGCCCACGTACACGGAGAGCGCGAACGCGATGCCCGCGAGCGGCAGCGGATCCGGCACGTGCCCCACGAGCGTGCAGATCCATTGGACGGTGCTGAAGACCAAGAGCGGCAAGAAGCCGATGACAGCACCCGTCACGAGGGAGAGCGCGCCGACGCGGGCGAGCTTCTGGCGGAAGCCGCCCAGGAAGATGCATGCGAGCGTCGCGATCGCAGCGGTGACGAAGCTGGCCACGGGTGCGGGCGTGCCGGTCGACCACTGGACGCCGAACAGCGGGATGTAGAGGAGCGCCAGCGCCGTGTGCACGAGGAACCCGGAGCGGCCGTGCGCGATCTGCCATGGGACCTGGAGCGCGAGGACGAGCGTCGTCTTCGGCCCGGGGAACTCGGCGTCGGGCTGGGGAAGGCCGCGGCGTGCGATGCACTGCGGGTGGAGGAACGCACCGCCACCGCCGGCGATGATCTGCATTCCCTTGCCGAAGGTCTGCCGGCAGTAGTGGTGCGTGTCGCCCGTCAGCACGAGCAGCCCGTCGTTCGCGAGCGAGAGGTCGAGCGCCTCGAGCGCCTTCTGCCCGGCGGGGTTGGGCTCGAGGAACGCGTACACGGGGTCGGCGAGGCAGAGCGCGATCGCCCGTGAGGGATCGCGCTCACCGGCGAAGTACCCGCGCTGCTGGAAGTCGACGGAGCGTAGCTGCCGATCGACGCCCCACAGGTCGATGCCGGGCGCGACGCGGAGCGCCCAGTAGCTCGCGTCCTGCACCGGCGTGTATCCGGTGAGCGCGAGCGCGGCGCGTTTCACGACGAGCTCGCCGAGCCGGAACGCCTCCACCCACTCGACGAAGTGGCCGATCTGTCCGAGCCGATCGATGGTCTGGTCGTCGAGCTTGGTCTGCTCCGGATCGACACGGTCGAGATCGACGCTGCGCGCGCGGAACATGCGTCCGAAGCCGTCGAGCCCGGCATACCAGTCGTGATTGCCGGGCACGCCGAGGAGCACGCGCGGCTTGCCGTCGAACGCGGCGCGGAAGACCTGGTTGAAAGGGACGATGACGCGGTTGTGGATCTCGATGTCCGTCGCGACCGGGTAGGCGGTGTCTCCGCCGAAGAGGAGGATGTGCCCGCGCGGCAGGACGAGCTTCTTGCCCGGAGCGTCCGGATCGTCGACCTCGTAACGAGCCGCGATGAGGCCCGCGACGGCCTTGCTCACGGAGAAGTCGTCGCCGGTGTCGGAGACGAAGTCGATCCACACGTCGTCGTCGAGCGCCTCCGCGAGCGTCGCCGCGTCGGGACGAACGGCGCCGAGCGTCTCGGCGAGCCTCCGCGTGAGCCTTCGCGACGAGGCCGGACGCATCCAGTCTCGGCAGTCGATGTCCTCCGTGGCGATCACGCTCGCCGCGAGGTGCCAGAGGTGACCCCAGAACGACTTGAAGCCGAACCACGCGATGGCGCGCGGCCACTGCTTGCCTCTCCGATAGAAGAGCTTGGGGACGTCCGGCGGCAACGGCTTGGGAACGATCGCAGGTGCCTCTCTGATCGGCGCGATCGGCGTGGTCTTCGCCGTCTCCCACGCGGCGACCCGGGGACTCGAATCGTTCACGACGAGCATCTTAGTTGAGTCGTCGAGCAGTGGATCCATCGTCCATCTGATCACCCGTCACGAGGAGACGGGCGCTTTTGCGACGATGTCGGTCGTGCACAACTGAGCTCCAGCCCGGTCGATGGACGGGCCATGACACTCGACAGCGAACGAAGCTCTGAAGGCCGTGGTGAGGACAAGCCGAGCGAGACGGTCGAGATCGCGATCGCGCCGCGCCCGACCAGCTTCCTGCTCGAGATTCAGGACGACGAGAACGTTCGGCGCGTGCCCGTGGCGGAGTCTCCGCTGATCGTCGGTTCGGGGCGCGCCGCGGACGTCGTCGTCCGCGACCGCACCGTCAGCGGCCAGCACTGCGTCGTCGTCGCTCGCGACGGCGGTCTCGCGGTGAAGGATCTCGGCTCGCGCAACGGGACCTACGTCGGAGGCGCGCGCGTCCAGGAGGCGTGGGGCTCGGAAGGAATGACGATCCTGATCGGGCACACGACGATGGTGTGCCTCGCGCCGGCCTCGGAGGAGGACGAAGAGGAGCTCGGTCCGCCGCTGCCGGGCATCGCCGGCGGCTCGGCCGTGATGTGCCGTGTCGCGACGCAGGTGCGGAGGCTCGCGAAGCTCAGCGCGCCCGTGCTCGTCACCGGCGAGACGGGCGTCGGCAAGGAGCTCGTCGCGCGGGCGCTCCACGCCGAGGGGCATCGCCGCTCGGGGCCGTTCGTCGCGCTGAACGTCGCGGCGCTCCCGAGGGAGCTCGTCGAGAGCGAGCTGTTCGGCCACGAGCGCGGCGCGTTCACCGGCGCCGTGACCAGGCGCGTCGGTGCCTTCACCGAGGCGGAGGGCGGTACGCTGTTCCTCGACGAGATCGGCGAGCTCCCGATCGAGGCGCAGCCGAAGCTCCTGCGTGCGCTCGACGGCTACGAGGTTCGGCGCATCGGCGCGGCCGGCTCCGGGCGACGTGCAGACGCCCGCGTCGTCGCCGCGACGCACGTGCCGCTCCTCGATCACGTGCGGAGCGGTCGGTTCCGTCGCGACCTCTTCCACCGCCTCGAAGTGTTCGTGCTCGAGCTTCCGCCACTCCGCGATCGTCCCGGAGACATCCTTCCCATCGCTCGAGCGCTCCTCGCGCAGATGGCGGGCGAGATCGGCGAGCGTGATCTCACGCCGGCTGCGGTCGCGTACCTCACCGCCCACGACTGGCCGGGGAACGTGCGCGAGCTGCGCAACGTGCTCTTGCGCGCGGCCGATCTCGCGAGGGACGGACGCTGGATCGACACGAGCGCGGTGGCCCGCGCGGTGCGGCGTGGACGTCCGCGCGCGGAGGGGCTGACGCTCACGCCCGACGACGCCCGTGACTGGCTCGCGAGCCATGGCGGAAACGTGAGCGCGGCCGCCCGGGCCGCGAAGATCCCGCGGACGACCTTCCGAAAGCTCCTCGCGAAGGCTCGAGCCGGAACGCGCCAGTGACGCCGCTTGACCGCCGGGATCAACCTTGCGACAAGGTTTCGGCGATGGCCGAGCCGCGCGACGCACGTACGAAGACGAAGGCGATCGCTGCCGTCGCGGCGGTCGCGCTCGGCTCGTACGCGCTCTGGCGATGCTCCACGACGCGCGACGGTGCGGGCTCGGTCGAGACGACGAGCCCGGCGTCGAGCGCTGCTCGCGTCGAGCCGAAGGAGGCGTCGGAGACCGCGGCGGGCCTCGTCGCGCCGATCGCAGCGTCGCACGTCGGCGAGGACGTCGTCGTCGCCGCGCTCGACCTGTCGGCCAAGGCGGTGCGCGTCCAGCGTTTCGGGCCGAAGGACGAGGTCGTCGCCGAGGGCATCGCCTTCGAGGACGTCTCCTGGTCGATGGATGCGGAGCTCAGGGTCGTGGCGGCGCCGGAGGGCGTCGGTGTGACGTGGCGAGGGCTGCGCTCCGGCGATCTCGTGCGTCAGCTCGTCGTGCTCGGGCCGGATCTCCGGCGAAGGGGAGAGCCGACCGACGTGGGCGCGGCGTCTTGCGCGACGCGGGACGCGCTGTGGTTCAGCGACGGCGCACGGGTGCTCGCGCGACCTTGGAACGGGACGGAGTCGCGGTTCGAGCTGCCGAAGGACGAGGACGGCTCGCTCCTCTGCGGCCAGCACGCCGCCTTCGCCATGCTCGAGAAGGGCGAGGCGACGTCGCTGCTCCGGCTCGGCGGCGAAGGAGGAGCACCGGTCACGGTCATGCGCGAACGTGACTTCGGCGAGGACGAGCAACGCGAGCTCGCGCCGTACACGGTCGGCGACGACGTAGGGGTGGTCCGCCTCGCCATGTCCGGCGCCCTGGCGCTTCGCGAGGTCACGGGAGGCACCCCCGGTCCGCTTCGGACGTTGACGAACGCGATCCCGAAGGACGACGACATCGTCGCCGTCGACGCATCGGCCCGCGTCGTCGTCATCGTCTACACGGAGGACGTCTCGGAGCTGTACGCGCCGACCCCGGAGCAAGACGTCGATCTGCCGCCGGACGCGCTGATGGTCTGCACGAAGGTCGCGGCCCTCCGGATCGACCGGCGAACCTTCGAGGAGTCCATCGTCGAGCTCTCTCCGGGGCGTTGCGGGTACGAGGTCGGCCCGTTCTTCACGGGCGTCGTCGGCGACGACGTGGCGGTGTCGTGGGCGGAGCGCGCGGCGGCGGCGCAGACGGCGCGCGCGCCCATCGTCGGTCTCGCGCACGCGCTCGTCTCGCCCGAGGACGCCCCACGCCTTTCGCGCGTCGAGCAGCCGGCCGACGCCCTCGCACACGCCGGCTGCGACGCGAACGGTTGCCGCGCGGCCGCGCTGATCCGCCGAGAGGGCGCGGACGCGATGGCGCCGAACGTCGTGAAGATCCTCCGCTACCGCTGAGCGCCGATCAGAACTCGCCGGAGACCAAAAGGCCGCTGGTGCCCCATCCCGCGTACGGGGTGACGACGGGGCGGCGGGGTGCTGCGTGCTTCGCGTCGTCGCGCTTCGGCGAAAAGAGGTACCAGCCGCCCGCGAAGAGGAGACCGGCGCCCATCACGCCGAGCGATATGTTCGCGATCATCGCGTTCTGATCGACCTTGTCGTTGTTCTCGCGCAGCGTCTTGCAGGGCTGCTCGAACTGCGGCACGCCACGGTTGCAAGCGCCGTACGCCACGTTGACGACGTTCCCGTCGCGATCGACGAACCTGCCCGACGTGGCGCCTCGGGTGATGTCCGCGTGCCCCTTGTCGGCCTTCGCCTGCGCGTCGGCCTTGAACGCGGCGAACACGATGGCGCTGACGAGGCCGACGCCCGCGACGCCGAGCCCGACGTAGACGGGCGTCATCTTCTCCGGTGGAGAGAACAGCCCGCTCTTCTTGGTGCCGCGGTCGGCACCGGGCGGCTCGTCTTGCGACGGCGCCGTGTCGGGCGAAGAGGCGTCCGCGCCCGCCACCGGGCTCGGGGCCGCGGCCACGTTCGACGCCGTGTCGGCGAATCGCGCCTCGACCAGCTGACCGGCGCTCGCGGTGACGGTCACCGTCTGCGTCGGCGATTTGACGGTGTGGGTGCCGGGCTCGACGTCGATCGGATCGAGCGGCGTCGTACCGACCTTCTGATCGTCGACCGCGATCTCGGTCCCCGGCGGGGCGACCACCTCGATCCGCCCGAGCTTCTTTCGTACCTCGGCGAGGCCGGCTTCGGCGTCCTTGCGCTGCTGCGGGCTCGCGTTGGGCGCCTCCTTGAGGAACTGCTGGAAGTATTTCGCCGCCTCGAGCGGGTGGTTCGACCGCGCGGAGCTCTGCGCGAGATTGAGAAGGACCGCGGGGTGCTTCTTCAGCGCGTACGCCTGGAGGAAGGCGAGGCGGGCCTCTTCGTACTTGCCCTTGTCGAACGCCTCGACGCCCTCCTTGAAGCGCGCACGCGCCTGGAGGGTCACCGGATCCTCGCCCTGCGCGGCGGCAGGAAGCGAGACGGTCTGCGACAGCAGCGTGAGGAGAACGACACCGGCGATGCGACGCGTCTTCATGGTGTCCTCGGGCGCCGTCAGAATGGATTATCGCGGACGATCCCGCCACCCCCACCGCTCGTCGTCTTCGGGCTGGGCTTCGGCGCGGTGGTCTTCGCGGGCTTCGGGGCCGCTGCTGCCTTCGGCGCGTGCGCTTGAGCTGCGGCGACGGTCTTCGCGGGCTCTGCCTTGGCGCGCTTCTCGGGCTTCTCGGGTTTGTCCGCGGCCTTCTCGGCCTTGCTCGTGGTCTCTGGCGGAGGCTCGTCCTTGGCGGCCGCGGTCGCGGGCGGCGTCTCGTCCTTCGGCGGCGCCTCGTCTTTCGGCGGCGGAGGCGGGATGTCGTCCGCGGCCTCGGTCGGCTGAGCGCTCGGCATGGACGCCGTCTGCGTGGGCTTCGCCTCCTCGGTGGTCGACGAGCTCGAGCCGAGCTTCACGAGCAGGCCGACGACGACGAGACCGACACCCAGGGCGGCGACGAGGAGCAGGACCTTCGACGGGGACTTCTTCTTGACGATGCCGAGGTCGTCGAGGTCCGCATCGCTCGCGGGAGCGTCGTCGCGGAACGGGTCGGCCACCGGAACCGGAATGTCGGCGGCACGCGCGGCGGGCGGCGTCGACGGGGCGGCGGCCGGAGCCTCCGGCGCCGGCGCGGCAGGGGGCGGCGCCGACGGCGCCGTCGGCGCCTCCGGCGCCGAAGCCGCTTCTGCGGGAGCTTCCGTGGCCGGTGCGGTCGGTGCGGCAGGCGCGGCCGCGGAAGCCGACGGAGCGGCGGCGGCCGGAGCCTCCGGTGCCGGCGCCGAAGGCGAGGGAGCGACCGCGGGTACGACGGCGATCACCGCGTCCGAGCCGAGCGCCTCCGAGCTCGGAGCAGGCTCGCGCGCTGGACTCTCTGCCGCCGGCTGGCCGTTCGCGCTCGCCGCGAGCGCGGCGTTGGCAGCGGCGACGACGGCCTGCGCCTCGGGAGAGATGCCGAGCTGCGTCGCCTTGTTCGACGGCAGCTTCGCCGGCGAGCTGGCCGCCGCCGGGGCGGGAGCCGGGGCCTGTTTCGTCTCGGTCGCCGCGTTCTCCGTCGGCCCGCCGATGATCACCGCGGGGGCAGGGACGATGGGCGCGGCCTCGGGTGCGGGAGCAGCGGGCTCCGGCGGCGCGTCCCACCCATCGTCGTCGACGGCCCACGAAGGGCGGAACGCCTCGGCTGCGGCGTCCGCCTCGTCCACGCTGAGCGGCGCGGGCTGATCGCCGCTCTTGCCCTGCATCGCCATACCGGGCCGATCGTAGCACTCCGTCGCCGAGCGATACAACGCGGCGCGCCGTCACCGCTGCCCCCACGTCATGGCTCGGCTCGTCCGTATCGCGGGGCCTCGGGCGACCCGAACGCCCTCAGGGAAACTCGCGCTTGAGCACGTCGTCCCATTCGTCGGCGACGCGGCCGACGGTGTCGAGCAGGTCTTCGAACTCCTCGTAGTCGAGGCCGGAGAGCCGCCGGAGCGCGCGGACGAAGATCTCGTCTTTCGCGGCGTCGATCGCGAAGGACGCGTCGGCCGTCGTGAGGAACGAGAGCTCGAGGAGCCTGCGATAGAGGGCCTCCCGTCCCGTCTTCGGCACCGGCATGACGGGCGCGATGATGAGGAGCACACCGTGGTCGTCGAGCACGTTCACCCCGATGCTCGCCGAGCCCTTGCGCGTCTGCGTGTAGCCGTTCTCGTCGAGGGGACGCAGCTCGATGCCCGCGCGCTCCGAGAAGCGCTTCAGGTAAGCGTTGACCATCTCGGTGGCGCTGGAGAACCGCGTCCCGGTCATCCGATCGGAATAGAGAGGCTCGTCCTCGCTTCGGCTTTGCACGCGGCCGATGATAGCCTCCTCGGCGCACGATGGGGATCCCGCCCAAGGTACGTGCTCTCGTCGTCCTCGTCGTTCTCGTCGTCGTGGCGGCATGCGGAGGGAGCTCGAAGCCGGAGGTGGACGCCGGCGCCGCCGATGACGTCGCGCGCGCACGTGCCCTCGTCGCATCGGGCTCGCCGCTACCGGCGCGGCCCGAGGTGATCGCGACGGCGCAGTCCGTCGAGGCGCTCGCCCTGAAGGAGGGCGCCGGCGCGCGCGCCGTCGAGCTGCACGCGCTCGCGGCCGCTCTCCACGAGAGGATGTGGCGCGTCGAGCATCGCGAGCAGGACGCGAAGGAGGCGATCGATCTCTATCGCGCGGCGAGCAAGGACCTCGCGATCACGGGCGCCTGCGAGGCCGCTGCTCGCGGCGCCCTGCTCGCCGGCGAGCTCGCGAAGGACGCGGAGACGACCTACGCCGAGCTCTATCGCGTCCAGCGCCGCGGCTCGGCGCTGGGATCGGACGCCGGCGCGAGCCTTTGCGGACCGGTGATCGACGGTCCGCTCGCGGCCCTCGTGGCGTTCCGTCCGCCCGCGGCCGTCCTCGATGCCATCGATCGCGGGCTCGCCGGCGAGGGAGCCATCGCGCTCGCGCTGCTCGATGCCGGACCGGCGCGCGTGCGCGTCGCGCCACGTCTCACGCGCATCGAGCAGTGGGGCGGCTCCGAAGCGGCCCGCGTGGTGCTTCACCTCGACAGGAGCGCACGCTTCCGCGTGGGCGACGTCGGCAGCGGGACGGGTCACGGCGCGCGGACGTACGTCGAGCTCGACGGCGTCGAGCTCGGCGGCGCCGCGAGGGAGACGCCGATTGGTGGGATCGTCACGCGCATCATCGCCGAAGCGACCTCGACCGGCTCTCGCGTCTCGCTCGACCTGAGCGGTCCGGCGTACCGCCGCGTCTTCCACCTCCTCGAGCCCTTCCGTGTCGTCATCGACATCGCGAAATCGCCGCCGGGCTCGGGACCGAAGGCCGGAGCGCGCTCGGTGGAGCGCGTCGCGATCGATCCCGGACACGGCGGCAACGACCCCGGAGCGATCGGCCCCTCCGGCCTGAAGGAGAAGGACGTCACGCTCGCGATCGCGCACAGGCTCGCGCCGATCCTCGCGCGACAGGGCATCCAGGTGACGCTCACGCGCGACGACGACCGCTACGTCACGCTCGAGGAGCGCACCGCGCGGGCGAACGCCTTCAACGCCGACCTGTTCGTCTCGATCCACTGCAACGCGGCCGAGAACAAGACGAAGCGCGGCGTCGAGACCTACGTCCTCGACACCACCACGAGCGACATGGCGGCGCGCGTCGCCGCGCGCGAGAACGCGACGAGCCAGGCCGCGAGCAACGAGGTCGCGCAGCTCCTCGCCTCGATGCGCCTCGCCGATCAGGCCACGCGCTCGACGCACTTCGCGGAGCTCCTCCAGCGCGCCGGCATGGCGTCGCTCTCGGAGAAGTATCCGGACGTCACCGACGGCGGCGTGCACTACGCGGCCTTCTACGTCCTCGTCGGCGCGCGCATGCCCGCAGTCCTCTTCGAGGCGAGCTACATCTCGAACGCGATCGACGAGCAGCGCCTCGGCTCCGCCGACTACCAGCAGCGTCTCGCCGACGGCATCGCGAACGCCGTGAAGGCGTACCGCGAGGGGCGCTGAGCGGTCGACGAGCCGCGGGAGCGCGCGACGCACGGACGACCGCGTCGGGCTCCTGAGGGTCAGCCGATCGCGAGCTTCTTCGCGAGCTCGATGTGCAGCCGCGGGAGGCTCGCGGCGGGGAGGGCGAGGTCGGCTCCCGGGACGGGCGTGTCGTCGGTCGTGACGACGATGATGGCCGTGAAGGAGGTCTCCACGTCGGACTTCAGCGCGGCGATGCTCGCCTCGCCGCTCCACGTCGAATCGTCGAGGGCGCAGACGATGGCGTCGGGCTGCGCCTCGACGAGGCTCGCGATCGCCGTGACGACGTGATCGAAGCGACGAACGGAGAAGCGCGTGGCGAGCTTTCGGACGACCTCGTCGGAGCGAAGCGCGTGGTCCGGCGGCGCCGCCACGAACACGGTGGGCTTCACGCTCGTGAGGGCGTCGGGCAGCGGATAGCCGTGCTCGCGCAGGAACGCCACGACGTGGTTGCGCCGGAAGCGCAGGTGCCTGCCCGGCGTGCGATGGTGCGGGATCTTCCCGGCGTCCGCCCAGTGATGGATCGTCTTGAGGTCGACCTCGCAAAACCGGGCCACGTCCTGCGCCGTGTAGACGAGCGGAGCGGGCGCCGCGGCAGGCTCTCGTCGCGAGGTCGCGCGCGGTCCGAGCGCGCGCGTCAGCGGGGCGCGTCTTCGGCCAGCCATCGGTCACCCCGGAGCACGTACCGGGAAGGGCCGGGGACGCGCGTCTCGGCGACCTCGTGCTCCGGATCGCCGGGCAGCGTGAGGGCCATCGTCACGGAGGAGCCCTCCGTCTGTTGGACGAGGCGAGGACAGATCGGATCGAGGCAGCTCTGCGCGGCGAGGGCCAGCACGTCCGTGGTCGTCGCGCACGTCGAGAGCAGCGCGATCGTGCGATGGGTCGGAGGCGCGACCTGGACCTCGCCGGCCTCCCACCGGCGCAGCACCTCGCCGGGCGTCGCCCAGAAGCTCGCCATGGTCTCGTGCTCGTCGTGTGCGCCGCTCAAGCCCGCGGGCGCGACGGCGACGAAGAAGCGCGCGTCGTAGCGGCGGGACTCGGCCTCCGGCGTCACCCATCGCGCGAGCGGGTGGAGCGCGTCGAGGTCGAGCCGCAGCGATCGGCGAGCCAAGAAGGCGCGGAGCGCCGTCGGATCCTCGGCGAGCTCGGCCCGGAGCGCGAAGAGCTCGTCTTGCGAGACGGAGCCGCCGCACACGTGGAGCATCGCGGCCTCCTCCAGCGTCTCGCGGCATGCTGCGATCGCCAGCGCGCGCAGGTGCGCTTCGTCGTTCGCGAAGGGCACCTTGCTGGGCCGCGGCGCGCGGGGCGGCGTGGCGAGCGCGTTCCACGCGCCTTCCGCGTCGGACGCATCGAGCTTGCCGCCAGGGAAGACGATCGCGCCGCCGAGGAAGCGGCTCTGCTTGCTCCGCTCGACGCAGAAGATCTCGACGCCGTTCGCGCCGTCGCGGACGAGGACGACGGTCGCTGCGTCCTTGGGCGGTGTCGCGGGCCGGTCGAGCTTCAGATCGAGCACGCGTCCTCGTTACCACGAACCAGGCGCGCCCGAGACGGTTTTGAAGGGCCGATGCGCCGGAAGTGAGCTCAGCGCAGACCGGCGCTCTGCGCCCGGAGCTTGCGGCGACGCTCCTGCGCGTGACGCTCGATGCGCTGCTGATCGCTCGGATCCTCGACGAGCGTGAGCGCGTCGCGCTCGTCGTCGCGCAGCCGCTCGAGAAGGATGTCGGCGGCGCGCTCCGCCGTGATGGCGTCGTCGCCTCGTCCCGGGAGCTCGACGACCGCCTTCTTGACGTGCAGGTCGGCGAGCGCCGTCATGAGCCGCTCGAGGACGCGCTCGAAGGTGGCATCGCCGAATGCGCTGCGCGGCCCGAGTCCGGCGACGATGAGCTTGTCGAACGGCAGCCGAGGCCGCACGGGGACGGCCAGGAGCTCGCCCACCTCGCCGAGGAGAAAGTCTTGTTTCGCGAGGCGGCTCAGCCGGCCGGCGAGCCGCCAGTCGAGCAGGCCGGCCAGGCCGGTGAGGGGACGGGTGTCTCGAAAGACGCCGCATGCGACGACCTCCGCGCTCAGCTCGTCGAGGCGCCTCAGGTCGCGCGCGACGAAGCGGAGGTCGAGCATCACGCCTTCTTGCCCTCGGTCGGCGAACGCGTCGCCTCGGCGTCGTCGTCGATGCGCCCGAGATCGGTCGCGATCCGATCGAGCACGCCGTTGACGAAGCTGCTCGAGTCCTCGGTGCCGTACATCTTCGCGAGCTCGACGGCCTCGTCGATCACGACCGCGCGCGGGACGTCTTTCTGCGCCATCAGCTCCCAGGTCCCCATGCGGAGCAGGTTGCGATCGACGCGACTCATTCGCTCGAGGCGCCAGTTCTGCGACGCGGCGCTGATGTACTTGTCGACCGTCGCCAGGTTCTCGGCGACGCCGCGGACGATCATGTCGGCGTACGGCCGGCCCTCGGGATCGGCGTCCTCGAACGAGCGCCAGTAGAGGTCGATCGTCTGGTCCGCGGTCGCGCCCGATGCCTCGAGCTGGAAGAGCATCTGCAACGCGGCCTCTCGGCCGGAACGGCGCGCACCCATCGTCGTCTATCTACTCCCGGTCACTTCGCTCGGAAACCGGCTTCCGCGAGCGCGCGGTCGAGGGAGACCATCTCGATCGCGGAGACGGCCGCGTCCCATCCCTTGTTCCCGGCCTTCGTACCCGCACGTTCGATCGCCTGCTCGATGGTGTCGGTCGTGAGCACGCCGAAGGAGACCGGGATGCCCGTCGCGAGCGACACGCTCGCGGTTCCCTTCGCTACCTCACCGGCGACGTAATCGAAATGCGGGGTCGAGCCGCGGATGACGGCAGCGAGCGCGATGATCGCGTCGACCTTCCTGCCGCCCTGCGCATCCACCGCTCCGGCCAGGCGCTGCACCGCGATCGGGATCTCCCAGGCGCCCGGGACGCGCACGACGGTGACGTTCGCTTCCTCGGCGCCGTGGCGCGCGAGCGCATCGAGCGCGCCCGCGAGCAGGTGGTCGACGATGAAGTGGTTGAAGCGGCTCGCGACGATGCCGAACCTGGCTCCCTTCGGGACGACGAGGTTGCCTTCGAGGGTGCGCGGGGCCATGGGGTGACGGTCTCCTAGCTCTGCTCGTTCTGGCTCTTCGGCCGGTCCTGGTCGGGCTCCGCCTTCGTCTCGGCTCGCTTCGGATCGCCGAGCGGCACGCTCTCGACGACCTTCAGACCGAACCCCGAGAGGCCGGCGATCTTGCGCGGGTTGTTCGTGAGGAGGCGGATCTCGTGGAGGCCGAGATCCGAGAGGACCTGCGCGCCGAGGCCGAACTCGCGGAGCGGGCTGTCTCCGCCGTTGCCCATCTTCGGGGCGGGCCCGACCGCAGGTGCGCCCGGGCCGGCGCCGTTCGCGAGCGCGTTCGTGAGGGCGGCGAGCTCCTCGGCGGGCGGGAGCCGCGGCGGCAGATAGACGATGACGCCGCGACCCTCCGCTTCGATCCGGCGGATGGCCTCGCGCAGGTTGCGCCCGCCGTCGCGCGGCGTGGAAGCGAAGATGTCGGCGATGGTCGAGCCCGAGTGCATCCGGCAGAGGACCGGCGCGCCCGTGATGTCGCCCTTCGTGAGGGCGACGAACTGCCTGCCGTCCGTGGACGACTCGTAGACCGCGGTGTTCCAGTCCGTGCCGGTCTCGTCGAGGCGGATGTTGCCCTGCGCGACGCGGCGGACGAGGCGCTCGGTCTGGAGCCGGTACTGGATGAGGTCGGCGATCGTGACGATGCGTAGATTGTGCTTCTTCGCGAAGACCTCGAGGTCGGGCATCCGCGCCATCGAGCCGTCCTCGCGCATGATCTCGCAAATGACGCCGGCCGGCGTGAGCCCGGCGAGGCGCGCGAGGTCGACCGATCCCTCCGTCTGACCCGTGCGGACGAGGACGCCGCCCTTGCGTGCTCGCAGCGGGAAGACGTGCCCGGGTGTGACGAGCTCGTCCGGCTTGCAGTCGGGGTTCGAGGCGACGCGCATCGTGTGCGCGCGGTCGGCGGCGCTGATGCCGGTGGTCACGCCGTGGCGCGCCTCGATGCTCACCGTGAACGCCGTGCCGAGGCTCGGCGTCGAGCGACCGGGCGCGGCCATCATCGGCAGGCCGAGGCGCGCGATGTGCTCTTCGGTCAGCGTGAGGCAGATGAGGCCGCGGCCGTGCGTGGCCATGAAGTTGACGGCCTCCGGCGTGACGAACTGGGCGGCCATGCACAGGTCGCCCTCGTTCTCGCGGTCCTCGTCGTCGACGAGGATGACCATCTTGCCGGCGCGGATGTCGGCGATGGCGCCGTTCACGCGCTCGAGGAGCTTGGGCTCGATGTTGAGGAGAGGTGGTGACATCTACACGTATCCGGCGGCGCGCAGGCGCTCGAGCAGGCGTGAGTCCGGGACGGTCTCCGAGGACGCGGGATCGACGCGGCCGACCTCGAGCAGCCGCGCGACGTACCGCGCGAGCACGTCCACCTCGATGTTCACGGGCGCGCCCACCGGAAGGGAGTCGAGCGAGGTCCTCTGGCGCGTGTGAGGGATGAGCATGACGTGGAAGCTCGACCCCGAGACGCCGTTGACGGTGAGGCTCACCCCGTTGATGCAGATGGAGCCCTTCGGCGCGATGAAGCGAGCGAGCTCGTGCGGAGCCTCGAACACCATCTCGAGCGAGGCGCCCGCAGGCCGCTTCTCGAGCACGCGCCCCACGCCGTCGACGTGACCGCTGACGATGTGCCCGCCGAGGCGGCCGCCCACCGGCATCGCACGCTCGAGGTTGACGTTGGCGCCGATGGCGAGCCCGCCGAGCGTCGTCTTCGCGAGCGTCTCGCTCGACGCGTCGACCTCGAACGTCGTGGGCCCGGGCCCGCCCGGCTCGAGGATGGCGTCCACCGTGAGGCAGACCCCGTCGATCGCGATCGACTCTCCGAGGACGATGGGATCTCGCGTGCCCGGGAGATCCCCGACGAGCTCGCCACGCACCACGAGGCGTGCGTCCGCTCCGCGTTGCGTCCGGCGCACGAGCGTTCCCGTGGACTGGATGAGGCCCGTGAACATCGCTGGAGCGCTTAGGTAGTGAAGTATCGGGTCAGCGTCAAAGGCTCTCGATCCGGTCGATCCGGCGGGCAGTCCCCGGCCGCGACGGCCGACGACGTGGGCCGGCGCACACATGGGGTCCTCCCGCCGTCCGCTCGACGTGCCTTCGCCCGAGCGGGCCGCTGGTATCATCGGGGAGTGTCGAGTGTCCTGCGCTCGAAGCCCTTGGCGGCGCGCGCCGCGCTCTTTCTCGGCGTAGCCGGGATCGCGGCCTGCGGCCCGAGCTTCCAGGCCCTCTACGAGAGCAACGCCCGGTTCGAGCACTGCTACGCGCTCGAGGAGAGCCCGCAGGTCCCGATGGCCGACAAGGCCGCGTGCTGGCGTGAGTGGTCGGAGCGGTACACGTACGGCCAGACGCGCGACCGCATCTACTACGCGACGGCGCGCTACGTGGCGCTCTCGGAGGCGGCGCGCAACATCCCGACCGACGAGGCGCTGATGATGGCGGCGCCCGGCGAGACGCCGCGACGCTCGAACATCACGGCGCCGACCCCGACGAACGCGTTCGCTCCGCCGCCGAAGGTGCTCGATCCGAACGAGCAGCCGTCGGCCGCCACCGCGATGGTGGAGGTGGCGAACATCCCGGTGATGGACGTCGACGCGGGCCTCGTCGCGTCGAGCGCGGCGCCGCCCCCCGCGCCGCTTCCCGGCACGAGCTGCGCGGACAAGTGCGCGGGCGACTACCACGCTTGCTCCGGCGGGTGTCAGGAAGAGACGGGCAGCTCGGCGAAAGCGAAGGAGTGCGCGGCCTGCTCGAAGAAGTACCGCGCGTGCATGCGCGCGTGCTTCAAATAGCCTTGCCCTTCTTCGCCATCAGCTCGAGGTACCCGTTCACGCTGGCGCGGATGATCTTGTTCGCCTCGAACGGGCCCTGCAGCTCGTCGACCTCGACCTTCTTGTTCTCGAGCTGCTTGTAGTCTTCGAAGAAGCGCTTCAGCTCGAGCAGCGTGTGCTGTGGGACCTCGCGGATGTGCGTGTACTGGTTGAAGGCCGGGTCGTCGAGGTGGACCGCGATGACTTTGTCGTCGAGGCCCTTCTCGTCGTGCATCTGCATGAGGCCGATCGCGCGCGCGCGCATGATGCACATCGGCTCGACCGGCTCCTGACACAGGACGAGCACGTCCAGCGGATCACCGTCGTCGCAGTACGTGCGCGGGATGAACCCGTAGTTCGCCGGATAGTGCACCGCGCTGAAGAGGATGCGATCGACGCGGAGCAGGCCGGTGTCCTTGTCGAGCTCGTATTTGACCTTCGAGCCCTTCGGGATCTCGATGAACGCTGGGAAGCCCTCCTCGATGGGCTCGGGGATCGGAATGTCGTGCCAGGGGTGGGTCATGGGGTTCTCCAGCGCGCCTCACGGAAGGTCGTCGTCCGCCTGCGCATCGGCTTCGTCGTCGCTCGCGTCCGCGCCGTCGTCGGCTCCGGCGTCGTCTGCTCCCGCACCGGCGTCCGTTTCGGTCGCGCCGGGCGGCAACGGCGTCGTGAACACGACGAGGCGGAGGTAATAGTCCGAGCACGTGTCGTTCCGGATGTCGATCCCGTTCGGTCGCATGTTGTGGACGAGAGCGAGGTTGCCGCCGCCGAGCGTGCTGTCCGCGCCGCTCTGGTTCGGGTTCGGTCGTGCGCTGAGCTGAGCGTCCCACCACTGCGGCGTCCGACCCGAGAACGGGAGCGTAATCGAGTAGTAGCGTTGCCGCGGGAACCAGAGCCATTCGCCGTCGACGGGGCTCGATTCCCAGATGTCCTCGGTGAGCATCCGACCTTCGCCCGGTTGGTTGCCGTAGGTCTCGAAGCTCGGATCACAGTTGCGACCGTAGCACCCGGGCGCGATCAGGACGGCGGAGCTCACGGCGAGCCACAGGCCGCCGAGGGCGAGGACGCGCCTTCGGGATGGGATCGCCGCCGACTCTCGCGTCACCACGGGCACCTCACGCGAGCAGCTCTGCGGCGCGGAGCGCATGGTAGGTGAGGATGAAGTCGGCGCCTGCGCGACGGATGGAGGTGAGCACCTCGAGGATCGCGCGGTCGCGATCGATCATGCCGCGGTCGGCCGCGGCGTGGAGCATCGCGTACTCGCCCGACACGTTGTACGCGCCGAGCGGGAGGTTCGACGCATCGCGGACGCGGCGGATCACGTCGAGGTACGCGAGCGCGGGCTTGACCATGAGCATGTCCGCGCCCTCGGCTTCGTCGAGCGCGGCCTCGCGGAGCGCCTCGCGCGCGTTGCCGGGATCCATCTGGTAGCCTGCCCGGTCGCCGAACTTCGGCGCGCAGTCGGCGGCCTCGCGGAACGGCCCGTAGAAGCAGCTCGCGTATTTGACGGCGTACGAGAGGATGCTCGTCGACGAGTAGCCCTCCGCGTCGAGCGCGCGGCGGATCGCGGCGACGCGCCCGTCCATCATGTCGCTCGGGGCGACCACGTCGGCGCCGGCCTTGGCGAACACGACCGCCATCTGCGCGAGGATCTCGATGGTCGCGTCGTTGTCGACCTCCATCGTCCCGTCGGGGCGCTTGCGCAGCACGCCGCAGTGGCCGTGGTCGGTGTACTCGTCCACGCAGACGTCGGCCATGACGACGAGGTCGGGCGCGGCGCTCTTCATCTCCGCGATCGCGCGCGGGACGGGGCCGTCGGGATCGAGCCCGGAGCTGCCGCGCTCGTCCTTCGTCTTCGGCAGGCCGAAGAGGATGACCGATCCGATCCCCCGCTCGCGGATCGCCTTCGCCTGGGACGCGGCGGCGCTCACGGGGAGCTGCTCGATGCCGGGCATGCTGGCGATCGGGCGCGGCGCATCCAGGGCGGCGTTGAAGAACATCGGATAGACGAGGTCGCCGGCCGAGAGGTTCGTCTCGCGGACGAGCGCCCGAAGCTCGGGCGTCGCGCGCAGCCGGCGGGGACGGATCGTCGGGTAGCCCATGGCGGCCGGGAGCATACTCCAAGGCATGCGGGAAACCAGGGCGGCCCGACGGCGCATCGCGCGCGCCTGGGCCAGCGCCGTTCTCGGCCGTGCCTACGGCTCGATTTCGAGGACGCGGGAGACGCGGCTCGTCGTCGACTCGAGGTCGAGCGTCGTCGGGACCTCGTAGACCGCGAGCTCGCGCGCATCGGACGGCACGTACGCACGCCCCGGATCGCCGGTGAGCACGCGCACGCCGCTGTTCGCGAGGTGGCGTAGCCACGGCGCGAAGCGCGCGGAGGCGTCGCGCTCGTACCAGACGTCGCCGGCGAGCAGGACGTCGACGTCGAGGTCGCGACCGACGAGGTCTTCGCAAGAGACCTCGACCGCGACGTCGTTGGCCGCCGCGTTCAACGTGCACGCCACGACGGCGAGCGGATCGACGTCGGCCGCGCGTACCTCGATCGCGCCGGCCTTCGCCGCGGCGATCGCGACGAGGCCGCTGCCCGTCGCGAAGTCGAGCACGCGGCGATCGCGCACGGCTTCGGGGTGGTCGAGGATCCATCGCGCGAGCGCCTGCCCGCCCGCCCAAGGCACGCACCAGTACGGTACGTCGATCCCGCGCGCGTCGAGCCACGCCTCCGTCGCCTTCCACAAGGGGACGACCTCGGTCGCCGTGTAGAGGCGGATCGACGGCACCATCGGCACGGGCTCGAGCGCGGTGTGCTCGCGAACGAAGGCGGCGCGAGCCTCGTCGTCTCGCGGTCCGCCGTGTTCGGGCGGGAGCGTCATCGACGCAACACTAGCCGGCCTGCCCGGAAGGCGCGCGGGCATTCCGATGCGGCGCCGATGCCACGTCGATCTCGTATCATCGCCTCGAGCAGCCGTCTTGGCGCTCGCACGCCTCGGCGCTCTCGAAGGCCGTCGAGCTGGTGTTCGAGGTGGATCGAGCGGCGTCGACGCGGGTGCAGTCGATGCAAATCCCATCGAGGCAGGCGGTGAAACCGGAGCCCGAGACGCGCCACGTCCCGACGACGTCGTCGCCGGCGGCTCGGCCGTCCGGGTAGAGCCTGACTTGGCCGGCGAAGCACGCTCCGTCGCTGCGTTCGAGTCGGGTCGTGACGACCTCCTTGCCTCCGTAGGAGCAGCGGAACTCGCCGGAGCACCAGTCGACGGTCGACGCCTCGCTCTGCTGAGGCTGCTGATCCATCGTCGGATCGCCGGGGCCGCCGGTGCAGGCGACGAGCACGAGGGAGACGACGGCGAACGAAATCGTGCGTGCGGTGCCCTTCATGGTGACGGCCTGGTCGGTCGCTCCGCCCAGTGGTTGCGCAGAAAATGGAGGGCGGGCGATTTCTCTTCGCGCGCCGGCCGTTGCGAGGGGGCGAGGGTGCGCACGAAAAAGACGAAAAACCTGAATCGCGGGGGCCGCGCGCCGTTCTTCGAGCCACGACCGCGGGCAAGCGCCGCCCGGGCCGACCGTAACCGCTGCCGGCGTTCCACGTCGGCGCCCTCCCCGACGTCGAGGCAAACCCATGAACATCGCCAAGTCGAAGCACCTTCTCTCCGTCGCCGCTCTCTTCTCCCTCGCCGCCGGCGTCGCGCCGGTCGCGGCCGGATGCTCGGGCGCGGAGGACGAGTCCGTGAGGCCGAGCATCGAAGTCATCCGTCGGACGCAGAGCGCCCTGAGCGCGGAGGCCATCACGGCCGTGAACGGCACGTACGGCGGCGAGTGCGACGGCCGCGACCCCGGCGGCACCGACACGTGGACGTACGTCTTCGGAGACGGTCAGGCGACCACCCTCAGCGTTCGAAAGAACGACTCGGACTGCGTCCTGACGATCACCGCGATCTTCGCGGGCGGCGAGTACATCGCGACGCCGCCCATCAGCCTCGACACGTCCTGGAAGGAGACGGCATCCGCCTTCGCGGAAGAAGGCGAGGCGGTTGCTTTCTACGGCAACGCGATGATCAGCTCGAACGCGTTCTCGGCGCCGCCGCTCATTTCGCTCTTGGTCTCCGACGACCCGAACGTGTCGGACGGGGGCTCCAAGTCGCCGACCTTCGCGACCGTCAGCGCGAGCGTCGGGGCAGAGACCGTGCCCGCGCCGGACTACACGATCAGCCTCGCCAACTTCGCCCTCGAGAAGGACGTGAACGGCGTCGTGCAGTCCGTGTCGGGCTACGCTCAGCTGGCGGAAGGCGACGTCGCGGGTCAGGCCTACGCCGTCTACGAAGGCGAGCTGACGGGTGACGCGACGCTCGCCGAGATCGAGTCCGCATTCTCCGGTGCGGAGGCGAAGGGCCTCCTGTCGGAGCTGACTTCCCTCCGGCTTCCCGCGGCGAGCTTCGGCCTCCTCGACCCGGCCGTCGATCTCGACGACGGCATCGCGCGCACGGTCATCCTCCGCAACACCGCCGAGGGGGTCTCGTCGTATCAGCTCATCGTGGTCACGTTCACGCCGTGATCGAGTCGCCGCCGACGAGAGCGACGCGTCGAACGCCCGCTGCCCCGACCCGGGTGGCGGGCGTTTCGGTCTCGTCGAAGAGCCTCGCGGCGGTGCTCGGCGTCGCGTACCTTCGCCGAAGCTCGACCATGCACCGCACGTTCCCGCGCCACACGTTCGAGGGCAGTCTCGCGAGCGTCCGCACGAGCCTCCAGGTCGCGGACGAGGAGCTGGCAGATGCTTTCACGAAGGAAGTGCTCGATCTCTGGGAGCTCGACGCCTACCTCCAACACTCGCTCACGGCGATGCCATACCGAGCGCTCTTGAATCCGAACGATCCGGCGATCCTCGACGACCTGAAGCGCATGGCGTGCGGTGCAGCGGGAGTCTTCTCTCTCAACGAGGTTCCGGCCGGCGAGGAGATCACGGTCACGGCGCCGAACAAGGAGTGGCGCCGCGGCGTGAGCATCGGCCCGAAGCGCGGAGCCGCGCACGTGATCAGCTGGCAGCTCGGCTTCTTCGCGGCGCTGGCCGCACGCGAGCGCGAGGCGACCGAGGTGCTGACGCAGGTCTCGGAAGACACGCTGCGCAAGGGACAGGCGAAGGCCGCGGAGTGGTTCTACGCGAGCTTCCACGCGCTCCAGGCATTCGTGCGCAAGCGCAGCGACGCGGAGGAGAAGCTCGTCGCGGCCATGAAGGCGACGGATCCGGATACTTGCCACCCCGCCGATCGCGACTACGTGCTCGACATCGCCTGGCCGGTCCTCGAGCTCGCGTGGCACGCGTTCCGTCGCGACAACGCGGCGTTCGACGAGGCGATGTGGAAGGCCCTCGAAGGCCATCGGCACTACTACACGAAGACCAAGGCGAAGCGTGACGTGCTCGGCGTGATCGCGCTCCGTCCTCTGGCGATGGCCGTGTGGGCGAAGGACCTCGGCGTGACCACGACCATCGAGTCGGATTACATCCCGCGCTGGATCATCGACCGCTGAGTGAGCCTGGTCGCTCTCCATACCGCTCGTTCGGGTATCGGTGCGGCAGAGGTGTCACGCCGCGCTCGTGCGGCGACATCGCGCAGGGGAGGTTGTATCGTCGGGGCATGCTTCCAAAGCACGCCGTTCGCGTAGAGGTCGCTTCGTCGATCGCGCGGCTCGCGCCGCTCGCGCTCTTCGCCGCCGCGGCGGCGATCGCATTTGCATGCGATCCGATCCCGCAAGAGCCCGCGACGCCCGCGCAGAAGGCGCGGCCCCCGGACGTCACCGAGGTGACGATGGAGGTGACGCCGTACGACGCCGGTCCCGAAGAGATGGGGACGCCGCCGGGAGCGGCGTCGGCGGAGGCGTCCGAGCCCGATCCCTCCGACGATCCGAACATCGGCGGCCCGCAGGAGCCCTACGTCGAGAAGGCCGTCGCCCCCGTACGGAACCGCCTTCGTGCATGTTACAAGAAGGCGCTCGCCGACGATCCGAAGGTCGCCGGCACGGCCACGTTCGACACCACGATCGGAAAAGACGGCCGCGTCACCGCGGCGCGCTTCGTGAAGCGCGACGGCCTGAACGAGGACATGGTCGGCTGCCTGCTCGCGACGGTGAAGTCGATGACGTTCGAGCCCGGGAGGAAGACCCAGGTCGTCACGCTCTCGTTCGGGCGACCGGCGGAGAGCGTGCCGGATCCCGCTGCCTCGGCGGACGCTGGCGCCAAGTGAAGCTCGGGAGATCCGCCGCGGCTGCCCGCCCATGCCCGAGCTCCCCGAGGTCGAGCACACACGGAGGAAGCTCGAGCGATGGCTCCGCGGCGCGCGCATCGCCCGCGTCCGCACGGACGACGCTCGGATCGTCCGGCCGTCGTCTCCGCGTGCGTTCGTGCGCCGACTCGAGGGGCGGAAGGTCGACGCGATCGATCGCCGGGGCAAATGGCTCCGCCTCGTCCTCGACGACGGCTCGCGGCTGTTCCTCCACCTCGGGATGACCGGCTGGTTCGAGCACGGCTCCCAGGCTGCTGCGAATCCGCTGATGTCGGCCAAGGGCGGCCGCGAGAGCCCGCATCGTTTCGAGCGCGTCCGCTTCGACGTCGAGCGCCGAGGAGAGCGTTTCGGCGTCGTCTACGTCGATCCTCGCCGGTGGGGACGCATGGTGATCTCCGATCGGGACATCGACGAATGGAACGAGCTCGGCCCGGATCCGCTCGTCGACGGCGTCGACGTCGTCGCGCTCGCGGCGAAGCTCGCCCGACGGAGGGCGAGCTCGATCAAAGAGGCCCTGATGGACCAGCGGATCCTCGCCGGCGTGGGCAACGTCCAGGCGACCGAGGCCCTCTGGAAGGCCGGAGTCGATCCGCGCTCGAAGGCGGCGGCCGTCCCGTCCTCGGATCTCCGGGCGATCGCCCGCGGCTTGCGCTGGACGATCGAGCGGACGCTCGTGGATCTCGAGAAGGGGCGTTCGGCGCGCTTCAGCGTCTACGGACGGGCCGGAGAGACCTGCCCGCGCTGCGGCGCGCGCTTCGAGCGCATCGAGCTCGGCGGCCGTTCGACGACCTTCTGTCCTGGCTGTCAGACGCGGCGCAGGCGCCTCTAGCGACCGGCTCCGCGGCGACCTTCACGAGCACGACCTGCACACGTCGTCGTTGCAGGTTACGCCGGGAGGTTGCGCGAAGATCCAGGCGCCGCTCCGTGTACGGGCAGTTCCATGGTGTGCATCGATCGTTCACACCCGCGGCCTCGGGCGGCCGGCCGAATCTGAAAAATGCGTGTAACCACGCGCCTCGGCGCGTCGCGGCCGGGCGGCACGGCGAGTGCTCGTGCGGTGTGCATGCGCTCCGCCGGTCTTCTCGCTGCCACCTGCTTCGCCCTTTGCTTTGCGCCAGCCTGTGCCGACCCCGAAGACATCGAGGACGAGCCCTTCGAGCACACGGAGAGCCACGTCGCGACCACCAGCGACGAGCGTGCCTTCCTCGAGCGCGCCTACGAGACCTTCGTCGCGAAGGCCACGACGTCGACCTATGCGCCTTTGCGCGAGGGTGGGACGCCGACGGATCTGAACAACTACTACCGGACGACGTGCAGCGCCGCGCTCGTCGGCGCGCTCCGGGCGCGCGTGGCGGGCGTCGGACCGGCGCCGGTCGTCCTCACGTGGATCCGCGATGCCATCGCGGCCTATCCGAACTTCAAGGAAGCGTCGTGGGGGTACCACGTCCGGTGGGCGCCCGCGGTCGACTGCCTCCTCGCCGCTTCGGTCGCGACGCCGTGGCTCTCGGCCAGCGAACGCAGCACCTTGCGCAAGAACGTGGCCGTCGTCGCCGATGCCGTGTTCTCGCCTGCCGAATACCTCCGGACGGGCAAGTCGCTGCCGGGCAACTCGCAGGCCGAGGAAGCGGCGCTCGCGGCCGACCTCCTCTACATCGCCAGCCGGCTGGCGGGCTCGAGCGCTCAGCAGCGCGACGGCTGGCGCAGGCGAGCCGCAGACCTCTTCCGGTACGCCGCGTCGATCCCGAAGGGCTCGGCTCCCTACGAGGGCGAGGCGTTCCGCCGGAAGGCGGCCAACGGCACGTCGCTCGGTGACGACCAGTACGTCGTCTCCAACCACGGGATGGAGGTGAACCCGTACTACAGCCTCGGCGCGCTCATCTCGTACGCCGACGCGACCGTGGTCGCGCGGGCGACGGGCGAGAGCCTGCCTCCCGGCATCAGCGTGGAGCAGACGACGTGGAACGACGGGAAGGTCGTCCACGATCAGCTCGGCGTCCGCCAGATCTTCGCCGGAGGCATGAAGCGCGTCGATCGCACGACGTTCGGCTGGAAGGGCACCTATCGCTTCATCGGTGAGGCCGGCGAGCACAAGAACGCGAACGCCGTCTTCGACTACGGCGCGCAGACGCAGACGATCCCGATCTTCCCGCCGAACTCGGAGCTCTTCATCCCGACGAACGGCGCAGGCAGCGTCACGCAGTTTTTCGACCCGTTCGACGGCAAGGTCAAGAGCTACCAGATCGACGGCGGCGAGATTCGTGCGTTCGAGTGCGGTCAGGAGGTGCGCGGATGGTTCTGCCGCGCCCGCTACAAGGCGCGCCTCGCGGAGCTGTGGTCGAAGTCGAGCGTCCTCGATCAGTCGAAGTACGGCGCGTATCCGATCCCGACGAGCAACATCGACACGTTCGCCCAGTGGGTCGAGGCGGACGGTTCGGTCGGCTCCGACGTCTATGCGGGCAACCGCGTCTGGCGCTACGTCTGCTCCGGCAACCCGCGCGTGTGCCGTGCCGTCGACTCGGTCCCGCTCTCCACGCACCTCGCGCGCTTCGGCTTCACGGCTTCGACCGCGCCGATCTCTCGCGTCGACGCCGCCTCGGCCTTCATCCACATCGACGGCACCGGGCGTCGCTACTGGGTGAGCGGCAATCGGATCTACCGCGCCGTCTGCCGCGCGGACTTCACGGGGTGCAGCGCCGCATCGAGCACGCTCGCCGAGCAGTTCGCCGGGCTCACGGTCTCGCCGCCCTTGCCGACGGATCGGGTCGACTCGCTCGTCCAGTACGTGATGAACGACACCCTCCACACCTACGTCTTCCGCGGAGACCGGCTGTGGAAGTACGAGTGCACCAGCAACGGGTGCAGGGGGCGGTTCAGCAACTCCATCGCCGACCAGTGGCGCGGCATCACCAACCAGGAGCGCTGGGCAAGCGGCGCGATCGACGTGCTCCGTGGCGTCACCGACTGGGGCGTGCAAGCCACGATGATGAACGCGACGTTCGCGCTCGCGAACGTCCTCGGCGTCGACGGCGGCGCTTACGGCGCGCTCCTCTCGCACCAGCGCAAGGTCCTCAAGCTCGCCGACCGGCCGCTCTTGCCTTCGACGTTCGATCCGAGCACTGGCCGCTTCGGCTACGGGAGGTTCGGCAAGGCGATGCCCGTGACGCGCTACGGCACGCTCGTCGAGCTCCAGGACGGCTGGTTGCCGAGGCACATCGGCCCGTACGAGCGGCTCAACGCGTTCACGTGGATGAACATCTTCGCCGCGCGCAACCACGCGATCGCGTTCATGCTGAAGAGCGACGACAAGCTCGTCGCGGCGCTGTAGTCACGACCGACCGCGAATCACGAGGTGCGGGAGCGGATCACGTAGAAGTAGCGTCGTCCGATCCCGCACGCCTCGGCCGCCTTCGTCACGTTCCCGCCGTGCTCGGCGAGCGCCGCCTCGATGTAGCGGCGCTCGAACTCGAAGATGACCCGCTCCCTCGCGCGTGCGAAGGGCTGCTTCTCGGCGATCACGCGATCGATGATGTCTCCGCTCGCCGTGGGCGCTTCACCGGCGCGTCCCGGCGGCGGGAGCGGGGCGGCGAGATCGCCGAGGGCGAGGCGACGGGCGACGTGGTTGTGCAGCTCACGCACGTTGCCGGGCCAAGGGTACTCGTCGAGACCCGCGAGCATGTCCGGCGGGTATTCGTGCTCCTTCCCGCCGAGGCTCGTCCAGAAGGCGCGAGCGAGGATCGGGATGTCGTCGCGCCGGTCGCGCAGCGCGGGCAGCTCGATGCGTGCGACGACGAGACGGAAGTAGAGGTCGTCGCGGAAGCGTCCCGCCTGGATCTCGCGCTCGAGGTCGCGTCGCGTGGCGCTGATGATGCGCACGTCGGTCCGGATCCACTTCGTCCCGCCGACGCGCTGCACCTGCGACGACTGGAGCGCGCGAAGCAGCTTCGCCTGGAGGGTGATGTCGAGGTCGCCGATCTCGTCGATGAACAGCGTGCCGCCGTGCGCGAGCTCGAAGACGCCGGGCTTGGAGGTCACGGCGCCGGTGAACGCGCCCTTCTCGTGACCGAAGAGGGCCGCTTCGACGAGGTTCGGCGCGACGGTGGTGCAGTCGAAGATGACGAACGGCCCGTCCGCGCGCTTGCTCTGTGCGTGGATCGACTCGGCGAGCAGCTCCTTGCCCGTGCCGGTCTCGCCTTCGATGAGCACGGGCACGTCGGAGCGAGCGATGCGCTGGCACAGCGGGTAGAGCCTCCGCATCGGCAGGCTCGCGCCGATCACCTTGCCGAATCGGACGATCGGCGGCGCGTGCGAAGGCTTCGGCGATCCGACGGGCATGACGCGAAGGCGCGTGTCGCCGACGAGGACCGTCTCGCCGCCACGCAGATAGGCGGACGTGATGCGGACGTTCTCCACCCACGTGCCGTTCGTCGAGTCGAGGTCTTCGATCTTGAGGCCGAGCGGCGTCACGGAGAGCGCCGCGTGACGGCGCGAGACGAGCGGATCGGCGAGGCGGATCTGGCAGATCTCGCTCGTGCCCACGTAGGTACGGCTCGGCTCGTTGCTCGCGACGACGAACGTCGCGCCGACCTGGCCTCCGCCGGACAGGATCGTGACCTCGAAATCGGTGAGCTCGTCGACGTGCGTCGGCCCGCCCCTTATCGCGGTGCGCGGCTCTCCTCCACCGGGCGGCGCGTGGTCGACCATCGGACCGCCCGATGATGCCCGATCATCGCGATGTCAGCCAGAGCACCGCCGCGGTGCCGAGCGCGACCACGCCGACGGCGAGCGCCACGTCCGCGACGAGGTACATCGAGCGCGCGGACGAGACGTCCGCTTCGGTGCAGCTCCTCGTTCGACCACAACCCTCGCGCAGGTCGTCGGCTTCGGCGCGTCCGCTCAGCCCGAAGATCGTGAACCCTGCGAGGCCTGCGACGCCGATCCCTGCCAGCGGGTAGACGAGCATCGGCGGCCGGGACGAGCGAGCATCCTCCTCCGGTGGAAGCGGCGACGTCGGGCCGAGCACGTTCTTGGGGCGTGCGACCACGAGGGTCAGCAGGCGGGCCTTCTCGCCTTCCGCGAGCACGGCCGTCTCCTCCGCCGGCTCGAACCCTTCGGCTTCGGCGCGGAACGTGTGCGTGCCCGGTTCCATGCGCATCGTGCGACCGGGCGACCAGTTGGGGATCTCCGTTCCGTCCACGAAGAGACGCGCCGCGACGTCGCGGCCGTCGTCCGTCTGCACGCGCACCGACGCCGCGGGGATCCGCACCTCGACTTCGTCGAGCCACCGTGCGCAGTCGGCGCGGATGACGCCTGGACATGCATCCCGCGCGCACACGAGGAAGGCGTCGCGTGCATCGAGGAGCCGGCCCTGCCGCTTCGCCGCCTGTCCCTTGTCCGCCGCCTGCATGCAGGCCGTCACCGTGTCGGCACGCGCGACGCTCGGGGTGGCGACCGCGAGGACGCCGAAGAACGCCACCGCCCGACCGAGCTTCGTCTTCAGAGGCACTCCCGCTTGTAATGCCGGTCTCCGGCTTCGTCGATCGTGTACGGAGGGTCGCATGACACCTTGGGCTTCGGAGACGGCGTCGTCTTCGCCTTCGTCGCCTTGCTCGCCGCCTTCGGCGTGGGCTTGGCCACGGCTCGAGAAGCATCCGGTACGGGCGTCTCGGGCGTCGGGGAAGGCGCCGGCGACGCCTCCTCGATCGACGGGGAAGGAGCGGGGGAGGGGGGTGGAAGCGGAGGCTCGGATGGCTCGGCGGCGGCGATCACCTCCGGCGGAGGCTCCGAACTCACCGTCGCCGACTGCGCTTGCGACGTCGCGCGAAGTCGAACACCGGCGACGACGACGATCGCGACGAACGCCGCCGCGGCGATGGCCGCGATGCCCGCGATGACGGCGACCCTCCGTCGTGGTTGCGCCGACGGCAGCGCGGACGGCCCGCCGGGAAGGCGGACCGTCGCGAGCGGCGTCTCCGGCTGCGCGTGCACGACGGCAGGCAGCGAGACGAGGTCGCTCCGTACCTCGCGGATCGTCTCCGTCGGCGCGTGCTCCTCGATCGGCGGGAAGGGCGAACGCGGTCGCACGATGCTCGACGAGCCGGTCTCGAACTCCCTCACCAGCGCGGCGCGCTCGCGGAGAGCGTCGCCGAGCCGTTCCTCGAGCACACGGGCGACTTCGCGGGGCGAGGCGCGAGGGCCGCACGCGTCCAGCGCGTCCAGCATCTCGCGCGCGCTCGCGAAGCGTTGGTTCGGGTCGCGCGCGAGGGCGCGCGCCACGAGCTCGTCATATGCGGTCCCGAGGGCGGGCGCGGCTTCGCTCACCTTCGGCGGCGTCCACTCGAGGACCTTGTAGAGGACCGCGGATTCGTTCTCGCCGACGAAGAGCCTCTTGCCGACGAGCGCCTCCCAGAGCGTGACGCCGACGCCGTAGATGTCCGAACGCTCGGTCGCCGGTGCGCCCTGGATCACCTCGGGCGCCGCGTACCCGATCTTGCCCTTGAACTCGCCGTCTCTCGTCGAGGAGATGCGGTTCCTCGCCTTCGCGACACCGAAGTCCGCGATGCGCGCCACGCCGTCGATGCCGACCAGGATGTTCTGCGGAGAGACGTCCCGATGGACGAGCCCGAGCGGAGCACCCGTGGCGTCCGTCGCGAGGTGCGCGCTCTCGAGACCGGCGAGCGCGTCGTGGAAGATCGCGAGCGCCACGTCGGGTCGGAGCGGTCCCTTGAGCAGGAGCCGTGCGAGCGACTCGCCCGCCACGTAATCCATGACGAGCCAGAGGTCGCGACCGGCGCGGCACGCGTCGATGGTCGGCACGACGTTCGCGTGCCGGATCCGCGAGGCGAGGCGCGCCTCGTCGATGAACATCGCCACGTGCTCGCTGTCGGTGGCGAACTCCTGCCTCAAGCATTTGATCGCCACGACGCGGGAGAAGCCCTCGGCGCCGCAGACGCGCCCAAGGTGAACCCTCCCCATCCCGCCCGCGGCGATAGGTGGACCCAGGACGTAGCGATCGGTCTCCGGCAGACCCACCAGGACCGATCGTATTCGCTGCAGGTCGTCCGATCAACGCGCGTCGGGTCAGTGCGACTCCGCGACCGTCGCGTCGGACGGCTGCCAACGGAGGATGCGAACGTCGGGCGCGAGCATGTAACCGCCCGAAGCCTGCACGATCGCGTTGCGGAGGCCGAGATCCCGCGCGCGCCACACGGTGACCTTCAGTCGGTTACGCACGGTGGGTGAAGAAGGATCCATGCCGGGCCACAGCGTGCTGGCGAGCTCCGCCGACGTGACGATCGGGTTCGGGCCGCAGTGCCTCTCGAGGAGCGTCATCCACACGCGACGCGGGAACGGGTGCTTCGTGAGATCGACACGCGTACCGTCGGGCGTATCGACGAAGAACGACTTGGGGCCCACGAGCCAGACCTTGCGCGGGTCGTGCTCGCGCACCGCCGTGCGTGCAGCCTCGACCACCACGGCGGCTAGCCCGGTCGCTCCGGCGCCTTCGGCGACGGCGAGCGCGCCCTCGGCCTCGTGCCACGCATCGAGCGCGAGGTTTCGTGCGCCCCGCAGCAGCAGCGCACGGGAGCGCGCGACGGCGATCCTCGCACGAAGCGCCGGAACGACCGCCGCCGTGACGCGCAAGAAGCCTCCGAGCCGCCGGATCTCCTCGGCGTGACGCTCGGCCGCCGCGATGTCCCCGCGCATCGCTTCCTCGATGGCGAGCGCGCACCGAGCGAGCGAAATCAGCGTCGCGTCTTCGCTCGTCCCGGCATAGATCCTCGCGCGCCGCGAGCACGCGGACGCCGCGACGACGTCGCCGCGAGCGAGCTCGGCGAAGGCGCGCTCGAGGAGCTCGCGGGCGGCCTGGGCGGCGGACGCGGAGGAAGCGGTTTCAGAAAGCCGGGATGGAAGCGCGGTGGCAGAAGAAGTAGCGGGGTGCATGCTCCTCCGAAGTGCAACCTCGGTGCCCCGGCCGACTCGCATCAATTCGCGCGGTTACACGCGGCGGGTGTGCATGGTTCATTCACACCCGCGCGTTCCATGTGCATGGTGAGTGCACGCGGATGACCGGCGGCGTTCGGCGCGCTACGCTTCGGATCGTGGGGAACAAGTCGAGACGGGCGATCCTCCTGACGGCCTTCGTGCCTGCCATCGCGTGTGCGCTCCACGCGTGCACCTTCGTCGATCCGCTCGACGACCTCATCGGAGCCACCGAGCCGCTGTCGAACGAGGACGCGGCGACGCCTCCTCCGCCCGACGGCGCGACGGACGCGTCGGGCGCAGGCAATGCCCCCGAGGAGAGGTGCATCGAGGCTCCCTACGACGGGGGCAAGGTCTCCGCCGGCTTCCTTTGCGGTGTCGGCGATTGTCGCAAGCACCTCTACGGCCCGAGCTGCACCCTCGTCACCCTCGCGGACGGCGGCAAAGTGAGCCCGTGCGCGCTCGTCTACCCCGAGGAGGAGCTCGGCAACGGGTTGGACGACGACTGCGACGGCGTCGTCGACGAGGGCCAGCCGAGCGTCGCCGCCGATGCCGGATTCACCTGTCAGGGGTGCGCCTTCGGTGTCGCGGTGCAGCGCCTCGCCGACGGGACGCTCGAGACGGCGGGCGGAGCCGAGAACCGCAAGGCGCGCTTCAACACGCGCGACTGCATCAACTCGGAGAGGTGCAAGCTCGGCACGGCCGCCTGGGTGCGGAACGTGTCGATGATGAAGTGCTCGGATTTCTGCAAGAGCGTCGGCGGCACGTGCAAGGAGGCGTGCTCGACCTCGGCGCCGGGCTGCACGGGACGGGGCATCGGCATGAACCTCGGGACGTATTCGGCGGATTATCACTGCGTCATCCCGCCGAACCACCCGTACAACCCGAACGCGGGCGCTCCGCTCACCGGAGCCTGTGACGCCGTCATCTATCCCGAGGTCGTCGAGCCCAGCGTCGACTTCAACATGTTCTGCTGCTGCGAGATCTGACGGCGGCGTGGCCGCCCGCTCGCAGAGCACGGCTCGTCGGCGCGGTGCGCTCTTCTCAGCGGACGCGGACGACGAGGTTGTCGAAGCGGATCCGCCAGGTCCCCGTGTTCTCGCTGATGCCGCGGTCGCCGAGGACGAAGTTGCTTCGGAACGGTGCGCTCCCCGTGGTCGCCGAGCCGACCTGAACGCCGTCGGCGGTGATGGTGCTCACGGCGAAGTCGCCGTCGATCGTGACGACCCAGTTGAGATGCGTCCAGCGATCTTCGAGCCGCAGGGAGAGCGGCGTCTTGGCTGCGGCTCCCCCCGTGTCGGCATCGAGCGAGACCTCGCCGCCGGAGGCACGAACTTCGAGCGCCACCTCGTTGTCGGAGTCGAGGAAGAAGCTCAAGAAATCGTTGTCGGCTCCCACGCCGCGCTCGTGGAGGCGGACGTCGACGTCGATGGTGATCTCGGTGGCCTCCGCAGGCATCGGCTTCATGAAAGAGGCGCCGAGCGCGTTGCCCGCCGGCATCGTGATCAAGAGACTTCCGGGAGGCGACACGGCGTCGACCTGATCGATCCTCGCAGAGGCCGCTGGGCTGACGTCCGTCGTCGGAAAGTCGCGGCTGAGCGGCGCACCGTCGTCGAAGTCGAGACAGAGGAAGGGCGGCGGGGTCGTCGGCGATTGGCACGGGCTCGCGCCGCCGTCGGGTGATTCGCCGTCGCCGTCGCCCCCGTTGCCTCCCTCGCTCACGGTCCCGTTGCCGCCGCCGTCGGCCGGCGGGCCCCCGTCCGGCGTCATGGAAGGTTCGCCGTCGCTCAGGCCATCGACGCCGACCAACAGCGAGCATCCGGACAGCACGGCTCCAAGCACGACGGCGCGGTGCACGAGGTCGATGGTACCAGAGCGACCTCGGCCCTCGCGGTTACTTGGCGGGCCGACCGAGGGCGCGACCGACGAAGGAGGTCCGCGCGCGATCCGCGGCGCAGGGCCGGACACCGACGCAGAAGTACGTGAGATCGTCCGTCATCCGGCGCGGATGTGGGCGTGGCACCGCTCCTGCTCTTTTCCGCTCGCGAGTGAGCAACGACTCGATTCGAGAGTCGAGAGGAGAGACGACGATGAAAAAGACTGCCTGCCTTCGTCCTTGGTTCGCGGCCGAGTCCTCGGTGAGCACGTTTCGGAAGCGCGCCGTCGGCGCGCTCTTCGTCCTCGGCGTCGCCGGTGCCGTCGCATGCGCTCCGGAGGAGCCGGTCGCCGAGGATGCGTCGGAGGTGACGGGCAGCAGCGCCGGTCGACTCGGTGACGACTGGCGCCTCGTCGTCCAGGACCTCGGCGAGCAGTACTGTCTCGTCCGCGAGCCCGACGAGGTCGTGAAGTTCTCTCGTTGCTACGCGCGAGTGGAGGAGACCTGGCAGATTCAAGAGACCGCGCCGAGGTCCGGCGGCGTCGTGCATCAGGAGAGGGTCGGATGGCTGTGGAAGGTCCTCGAGGGGACCGTCGATGGATCGACGAAGCTCTTGGCGACCGTCGAGCTCGAGCCCGGCAAGACGCCGAAGCTAGGATTCTTGCCCGCCAGCAAGATCGGCGAGCTCGACGAGATGCGAGAAGAGGCGTTCCGTCGCGGCGCCATCCTCTCGCCCGTCCAGAGCTTCAAGGACGCGGACGGTAACTGGAAGGTGCCCGAGGTCGCGGCGCGAGGCGGCGCGAGGTACAAGCTCTCCTTCGTCAACGTCGGCGAGGCGCTTCCCGACGGCGCGTTGGAGCTCGCTGGCGCGAAGACGCGCGAGACGGACGCGCGCCTGGTCCTCGTGCCCATCGACCGCGAGAGCAAGATCGCTCTCGAGCGGATCGGCTCGAACACGTGCGACGCCACGCGTTCGTGCGGCGACGGCAAAGTGTGCCGTTGGGAGGGGGCCGAGCAGTGCCTGAGCCAGTGCGGGATCGCGGCGGGCCCGTACCTCTGGGCGTGCATGGAGGCCTGCAACCGGCCCGGCGAGGCGTTCGTGGTGGAGGAGGAGGGCAACGGGTTCTCCTTCCGCTACACGCTCCAGCGCAGCGGGTTCTGCGGTACGCCCAACTCGTTCGAGAAGTTCCAGCAGCGTTGCCTCGATGGCGACGAGAACGTCGTCGCTTGCTCCGGATCGCAGTTGTTCGCGGCGGGCTTCTCTTGCGGCACGCACGAGGAGCTGTTCCGCTGCGACGAAGGCTTCACGTGCCGCGGGTACGTCGAGCGCAAGCCCGGCGAGTCGATCTCGGTCCTGAAGACGAAGCTCTGCGTTCCGAAGGCGCACCTCGTTCGCGACATCTCGCGCGAGGACTGCCTCGCGCATCCGACCCACTGCCTCGAGGAGCACGACGGCATCAGCCTGTGCTGGCGCTCGGGCGGATGGTCCACCACCGGCAAGCGGTGCGACAACGGCAAGTGGGTGAGCGTGTCGTGGGACCACATCTGACGTTCCACCAGCGCGTCGACGGCTGACGACCTTCGATGGAAGCGTTCGAACGGTCGTCAGCCGACGTTCGTCCCGAGGACGAAGAACACGTATGCGCCGACGACGACGTGGGAGAGGATGACGCCGGCCACGTTCCGTCGCCGGGCGAACATCCAACCCCACAACAGGCCGGGGAGCAGCACGGTCGCCGCGAAGAGCGGCGACATGTGCAGGTGGTTCGTGGCGAAGACGAGCGCGCAGACGGCGATCGCGTGCAGCTCGGCGCGCTTGCCGGTCAAGAACGAGTGGAGGCTCGCCTGCAGGGCCGACCGGACGATGATCTCCTGGACGACGCAGGAGACGGCGTAGATCGCGAAGAGCTTCTGGACGCGTGGGTCCGAGGCCACCGCCGCGATGTCGGGGTTCTCGATGACGCGGAAACCGCCGCCCTTCGCGCGGACGACGAGCCATTTGACCGCGGTGAGCACCGCCAAGAACGGCCCGGTGATGACCGCCGACAGCGCGATCGAGCCGACGAGATGCCTGAGCCCGAGCCCGAAGTGGTGGAGCGGCAGGCGCGTGTGGACGATGAACCCGATCGCGCCGACGCCGAACACGAGCTGGAGCGGGATGCTCACGTAGGTCGTGCTCGCGGGCAGGTAGTCGTCGACGTGAGGCAGCAGGGTGAGCGTGATGGCGTAGATGCACTGCAGCGTCATCACGGACACCAAGAACTGGCCCATCGCTTCGCCACGCCGCGCCGCCGCGGCGGAGGCCTCGCCGCCCTCACGGACGCGTGCCGCGAGCGCGGCGCCGACCCCCGTGAGGAGACGGAGCTTGCCTTCGGCCGAGAGGCCGCCGCGTGTGCCGTCGATGCACGAGAACGGGATCTCCCAGACGACGGCCGGCGTCTTCGCGCGTGCGGTCGCGGAGCGCCGTCCGCGATCGAAGAGCGCGACCTCTCCCACGAGCCCGCCCGGATTCACGGAGCCGAGCGACACCGTGCCGTGATCGCCTTGCCGGGAGACCTCGAGCGAGCCCTCCGTCACGACGAAGAGCGACGTCGCGGGGGCGCCCTCCTCGACGAGCGCTTCGCCTGCCGCGAGCCGGCGCTCGGTGACGTGCGGCGCGAGGCGGTCGAGATCCTTGGCGTCGAGGCCGCGGAAGCACGGCGCGTTCGCCCACGCACCATGGGATCGACGACGACCGAAGAGCCAGCCCAGCACCGACGCGCTCACCTCGGACCGTCGTAGCAGACCGCGCGCCGCGCTCCGAGCATTTCGAGGCCTCGTCCGGCCGTCATGAGCTTCGAGCCCGAAGACGCGTGGGACGGATCTCGGGACGCTCGCGATCGCGTCATCCCGCCGTGGCACGGACGGGCTCGAGCGACTCCCGGGCGGCGAGGAACGACGCCGGGATCCCCTCCGGCCCGACGGCCACCGCGACGATGCCGCCGACGATGGCGCACGTCGTGTCGCGATCGCCGAGCCCCGACACCGTCGTCCAGAGCGCGTCCTCGTACGATCCGAGGTGACGCGCAGCGCACCAGAGCGAGAACGGCACGGTGTCCGATGCGATGACGCGCTCGCCGCTGCCGAGCGTCGCGGCGGCCGTTCGCGCGTCGCAGTCGAGTGGCAGCGCGGCCGCGCGCTCGATGCCCTCGCGCGTCGGCCCGGGCGGAGTCAGCTCCGCCACGGCGCGGAGGAGCTCGGTCGGGCCCATCGGGCGCGTGCGGGAGCGCCACGCGAGGGCGGTGGCGACCGCGACGGCCACGGCGCCCGCCTGACCGTCGGGGTGCGCGTGGGTCGGCTCGGCCGATGCGCGTGCGTTCGTGACCACCGCGTCGAGATCGTCGGCGAAGTACGCGCCGATGGGGGCGGCCCGCATCGCGCCGCCGTTGCCCATCGAGCCTTGGCCTCCGAACACGCTCGAGGCGGCCTCTCGCCACGGCACGCCGCGCGCGATGCTCCGCAGGATGTCGTGCGCCGAGGCGCCGTATCCGCGCCGAGGATCCGCCACGTAGCGTTCGGCGAACTTTTGGGCGAGCAGGTCACGGTCGATGCACCCGCGCGCGACCAGCACCTCGTAGACGGAGAGCGCCATCGCGGTGTCGTCCGTCCACGCCCAAGGCGCGGGCGGGACCCTGCGCTCCTCGATGTGCGCCAGGACGATCGCGAGCGGGCCGAAGAACCGCTGGCCGAACGCGTCGCCGACCGACAGACCATCGAGGGCGAGAGCGGCGCGAGCGCGAGGGACCATGCTCGAAAGCATAGCGCCAGAAAGAGTACAAGCAACTATTTGTGCCGCGCGCACCCTCTGCCGTTCGCGAGGAGACGAAAGGGGGTAGGCTCGACCCTCGTGAGGGTCGCTGCCGTCGTTCTCGCCTCGACGATCGCCGCAGGGTGCGGAGGGCCGCGCGCGACGGCCATCGCTCCGACGGTGCCGCGCGAAAAGGGGGCGGCGGGAGCGGGGCCGGTGGCGGCGAAGATCGCTCCGGTCGGCAAGATGACGCTCCGGCGCCTACCCGACGGCATGTTGTTCGTGACCGCGTCGGCGGCGTGGCACCTCGGCGAGGAGCCGCCGCTCTCGTTCGCACGCGTCGTCCGAGGCGAGACGGTCCGCGATGCCGCGCTCGAGACGGCGCTCGCCCGGGCCAAGGTCACGTCCGTCGAGGCGTTCGAGGAGCGAGGCGGCCGGCCCGTCTTTCTCTGCAGGACCGCCGACGGAGCGCAGGCCGTCTTCACGTGGACCGGACGATCGCTCGAGCCTTCCGCGTTCTCCGAGAAGACGGGTCCGGCCCGCCTCGCGGTGAATCCGGAGATCCGAACGCGAGCGACGGCGGGGAAACCGCTTGTGCCGGCGCACGAGGTGGGGGACGCTAACCCCGGTCCGCGTGCTCGCGCGTGACCCGTCGCGCCTGGTCTCGGTCACTTCACGAACATGCGAAGGTCTCTCCGCGCGGCTCGCCGCGTCTCCCTCCTTCTCCTGCTGCTCGCGTGCGGGTCGCGCACGGGGTTGTTCGTCGAGGGGGACGAGTTCGAGCCCCTGCCGGAGACCGACGGTGGAAGGCTTCCACGACGCGACGGCGGGAGGGACTCGTCCCTCGAGGATGCGCTGCCGCCGATCGACGTGCGGCCACCGACCGACGTCGACCGCAGCGACTGTCCCGACGCGGACGCGACCCTCATCTACACGATCACGCAGAGCTACGAGCTCCAGAGCTACAACCCCGCCACGGGGCAGTTCAGGCTCATCGGGAGGATCGCGTGTCCGGCGGGCAGCGGTGATACGCCGTTCTCGATGGCGGTCGACCGCCGTGGTGTCGCGTACGTCCTCTTCACCAACGAGCGCATCTACCGGGTGAGCACGGCGACGGCCGCGTGCATCGAGACTCCGTACGTCCCCCGTCAGTCCAACTTTGCGCGCTTCGGCATGGGGTTCGCCACGAACGACATCGGCCCGACGGAGACGCTCTTCGTGGCGGGCGACGACAACCAGGTCGGCGGCTCGGGGGGCCTCGCGCGGATCGATACGGACACGTTCCGGTTGACCGTCGTGGGCGACTTCTGGCCTCCGATCGAGCAGGCCGAGCTCACGGGTACCGGCGACGGCCGCCTGTTCGCCTTCTACAAGAAGCAACCCGATGGACCGCCGTCGTACATCGGTGAGATCGATCCCGAGACGGCCGAGGTCATCGGCGAGCGTCGCTTCGACGACGTCGTGCAGGGGAGGGGATGGGCGTTCGCGTTCTGGGGCGGCGACTTCTACATGTTCCACGCCCCGGACGGCCGAACGCGCGTCACCCGGTGGCGTCCGTCCGACGACACCGTGACGCAGGTCGGCTCCACGAGCTCGATGATCGTCGGTGCAGGCGTCTCGACGTGCGCGCCACAGCAATGACGAAGCCCACGCGATGAGGAGACGATGACGAGAGAAGGAAGGGTCACGTTCGTCGGCGCCGGCTCGGGGGATCCCCGGCTGCTCACCGTGCGCGCTGCCGAGGTGCTCGAGGACGCGGATCTCGTCGTCTTCGATCGCGACGTGCATCCGGACGTGCTCGCGCGTGTCCGGGAAGGCACGCCGCGTCAGCCCGTCGACGCGCAAATGACGCCGGAGCGGGTCGGCCAGATGCTCGCGAACGAGGCTCGGCGGGGGCGCCACGTCGTCCGACTCACGTGGGGGGATCCGCTGCTCTTCGGGACGGGCGACGTGGAGGGCGCTGCCGTCGCACGGCACGGTGTGCCGATCGAGATCGTCCCCGGGATCGGCCCGCTCATCGCGGTCGGCGCCTTCGCGGGGATCCCGCTCACGCGGACGAGCGACGCGTCGCCGAGCATCGCCTTCGCGAGCGTCACCCACGGGCACGAGAGCCTGCACGACTGGGACAAGCTCGCGACCGCGACGGACACGCTCGCGATCGTCTGCGACGCCGACAGCCTCGGCGAGACCGCGCGCTCGCTCGTCTTCCACGGCCGCCCGGCGGCGGAGCCCGTGACGGTGGTGGAGAACGTGTCGCTCCCGACGCAGCAGGTCGTGGAGACGACGTTGGGGCAGGTGCCGCTCCTGCCGCGCCCGAAGGCGCAGAAGGTCGTGCTCGTGGTGGGTGCTCGCTCGGCGCGCATGACCGAGCTCATGTGGCTCGAGCGCAAGCCCCTCTTCGGTAAGCGCGTGCTCGTGACGCGCGCGCGGGACCAGGCCGGCAAGACGGCCGAGCTGCTCCGCGAGCACGGGGCCGATCCGGTCGTCGTCCCGATGATCGAGATTCACCCGCCGGCCGATCCGGGCCCGCTCCAGGCGGCCGTCGCCGAGCTCGGCTCTCGTTACGGATGGGTCGTCTTCACGAGCGCGAACGGGGTCGAGCGCTTCTGGGCCGAGGTCCGCCGGCAAGGAAAGGACGCGCGCGCGTTCGGGAGCGCGAAGATCGCCGCCATCGGTCCCGGCACGGCGGCCGCGCTCGAGCGGTGTGGGCTCACGGCCGACCTCGTGCCGAAGGAGCACAAGGGTGAGGGGCTGGCGGAGGAGCTCGTCGCCGCGCTCGGCGGTACGCGGCCGCGGGTGCTCGTCGCGCGCGCGGCGGTCGCCCGCGAGGTCGTACCCGAGGCCCTGCGCGCGGCGGGGTGCGAGGTGGACGTCGTTCCGGTGTACGAGACGCGGTCACCGCCCCGGCCGCTGCTCGACGCCCTCGTGTCCTTGCTCGAGGCAGGGGAGATCGATTGCGTCACCTTCACGTCGTCGAGCACGGTGGAGCACCTGTGCGACGCCCTCGAGTCCCGAGCCGCCGAGCTCCTCTCGAAGACCTGCGTCGCGAGCATCGGCCCCATCACGACGGAGACGGCGCGCAAGCGGGGGCTCCGCGTCGACGTCACGGCGACCGAGCATACGGTCGCCGGGCTCGTGGCTGCGATCGAGGCCCACTTCGATCTCGGGGATCTCGCGCGCACCGGGACGCGGACGATCGCGCGTATTTGAGCCGCGAAAAAGCCTGCTCAAGTTGACACATCCGGCGCCGCAAGCGACCCTAGGTCGCTCGCCACAGCCGCATTATGTCTCTGAGCTCCCTCATCGTTCAGCGCGGCATTGCTTCGATTCGCGAGATCGAGGAGGCGCTGGCACGTCAGGTCCTCTACGGGGGCGATCTCGTGACCAACCTCCTCGAGGTCAGTCAGATCGAGGAGGCCGCGCTCATGCCGGTGGTCGCCGAGTCCTTCGGTCTTCCGCCGGCGCCGATCGGCGAGCTGCCCAAGGCCCCGGCGGAGGCCCTCCGACTCGTCGCCGCCGAGGTCGCCGCGGAGCGAATGCTGTTCCCGTTGGAGCTCGGGGCGACGCTGGTGGTCGCGGTCGCCGAGCCGCTCTCGCGCGACGCCGAGCAGGAGCTCGGGTTCGCCCTCGCGCTGCCCATCGAGATGCGCATCGCGCCGAGCTTCCGCATCCGGCAGGCGCTCGCGCGCGATTATGGGGTCCCGTTCGACAAGCGCACCGCGCGGCTCATCAACAAGATCGTGACCAAGGGGCCGCGCATGGCGAGCACCTTCCCGCCGCCGGTCGACTCGAGCCCCGTGTTCCGTCCGCCGCCCCGCCCGCCCAGCGGTGCGCCCCCGCCGCCGCCGAAACCGGTCGAGGCGCCTCGAGCCAAGCCCCCGCCCGAGGGCACGTTCGTGCGAAAGTCGCAGGCCCCGCCCCCGCGACCCGTGAAACGGAGGCGCGGACCTCTGACGCTCGACGTCGCGCTCGGCGAGCTCGAGGCCTCGGCCGAGCGAGACGTCATCCTCGACGTGCTGTTCGAGTTCGCACGTCAGTTCTTCGATTACACCGCGCTCTTCACCGTCCACGGAGACATCGCCGAGGGCAGGGACGCGTTCGGGGACGGGGCCTCGCGAGACAAGGTCGCGCGCATCGGCGTCCCGCTCGACCTCCCGAACCTCCTCTCGAGGGCGCGCGAAGAGAAGAAGCCGGTACGAGCGGTGCCGTCCCGCGAAGGCCTCGATCCCATCCTCGTCTCCGATCTCGGAAGGGACGGGACGACCGAGTGCATCGTCCTGCCGATCATCGTCCGTACGCGCGTCGTGGCGCTCCTCTTCGGTGACGGCGGCTCCTCCGGGATCGACGATGTCGGCGTTCGGCAGGTCTCCGACCTCATCGAGGCGGCGTCCGGTGCCTTCGAGCGCGTCATCGTCAGGCGCAAGCTGAAAGGCGCAGCGGACGCCCGGACGTCGGGGGCGCCGAAGCCGCCGCCGTCGCTCGGCGAGACCGCCCCTCCGCCGACCCAGGTGTCCGCGCCTCCGGTCGGGGAGACGCCCGGCTACGCGAGCGATCGGCCCTCCGCCGAGGAGCTCGCGCCGCCGATCCGCGAGCTGCTCGAGGGACCGGTCTCGCGTGCGGCTCCGACGCGGCGCGAGCCCACGCCCGCGCTGACGACGCTCGATCCGCTCTCGGTGCGCAGCGATCGCCCGCCGGCGCCGAACCTCCTCGCCGTGCGGCGGCCGAGCGGCGCGCCGATCCCGCGGGAGGAGCCCGACGACGGGCCCGTCATGCCGGTCGGTGTTGCGTCGCGGCGACCTCCGTCGTCCCAGTCGAGGCCGGCGATCAAGCGCGCGACGGCTCCCGCGCTCGAGTTCGGCTCACCGTCGCGACCCAACGTGCTCGCCGACGATCTCCCTCCGCCGGACTCGATGGAGGGCCAGCTCGTCGCGCACATCCACAGCCGGCCTCCGTCGCAGCTCTCGAAGTCCACGTCGTCGGCGCCGAACACGACGCGCGACCCGTCCTTCGCGGGGCGCGCCCGAGAGCCGTCCGGCGGACCGAGCGGCACGCCTGCCTCGCCGAAGGCGGAGTCGCCGCCGCCGATGCGCGTCGCCCCGATCACGGACGTCTCTCCGCAGCCGATCCTCCCGATCAACGCGAGCCCGATCCGGCCGATCACGGAGGTGAGCCCCTCCACGAGCGATCGCCCGGCGCAACCGCCCGAGGCCGATCGCCCGCCGCCGGCTCAGGGCGCCACGGCGACTGCGGCGGGGTCCCTCTCGAGGACCCTCGTGGCCGGCGAGATGCCGTCACTCGAAGGCGTCATCTCGAACCCCGAGCCGGTCGCCCCGCTCGTCGTGGTGACGCCCGACAGCGAGATCAAGCCCGTGGGCCCGCTCCCGGCACCGGACCTGGACCCGACGCCGGTCGCTCCGCCGGTCATCGAGGATGCCGATGTCGCTCCCACGCCGAGCGCCGCCGAGCCGGTCCTCGCCCTCGCGCAACGGAAAGGCGAGCCGGCGCCGCTCCCGCCGCAACCCGAGCCGAAGCCGATGCCTCCGTCGGAGCAGCAGGTCAGCGTCCCGGCGCACCGGCCTCCGTCGTCGCGGAGCGATCACTCGCGCGTGCTGCCGAGCGTGATCGTCGACGTCGCGAGCGAGTACGTCACGCTGGTCGACCGCGTCCTCGCCGGCTCCGACGAAGAGGCCGAGACGGCTCTTCTTCGCGCGGGCGGATACGCGATGCCTGCGATCATGGCGCGCTTCCCCGGCCCGATCACGATGGAGGAGGACCGCCTCGTCTCGGGCATCCTCCCCCGCGTCGCGGAGTGCGGGCCCATCATCCGGCTGATCGCCAGCCAGCGCCGCACGGCGCTCCCGTTCGTCCTCTCGCACGTCGAGTCGCCCGACGTCGAGTGCCGCTTCTGGGCGACGTACCTGCTCACCGAGCTCGTCTACGCCGACGCGATCGATCCCGTGATCAGCCGCGTCTTCGACGAGGAGGCGAAGGTCCGTCGCGTCGCCCGCGCCGCCGCTCGCGCGTTGGCGGAGTCGCACGGCATGGCGGTCGTCGAGCGCCTCGGGATGATCGCGAGCGATCGCCGCGAGCCCGCGAACCGCCGCCTCTTGGCGATCGAGGCGCTCGGCGAGACGCGCGAGCCGCTCGCGATCAAGGCGCTCCTGCCGCTGCTCGAGGAGGACGCGAGCGACATCACCACCGCCACGCGACAGGCGCTGGTGACGGTGGCGCGACAGGACTTCGGTCTCGACGTGAAGCGATGGACGGCCTGGTGGGAGGCCAACAAGAAGCGCCATCGCCTCGAGTGGCTGATCGACTCGCTCATGCACGAGACCCGCGCGCTCCGCGCGGCGGCGAGCGAGGAGCTCCGGCAGATCACGAAGGAGTACTTCGCGTACTACGACGATCTCCCGAAGCGCGAGCGCGAGCGAGCGCAGGCGCGCTACCGCGAGTGGTGGGAGAACGTCGGGCGCTTCCGCTTCAGTCGCGCGTCGACGCGCGGAGGCTGACGCGACGTCGTCGGGTCACTCGCCGGCGGCGAGCCGCCGGCGCCAGTCGGGCGGCAGGTCGAGGAAGCCGTCGTTGTAGAGGGTGTCGTAGACGGCGTCGCAGATGACCGCGCAGACGTCGCTGAAGATCGCCGGATCGGCGACGAGGCGGATCGTCTCCGAGCGGAACTGCGACATGCTCTCGCGCACGCGCCGGAGCATCTCGTCCTCGACGTAAGGGACGAGGCGCTGCATGAACCTCCGCTCGAACGCCTGCCGGAAGCGCGGGAAGCTCGACACGCTGATCTTGTATCCGGCCGATCCGGGCGAGTCGGCGAGGCGCGCCTCGCGCACGGTCTCTTTCGCCAGCTCGCCGAGCGCCGGAGGCAGCTCCTGGGTGAAGAACTGCGTCAGGGCCGCGTTGAGGTACTTCACGAGCGCGTTGAGCTCGGGAGTCGTGCGCGACAAGAAGTCGTTCCGCATGTTCTTCACGAGCGTGAGGTACATGTCCTTCGCACGACTCTTCACGTCGGGCTGCACGTACTGGAACGACTCGAGCAGGTCGAAGATCTCGGCCTGGCAGCGGTGGAGCGCGTGGTAGAGCGCCTGATCCGCGAAGCGCATCGCCTTCGGCTCGTCCTTGGACGCGTGGAGCTTGTCGGCGAGCTCGCTCGCGAAGAACAGGCGAGCGAAGCGCTTGGCGACCTCGCTCAGCTTCCGCTCGATGAGCGTCACCAGCTTGCCCGGGCGGAAGATGCGACCGAGCATCTCGGTCAGGCTCTGAATCAGCTCCGCCTCGAGCCGCACGCGATCGGTGGCCAGGGTCGGGCGGCTCAACGGCGAGGCCGCGCGCGCCGCAGCCTGGAGCTTGTGGAGCTCGCTGATCACCTGTGCGGTGATCGCGTCGAGCTCGGCGTTGGTCGCGAGGTCTGCCTTGTAGTGGATGACCTTCGCCTGCAGCTGCTCGTCGCGGAGCGCGAGCGCGACGTCGGCGAGCGACATCTTCGCGGCCGCGGTCATGAATCCTTCGGGCGTGGGGATCGGGGCGACCTTCGCCGTCACGACCCGAGGCTTGCCGCGTTCGTCGTCCACCGACATGGTCGGGCGATGATACACCCCGCGCGTCGTCGTTGTGCTGGTTCTCACACCGCCACGTCACGCGGCGAAGGCTCCGGGGCTCGCCCGACCGCTCGCCGGCCCGCTGCTGCTGCACGGCGCCTCAGGGAAAACCGAACAGCGCTCGGCTCGTGAGGCCGAGGACGAGGCTCGCGCCGTTCGCCGCGAGCGACGCGAGCAGGGCGCGACCCGTCCGCACACGCGGCTTCGTGACGACGAAGAACGCGGCCTCGACGAGCCAGGCGAAGACCTCGGCGAGCGCCATCGCGAGCGTCCATCCGAAGTCGAGCTCGCTGGAGAGGAGAGGGAACGCGAACCAGACGAAGGGATGCGTGATCGCGCTCGGCACGAGCGCTCGCCACCACGCGACGCGAAGGGCCCGCCGGTAGATCGGCGCCTCGACGACCTGCGTGAACGCGAACGCTCGCGCCCAGGCGAGCACGTAGTCGGGATCGAGGATCAACGCGGGTTCCGGAGCAGAGCCGCGCGCCCTTCGGCGACGAGGAGGAGCGCGAACGCGATCTCGAGCCAGGCGTGGAAGGAGGCTCCGCGGAGGTAGAGCAGGCGAGCCGCCTCGAGCGACGTCGTCGCGCGCGCCGCCACGGCGAGCGTCCCGAGGGCGAAGAGGAGGAGGAGGCCCTTGCCCAAATCGCGCTCGAGCGCGCGGATCGACGAGGCGAACGAGCGGATCCCCGGGCGCTCCCGAGCCTCGTCCGGGATGACGCGGAGCCAGAGGACGTAGTGGACGCCTTGCATGAAGACGAACAGCGTCGTGAGTCGGAGCGCGAGGATCGGATCGGTGACCGGCGCGAGCGTATCCATCATGCAGGCGAGGTCGGCCGCGGTTGCGGGCCCGGTCGCCCGTGCGGTGAAGCGGAAGAGGACGTCGTCGAGCGCCCCGCCGACGAGCGCCGCCGACATGGCGATCGACGCGATCGCGGCGGCGATCCCCACGCGCCGCGAGCGCGCGAACGCCGCCACGAACAGCGCGACGGCGACGAAGTTGTGCAAGTGGACGACGACGAGCAGGGCCTCGTAGTCGTGTTTCGCTGCGGCGAGGACGACGAGCACCCACGCGGCGAGGAGCACGCCCTTGCGACGAAGCGACGCTCGCGCGAAGGCGATCGCTCCGAGCCCCGCGGACAGGCCGATCGCGGCGCTCTGCTCGAACGTCCCGATCACGAGCGGGGCGGCCACCGACACGGCCAGCGCGGTGCGGCGGTGCAGGCCCGGACGCACGACGAGGTAGCGCACGTCCGCGAGGAGGTGAGGGACGCCGAGGATGATCGGACCGAGCGCGAACGTCCACACGGGTGCGAAGGACGCGAGGAGCAGCGACGCGAGCAGGCCGACGGCGGCGTACGTGGCGACGCGCGCGGAGCGATCGGACAAGAGCACGCGGCCCGGTCTGCCGAGCAGGCGCAGCACGCCGGCGCGGACGACGTCGAGTGGAAGCGCGACGGCGTCCGCGTATCCGCGCGCAGCCGGTCTCGCTTCGTTCACGGACGCCATCTCGGGAATCGTATCGCGGACCGGTCGAGCGGCGCTGGGCACGATCGCTCGGGGCGATCAGTTTCGGCGACCGAGGAACGTGCGGCCCGACCGGGTGACGACCAAGGCCTGGAGGATGCTCCTCGAGAGCCCGACGATCTCCTCGCCGGGGGCGACGTCGGCGATCGACCACTGGCGCAGCGGCGACGCGGGCTCGAAGGTCACGACCGTGCCCTGTCGCGTCGCGAGGACGAGCCCGGTGAGGTCCGGGAGCGCCGCGACGAAGTCGTCCTTCACGGGCGGGTAAAAGACGCTGAACGCGCTGCCGTCGAGTCGGAGCAGCGTGCCGTGGTCGCCTGCGATGAAGACGACGTCGCCGATCGGCACCACTGCGCGCAACGTCGCATCGGCCGGAGACCGGAGGCGGACCCAGTCGCCTCCGGCGTCGCGTTCGAGCACGACGCCGTCGTCGCCTGCGGCGACGACGCGCCCGCTGCTCGTGACGGCGACGGCGCGGAGCGTCTCCCTCACGTGCGAGCTCTCTCTCAACCAGCCCAGAGAGGGATCGCGACGGAGGATCGTGCCGTGCTCGCCGACGGCGAACACGCGCCCGTCGTCGTGGGCAGTCACTGCGAGCAGCGTCGTGTCGACGCCGGTCTGCTCGATCGTCCACGCCTCCTCGCCAGGGCTCGCCGTGCCGTACCTGCGAACGGCCGCGGCGCCGCCGGAGCCCACGACGACGTAGAAGCGATGGGAGTCGGCGTCGACGAGCCTCGCCGCGAACACCTCCTTCAAGGGAGTCCGCTCTTCGCCGAGCGTCGCGAGGAAGCTCGGCTTGAAATCATGCAGGGTCGGGAGGAACACGACGCCGTGCTCGCCGATGATTCCGTGCGTGCGCGCGAAGACCCCGTTCGCGCCCGGGAAGCGCCGCTGCTCCTCGAAGGACAGCAGCGGTCGCGCTCGTGCCTCGGCGATCCTGGCCGCTCGCGCGGCGCTCGCGGCGGCGGCTGCTTGCGCTCGATTCTCTGCCGCCTGCCGTCGCTCATGCGCGATCTGCGGGCCGAACCCGAGCGCGGTCGCGGCGACGCAGAGGACGACCCACGGCAGAACCCGAGGCTTCGACGCGGGGGCGTCGGCGGCCTTCTCCACCTCCGCGCGAAGCCTTTCGACCTCGCGCTTCGCCTCGGCCGCCTCGCGCTCGGCGCGCGCAGCCTGCGCCTGGGCGGCCTCGAGCTCGTTCTTGAAGTCGTCGGGATCCGGCTTCGTCATCGCTCCGCTCCCGACGCCGTCCAGCCGATCACGCGGCCGTTCGGCTCGGCGTCCTCCGGCGATGGGTCGAGCCACGACCGTGGGACGAGGATCCGCGCGACGACCCAACCGAAGAGCGCGAAGGTCACGATCGCGAAGACGACCATCGCCGCCTTCGGCCTCGGAGGACGCTTCTCGGCCGCGATGCTCGCGAGGCGCGCACGAAGATCTGCGGCCTCACGCAGGAGCTCGTCGCGCTCGATCTCCGCACGCTTCGCGCGCTCTCGAGCCGCTGCGATCTCGTTCCGGAATGGCTCCACCCCTCCCGCTCCTCCCGAGAGTGTATCGTGGAGCTCACGTGCTTCCGCGATCTCGTCCGCGGCGTTCGCATGAGGGGTTGACCTGGGTCGAAGAGAGGACTATTTCAGCGCGTGTTCCGACTCGGTTCACCGAGTGGACGTGACGCGCGGTGGAGCAGCCTGGTAGCTCGTCGGGCTCATAACCCGAAGGTCGTAGGTTCAAATCCTACCCGCGCAACTGAAGTGAGGACGCGAGGTTAGCCTTCGAGAGGCGCCTCGCGTTCGTCGTTTCGGGCCACGGAACGGTGCGCGAAGACAACCGGGCCGAGCTCGGATCCCCGGCGCGGTCGAGTGTCAGGGGAACGACGACGGACGCGCGTCAGGGCGTTCCGACGGTCCCGCGGACCGGTCCGACGGCAGCCATGTCCGTCACCTGGGAGATGTCGTTAGGCTCGAACAACTTCGGGTCGAGCCCCGGCAGTCGTCCCCGCGCACGATGCGCTTGCGCGCGTCGTCGGCGACGAAGATGCGGCCGCGCTCGTCGGTCGTGATGGCGGCGCGTGTTCTTCGGAGCTCTTCTGGACGCGTTTACGGATGCGTTCTCGCGTGTCCTCTTCCGGATCGACAACGAGCCGGTCAGGCGACCGCCACGGATCGTCGTCGAGCCGTGCGATGGCGAGGGCCGGCTCGTCCACATCCCAACGATTTCCTGTTGTTGGGCGATGCCGGGGCGCGGCATGGAGGGTGCTGTAGGTGAATGTCGTCATGGTCGCTCGCATCCTCCCCCTCGCTCTCGTCGGGCTCGTTCTCGGTACTGGCTGCGCGCTCTCCGGCGCCGACGCAAACGACGTCACCGCGGTCGAGAACGTCGAGTCCGCCCGTTCCGTCACGATTCAGCCGTCGACCGATCCCGCGCATCAGATGCTCGGGCGTGTGGCGGCCGTTCATGACGTTCCGTCGGACGATCCCTTCGCCGTCCGCGTCTACGAGGCGTTCGGCGGCGACCCTGCGATGAACGGTGATTGGCTCTGGATGAGCGTCTCGGCGTTTCCCTACGACGGCGCGATGTTCGATCTCGGGCTGAACATCGCGCATCTCGAGTCCGTCGAATCGCTCGGGGGCGGGAAGTACGCAATCAAAGGTCTCCAGGACACGATGAACGAGGACGGCGACATCGTGTCCGGACCCTTCGAGGCGACCGTGGAGGTCGTGCTGGACGACGCCGGCAAGATCGAAGGCGTCGTGGTCGCGGAATCGGACGGCTCGCGAGCGCGCATCGCTCCGAGCACGGAGGCCGATGCCAACTTCACCGCGCTCGCCTTCGACGTCACGACGAAGAGCGCCGGCGACGTCGTCGCGTCGGTCTACGAGCTCGCCGCCGGAGATCCGGCGCTCAACGGCGATCACCTCTTCTTGGCCCTGAACGTGCACCCTTGGTCCGCCGTCTACGACCTCGATCTCGACGTCGCGGCGTTGAGCTCGGTGTCGCTCACCGAAAAGGGCGGCACGTACGTGCTCGAGATCGAGGGCTTCCGTGACGAGGCTCCGGGCGAGTCGGAGCCGTTCGTGAAGACCATCACGTTCAGGCTCGACGACGGCGCCCCCGGCGCCATCGAGATGCGCTGAGCGAAGGTCCGGAGACCCGCCTCACTGCTTGGTGCAGGTGAGCGTCCAGCGCATGCAGCGGCCGTCGTTCGTGAAGGTGAAGCCGTTGCCGCTCATGGCACGACCGCCCGGATCGAGCTTCAGCTTGCCGCCGATGGCGTCGAAGCCCGCGTATCGGAACCGCACCTCGTCGCCGACGACGGCGCCCTCCCACGAGATGTTCCGGTCGGTGCCCGTGACCGTCGCCGTGATCTTCCCGTCGGCGAGCTGGGCGAGGTTCACGAAGTTGGTGCCCGTGGCCTCGCCTCCGATGATGCACGTCCACTTGCCGTCGGCGCGGGTCCGTCCAGGCGCCGGCTTTTCGTTCTTCGGCGGAATCTGCGCGACGCACGCCTTGTAGTTGGCCTCGCGCGCCTGCGCGGCGGACGCCTTTTCGGCGGCGCTCTTCTGACGAACCGTCTCCGACCACGAGACCTCGACGAACCGCTTGAACCCGGGCGTCGGCTCTTCGGACGGCTTGTCCTTGATGTAGACGACGATCTCGGTCGGTCCCTGGAGCTCGACGACGTAGTTCGAGAGCAACGTCTCGTCGTTGTATCTGCGGCTGGTGCTCTGCGGGGTCTGGCCCTCCACGCGAAGGGCGTAGGTGCCGGGCGCGAGGCGGACCTCGTGGCGTGCGCCCGGCGGGATGGGCGTCCCGTACTTCTTGTAGTCCGAGCTCACCTGTCCACTCGCGACGATGTGCGCGCGGCGTCGCCCGTAACTGTCTCTCCCCTCGGTGATCATGAAATCCCGGATCGTCACGTCCGTCTGGTTGATCAACACGAGCGGGACGTCCCCTGGAAAGGGAATCTGGGCCTTGGGATTCTCCAGGCCGCCGAAGCACGCGGTCGCGGATAGGGCGGAGAGCGAGACGGCGACGAGCCAAGCAAACGGGCCGTTCGCCGGTCAACCGCGCGCTCTCGCGAGACAGACCGCTCCATGCAGACTCTTCGCCAGCGTGCGGTTCCCGCGTTCGGGATCCTTCTCACGTCGACGTCGCTGGCCGTCTTCGCGTGCGTCGGTGAGGATCCGGACGTGGTGCCGACGCCGGCGTCGTGAGGTTCAAGACGTCGGCTCGTCGAGGACGGACGCGAGCTGTTCGTCCTCGGCGTCGAGTCGAGGGGCACGGCGGGCGTGATCCGACTGGCGCGCTACTGGCTTCGCTGACCGGCCACGCCAAGTCGGCCCACGTCATGCCATCGCCGGCGGTCCGAACCACTTGGCGAGGGCGTCGTGAAGGCCACGGTCCGTGCCGTCGCCGACCCAGGCCACGTATCCGTCGGGGCGGATCAACACGGCCGCTGGAGCGGAGACCGCGCCGAGCACCGGAAGCTCCCACGCGCCTTCGTAACGGGCGTCGATGCGCCGGACCCGATCCGCCCACGGTCCGATGTCGAGGGCGCCGGGCTCACCGAGATTGACGAGGACCGGCCGCGCCTCGTAAAGCAGCGTGAATACGCGCTGCGTGCCGCTCTCGGTCGAGAGATCGAGATCGGGCATGCGACGCCCGAGCAGCGGGTGGCCGTCACCGAGGTCGTAGTGGACCTCGAGGCCCGACATGATCCCCGCGTACCGTTTGCGCGGCTCTTCCATCCCGAGCAGGTCGGCCATCGTCTCGCGCAGGGCCTCGGTGCGATCGTCGCCGCGGCCGAGCGCGGTCTGCGCCAAGGTGAGGCGGAGCACGCGCGCGGCGATGGGGTGACGTTCGGCGTGATAGGTGTCGAGGAGGCTCTCGGGCGAGATGCCCTTCACCACCTGCGCGAGCTTCCAACCGAGGTTGACCGCGTCCTGGATGCCGATGTTGAGCCCCTGTCCGCCCGAGGGCGAGTGCACGTGGGCCGCGTCGCCTGCGAGGAGCACGCGACCTTTGCGGTAGGTCGCCGCCTGCCGGGCCATGTCCGTGAACCTCGAGAGGAAGGTCGGATTGCGGACGCCGAAGTCCGTCCCGTAGACGGCGACGAGCGCGGCGCGGAGCTCGTCGAGCGTCGGCTCCTCGCCTTTGCGGACCTCCGGCTCGACGAGCACGATGCCCGCTCGGCCGTCTTCCCGCTTGCCGATCGCGTTGACGCCTCGCTCTCCGCGGCGGATCCCCCACGCGGGCTCCTCGGTCGTCTCGACCTCGGCGATGAGCCAGCTCGTCGACGCGTCCCACCCCGGGAAATCGATCCCCGCCGTCTTGCGGACGAGGCTGCGACCGCCGTCGCATCCGACGAGGTACTTCGCGCGCAGCGTTCGGCCGTCGGACAGCGCGACGTCGACGCCGCCGTCGTGCTGCGAAAATCCCGTCACCTCGTGCCCGCGGTACGTCGTGACCGGCAGCTCGGAGAGCCATTCGGCCATGATGCGCTCGATGTGCTTCTGCCAGAGCGCGAGCCCGTAGTTGTGCCGGGTCGGGAAATCGCCGATGTCGAGCGGGATGAAGGAGAAAGCCGCGACCTGAGCGATCCGTCCCTGCGAGAGGAACCGCTCGGCGACGCCGCGCTGATCGAGCACCTCGATGGTGCGGGCGTGCAGCCCGCCTGCACGCGAGCTCGGGAGCTCCTGGTTCACGCGCCGCTCGACGACGGCGACGTCGACGCGCGCGAGCGCGAGCTCGGCCGCCAGCATCATGCCTGTCGGCCCTCCGCCCGCGATCACCACGGCGTGCTCCGTGATCGCCCCATTGCGTCCAGACTCGTCGCGCATCGTCGACCCTCCGCTCTCTGCGCCCTCGCGCGCGGCGGATACTCTGCGGCAGGCCCCCGGGCTTGCCGCAAGCCCGCGGGCCTGGCATATGGTCGAAGCGGGAAGGGGGAGGAGGCGCCAGGGCGAGCTCGTTCGGCGCGCGGCCGCCGCGGCGACGGCGGCGCGACTCGAGGCTCGCGTGCCATCGCCCACGATCGGTTCGTTACCTCAGGGGGAACCCTCAGCGCGTCACGACTTTGGCTATCAGGGCACCA
>CALFEQ010000172.1 GCA_937949945.1 uncultured Myxococcales bacterium
GGCCGAGAAAACGGCGGCGGAGCGCCGTTACCCAGTTACGGCTCGGGAACTCTGGGGCTCGCATCGAATCGATGCGGATAGACCGGCGCTCGAAATCGATCGGTTCGGGATAGCGAGCGACCACGAGTCGCAACCCACAAAAGATTAATCGTTCAAATTCGTGAGATCCGATCTATCTGTGACTACCGAACGAGCGCCGCGTAGCGCGCGCACCGAGTCGTGCGCCGCGAAGGCGGCCCACATCGGGGGGAGATCTCATGAGAGTCATGGCGAATTGCATCGACGCGTCCTTCAACGGCACCTTCACTCCGTACCCGAGCGACGTCGGGCTCGACGCGCTCTTCGCGCGGCAGGTCGAGAAGAGGCCGCACGCCTGCGCGATCGAAGCGGGCTCGGAGCGCGTGACCTACGCCGAGCTCGACGCGCGTGCGAGCCGGCTCGCGCACGCGCTGCAGGGACGTGGGGTCGGCCGGGAGACGCCCGTCGGCGTGCTCATGGGCGCTCGCGTCGACCAGATCGTCACGCAGGTGGCGCTCGCCAAGCTGGGCGCCACGTACGTCCCTCTCGATCCGGACTACCCGCGGGATCGGCTCGAGCTGATGCTCGAAGATGCCGGGAGCACGCTGGTCGTCACGGACGCCGCCAGCGCCTCGCTGGTAGGCGGTGACCGCACGCGCCTATGCGTCGACGGCGACGCCGCGAAGATCGCTCGGTACCCCGCGTCGTTCCCGTACCTCGAGGCCGGGCCTTCCTGCCGGACGCACGTGCTGTTCACGTCCGGCTCGACCGGCAAGCCGAAGGGCATCGAGATCGAGGCGAAGAGCGTCACGCGCCTCGTCATGGAGACCGACTACGTCGACCTCGGACCGTCCGATCGGGTCGCGCAGATCGCGAGCCTGTCCTTCGACGCGTCGATCTTCGAGGTCTGGGGCGCCCTCCTCAACGGTGCGACGGTCGTCTCGATCCCGAAGCGCCGCGTCCTCGATCCACAGGCGCTGCGCGTAGAGCTCGCCGAGCGCCGCATCAGCGTCATGTTCATGACGACCGCGCTCTTCAATCTGACGGCGCAGACCTGCCCGGACGCCTTCGCGGGACTGCGCTACCTGCTGGTCGGCGGGGAGCGCGCCGATCCCGAGGCGATGCGCGCCGTGCTCCGAGCAAGACCGCCGCAGCATCTGGCCGCCGTCTACGGGCCGACGGAGGGCACGACGTTCACCACCGCGTGGGACCTCACGCTCGAGATGCTCGCGCACGGGCCGGTGCCGCTCGGCCGGCCGATCCGCAACACGCTCGTCTACATCCTCGACGAGGACCGGAAGCCGGTGGGGCTCGAACAGACCGGCGAGATCTACATCGGCGGTGACGGCATCGCCCGCGGGTACCTGAACCGGCCCGAGCTCACGCGCGAGCGCTTCGTCACCGTGGAAGGACTGCGCCCCGAAGGCCCCGTCCGCCTGTATCGCACGGGCGACCTCGGGCGCTGGCGTCCGGACGGTCTCATCGACTTCTTCGGACGCAACGACTTCCAGGTGAAGATCCGCGGACACCGGATCGAGCTCGAGGAGGTCGAGGCGTCGGTTCGCGCCACCGGCCTGGTGAAGACCGCCGCCGCCAGCGTCCACGAGAGCGCGCACGGCGACAAATCGCTCGTCGCCCACGTCGTCCCGCAGGATCCCGCGAGCTTCAGCGCCGACGCACTCCGCGCCACGCTCGCGCAGAAGCTGCCTCCGTACATGGTCCCGGAGCGGATCGAGGTGCACGACGCGCTGCCGCTGAACGCGAACGGCAAGATCGATCGGGCCGCCCTCGCGAACGCGATGCGGAGCAAGGATCGATCGGCGGCGCTCGATTTCCACGAGGTGGCCATCGGCGCCGTCTGGGCGGCGATCCTCGACGTACCGCGCGTCGAGCCGACGGATCGCTTCTTCGCGCTCGGAGGGACCTCGCTCTCCGCCGCGCGGATGGTGCTCGCGGTCCGCGAGCTCTGCCGCGCCGACTTCCCGCTCCAGGCGCTCTACGAGTCGGACTGCCTCCGCGACTTCGTCGCCGTCGTGCGCGCCGCGCAGAAGGGCACCCCCGTGCCCAGCTCCGATCCGGTCGACCCTGCCACGTTCCGAGCCGACGCGAAGCTCCCGCGCGACGTGAGGGAGGCGGTCGCCGCCGCGAAGCGCCCGTCGAAGGGCTCTGCGCTCGACCTCGACACGAGGATCTTCCTCACCGGCGCGACCGGCTTCCTCGGCGCCTTCTTGCTCCGCGAGCTGCTCACGCGAGGCCATCGCGAGATCCGCTGCCTCGTGCGCGCGCCGAACGAGACGGTCGGGCTCGCCCGCATCCGCGCGGCGCTCGCGAAGTACGAGCTGTGGGACGACGCGTTCGCGTCGCGGATCGCCGCGGTGCCCGGCGACCTCGCCCGACCCCGCTTCGGCCTCGACGACGCGACCTGGGCGGCGGTCGCCGACTCCGTCGACGCGGTGATCCACAGCGCTGCCCAGGTGAACTACGTGCAGACGTACGCGGCGCATCGCGCCTCGAACGTCGGCGGCACCACCGAGGTGATCCGCTTCGCCGCCGCGAACGGCAGGCTGCGCCCGCTGCACCACGTGTCGACCATCGCGGTGTTCGGGCCGAGCGGCTTCTTCGGCGGAGATCGCCGCATCCGCGAGGACCAGGACCTCGACGCGCACGTCAATTGTCTGCGTTACGACATCGGGTACTCGGCGAGCAAATGGGTCGCCGAGAAGCTCGTGTGGGAAGCCAAGGACCTCGGGCTCCCCGTCCGCGTCCTTCGCCCCGGCTTCATCATGGGCGACAGCCGCACGGCCGCCGGCAACGCCGACGACTTCGTCGGGCGCGCGATCCGCGGCATGGTGCAGATGGAGGCTTGCCCCGACCTGCCTCACCAGCGGAAGGAGTTCGTGCCGGTCGACTACGTCAGCCAGGCGATCCTCGCGATCGGCGGGCGCGAAGACACCGAAGGTCGCGCGTTCCACCTCGTGCCGCCGGACCCGACGCGCTCGATCGATCTCAACGACTTCCACGAGCTGATCCGCCAGTGCGGGTACGCGCTCGAGACGCTCCCCTACCGCCGCTGGGTCGAGCGCCTGATGGAAGACTGCCAGACCCGCGACAACCCGCTCTGCTCGCTGATCCCGATGCTCTGCGATCCGGTGCACGAGCAGTGGACGCGCTGGGAGCTCTACGAGCGCATGCCGGTCTACGACGCCACCAACGCGATCGAGGCCTTGCGCGGCAGCGGCATCGAGCACGCGTACATGGATCGTGCGCTCCTCACGAAGTACCTCTCGTACTGGTGGCGCACCGGTCATCTCACGCCGCCCAAGGCGCGCGACGCAGCGATGGTCGCGGCCTGAGCCATCGCGGGACTCAGCGCTTCCACGCGATCGCTTCGCCGGTCCAGCGCTTCATCACGATGCCGCGCCCCGGCGCGAGCCCGAGCCTCGCCGCCTCCGCGATGCCTTCCGCGCGGAGGCGCGGGGCCTCTTCGCGCTCGTAGCGCTCGAACGCCTCGCGCGAAGTGAAGCGGTAACGGATCTCGATCGCGTGCGCGTGCTCGTCGGTCGGATCGAGCGCGGCGATCTCGGCGTCCTCGGCCCCTGCACGACACACGTCCGCGACGTGCCGATCCCGTAGCCAGGCGAGGAACTCGAGCATCGGCTCGCGAGCGTCGAAGATGCAGCGGACCACGTAGAAGAACACCGCCCCTCCTTCACTCACGACGGCCCGCGGCGTAGTGGGCCTTTATGCGCTCCGGCGACAAGGCTTCGTCGTAGATCGCCAGCTCGTCGATCGTCCCGTCGAACCCGTCGCCCGCCGCGCCGCCGATCAGCGCCGGCGCCGTCACCGGCGTGTCCGATCGCGTGTCGGGCTTCGACCTCACGAAGGCGCCGTCGATCCAGAGCGCCAGGGTCTGCCCGTCGTACGTCAGGACGACGTGTGCGGTCCGGCCGACCGCGACCTCCGCGCTCACGCTCGTGACGCTTCCCCGACCCCAGCGCTCGCCGAGCACCTGACCGTCGATGACCGCGATCCCGTATCCGTGCCGGGTGTTTCCCGCGCCCTCCTCCTTGAAGAAGGGGAAGCGATGGTCCGCGGTAGCGACTCGCTGCGACAGCCACATCTCCACGGTGAAGGGCGAGGTCCCCGGGAAGTCGAGTCCGCTCGCGACCTCGATCCGCCCCGCGCCTCCGAAGCTCGTCGCGGCCTCGCCGTCCGCCACGAGCGGCGGCACGCCGAGTGTGAGCTCGCCTTCGTGAACGCCTTCGAAGCGACCGGTCTCGTCTTTGGCGATGCCGGCCGTCTTCTCGTCGAGGCGGTAATAGGCGAGCGGGTCGTCCGCCATCACGACCTCGCGATACGTCGCCCCGCCGTCACCCGGCATGGACGAACCGTCGACGTCCGAGCCTGCGTCGACATCGTTCGGTCCGGCCTCCACGCCGGTCGGTCCGTCCGCGAGATCGCTCACGTCGACGAGCAGCGAGCATGCCGCCGAAGCTCCGACGCAGGCGATGCCGAGGAAGCCCACGATGATGGAGCGTCCTGCTCGGGCACCTCCTCCGCCGTGCATGCTGGGAACGCCTCGTTCAGCGCCTAGGCCTCTATGATGCCATTCTTCATGGACGACGGCCTGCGGCGTAATGCGCCTGGATACGCTCCCGCGGCAAGACCTTGTCGTAGACGGCCAGCTCGTCGATCGTCCCGTCGAAGCCGTCATTGACCGTGCCGCCAATCAGCGCCGGCGCCGTGACCGGCGACTGCGATCGGGTGTCCGATCTCGACTGCACGAGCTCTCCGTCGATCCAGAGCGACAAGGTCGCCCCGTCGTACGTCATGACGAAATGGACGATCCGACCGGCCCCGACTCCGTTCGCGACCACGTCGAAGCCGTTTCCTCCGACGAAGCGCTCGCCCGCCAAGTAGTCTTGGATGACGACGACGCCGTATCCGCGCCGCTGGGACCCCGTCCCCATCTCCTTGTAGAAGGGGAAGTCGTAGTCCGCGTGCGTGGCCGTCTTCGACAGCCAGAGCTCCAGCGTGAAGGGCGCGTTCCCTTGGAAATCGAGGCCGTCGACCTCGATACGACCGCTCCTGTCGAACCGCGCCGCCCCTCCGCCGCCTGCCACGAGCGGCGGCACGCCGAGCGCGAGGTTGCCTCGGTGCACGCCTTGGAAGCGCCCCGTCTCGTCCTTGGCGACGCCGTACGTCGTCTCGTCCAGACGGAAGTAGGCGAGCGGGCCGTCCGCCATCACGACGTCGCGGTAGGTCGATCCGACGAGCGCTCCGCCATCGCCGGACGGCGTCGATCCGTCGCTGCTCGGATCGCCGCCGCCTCCGCTCGAGCTACCGCCGCTGCCGCCTTCGCCGCCTCCTTGCGGTCCCGTCTCCACGCCGGACGGGCCGTTCGTGAGGCCGCTCATGTCGACGAGCATCGAGCACGCCACGAGCACTCCGAGGAGCGCCAGGGCAAGGCATACGCTGACAACGGAGCGCCCCACCCGCGCACCTCGACGGCCGTGCATTCTGGGGGATCGCCTCCTTCGGCTACTGTTTATCAGATTCCTTCCCGCGCGCGACGCACGAAGGTTGCTCGAATTGCGCACTCGGAGCGTTCGTCGTTGCGCGACGCCGAAGGACGATGGTGAAGGATGCGCGAATGGAGCACCACGCGCGACGAGGACGCGCTTCCGACGGAGCTCAGCGCGAATCGAACACGGGTGCGGCGTCGTCACGCGCTCGCGCGACGAGGCCCGACGCGGTCGTGCTCGACACGAGCATCGCAGTGCGTCCACGCCGGAAGAGTGTGAGGACATCGTCCGCCAGCGCCGGGGTGTAGACGCGTGCAGCGCTGGTCGTCGGACGGATGCGGAGTCGGGCCCGACCGGCGACCTCGTAGATGCACCACTCCCCTTCCTCGGGGAGCGTGTGCCGCGCGCCGAAGGATCGGACGGCGTCGTTCACGAGCGTCGCCTCGACCCTGGCGACGTAGGTCCCGTCGGACCGGAGCTCGAGGCTCTCGAAATCGAGGAACGCCCCCGACCTCGGCGGCTGCCAGACGAACCGCCCGACGAGACTCCGCGCAAGGTCGGCGAGATCGGACGAGGCGTCAAACGGTACGGTGGAGGGCATGGTCATCGACGAGCTCGGCAATGAGACGCGAGGCGACCGGGGGCAGGTAGTAGACTTGGCTACATGCTGCCGCCCCCCGCGCTCGGCTCGCGCTACTCCGTGATACGCACGATTCGGGCAAATCTTCTCGCCGACGGCGATCACTACGACGTGCTCGTCGCCGGCGCCGCCCTCCGGGCGAACGTCAGCCTCTGGATCTCGACCGCGAACCTGAAAACGATGCTGGTCGAGGCACCGGTCGGGACGCGGGCGCGCGCGCGAGGCCGGTACGTCTCCTTCTTCGAGCGCCTCGGCGATCTCGCACGGCGCGGGGTCGACGTCCGGATCCTCCACGCGGCTCCGCCGTCTCGCCCGCTCCTCCGGCAGATGGCCCGATCGGCCGAAGGCTCGGGGCCGCGCGTGCAGATGCGCCGGTGCCCGCGGGTGCACCTCAAGACGATCGCGATCGACGGCCAACTCCTCTACGTCGGGAGCGCCAACCTCACGGGCGCGGGGCTCGGCGCGAAGGGCGACGGCCGGCGCAACTTCGAGATGGGCATCGTCACCGACGACGACGCGATGCTCGACGCCGCCCAGGAGCGCTTCGATCGGATCTGGCGCGGCGCCGAATGCAAGAGCTGCAAGATGAGACGCGAGTGCGACGCGCCTCTCGATCTCGTCGCAGCCAACCCTGCACGCGCTACTTCGCGCGCAGGCTCGAGACGAGCGAGTCGAAATCCTTCCGCGCCGCGGTGACCGTCTTCTCGGGGCCGGTCATCTTGAAGAAGTGCTGGCGCTCCCCGGCGTCCACGACGGCGCCCAGCAGCATCCAGTTCTCCTTCGGCGTGGTCGGACCGCCCATCATGCCGCCCGACGCGTACGTGCCCTTGATCTCGACGACCGTGACGTCGAGCCCGTTGACCTTGCGCTGCTCGGTCTTCGGCTCCGCGTTCCCGAACTGACCGGCCCACCGCTTGACGTTCGGCTCGACGCCACCGCTCGCGGTCGAGACCGTGAGCTCGGCGTCTTCGGTGTCGCCCGCCGCCCGCGGCACCTTGTACGTCGCTTTTCGCATCGTGTTCGGGTTCGGCATGCTCGTCCACGACGCCGGCGCATCCCAGGCGACGTCCTCCGGGCCGGACTTGGTCGCCGTCGCGGCGCTCGGCGCGCTCGCGGAAGCGGCCGCGTGGACGTGCGCGCTGGCCACCATGGCGGGACTCTCGGCGGACGAGGTCTTGTCGGGCTCGGGGACCGTCTTCGAGCAAGCCGCGTAGAGCCCTGCCCCGCCGATCGCGACGACCGCAAACGCCGTATGGATCCGTGTCATGATGGGCCCGCCCTTACCGCTAGGATCGCCGCGGACGCAAGTGATTGTCCGCGAGCCGGAGCGCGCCCGTCGCGCCCGCCCACCGCGCCGCCCGATGGCCTTCTCTCGCCGCACCCGTCTCGCCGCAGCTCAGCCGACCAACGCGCTCACGAGCGCGCTCGAGAAGGCGGTCGCCGAGCGCCGCGCGAGCGACGGCGGGCGATCGCTGATCGACCTGACCGTGAGCAACCCGACGTCGGCCTCTCTCCCTTACGACGAGGCGGCGATCGGTCGAGCGCTCGCGACCCCACGAGCGCTCGTCTACGAGCCCGAGCCGCTCGGGCTGCCTACGGCGCGGGCCGCCGCTGCCGCCGCCCACGCCGCGGGCAGGCTCGAGCTGTCGCCGTCACGCGTCGCCATCACCGCGAGCACGAGCGAGGCCTACGCCGTCCTGTTCAAGCTCTTGTGTGATCCCGGCGACGAGGTGCTCGTGCCCGTGCCGAGCTATCCGCTGCTCTCGTGGCTCGCGGCGTTCGAGGGCGTCGAGCTGCGGACCTACCCGCTCGAGTACGCGGGCCGATGGCACGTCGATCTCGCCGCGCTCGCACGCGCGGTGACGCCGCGCACACGGGCGATCGTCGTCGTGAGCCCCAACAACCCGACGGGCTCGTACCTCGGCACGGACGAGCTCGAGGCCATGCTCGATCTCGACTTGCCGATCGTGAGCGACGAGGTGTTCGCGCGTTACCCGCTCGTGGACTTCCGCGCCGAGCGCGTCGACTCGGCCCTCCGCGCGCGCCGCGGGCTCGTCTTCGCGCTCTCGGGGCTCTCCAAGCTCGTGGGGCTGCCGCAGATGAAGCTCGGTTGGATCGCCTGCGGCGGGGACGACGCGCGCGTGAGCGAGGCGATGTCCCGGCTCGAGGCGGTGCTCGACGCGTACCTCTCCGTCGGCGCGCCCGTGCAGCACGCGCTCCCGGATCTGCTCCGCGCCGGCGAGATCACGACCGCCGCCATCCGCGCGCGTACGCGGCGGAACCTCGGCGCGCTCCGGACCGCCGTCGCCTCCTCTGCGATGAGCGTGCTCGACGTCGAAGGCGGCTGGTACGCGACGCTGCGCGTGCCCGAGACGCGCAGCGACGAAGAGTGGGCGCTCACCCTCGTCGAGCACGACGGCGTCTTCGTCCACCCCGGTTACTTCTTCGACATGACGCGCGGAGCCCACCTCGTCGTGAGCTTGCTGACGCCGGAAGCCGAGTTCGACGAAGGCATCCAGCGTCTCGTGAGCCGCGTCGCGAAGGAGGCGTGAGGTGCGTGCGGCCGTCGCGATCCTCGGCCTCGCTCTCACGCTCGCCGGAGCGCTCGGCTGCCGGAACAACACGCTGCTCGACTTCGCGATGGCGAGCGCACCGCGCGCGTCCGCCGCGCTCGAGCGGATCGGACCGTGGGAGCTGCTCGCAGGCGATCTGCACGCGCACGTGCTGCCGCCCGACGCGCCGTACCACGTCTCGCGCGGGCTCCTCGAGACGGTGCGCATCGCCCGCGAGGAGCACCTCGATTTCGTCGTCCTCACGCCGCACGTGCCGGCGCGGTTCTTCCTCCTCCCGGAGAAGCGCGAGTGGGTGCGGGGGACGCAGCGCGTCCTGCAGGCGCAGATCGACGCGATCACCCGCAACGGCACCGACACGAGCATCCTGCTCGTGGCCGGCATGGAGTACACCGATCATCGATTCGGACACGTCGGGCTCGCCTTCGCGGACGTCGACGCCGTGCTCGACGAGCTGCCCGTCGGCGACCTCGCGGATCGCCCCGAGCTCTTCTTCGAGCGATGGCAGGCGCACGGCGGCATCGCGACGATCAACCATCCCGTCCTCCGCCCCATCGCGACCGCGCCGGTACGCGAGCTCCGCGCCGATCTCTCCTGGCGCGGCTTCCCCCTTCCGGGCTCCGCCGAGCGCACGCCCGTCGCGCCGGAGATCCGTTGGCTCAGCGAGAACGCGCAGACGATCGAGACGCACAACGCCAGCGTCGAGCACCTGCGCGATCAGTTCTTCATGCCCGACCGCGACTGGACGCTCCGCGAGGCGACGTACCTGCTCGATCGCGAGGCGCGCAGACAGCGCCGTCGGATCACGCCGGTCGGAGGCTCGGACAGCCACGGCCTGTGGCTCCGCCCGACGACCTGGGTGCTCGCGTCGGAGCGCTCGACCGCGGCGCTGCGCGACGCGATCGTCGCCGGGCGCACCTGCGTTCGCGGGCCGGAGGCATGCCTGCTCGAGGTGCGCGCCGGCGACGGCGCGTCTCATTCCGTCGGCGCATCGATCGCCACGACCGCTCCCGTCCGCGCGATTTCGGCGCGTTCTCTTCGCGGATCGGCGACGTGGTACGTCAACGGCGTCGCGTCCGCCCGAAGCCGCCCCGGTGAGACGATCTCGCTCCCGATGTCGGGCCGCTGCTCGCTCGTCCGCGCCGCCGTCGGACGGAGCGTGTCGGCGCCCATCTACGTCGACTGCCCGTGGGCGGACACGCCGCGGGACGCGACGCTCAAGGATGGATGACGACCGAAGGCGCCGTCGATGCGTCGAGGCGCTTGCTGCCCAGGTCGACGCCGTTCGCCTTCAGGTCGAATGCGAGGATCGCCCAGTACTGATCCTCGGTGAGCTTCCCCGCCTCCCCCGGCGGCATCGTCGCGACGACGAACGACGCGACGTCGGCGGCGGTGCGGAACTGCTGCTTGCGGTGCTTCGCGCCCTTCGGCGGATCGAGCGGCAGCGCGCCCTGCGAGACGCCCACGAGGCGAGGCGCGTCTCCGCCCTCGCCGCTCGCGCCGTGGCAGGAGGCGCAGTGCTCGGCGTACAGCCTCTGCCCCTCCGCCGCCTGCGCGTCGAACGTCGCGCCGGCCTCTGCGGACGCTCCCTTCGGCGTCGAGGACTCCGCCGCGGTCGCGGTCTCGGTGACGGGGTGCTCGGGCGGGGGCGTCTGCCCGCCGCACGCGATGAACGAAGCCATGGCCGCGACCCACGCGGCGACCGTCGTCTTCGAGCTCATGATGGTCTCCTCGTTCGTGATCCGCGTCGTCGCCTCGCGACGAAGCAGGTGGTCGTCTCCTCCCGGCTCGCCTCGGGCGAGCGAGGAGGGTTGGCTTTCGTCTCTCAGCGCTCCGCGTCGCAGCCGATCCGCCGGAGGACCGCGGCGACGACGCGATCGCAGCGCGGGGCCTCGAACGGGAAGGTGCTCGTCACCTTCGGCTCGAGCTCGGCGAGGATCGCCTCCTGGAGACGTCCGCGGGCGCGGTGGAGCCGGGTCTTCACCGTCTCCTCCGGGATCCCGAGGCAAGCGGCCGTCTCGGCGCCGCTCAGCTCCTCCACCGCACGCAGCACGAAGACGGCGCGGAAGTCGTCGGGCAGCGCGGCGATCGCTCGCTCGAGCACCGCGCGGATCTCGACGTCACTCGCGTTCTGCTCGGGTGTCGTCGGACTGCTCTGGTGCATGGCGTGCTCTTCGTTCGCCAGGTCGAGCGGCTCGTGAGCCCGCGCGCGCCGGACACGGGCGAGCGCCTCGTGGACCGCGATGCGCGTGAGCCACGTGGAGAACTTGGCCCGATGGTCGAAGTCGCGGAGGTGCGTGTACGCGCGGACGTAGGCGTCCTGCATCACGTCCTCGGCCTCGCGATCGTCGCGCAGGATCGCGCGCGCGGCGCGGTAGATGCGCCGGTTGTTGCGCCGCATGAGCTGCTCGAAGAGGCGGGTCTCGCCCTCGAGCACGCGAACGACGATCTGCTCGTCCGTGAGCTGCGTGACGTCTGGAGGCGTGGTCATGAATCGTGTCGATCTTCGGGTCGGCACGACAATCGAGTCACGTGGGCCTCCGGGGTTCCCCAGATTTTTTCTCGAGGGCGCGCGGCCGGATGCCGCTCGGGGGCGTCCCGCCGGAGCTCTGCGGCCGAGCGCGAGCGCGGCCGCGCGCTCTGCGACCGTGCCCGAGGATCGAAGGTCGTTCGGTATGCCCCCGAGCGGACGCCGGATTATCCTCCTCCCTCGTGGCGATCGGGCAGAGCACCGGCCCCGGCGGGCAGAGCCCGGCGCCCGCCGGCGGGGCTTCGGGCGGGCGGACGGCGAACACGCGGGTCGTCGTGGATCCCGTGCCGTTCGCGCCGACGCTGCGCGACCGGGTCCGGTCGTTCCTCCGCAAGCACGGCAGGAAGCTCTGGTGGCTGCACTCCGCCTACGCGCTCGGCCTCGGCATCACCGTGGTCGCATTCGCGCAGAAAGGCTTCGAGCACGCACGATGGCTCGCCATTTCCGTCGGCGCGGCGTGGCTGCTCGTCGTCCTCTTCTTCCGGCTCTTCGGATCGGGACGCGATCAAGCGCACGTCCACGCGGCAGGCCCGAAGGTGAAGCTCCGGTTCTTCGCGATGACGTACGTGCTGAAGAACCTGTACCAGGGCATGCTCTTCTTCCTTCTGCCCTTCTACTGGAAGTCGACGACCTTCTGGGCTCCGAACTCCTGGTTCGTCGTCCTGCTCGGCATCTGCGCGCTGCTCTCCACGCTCGACATCGTCTTCGATCGCGTCGTCTTCCGATTCCGCGCGCTCGCGTCGGTGTTCCACGGCGTCGCCCTCTTCGGCTGCCTCAACCTCGTGGTCCCCGCGCTCTTCCCGGACACGCGCACGCTCTACTCGCTGCTCGTGGCGACCGCGATCACCGTCGTCGGCTTCTGGACGATCCACGTGAACCTGGCCACCTTGCGCGACCGCCGCTGGATCGCGCTCTTCGTCCTCAGCGCCGGCGCGGCGCTCGCGCTCGTCTACGCGGGCCGCACGGCGATCCCGCCGGTGCCGATGTACGTCTCTCACGGCGCCGTCGGCCCGATCGTCTTGCCCGACGGGCGGCTCGGGATGGTCGTGCGCGAGCTCCACCCGTCCGTCATCGACAAGCTCCTCGCGATCACCGACGTCGTCGTCCCCGGCGGCAAGGGAGATCGACTGGTCCACGTGTGGCGACACGACGGCGTCGAGGTGCACCGCGCGACGGAGACGACGTCCCGGGTCGACGGCCCGGAGGGCACGGTCCGCCTCCGTTCGGGCCTGACGGGACGCGAGCTGCCGAAGCACCTCGTCGGAAGCTGGTCCGTCGACGTGGAGACGCAAGACGGCCAGCTCGTCGGACGTGTCGGATTCCTCGTCACCGAATGAGACGAATGGACCTCGCGCACGGGCCCGAGCGGACTTAGGTTCCGCGCGATGCGACGCTCCGCCTCTCGTCCACGGCTCGGCTGGTTCGCCGCCCTCGCCCGCTACTACAAGGACCCCTCCGCTTCGATCTTCGGCAAGCTCCTGGTCCTGCTCGCCGTCGTCTACGTGATCGTGCCGACGGACCTCGTCCCCGATGTGCCGATCATCGGCTGGCTGGACGACATCGGCGTGATGGGTCTCGCGACCGCATGGCTCGCCCGCGTCGTCGCCCGTTATCGAAGGAAAGAAGAAGCTCTACCGGAAGGCTCGAGCGAGGTCGCGCGTAGACCGTTCTCGGTGAGCCCCTGAACCGGAAGGACACGAAAGCGCGCGCAGCTTGCGATGTTCTGCAAAAGCTCTACCCTCGTCGATCGCGCCCCGAGAGGCGAGACGCGCGCCAAACTCCGTAACAGCAGAGGAGCAAAACGAGCATGAACTACCCTCCGAACGCCCCCCCTCCCGGTGGATATGGTGCACCGCCGCCTCCCGGCGGATACGGACCGCCGCCCGGCGGCGGTTACGGCCCTCCACCGCCAGGCCCGCCTGGGATGGGGATGGGCCCGGGCCCGGGGATGATGGCGCCCGGCTCGCCGTACGGCGTCGATCCCGTGACCGGCATGCCGTACTCGGACAAGTCGAAGATGGTGGCCGGCCTCCTCCAGATCTTCCTCGGGAGCTTCGGCGTGGGCCGCTTCTACACCGGTCACACCGGCATCGCGATCGCGCAGATCGCCGTCTCGTGGCTCACCTGCGGCCTCGGAGCCATCTGGCCGCTCATCGACGGCATCATGATCCTGATGGGCAAGGTGCCGGACGCGCAGGGCCGCCCGCTGCGCGACTGACGGCGGACTCCGCCGACGATCAGACGCCCTGCACGTGCACGACGACGTGCCGCGTGTGGGGCGTTCGTCTGTGCTCCCAGAGGTAGATCCCCTGCCACGTACCGAGGGCGAGGCGTCCGTCGCTCACGGGGATCACCTCGCTCGTGCGCGTGATCGTGGATCGGAGATGCGAGGGCATGTCGTCGATGCCCTCGGCATCGTGCTCGTAGGCGTTCTCGTCCTCGGGACAGATCCGCCCGATCCAACGCTCGAGATCGCGCCGTACGGACGGGTCCGCGTTCTCCTGGATGACGAGCGAGGCGCTCGTATGCTGCACGAACACGGTGCAGAGCCCGCATCGGACGCCGGCGACGGAGACGACGCGCTGGACCTGCGCCGTGATGTCGTGGAACGCGCGGCCCCGCGTCGAGACCGAGAGACGCTCTTGGTGCACCTTCATGGCGCGCAGTCTAGACCAGGCCCGACGCTCCGGGCCCGTTGGCCGCGCGCGACGCCAGCGCCGGCGTCTTCACGCCTCGTCCCAGAGCTCGCGTAGGTCGACGGGGAGCTGGCTCGACACGTCGTGGACGGCCTTCGTCGGGATGAGGCGCTTCAGGCCCGCGAACGTCGCATGCACGAGCGCGCGCGCCCGCGACGCGTCGACGTGCAGGTGACGGGCGACCTCGTGCAAGAGCTCGTCCCTCCCGAAGACGATGCACGGCTCGGGTCTGTGCACCATGCAACGGTCGACGAGACCGCGGAGCGACGACGGCAGCGACAAGAGGAGATCGCGCGCCTCGCCGCCGCTCAGGCGCCGAGAGAACACGCACATCACGGCCGCGAAGGCGTCGGCGGCGGTGACGTCGGGCGGCAGGTCCACCGCCCAAGCGATGTGCTCCTCGATGGCGCGCCGCGCCTCCTCGTCCGTGAGCAGCGCGGGGGTCGGCACGCTCGGGGGCGCCTCGCCGAGCCAGAGCTGCTTGAGGCCACGGGGGAGCTGCTGGGCGACGTGCGCGATGACCTCGTCCGGGAGCTCCGCCCGGATCGCCTCGAACACGGCCTGGCACACGAGCTCCGCGTGCGCGGGCGTCACGCCGAGGTGTTCGGCGACGCGGTCGAGGAACTCGGCATGATCGAGCTTCTCTACCGGCTTCCCTTCGCGGTGGACGACGCATCGCTCGAAGAACGGGCGCACGCCCTTCGGCAAAGCCTCGAGCAGATCGTGGGCTTCGCCCGCCGTGAGGCGCTCGGTGAGCGAGCACATCACGGCCGCGACGGCGTCGTCGACGCCGAGCTCGGGCGGGAGCGCGGACCTCTGGGCCACGGCGCTACGGACGCGCTCCGGAGCTCCGTGAGGTTCGTTCGGGCGGACGGGTCGCATGCGACGTCGCGATGCAGGGGACGTGCACGCTGCTTCCAAGGCCGAGAACCGAGGGCCGACGAGCCAAAGCTGAGGACTGAGC
>CALFEQ010000173.1 GCA_937949945.1 uncultured Myxococcales bacterium
CTCAGTCCTCAGTCCTCAGACCTCAGTCCTCAGCGGTGAGAGGCTCCAGGCTCCGGGCTCCAGGCTCCAGGGAATGGCGCTTCCGGTCCGAGACGTCGAGCCGCGCGAGGGCGTGATCAAAGGCACGCGGCGGCCGTGCGGAGCGCTCGAGCGGCCTCGCGGCCTCTCGCGACCTTCTCGTGCGCGACCACGAGGCGGACGAGATCCGGGTGATCGGCGTATCGCTCGAGATCGTCGCGCAGCGCCTTCTTGTTCCTCACGAACAAGAGCTTCGCGAGGCGCGACACGCGCGGGCCCGGCGCCGAGCCGAGGAGCTTGGTGAAGACGAAGCCGAGCAGGCCGCCTTTGGCGTCCATGTCGAAGACGGCGTCGTTCAACACGACGGTGATGCCGTCGGACGAGCGCACGATCATCGCGCCTTCGGCATCGCGGACGCCGTGGAGCATCTCGAGGCGGACATCCGGGTCCGGCGGGAAGTCCTCGTAGATGCCGTCGACCTCCACGACCTTCTCGACGGCCTTCCGCGCCGCGCGGGGCGTGAAGACCCGAGCCTTCGGGAAGCGACGCTTGAACGCCGGTGCGTCGAGCCGGTGCGCTGCGCTCGGCACGATGATGTAGCCGACCTTCCCGAGCGCCTCGAGCTCCTTCATCGCTGCCTCGTCGAGCGCGACGGCGTTGTGGACGACGAGCTTGCCGTCGCGCCTTCGGGCCACGACCATCGAACGCCGGAGCGGCTTGCGCGGGACCGAGCCCCACGTCCACCAGAGGTTCTCGGCGAGCTGCTCGAGCTGGCCGTGCGGGAGGACGACCCACGCACCGTGCCCGTTGCTCTTGCCGTTCGTGATGCCGCTCTTGACTCCGTTGCTCGACGCGTTCGTGAAGGCCATGGCGCGTCGTATGGCAAACGAACGAACGCGACACAAAGTGGGGCCGCGCCGCATCCCGAGCGCGGCGCGCCTGCTCACCTCGTGCGATGGCGCGCCTCATCGCGTGGCATGCTCGTCACGAGGAGCGCGCGAAGTCCCGACCTTCAGCAGCAGCTCGATCCGGCGCAGTCGCCTGCGCAGAACGGCGGCCTGCAGCAGATGTGTCCGCTCGGCGAGCCGCATCCGGACGGGCACGGCTCTCCGCACGTGCCGCCGCTTTGGTCTTCGCGCTCGAGCACGCGACGAGCAATCCGATGACGACGACGGCGGCGACGGTGGCGCGTGGCAATCGCTTCATGGGCTCCTCTCGCAGCGGCGTGGGTCAGTGGTAGGTGAACGTCACGAGCGCGCTCGGGGACACGACGAACGCGCTGTGTCTTCGTTCGGGTCCGACGGATCGGTGCCGGACACCCAACCCGAGGTGGCGCGGACGAGGATGCCCGTGCTCCATTGCTCTCCGATCCACCACTCGTGGCCGATGCCGAGCATGAGCGCGCTGCAGGACGGACAGACCCCCCTCGGAATCCGCCCTTTCACCCTTCGCGTGAGATCCCCCAAATGACGACGCGCCGACGAACGAAGCGTCGGCGCGTGGTGGAAGAAGAAGCGTTGCGGAGAGGGCGGGATTCGAACCCGCGGCTGGGTTTTGGCCCAGCGCCCGCTTAGCAAGCGGGTACCTTCGGCCACTCGGTCACCTCTCCCGGAGGAGAAGTGACGATTTACAGCGGCTACCGCGAGCGCGCAACCATGGCGTGAGCGCTCTCGCTCGGGCGCTTTTTTCCGTGCTCTCGCGCTCTTCCGTCGGTCGGGCGAGCCATCACGAGGGGGCCGGCCGCCTCATCAGGGCGAGCGCATCACGACGCAGGACGTGATGCCGCCGATCCCGAGCATGAGCTTGAAGCCGACGCGCGACGGCCCGCCCGGCAGGGGCGTCCGGTCGCGGACGATCGCGTGGGGCCGGCGCACGTTCGGGTGGAGCTCGCCGATGCCGGTCGGGAACGCCTCTCCCGCGCGGAGGGCGAGCGCGAGCGCCGTGAGCTCCCACCCGCCCGAGTTCGCCATTCCATGGCCGAGCTGGCCTTTGCGCGCGGTGATGAGCGTCTGCTCGCCGATGTACTCCTCGACGAGCGCGAGCTCGTTGAGGTCGCCCGGCGTCCCGGTCGCGTGCAGATCCGCGAGCGCGATGTCGCTCGGCGAGACGCCCGCCTCGGCGAACGCACGCGAGAGCGCGCGCTTCGGGCCGCTCACCGACGGCGTGATGATGTGCTCGGCGTCCGACGAGAGCGCGATGCCCTCGATCCAGCCGCCCACGGGCGTGAGGCCCTTCGAACGGAACGTCTCCTCGTCGCCGAGGATCCAGATGCACGAGCCGCCCGACAGGTGCGTTCCTCGGAGCGAGGTGAAGGGCGTGTTGACCTCTCCCGTGCCGGACATCACGCGCGCCTCGTGGAAGGCGCCGACGAGCGCGGGGTCGGGGCGGGGATCGGTGGTGCCGACGATGGCCATCTTCGCCTCCCCGCGGAGGATCGCGTCACGCCCGCACTTGAGCGCGACGCCGAACGTCGCGCACGCGCCGACCGGCGCCCAGGCGGCGCCATGGACGTCGAGGAGCATCGTGATCTGCGCGGCGGGCGCGTTCTGGATGTTCCAGATCAGGTCCGCGCTCACGTTCGTCCACGGCGGCGGCGGACATCCGTACTCGTCGAGCAGCGCGCGCAGGGCGCGGACACGCCTGTGGATGGCGTGCAGGTGGGCTTTGTCCGACGAGCCCTTCGGCGGTGGAGCCGATCGCGGCGGTTCGCTCGGCGTGGCGTCCTCGCCGGCGTTGCGCTCGACGATCGCCATCCTGCGCATGAACTCCCGGAGCGCGCTCGATCGCTGCGCCCAGAACGCGTCCCACGCGATGCGAGCCTCGAGCCGCTCTTCGCTGTCGACCGGCAACGTCGAGGGATCGACGGGCGGGGCGGGGCCGTCGATCTTCCCCGTCTCCTCGTAGAGGCGCCTCGCCTCGCAGCGCGCCGGGTCGGCCCAGAATTGGTTCCAGACGCGCGTCGCGCGATCGAGCGAGCGCGCGGCTGCGTAGCTCTGCGGGAGATCGCCGACGCCGGAGCCGACGTAGACGTGGCATGCCTCGTCGAGCTCGCGCGTGATCGCCTCGAGCCTCGGATCGCAGGACAGCGCCTGGATGGTGGCGCCGAGGGCGAACAGGACGTTGTCGCCCATCTTCTTCCGGAGCCGCGCCGCGTAGGCCTCCCCTTTCCGTTCGGCGACCCACGGGACGTAGTCGTCCACCGTGAAGTCCGGATCGCCCACCGCGAAGAGGTCCTGTCCGAGCTCGGGGCGGCTCGTGGTGCGGAGCGCAATACGGCCCTCGCGTAGGAGCGCTTCGAGGGCAGCGACGTTCTTGGCACCTGGGGCGACGACACCCCAGCCGTAGACGCCGACGCGGCGTTCCTTGTTCGGGCTGCTTTGCTGCACGGTCACGGTTGAGTATCCATCCGGGGGCGGGCAAGGTCCATTCGCTTTCCTTTCAGGTTTCGCTCATGCCCCGCCGGAAGCGCAGTTCCCCGCGAAAACAGCCGCAACAGGCGCGTGGGAAGTCGACGGTACGCGCCATTCTCGACGCGACCGTTCAGGTTCTCGAAAGGGAGGGGCCCGGGGCGGCGACCACCACCCGCATCGCGGAGGTCGCCGGCGTGAGCGTCGGGACCATCTATCAGTACTTCTCCCATCGCGACGCGATCCTCGACGCCCTCCAGGAGCGCGAGTTCGAGCGGGCGCTCGCGCTCATGCAGAACGTCCTCAGCGTCGGCAACCTCTCGAAGTCGCCGCGCGAGACGATCACGGCGGCCGTCCAGGGCCTGCGGGAGCTCTACGTCGCGTCCCCGGGATTGCATCGGGTGCTCGCGATGGAGGGCCTGCGCTCCAACAAGGCCGACCGTCTCCAATCCTTCGATCTTCGCGTGATCGCGCTCGTGCGCCACTTCCTCGCGGCCACGGGCACGCCGATCCGACGGAAGAACATCGACGCCGCCGCGTTCGTCGCCTTCCAGTGCGTCCGCGCGACGATGCTCGCGAGCCTCCTCGAGAGCCCGGCGGGCCTCGAAGACGAGACGCTCGTCGACGAGCTCGTGGACCTCCTCATGCGGTACTTGGTCGACGAGAAGCGGCTCGAAGCGGAAAAGGCGAACGGTCACGCGAAGAAGCCGGCGTCGCGCAAGGTGTCGGCGAGCGTGGAGTAGTTGGGGCCCGGCGGAGTTGAGGCGGGGGAAACGGCCGTTGGTTGCTCGCCGAGGCGCACGCTCGTTTGGAGGGGGCCGTCGAAACCGGCGAGCGGATTTTCGGGAACGGGAACGGGGGCTTGCCGCGAGGCGGTTCGGGAAGGACAACGGGAGTTCGGCGTTGAGGTCCGCGGTCTCGGGCAGAGGCCATTCTTGCTGAGGACTGAACCCCCTGGAGCCTGGAGCCTGGAGCCTAGAAAAACGTGTACCCCAAGCTCCCCCCCACGATGTCGAGGTTCGTCCCCTTGAAGTAGTGGTCGTACCGCAGCGCGAACGTGAAGTACGACGGCGCGCAGCAGCGGCCGAAGTGGAGGACGATCTCCGGGCTGACGGAGTAGCGGAACGGCTCTCGGTTGCCGGCGATCTCCACCGTCGAGCCGACGCCGAGGCCCGGGCCCACGACCCACGACGTGGGGTGCCAGACGAAGCGGTAGCCGGTCCGCACCGAGAAGCCGACGCCCAGTCGGCTCGAGACGACCGCGGGCTCGACGAGGATGCGGTGCACGCGGTGTCCGTGGACCACGAAGGTCCCCTTCTTCCTCGAGCAGGCGTAGTACGGGCCGAACACGAGCACCGACCACGGCCACGCGACGTGCACCGCGGGCGAGTCGCCGCGGAACTGCGCGCCGACGTGCGGGATGATCGTGGCGAGGACGAGCTCGCCGCCGTAGCCGACGTCGCGGAAGAAGTTCCCCCACGGCGCGTTGAGGAAGGTCTTCTGGCGCGGGTAGCGGTAGGGCTCCGGCGGCTGCGCGGCTTCGTACTCCCAGAGCTCCTCCGCGTTCCGGTCACGGAGCTCTCGGCATGCGGTGGGGCCGTCGGCGGTCTCGACGTCGCTTGGCAGCTCTTCTTCCTGCGCGCGCGCCTCGGGCGCGGCGCCGGCGATCAGCCCGAACGAGAGAACCGAGCTCAGCAAAGAGAGAGGCAAGCGCGTGCGACGACGGCGTGTCCGGAGCACGGCCGAACTCTATCATCATCGTCGACCATCGAGCCCGCGAACGGTCTGCGCGATGGCCGTGCGCTCGCGCCGCGTCACTCGAGGTGGAAGACTTTCCCTACGGTGATCGCCTCGCCCTTGAACGCCGGGACCTTCACCTTCTTGAAGGCCTTGGCCATGCACTTCGCCACGGGCGTTCCGACCCACGGGCCCTTGTCGACCACCGCGTCCTGGGCGGTGCCGTCCGGCGAGAACGTGATGACGACGTGGCCCTCGCCCTTCGCGACGGTCGGGGTCTTGCACCTCGAGAGGTCGACCTCCGTGATCGCAGCGATGGCCGCCGCCTTGTCGAACTCGGTCACGACCTCGGTCTTGGGCGGAGCCGCGGCAGCCTTCTTCCTCTTCTTCTTCGGTGCGGCCTCCGCGTTCGCGCTCGCGAGGACGCATGCGATGACACCGAGGGCCGCCAGGACGCGAAGACGGTTCATGCCCTACGGTGAGTGCAAGCGAGATGCCCGTCGTTTGGAGAGTGCAACCATCGTCGATGCGCGACGGAGACGTCGGCCGGAGCGCGTAGATCTCGGTGCGCGCCCGTCGATACCCACGATCGGAGCGCGCGGCCTCGTCAAGAGCACCGTGGATCGCATGACGCCCACGTGCAGCTCGTTTCGCTCAGTGGGACGGCTCGATGTTGCTTGCGAGGCCGCACGAGTGTGCTGCCTGATCACCGCAATCGCTTCCGTCACGGGCTGTCACGGCGAGACGCAAGAGAGACCGCGCGAGCCGTCTCGCGTGTGGCCTGCATCGACGCAAGACATGCCGCCGTTCCCGGAGACCGCGTTCGAGGATCCGGAACCTGCGAGCTCGGAAGGCCCCACCGGCGGCGGCAGGAGCGTCGAGGACCGCTTCGCCACGCGGCGCATCGGGCAGGATCCGCCGGCGCGGACCTTTCGCGGGGCGCCGATCGATCTCGACCTCGAAGGCGCCGACATCCACGACGTGTTCCGTCTCCTCGCCGACGTGGGCAAGGTGAACATCGTGGTCGCCGGCGAGGTGAGCGGGACCGTCACGATGCGGCTCCGTCGCGTGCCGTGGGATCAGGCGATGGACGTCATCGCGCGCGCGCGGGGCCTCTCCTACGAGCGCGAAGGGAACGTCATCCTCGTGCGCGCGGCCGGCTCCAAGTAGCCCACGAACCGCCGTCGGGCTCGGGGACGGCCGATCGGGACGCCGCCGCGCTTGCGCTGCGCGCGCTGCGCGTTTACGGCTGTTCGTCCGATGGCCGAGAGCTCGCTCCTCGAACTGCCGCCGAAGGACGCGCCGACCGACGTGATCCTGAGCGCGTTCCTCGGCTACGTCGCGTCGCGCGGGCTCGATCTCTACCCGGCGCAGGAGGAGGCGATCCTCGCGGTCTTCGAGGGCGTGAACGTCATCCTCAACACGCCGACCGGATCCGGCAAATCGCTCGTCGCCGAGGCGGCGCATTTCCTCGCGCTCGTCCGCGGCGAGCGGTCGTTCTACACGTGCCCGATCAAGGCCCTCGCGAACGAGAAGTTCTTCTCGCTCGTGCGGGTGTTCGGTCCCGAGAACGTCGGGCTCATGACCGGCGACGCGACCGTGAACCGGAACGCGCCGATCATCTGCGCCACGGCGGAGGTCCTCGCCAACATCGCGCTCGCGGAGGGCCCGCGCGCCGACGTCGACGTCGCGATCCTCGACGAGTTCCACTACTACGCCGACCGCGAGCGCGGCGTCGCCTGGCAGATCCCGCTCCTCGCGCTGCCTCGTGCGCGCTTCCTCTTGATGAGCGCGACGTTCGGCGATCCGGAGCCGTTCCAGAAGCACCTCACGGCCACCAACGGCCTGCGCACCGCGGTCGTCCGCTCGACGGATCGACCGGTGCCGCTCGACTTCGAGTACCGCGAGACGCCGCTGCACGAGACCGTGCAGGACCTCATCGCGGCGGGGAAGGCGCCGATCTACATCGTCAACTTCACGCAGCGGGCCTGCGCCGAAGAGGCGCAGAACCTGATGAGCGTCGACTTCTGCACGAAGGACGAGAAGAAGGCGATCGCGGAGGCGCTGAAGGGCGCGCGCTTCGACAGCCCGTACGGCCGCGAGATCCAGCGCTTCGTCCGTCACGGCATCGGCATCCACCACGCGGGCCTGTTGCCGAAGTACCGCCTGCTCGTCGAGAAGCTCGCGCAGCGCGGGCTGCTCAAGATCATCAGCGGCACGGACACGCTCGGGGTCGGCGTCAACGTGCCGATCCGCACGGTGCTCTTCACGCGGCTCTGCAAGTACGACGGCGAGAAGACGACGATCCTGAGCGTGCGCGACTTCCAGCAGATCAGCGGTCGCGCCGGCCGCAAGGGCTTCGACGATCGCGGCAGCGTCGTCGTCCAGGCGCCCGAGCACGTCATCGAGAACATGCGGCTCGAGGCGAAGGCCGGCAACGACCCGGCGAAGCGGCGCAAGATCGTGAAGAAGAAGCCGCCCGAGTTCGGCTACGTCCACTGGGATCGGTCGACGTTCGACCGGCTCGTGAAGGCGATGCCCGAGGCGCTCGTCTCGCGCTTCCAGCTCACGCACGGCATGGTCGTGAACGTGCTCTCGCGCGAAGAGGGCGGCGGGTGCATGGGCCTCGCGCGGCTCATCAAGGCCTGCCACGAGCGGCCCGCGCAGAAGCGCATCCTGGGCCGGCAGGCGATCGAGATGGTCAAGACGCTGCGCGAGGCCGGCATCATCGAGTGGGACTACGACGAGGACGGCAGGCGCCACATCGTCGTGAACGCCGACCTCGGCGAGGACTTCTCCATCCACCACGCGCTGTCGCTCTACCTGGTCGACATCCTCGACAAGCGCGACGAGTGGAGCGGCTGCCCCTTCGAGGAGTCGGAGACGTACGCGCTCGACGTGCTCACGTTCGTCGAGTCGATCCTCGAGGACCCGGAGCCGATCCTCCGGCGCCAGCTCGACAAGCTGAAGTCCGAGAAGCTCGCCGAGCTCAAGGCCGCGGGCGTCGAGTACGAGGAGCGGATGGAGGAGCTCGAGAAGCTCGAGTACCCGAAGCCGAACCGCGAGCTCGTCTACGAATCCTTCAACGAGTTCGCGCGCAAGCACCCGTGGGTGAAGACCGAGAACATCCGCCCGAAGTCGATCGCCCGCGAGATGGTCGAGTCGGTGATGTCCTTCAACGAGTACGTCCGCGAGTACGGCCTCGAGCGCATGGAAGGCCTTCTGCTCCGCTACCTCTCGGACGTGTACAAGACGCTCGTGCAGACCGTGCCCGCGTGGGCGAAGGACCACCGCGTCGAGGAGCTCATCACGACGTTCGGCGCGATCGTGCGTCAGGTCGACTCGAGCCTCCTCGACGAGTGGGAGCGGCTCAAGAATCCGTACGAGCTCTTCGAGCCTCCGCCGGTCCGCGAGGAGCTCGAGCCCGCCGGCTCGATGGACGTCACGAAGGACGAGAAGGCGTTCACGGTCCTCGTCCGCAACGAGATCTTCCGGCTCGTTCGAGCGCTCGCGCGTCGCGACTTCGCCGAAGCCGCACGCATCGTCGCGCCCTCGCCCGAGGAGGAGGCTCGGGTGGCCGCGAACATCGAGCAGTCGCTCCGTCCGTTCTTCGAGGCGCATGCCGCGCTCCGCGTCGACCCCGAGGCGAGGAGCCCGAAGTACACGACGATCGAGCGCGGCGAGACGACGTGGCGTGTGAGGCAGGTGCTGCTCGACTCCGACGACGACAACGACTGGTTCTTCGACGCGACGATCGACCTCGACCGCTCGCGCGAGGCCGCGCGGCCGGTGCTCGCGCTCGAGCACATCGGCTGCTGAACCGAGACGGGCGACCGCTGCCGCGAGAGCCTCTGCCGCGCCGCGCCTGCGCGCCACGGTCGGGCTCCTGGACGCGATGCCTCGTCGGCTCGATCGAGCGGGCGGTCGCGATCGCTCTCGCGGCGTCGCCACGCCGCAACCTGGTCGAGCTCGCCGCGAATCGCTCCGCGCGCAGGATGCTGCTCGGCTGTGTGTGCGCGTGACCGAAGGTCCGCCTCGCAGACCGAGTGACGTCGCGAAGGGCGCGGACGCACGAGAGGCGCTAGCATTGAGGCGTGGGCAAGAAAGTCAATCTTCCGCTGTTCTCGGACCCGGCGGAGGACAAGACCGGGGAGCAGCGGCGACCCGCGAAGAAACCGTCGATCGACGCCGCTCGCGCTCGCCTGGGCGGACGCATCGCCGAGGCCGCTCCGCCTCCTCCGGGCCTCGCCCCCGGCGTGGTCGTCACGTTCCCGCTCTCGAACGGACGGCGCATGGCCGGCGTCGTCGTCTATGCCTCCCAGACGGAGGTGCACGTGCTCCTCGACGGCGTTCGCCTTCGCCGGATGTCTCCGCACGAGGTCACGGTGCACGAGGGCGACGTCGCCGTCGACCTCGAGAAGATCGCCGGCGACGCGCGGCTCTTCGGCTTGCTCGTGGAAGGCCAGTCCGTGCGCTACGCAGACGACTCCGGCGACCTCGTCGACGGCAAGGTCGTCGAGAAGTGCCGCTGGGGCGCGCTCGTATTGCGGGACGACGGCGCCGTCGTCGCCGTCGGCTTCCGGAAGCTCTGGCCCGCACCTGCGGGTGGTGCAGCGTGAGCGAGCTGCGTCCCGAGCTGGCCCGCATCGTCGAGGAGCTCCTCCAGGACACGGCTCCCGGCGACGTGATCGCGCTCGACGCCCTCGGCGAGGCGATCGGCACACGCGCCGTCTCGCAGGGCGAGATCGACGCGATGCTCTCCGCGATCGAAGCGAGCGGGCGAAAGGTCGAGAGCCCCGAAGGCGGTCGCGGCGAGGCGAACCTGAAGACCGTCGTCGAGGTGGCGCGCGTCCTCCGCCAAGAGCTCGGTCGTGTGCCTCGCGCTACCGAGATCGCCGCGCGCGCGGGGATGTCGCCCCAGGACGTCCAGCACGCGCTGGCCCTCGCGAAGGTGATGCAGCGCTGAGCGGCTCGTTCGAGCCGAAGGCCCGCTCACGCCACCGCCGAGCCGGTGCCGAGGAGCGGGGGTGCGACGCTCGTCATCCAGGCGAGAGCGCGCCGCGAGCGCTCGTACGGATCACAGTCGATGACGTCGCCGTGGGCGACGACGATGCGCTCGAAGTCCATCGAAAGGACACTGTTCGCGCTGTGTGCGGCCGCGGCGCGATCCTTCACGAGGAAGCGCCATGCGCGGCTCTGCGCCGTCTTCTTCCATACGCCCATGCAGCGCAAGGCGAGGCGCATCAGGAAGCTGTCGCATCGCTGGATGTTGAACATGAGATCCGCCACCACGAGCGAGCACGATCGTTCGTGCAACAGGACGTGCTCCTGCAGCGCGGGCGCGCCCTCGATGCGCTCGATCCGGATCTCGTCACGCATGCCGTCGATGCGACCGCGCTCGGGCAGCCGTTCGAACGCCAAATCGCCGACCTTCTGCTCGAGGCCGGGCGGGCCGAACACGCGTGCGTTCGGGTAGCGCTCCTTCGCGGCCTTCAGGAACATCCAGTGCTGCAGGCTCGGAGCGACGAGGAAGCGCACGTCTCCGAGCGCGTCGAGCTCCTTCGCGGTCGCGTCGTCGATGGCGAGCGGGGAGCACACCACGAGGCCGCCGTCGGAGAGGCGCATGATCGTCGCACGGCACGGCATGCGCGCTCCGGGCGCGATCTTGAGGTCCGTCTCTTGCGACCAGATGTCTTCGGCGATGCGTTGGAGCATGGTCCTCGCTCTCCCTTCCGGGATTCAGTCAAGCATACTTGACCAATTCGTCAAGTGCACTTGACGAACTGGCCGTTCCGTCGTTTTGATGCTTCCATGGGGTCCGACGCGTACGCGGACAAGCTCGAGGCCGAGAAGGCGCGGTCGACGCTGCAGCTCTTGTTCAAGGCCGCGCGCTTGATCAACGAACGGGCGATCGCGCTCGTGCGCAGCCGCACGAACAGGCCGCTGCGCGTCGCCCATACGACGCTCCTTCCGCACGTCGATCTCGAGGGCACGCGCCTCACCGACCTCGCGGCGCGTCTCGGCGTCACCAAGCAGGCGGTCGGTCAGCTCGTCGACGAGCTCGTGGAGATGGGGCTGCTCGAGCGCGTGCCGGATCCGAGCGATGCGCGTGCGAAGCTCGTGCGATTCAGCAAGCGTGGTCGCGCGGCGCTCTTCGAGGGGCTCTCCGTCCTCGGCGAGCTCGAGGCCGAGCTCCGTGCCGTCGTCGGTGAGAATGGAATGCGAGCCCTCCACGACACGCTCACGGCGATCGTCCAGCGGGAGGAGTCTCTCGTCGCCGCTCCGCTCGACGCGGCGCGTGGCCTGCGGCGTGGACCGGGCTCGTGAGGGCATGGGGAGGTCGTTTCGCGCGCCTTTCGCGTGTCGACATCGAGCGCGTATCATCGCGCGATGCGCTCTCGATCGTGGTTGCTCTCCACCGTGCTGGTCGCGATGGCCGTCGCGGGGCCTGCGCGCGCCGACGTGATTCCGGACGGCAAGAAGCCCGTCGAATACACCTTCGTCGTCACGGGCCTCTCGGCGTCGCCCGACCGTGTCTTCTTCGCGTTCCCGTGCGGAACGTCGAACGGCACACCGTACATGGAGCATGCGAAGCTCGAGGAGGGCGTCCCCGTGCCGGTCGGTCGTCGCGGCGGTGATTGCACGATCTACTCGATCGAAAAGGCCCAGTACGAGGCGTGGGCGAAGACCTACAAGCCCACCAACCAGATTCGAGATCCAGCGCTCGAGGCGCTCGCCGCCAAGGCGCTGAAGTGCGAGGGCAAGCCCACCCTGATCTTCTTCGTGCCGCGCGAGGACCCGCGCACCGCGATTCAGGAGACCCTCGAGCTGAAGACGTCGACCGCGACGTCTTGCGAGCTCGTGTCGAAGAATGCGCCCGCCAACGACGTAGCGGCGAAGGCGGGCACTGCGCCGGCGGTCGCGAGCGGCGGCGAGGGTGATGTCGGAGCCGGAGGAGCGGCGGACGCCGGCCGTCAGGCACCGGCTGCGAGCGGCAACGAGGTCAAGAAGAAGTCCGGGTGCACGGCCGCACCGGGCGCCGACCGCTCGAGCGGGCTCGCCGTCGCCGCCGTCGCTCTTGCGGCCTTGGTCGGCCGCCGAGGGCGTCGTCGAAGCACGACCGAAGCGCGGCTGCCGACGACGTAGACTGCCTCGTCGGGACCGCCGCATTGTTCTCTCGAGAGCAACGACCGGTTTCGCTGCGACGCCTACCCGCCGTGCAAAGGCGTCTTAACGTGACCCGGACGGAAAGGTAGGACGACATGGCCGAGGCAGCCCGGACGAGCACGAACGACTCCAGCGAAGCGGCGCACGCGTTCGATCGCAAGATCACGAGCAGCGTGCGGGGGATGAAGACGAGCGACGGCGCGGGCGTGAAGCTCACGCGCCTCATCGGCACGCCGCTCCTCCGACGGATCGACCCGTTCCTCATGCTGGACGAGTTCGGCTCCGACGATCCGAAGGACTACCTCGCCGGCTTCCCCGACCATCCGCATCGCGGGTTCGAGACGATCACGTACATGGTCGCGGGGCGCTTCCGCCATCGCGACAACAAGGGGCACGAGGGAATCCTCTCCGCCGGCGGCGCGCAGTGGATGACCGCGGGCCGTGGGATCGTGCACTCGGAGATGCCCGAGCAAGTGGAGGGGCTCGTGCACGGTTTTCAGCTCTGGCTGAACCTCCCGCGCAAGGACAAGATGTGCGAGCCGAGCTATCGCGACCTCCAGCCGGAGGACATCCCGCGCGCGGACCTCGGAGGCGGCGCGACCGCGCGCGTGCTCGCGGGAACCATCGGCGCCGTGCGGGGACCCATCGACGGCCGCGCCACCGAGCCGGTCTACCTCGACGTCGAGATCCCCGAGGGCGTCACGGCGGACGTGCCGCTCCCGCGGGGGCACCAGGGCTTCGTCTACCCGTTCGAGGGCGACGTCGTCGTCGGCCCGGGCGAATGGGAGCTCACGCGAGGCGAGCTGGGCGTCCTCTCCGACGGCGCCGGCGTGCGCCTGTCGGCGAAGAAGGGACGTGTGCGCGCTCTCGTCGTCGCCGGCAAGCCGCTCGGCGAGCCGATCGCGCAGTACGGCCCCTTCGTGATGACCACGCCCGAGGAGGTCGAGCAGGCCATCCGCGATTACCGGGCCGGCCTCTTCTGATCGCGGGGCGCGATCAGAGAGCGCTCGTGCTCGCGATCGTCGCGGAGGGGGCGTCGCCGGCCATGCCTGCGCGCTCGCGCAGCTTGGCCGGCGCGCGCTCGCCGAGCTTGTCCACCGCGGCTGCGTAGTGCGACTTCGCCGACGTGAAATCGCCGAGGTCCCACTCGACGTCGGCGAGCGCGATGCGCGCGGGGAGATACGCCGGGCTCGTGGAGAGCGCACGGAGGTAGTGCTCGCGCGCTCGCGCGAGGTCGTTCTCGCGACGTGCCACGTCGCCGAGACCCGTGTGCGCCTCCGCGTTCGACGGGTCCTTCGCGAGCACCAGCCGGTAGCGCTGCTCGGCGCGTCGCGTGTCCCCGTGCCGGAGCGACGCATTCGCGAGATGGAGCAGCTCCGGCACCGGGAGCGCGTCCTCCGTCCGCGCGCGCACGACCGCGCCGGAGCCGGGACGTGGCGGCGTGTCGAGCTCGATGCGCTCGATGCCTTCCGGCTGGGCGGCCGCCGTCGCCGTCGTGGCGCTCGTCGTGGGATCGGTCGTCGACGACGTCGCGCTCTCGCTCGAAGTCGGCGCGTTCGAAGCCGTCGTGTCCGAGCGAGGCGTCGTCGTGCTCGAGGTCGTCCCCTCGTACACGGCGCCGTGCACCACGGGAGCCGGCTCCGGTCGGTGCTCCCAGTAGGCGACGAGCGCGACGGCGCCGGCGATCACCGCGGTCCCGATGATCCATTCATTGCGCCGCCCACGGCGAGGCGGCCGCGTCGAAACGGCGTAGATCTCTTCGAAGCTCGAGTCGTGCGTCTTGTTCATGGCGCCCCCGGACCGAGACCGACCATCTTCATCAGGATAGTCGGTCGAGCCTGACAGGGCCAGTCCTTCTTTCGCTCGACACGTGAGATCGGTGATAATCGATGGATTCGGGATAAATGAGCGCGCCGGGAGCCGGCCGGTGACTCGGATCCGACCGGCTCCCGGGCAGCTTCGTCGCGCAGTCGGGGGCCGGGCCGGCGACTCTCGAAACGGACCGGCTCCCTCCTCGCGACGACCAGCGGCGAGCGACGAGCGTCGCCCGCCGAGGGCTCTCTACTCGGTCGTCACGCGCATCGTGCCGACCGAGGCTCTCGTCATTCGGTCTCCTCGTCCGTTTCGTCCTGTTGCGGCTCCTCGCCGGTCAGCTCCTCATCGGGCTCGCCGATGGGGCGCGCTCCCTCGAACGGGACGCGGCGATCTTCGCCGACGCCGGGCATGAGCTCGGACGGCCCGCCCATCGGGCCGGGGATCTCGACGGGCTCCCTTTCGATCGCGCCGCGCGGCATGCCGACGGGCGGCTGGCCGGGCAGCTCGCCCGGTGTCGGGATGCCTGGCCTGCCGATCGCCTCCTCCTGGCTCGGCATGGGCAGACGCTCGTGGCAGGGCGGCTCGAGCGCCGCCTGCATCTGAAACGCGTGGCGCACGTGCCGTAGCATCATCATCCGCGCGCGCATGGCGACGATCGCCAAGCGCGGGTCTCGTATGCTCGGAAGCACGAGCTTGTCGATCAGCCCGAGCCCGGCGACGTGCGACAGGATCTGGTCGGCCACGAACTGACGATCGATGTCGTCGACGTCCGCCATCCCGCCGATGTCCTGCACCGCGCGCTCCGCCTTCTGCATCAGCGACTGCGCGACCGGCGAGTCGATCGGCGGCACGTTCGCCACCCGCGCCGCTGCCTCCGTGGCGGCGTGGAGCTGCGTGTGCTCTTCGATGAGCTGATCCGCGAGCGCCTTCAGCTCGGGGCGCTGGAGCTGCTCGCGCACCGACTGCAGGATCGCGATCTCGCCCATGTTGAGCGCACGGAGCACGGAGAGCGCCTCTGCTTCGGAGCAGAGCGAGAACGCGGGATCGCCGATCCCAACGCCGGCGACGCCGATGTTCGCCTTCGACACCTCCGAGTGTGACTCCACTGCCTCCTCTTCCCCGGTGCACGCAGGGACGGCGGTGACGGCCAGAATCGCCGCGCACGCGCCGATCGCATGATGAACGAGCCTCATGTGTCCTCTCCTTCTGCGCGTCGTCTCGGCGCGCGATCGCGCGGCCCCGATTGCAAACGCGAGACCTCACCGGCTTCCGCGCGGAAATTCGACGAACCGATCCACACGAGCCGCAGCGTGTTCCTCGTGTCCGCGTGACTCTGGCGCCGCCGAGCATCCCGCCTCGCGACACGGAACACCGTGACGTGCGCACGTCGAGCGAGGCAGCCTTCCACGTCCATCGCCGCCCGCATCCTTCGAGACGCACTCGGCGGGGCAACCCACCGCGCGCCGTCGTCATCGCGGCCGCGCTCGCCTCGTCAGCTCGTCCTCCGTGCGATCGCACTCGCGCGCACGCGTCGAATCGACGCCGCGCGGCGAACGAGCTCGTCCGGCGCAGCGATGTCGCGTTAGTGTATGTGCCCCATGAAGCGCCGTACCTCGTCCCTCGCCGTCGCTCTGCTCGTGTCCGCGTGCGCATCGAACCCGCGCACTCCGTCGCCGGAGCCCGCTCCCGCGCCGACCGGAGGAGCGCCGGTCGCGCCGACGGCGGCGACGCCCGATCAGGCCGCCCCTCCGGTCCGTCTCGACGCGGACACGAAGACGACGACGGCCGCCGGCGCCACGTTCGAGGCCCCGAAGGGATGGTTCATGCGGCGCGCGGGCGAGACGATCACCCTCGAGGCGCCGGAGCGCGATCTCACGCTGACGTTCTTCGAGGCGCGCGAGAAGGACACGGAAAGGGCGATCGCGCTCGCGTGGGCACGCACGCAGCCGGGCTTCTCGCGGAAGCCGAAGACGACGGCCAAGCCTCCGCCCCGTGACGGTTGGGACGAGATCGTGCAGATCGTCTACGAGACGACGGCCGCCGAAGCGCGCAACGTCGTCGCGATCGCGTGGCGGAAGGGCGAGACGACCTACGTCGCGCTCATCGACGGGACGTCGGCCGCGATGAGCCGCCGTGGCGCGAACCTCTCGACGGCGGTGGCGAGCTTCCGCGCGCCCGGCGTCGAGGAGGAGTCCTTCGCCGGCAAGAAGGCGAACGAGCTCGATGCGAAGAAGCTCGAGGCGTTCGAGAAGTTCATCGAGGACGCCCGCGTGAAGGCGAACGTCCCGGGGGTCGCCGTCGCCGTCGTGCAGAACCGGAAGATCGTCTGGGAGCGCGGCTTCGGCGTGCGGACGCTCGGGCAGAAGGATCCGGTCACGCCGAACACGCTCTTCATGATCGGCTCGATCACGAAGCCGCTTACGAGCCTGATGATGGCGAAGCTCGTCGACGAAGGGCGCTTCTCCTGGGACACGCCGGTCGTCGAGGTCTTCCCGAAGTTCACGCTCGGTGATCCCGACGCGACGAAGAAGCTCGCGATGCGCCACACCGTCTGCGCGTGCACGGGGCTCCCGCGTCAGGACATGACCTTCTTCTTCGGATGGTCGAAGGCGACGCCCGAGAGCCGCGTCGACGAGATGAAGACGCTGAAGCCCACCACCGCCTTCGGCGAGACCTTCCAGTACTCGAACCTGATGGTCTCGGCCGGCGGTTATCTCGCCGCGCACGCCGCCGATCCCAAGCGGCCGCTCGGTCCGGCGTACGACGCCGCGATGCAGTCGCGGGTCCTCGACCCGATCGGCATGAAGTCGAGCACCTTCGACTTCTCCGTCGCGAAGAAGCGTGAGCACGCCTCTCCGCACGCGATGACGACGTCGCTCGAGCCTCGAGCGATGCCGGTGAGCATCGAGGGGTGGCTCCCGTCGATCCGTCCCGCCGGCGGCCTCTGGTCGTCCGCGCACGACATCGCCCGCTGGGTCGCCGTCGAGCTCGGCGGCGGCAAGACGCTCGAGGGCAAGGAGGTCGTGAGCGCAGCGAACCTCGCCGAGCGCAAGAAGCCGATGGCCCGCATCTCCGAGAAGTCCTCGTACGGCCTCGCGCTGATCGTCGAGCGCTACGCGGGCGTCGAGGTCGTCTCTCACAACGGCAGCACCACCGGCTTCAACACGCTCGCGATGTGGCTGCCGGAGCACGATACCGGCCTCGTCGTCCTCACGAACCTGAACGGCGCGGGCGCCCTCCTCGACGCCACGCGCCGCCGCTTCTTCGAGCTCCTCTTCGACGGCAAGGAAGAGGCGAGCCAGAACTTCTCCTTCGCCCTCGACCGCCGTGCGAAGGCGTTCGCCGCCGAGTTCGCGAAGCTCGAGACCACGCCGGACGAGGAGTGGGTCTCGAAGCTGGCCGGCGAGTGGAAGAGCCCGGTCCTCGGGAAGATCACGATCCGCGTGGCGGACGGACGGGGTGTCGTCGACGCGGGCGAGTGGAAGAGCACCTTCGGCCGGATCGCGGAGGCCGAAGGCAGCGAGCGGCTCGTCCTCCTCGACCCGCCCTTCGCGGGCCTGAGCGTCCTCGTCAAGAGTACGGGCCCCGACACGACGCTCGCCCTCGAGGTCGGCCAGGAGAAGTACGCGTTCACGCGGTGAAGGCGTCGCGCGGCGCGAGCTCGGGCGCTCGGGCCGCGTGTGGCGGTGCTATGGTAGGGTCGGGCAGTCTGGAGGAGTGGCCGAGTGGTCTAAGGCAGCGGTTTTGAAAACCGCCGTGGGGCAACCCACCAGGGGTTCGAATCCCTTCTCCTCCGCCACGTCCGTATTGCTCGTGCTCAGGGCAACCGCACGACCGCGACGTCGTCCACCAAGAAGCAGTCGGTCGCGCGCGTGCCGTCCGTGGCGATGAAGAGGTCCATCTTCGTCGTCGGGCCGTCCACCGTGCCTTCGACCTCGACGTACCTCCACGTGTCGTCGATCCGGAGAGACTGGATGCCGATGGCATGGCCGCTCGAGCCGTTCCAGATGCGGAGGTAGAGCTCCACCTCTTTGGGCCCGTCGTTCACGCGGCGCACCCATGCGCTCGCGCGATAGCGATGGCCGACCTTCGCGGTGGGATCGAGGTTGCCGTCGGAGTTGATCGTGAAGCCCGTATCCGATTCCGCCGGGTCCTTGCACACCTGGCACGCGTACGTGCCCGAGCGAGGGCTTGTCACGCGGTCGAGCTTCGAGCGCCAGATCACCCATCCAGGGCCGCAGCTCGAGCCGGCCATTTCGAACCCCGGATTGGTGACGAGGTTGGGCGGAGGCGGCGGTCCGGAATCGACCGGGATCGAGGCGTCCGGCGGGCCGCCGTCTGCATTCCCGTCGGGTCCGCCGTCGGACGTGGACGTGTCGGGCGGTGTCACGGTGCCCGGCGGTTGCGAGCCCGTGCCGTCGGGTACGTTCGAGCCGCCGCTGCTGGCGACATTGCTCGAGCCAGCGTCCGCGGTGATCGGTGCGGAGGTGAGCTCATCGGCCCCGGTGATTAAGTTGCATGATGCAACTAACACCGCCGCCGTCGGACCCAGACAGCGCGCTCTCCTCGCCACTCTTCCGTAAATAGCGCCATTCCGGCGGAAGCGGCGACTTCTCGAGCCCCGACGCTCGGACCCCGGCGCTCGGACGAGGGCCCTCGCACATGGTGCACCCTGGGACCGAGCCCAGGCCGGACGGCCGGTCGGGTTCGTCGCCAGCGACTGTAATGAATCGGGGCGCCCGAGCGTCTTGTTGGGCGAAAGGAGAGACGAACATGACGGACGAGAAGAGGAGCTGCGCCTGCAAGTCGTGCCCGAACGGGAGCTGCGGCTGCACCGGCGACAAGGCGCCCAAGCCGGGCGAGTGCTGCTGCGGGCCGATCTGCACGTGTGGCCCCGCGTGCGCGTGCCCGAGCTCGTGCGGGTGTCCGGCGACCAAGGACAAGTGAGCTAGGCTGGTGTCATGACGCTCGGTTCGCCGCTCCGCGCTCGGGTCGAGAGGGCTCAGGTGGCTGAAGAGGATGTTTGGGCTCTTCTGTCGTCCGAGCTCGCGGCGGAGCGGGACAGGTTCCTCGCCTTCGTGCGCGCTCGTGTCGAGTCGAGAGCCGACGCCGAGGACGTGCTGCAGCAAGCGCTCGTGAGGGCGACCGCGCGCGCCGGCGATCTGCGCGATCGCAGCCGCCTGCGCGCGTGGTTCTTCCAGATCCTTCGGCGCACGATCGCGGACCACCACGCGGAGCGCGCGCTTCGCGAGGCGAAGCTCGAGACGCTCGCGGCCGACGTGGAGGAGGTCGAGGAGGCCGGCCTCGACGAGGGGCGCGTGTGCGCGTGCAGCCTCGGTCAGCTCGAACGCATCCGGCCGGAGTATGCGGACATCCTCCGCCGCGTCGACATCGAGGAGCAGCCGCTCGCGGTCGCGGCGCAAGCGCTCGGCGTCACGGTGAACAACGCGACCGTGCGGCTCCACCGCGCGCGCAAGGCCCTCCGTGAGCGGCTGCGCGCCGTGTGCGGGACGGAGTCGATGAAGGCGTGCCTCTCGTGCGACTGCGATTGACGAGCGCGCGCCGCATCGTCCGCGTTGCTCACGGCCGCGGGGCGCAGCGGAACGAGTGCTTCTCGTCGAACGCGCCGACGACGGGCTTGTTCGGGCCGTAGGTCACGGGCCGTTGGAAGACGGACGGCTTCCCGTCCATCCCGACCCAGTCGCAAATCAGCGTCTGCGAGTCTTTGACCTTGCAGCGTGCACGCGCCTTCGTCTTCGAGCTCGTGATGACGACGTCGTCGTCGACTTGCGTGAACGTCACGAGGCCGAGGCGCTTCGTCGTGTCCTCGCACGGCTCGGGAAGACCGCTGATGAGCTCGATCTTCCCTCCCGTCGTGGATGCCGGACGTGCCGGATCGTCGCCGGCGTCGAGATAGATCACGACGGTCTCCGGGAGGCTCGCCGCGAGCGCGGCGAGCGAGGCTTCGTCACCGCCGTCCGAGGCGGTCGCGTCCGCCTCTGCGCCCTTCGCCTTGCAGCCCGTCGCGCATGCGAGCAGCGCGCTCGTCGCCGCGACGAGCATCCAGCGCAGGGGCTCACGCATCGGTCCGGCGGCTTCGCCGATCAGCCACCGTCCACGTCGGGATCCTTGTCGAGGCAGTGCGCGACCTCGTCGCACGTGATGAAGTCGTTGCATCGTACATCTTTGTCGCAAGCGTCGGCGCCGGCGGGGTGGCACGCGACGGCCGTGTCCGGCGAGCCGAAGCACTCGTCGCACGCTTCGTCCGGAGCGGTCGAGGGCGACGCGCAGAGCGTCGAGGCGCACTGCGTCTTGCACGGCCCTTCGCACGCGCATGCGCGGAAGGCCTCTTCGTAGGCCGCGATCGAGTCGGATCCTCCGCAGCAATTCGCGCAGCTCTCGATCGTCTTCTCCTTCGCGCACTTCTCGCCGAGGGCGGCCGCGGCCGCATCGATGTTCGACGGAGCTCCGCCGTCGTCTTCCTCCTCGCTCGCTCCGCTCGAGCCGGTCGGCCCCGGGTCGGTGCCCGAGTCGCACGCGGCCACGATCGTGAGCGCGGAGCCGAGGAGGGCCAGGAGGAGCGTGATGTGTCGATGGGCCATCGTGTTCGTCCTCGCCGCGCGTCCGTCCGTCGCCCACGATACACCGCTCCCAGGACGCCATCGCGCGCGTCCCGTCGTTGGTGGGCGATGCGCGCCGTTCGGAGGTGGCGGACAGACCTTTCGCTACATGGTGGTGTGGCATTCTCCGTGGGGGCTGGGGCCGTGGGAGATGGACCGCGCGATCCGGCCTGTCGAGGCCACGATGGACCGTTCGCTCACGGAGAAATCTTCGATACGCTGAAATACAGGTTGCTCACCGAGCAACACTCCGATTGAGCAGTCGGGCACCGCCTTTGCTCAATCTGTGCAAGGGAGGTGGGTGGACGGACGATGGGCACGCAAGCGCTGCTTGGCGACGGAGACCGATACGAGCTGCTCGGCGAGCTGGCGAGCGGAGGCATGGCCACGGTCTACCTCGCGCGCATGCGGCGGCCGATGGGCTTCTCACGGCTCGTGGCCATCAAGTGCATGCACCCGCAGTTCGCGAAGGATCCCGACTTCGTCTCGATGTTCATGGATGAGGCTCGCCTGACCGCGCGGCTGCGTCATCCGAACATCGTCCCCACGCTCGACATCGTCGCCGAGGACGGGCACCTGCTCCTCGTGATGGAGTACGTCGAGGGTGCGTCGCTCGCGACCATCCTCAAGTCGGTGAACAAGGCCGGCGCTCGCGTGCCGGTGCCCATCGCCTGCGCGATCGTCCACGACCTGTTGCTCGGCCTGCACGAGGCGCATCAGGCGAAGGACGACGACGACGGTTCGCCGCTCGCGATCATCCATCGCGACGTCTCTCCTCAGAACGTCCTCGTGGGCATCGACGGGCTGTCGCGCGTGCTCGACTTCGGCGTCGCGAAGGCTCGCCAGAACACGCACCAGAGCAACGACAACGAGATCAAGGGCAAGATCCCGTACATGCCGCCGGAGCAGCTGTTCGGCGAGGCCCTCGATCACCGCGTCGACGTCTACGCCGCCGGCGTGACGCTCTGGGAGACGCTCGTCGGCGAGCGCCTGTTCGACGGCCCGAGCGAGGCGGCCCTCGTGAAGAAGATCAGCGAGGACCCGATCGTGCGTCCGAGCACGCGCGTCCCCGATCTGCCTGCGGAGGTCGAGGCGATCGTCATGCGCGCGCTCGAGCGCGACCCGAAGGATCGCTGGGAGTCCGCGCTCGCCATGGCCGAGGCGCTCGCCGCGGCGGTCAAGCTGCCGACGCGCACGGAGGTCTCGGCCTGGGTTCGGCAGTACGTGACGCCGCGCGAGGTCATCTCGGGCTCGAAGCTGCCCCTCGTCGAGGAGCCGACGACGCGCCGCACGACGATGCTCGCGATCCTCGAGCGGGCGAGCCGGCTGAGCCCGTCGGCGAAGCGCCCCGCTGCGACCGCGCCCACGACGTCGACCGTGCCGGCGGCGAAGGCTCGTGGTCGGCTCCGCAAGACCGGTGTCGCCATCGGCTTCGCCGTGATGGCGCTCGCCGTGTCGGGCCTCGCCGTGTCGCGCGTGAGGAAGAGCGAGGCCGCTCCGCGCGTCGCGCAGGTCGCTGCCGTACAAGAAGTCGCCGCCGCGGCCGCGCCGGTGCACGCCGCGGTCGCGCCGGTCGTGACCGCTACGGCGGAGAAGGCCGTCGAGGCGCCGCCTCCGGCGGAGCCGGCCGCCAAGCCCGCCGCCGAGCAGAAGCCCGAGGCGCAGGCGACGGCGAACGCCGCGCCGCGCGCGAAGCGCAGCACGACGACGGCGGCCGTGCAGAAGCCCGCCGCCGCCGCACGCCGCGCCGCCGACAACGACGGGGCGAAGAAGGATCCCGCTTGCGCCATTCCGTACACGGTCGACGCGGAGGGGCACAAGCACTTCAAGGCCGAATGCTTCTGAGACGCGTCTCCGGCGCAGCCGTCGCCGGCGCGCTGTTCCTCGCGTCGAGCGCAGGGCATGCGGACGAAGAGCCGGCAGGACCTCCGGACAAGGCCGCGTGCATCAAGGCGCACGACGACGGCCAGGCGCTGCGCGCCGGTCGCAAGCTCATCGCTGCGCGCGCGCAGTACGTGACGTGCTCGCACGAAGCGTGTCCCTTGATGATCCGCGACGAGTGCTCGAAGGGCCTCCGCGAGGTCGACGAGGCGCTGCCCACGTTCGTCTTCTCCGCGAGCGTCGACGGCAAGGACGTGACCGACGCGGCGGTCTTCCTCGACGGCGAGCGCCTGCAAGGCGGGCTCGATGGGCGTGCGATTCCCGTCGACCCCGGGCCGCACGTGGCGCGCTTCGAGCGGCCGGGCACGGGCACCGTCGAGGTGAAGGTCGTCGCGCGCGAAGGGGAGAAGAACCGGCTCGTCACGGGCGCGTTCGTGCTCGCGAAGCCCAAGACCGAGACGCCCTCGGACAAGGAGACGGTGAAGGTCGAGCGCGAGCGCTTCCCCTACGTGCCGGTCGCCTTTGCCGGCGCGGGCGTGCTCTCGCTCGGCGCGGCGTTGCTCGTGGACATCGGGATGCGCGACCGCGCCGAGGAGCTCCACGCCACGTGCGCGCCCAACTGCCCGCAGGCGGAGCGTGACGCGCTGAGCGACAGGCTCGTGCTGCGAAACGTCACCATCGGCATCGGGCTCGGTGCGCTCGCGGTGGCGGCGGTCACCTACGTCGTTGGGTCGCGGAAGTAGAAACGCGTTACGATGAACGGGCCCCCATGACGAAACCTGGAGAGATGGCCACCGTTCGCAGGACGCGGTTCACGCGCCCTGCGCCTGCCGGCTCGGCGTTCGTGCTCACCGTCGTCGAGGGCCCGGATGCCGGGCTCGTGAAATCGCTCGACGCGACCGGGCCGACGCGCGCCCTGCTCGGGCAGAGCCCCGTCTGCACGATTCGGCTGACCGACCGCGAGGTGTCGCGTCGTCACGCGGCCCTCACCGTCATGGACACGAAGCTCGTGCTGCTCGATCTCGGGTCGACGAACGGGACGACGGTGAACGGCGTGCTCGTCAAGGAGGCCCTCCTCCAGGGCGGCGAGGCGATCCGCGTGGGCTCGTCCGTGCTCTCCGTCAAACGCGGCGAGGCGCGCGCGGCGGAGCTCGTCCAGGCGACGTCGTTCGGTCGCGTCCTCGGCGCGTCGCCCGCGATGAAGCGCCTCTACCCGGCGCTCACCCAGCTCGCGAGCAACGACGGTCCGGTCCTCGTCGAGGGCGAGGCCGGCACGGGCAAGGAGCTCGTCGCCGAGGAGCTGCACCGCGCCAGCGGCCGTACCGACGGGCCGTTCATCACGCTGGCGTCGAGCACGATCCCGGTCGAGCGGCTCGCCGCGAGCCTCTTCGACCCCGGCGGGCTCCTCGAGCAGGCGCGAGGCGGCGTCCTCTTCATCGACGAGGTCGGCAACCTGCCTCGTGACGTCCAGCTCCGGCTGCGCGAGACGATCACGAAGTCGCGCGACGTCCGCGTCATCGCCGCGACGCGCCGCGACCTCGATCGCGACGTCGCCCAGGGCCGCTTCGACGACGACCTCTTCTTCGCCCTCGCGGCGGGGCGCATCGAGCTGCCGCCGCTCCGCGATCGCGAGGGGGACGTCGCCCTCCTGGCGCGCCACTTCTGGCAGGAGCTCGCGCCATCGGCGGGTTCGAGGGAATCGAAGGAGCTGCCCGAAGACTTCCTTCCGCGCTTCGAGCACTACCAGTGGCCGGGCAACGTGCGGGAGTTGCGCAGCGCCGTGCTCGCCCGCATGACGATGGGCGAGCTCGGTCCGACGTACCGCTCCGACGAGGCGAAGCAGCAGGGGCTCGACTTCTTGAGCGCCGTGATCGAGGAGGATCTGCCCTTCCCGACCGCGCGCGAGCGCGTCGTCTCCGAGTTCGAGCGCCGCTACGTCGAGCGCGTGCTCGCACGTCACAACGGAAACGTCACCCAGGCGGCGCGCGCGAGCGGCGTCGCTCACCGTTACTTCCAGCTCGTGAAGGCCAGGCTCAAGTGAGACTCGCCCCCCTCGTCCTCTCGCTGTTGACCGTGTCGGCCGCGTGCGTGCCGGCGACGTTCGATGGTCTGACCGGAGGCGACGAGGGCTCGTTCGACCCGCACGCGTCGCAGGGACCGATCGTCGACGACGGCATCCCGGCGCCGCGCCACCTCTCGCCCATCTCCGTCTCCTGGGTCAACACGGACCGCCCGAAGCTCCGCTGGAAGCTCGCACCCGGGACCATCGGTGCCATCGTCGAGCTGTCGCGCACCCGTGACTTCGCCGAGGTCGCCCATCGGTACGTCGGGACGGGCGAGGAGCTCGTCGTCGAGGACGCGCTCGAGCCCGGCTTCTGGTTCTGGCGTCTCCGGGGGCGAACGCTCGACGCCGAAGGTCCGACGGATCCGGAGGCCCCCGTCTGGGAGTTTCTCGTCCGAGGTCCGTCCGCGAAGCAGGCTTCGGATGCCCCGCACGGGTCCATCCTCGACATGAACGGCGACGGCGAGCCGGATCTCGCGATCGTCTACGAGGAGCAGGACCCCGAGAACCCGGACGCCCCGCACGAGAACGTGCAATACGTCCTCTTCGGCCAGAAGAACGGCCACACGTTCAGTTGGGACGAGGGCAGCTTCTTCGGCTTCCCCGTCGGACGGCTGGACATCTCGTTGACGGGCGGCACGGACCTCGACGGCGACGGCTTCAGCGACCTCGTCCGCTCCGACGCCCTGCCGGGCTACTTCAACCCCGACAAGTTCTACGGGACGGTCGAGATCGATTTCGGCGCGCCCGAGGGCTTCGACGTGGATCGGTTCGAAGGGCCGGAGCACTACGCCCCCGTCCCCGAGTTCGATCCGTCGATTCTGCCCGTGCTCGAGACGGTGGGAGACGTCGACGGCGACGGGTTCGGCGACTTCGTGGCTTCGCTCCCGGACATGACGTTCGTGAGCCTCGGGAGCCCGCTCGGGGCAGGCTCGCTCCTTCTGCATCCGCCTCCCTACGGCGCGCCGAAGGCGACGACCCCCGCGGCCCTCACCGGCGGTGCCGACGTCGACGGCGACGGCGTCGCCGATTTTGCGATGTCCTGGCTGTTGCCGACGTCGCCGATCGGCTACGGCGGAGCACGGAACCAGCGCCTCGCGGAGATGAAGACGCCGAAGTTCAAGGCGGCCATCCCCACGAAGGCGATCGCTCTCACGATGGGCGATTTCGACGGCGACGGCGTCGCGGAGATGGCGTTCTCGACGCTCGTCCCGGAGGGCGCCGAGGGGTCGTACCCCGCGGTCTGCGTCTATTCGCCGGCGAGGGATCCGCTCGACACCGCACGAGACTGTCACCGATCGACGGCCGCGATCGAAGGCTTCGGCCTGAGCCTCGCCGCGGGCGACCTCGACGAGGACGGCCGCGACGAGATCGTCGTGGCCAGCGCGACGGGGATCGCCGTCGTTCGCATGAAGGCCGACGGCTCGGGATTCGAGGAGACGCCGATCGAGGGCAGCTTCCTCCCCCGCGTGACGATGATCCATCCCGGGCGGCCGGGGCCCGCGCGCTGGGCGGCCGTCGGCGCCGACCAGAAGACGATCACGATCTTCGCCGGCACCGACGTCCACCAGTTCTTCGACATGCGGATGGACGCGTACGTCGTGAAGCTGGGCGGGGTGATCCGCTGATCGAGCCGAGGCGAGCGACAGCGGGCCCGCGAGCGGCTACGCTTTCGTTCGGACCTTGCGCGCGCTTCGGTTCGTCTTCTTCGTCTTGTCGGCTGCTGCCATCCCGTTCGGATTCGCGCCCGAGCTCGGGTGCAGGCCCGACTCGTTCGACGGCATCGTGGGCGGGCCGGGAGACGCGGGCGACGCGCAGACGCCGACCGAGCTCCGTCCCGACGAGAACCTGCCCGCGCCGCGGCCCGTCGCGCCGCTCTCCGTCTCGTGGGTGAACGGGTCGCGCGTGCGCTTCGAGTGGGAGCTCGCGCAAGGGACGACGGGCGCACGGATCGAGCTGTGTCGCACGCGCGCGTGCGACGGGGAGAAGAAGACGTTCGACGCGGACGGCATCGAGCTGCTCACGCCCGAGGAGCTGCCCACCGGATTCTGGTTCTGGCGGCTGTACGGCAAGACGGCCGACGCGATCGGCACGAAGCCGAGCGCGACGTGGGAGCTCCTCGTGCGCGGCGGGCCGCTCACGAGCGGGAGAGGCACCGGGTCGATCACCGACGTCAACGGCGACGGCGCGCCGGACCTCGTCGTCACCATGGAGGTCGAGCCGATCCTCGACGACGCCGGGACCTTCACGCCCTACGACCTCGTCGTGCTCTTCGGGTCGAAGGAGGATCCGACGCGCTTCACCATGCCGGATGTCACGAGCCCGCTCTACCTGCCCGCCACGCACGGCACGGACGTGGCGGTCACCGACGTCGACGGCGACGGCTTTTCCGATCTGACGTGGGCGCTCGAGGCCCGCGGACACTTCGACGTCCTCGCGTTCGCCGGCTCGGCGGACTTTCTTCGCCCCTCCCTGACCACGGTGGTCACGCCCCCGCTCCTCGATCCGCCGAACCTCCGCGAGGCCGGCGACGTCGACCTCGACGGTCGGGGTGACGTGGTGATCAGCACGCGCCGAGACATCTTCACGCTCCTGGGGACCGCCGGCGGCCCGGGCCCGATGACGTACGTCTTCCAGCTCGGCTTGATCGACACGGAGGGCGGCGTCCCCGATCTACCGTCCGCAATGGCGCTGGGGGCCGGGCACGACTACGACGGCGACGGCGTCCCCGAGTCGCCGTTCGCGTGGCCGTTGGGGGATACACCCGTGGCCTACCTCCTCGCCGGGGTACCGGCCGTCATGGCGGCCGCACCGGTGTTCCTGAGCGGGCCGCCGAAGGGTGAAGCGACGGCCTTCGCGGGAGGCGACTTCTCGGGCCGCGGTCTGACGGACACGGCGTTCGCCACCACGGTCGAGGGTGCACCGGCAGTGTGCATCCTGCGGGGGCTCGATCTCGAAGCGGAGGAGAACCCGGCCACGTGCTGGTCGCCGCCTTCGCCTGCGCCGCCGGGATTCGCCTCGAGCATGACGGCGGCAGACCTCGACGAGGACGGCCGCGACGAGCTCGTCGTCGGCTCGACCGCGAACGGCATCTGGATCCTGCGCTGGGCCGATGCGGGCATCACGGCCGAGCACCTCGACGTCCCGTACGGCGCGAAGGTGACGACCATTCACCCCGGCCGTCCGGGGCCGGCGGTATGGGCTGCGACCCAAGCGTCCGGCGCCGACATCGCGATCTTCCGGGGCACCACGAAGAGCGCGACCATCCAGCCGCCCGAGTTCACGAGGGGTTTCGGCTCGACGATCCGCTGATCGCGGAGAAGTAGACCTTGAACGTCGCGGTCATCCCCGTAGGATGCGCCCCGTATGTTCGACGAGCTGGAGGAGGAGAGCGTCGACGTGACGCAGGACTCGTCCGATCGCGCCATCGCGTGGACGATCTGGTCGCGCAGCGAAGACAAGAGCCTCACTCCCGAGGAGGGATGGGCGATCCTCCACGAGCGCTACCCCGACGAGCCCCGCTTCCTCCTGCTCAACGCGTATGCGGAGCTGAGCGAGACGCGCAGGCTGCTCGAAGGCCGGCAGAAGGCCGCAGGCACCTCCGCCAAGAGCGCGGGCGCCGAGGTCGGCTCCTGGTCGCCGGGGTACTTCTTGAAGAAGGTCGAACGCGTCCTCGAGAAGGCGAGCGACGCGTTGCAGCCTCAGATCCGCGATCTGATGGTCTTCGGCAGCGCCGTGCTCGCCGGCGCGAAGGACGACGACGCGAAGGCGCTCGCCGACCTGCGCGCGAGGATCGGCGCGGATGCCGAGGAGCCGAAGCGAGACGATCGCGATCGCGCCGGCCTCCGCCTGCGCCGCTTCGAGCGCGAGGTCCTCAAGGAGATCGACCTTCGCACGCAGAACGACAAGCCGCTCGGAAAGCGTGCACCCGCTCCCGCCGCGCCGTCACCGCAGACCGTGTGGGCGACCGCGGTCGCCGACGAGAAGAAGCCCCGCAGGAAGTACGCCGCGGACGCTCGCTTCGAGAAAGGCGAGCTCGTCGAGCACCCGAAGTTCGGCGTCGGCGTCGTCACCGGCATCGAGCCGGGGAAGGCCGTCATCCTCTTCGAGAGCGGAACGCGCAAGCTGGTCGCGGGGAGCTGAGCTTCTTTCTCCGGAGCCGGGTGCCTGGAGCCCGGAGCCAGCTCACAGCGTCTCCAGATACCGAACGAGATCCGCGATCTGATCCCGCGACAGGTCTCGCGTGTCCCCGTGCATGGCGCCGCCGCACGCGGGATCGAAGCGATCGAACAGCGTCTTCGCGCACCCCGTGTGGATGAAGGGCGCGCGCCAAGCCACGCCGACGAGCGAGGGAACCTGGAAGGCGCCGCCGGTGCCGACGTCGACGGTCTGGTTGTTCGTCATGAGCGGGCCGGAGTGGCAGCTCGCGCACCGCTGGTCGAAGAGCTCCTTGCCGCGCGCAGGCGCTTCGGCCGGGTTGCGGAGCTTCGGAGGCGGCGGGAGCGTGAAGAGGAACTTGCCGAGCACGTCGACCTGCGCGTCGTCGATCCTCGGACCGCCCATGCGCTCGACGAAGACGTGCTCGACGAGCATCTTGAGGTCCTTCATGTCGCCGACCCAGTGGAACGGCTCGGTGTTCGGAGTCGTCCCGAGCAGCGACGGTGTGCGCCGCGGGCCCATGCCGACGAACTCCCAGGTCTTTCCGTCGTCGCCGCCCTCTGCGTGGCACGAGGCGCACGCGATGTTGCCGCCCGCGTTCGCGTGGAAGATCGCGTGGCCGGTGTCCGCCCTGCTGTCGCTCGCGAGGACGATGCTCTTCCACGGCCGCCGCCGGTCGGGGGTCATGATGTGGAGCGCGGCCGGCTCGCGCGTCTGCACGACGAGCTGATCCTTGTCGTCGAAGCCGGCGGCGATCGCCTGACCGGGGACGTTGCCCTCGATCGCCTGGACGCAATCGCCGGTCGAGGCGAGCAGCTGGTTGCGATGTACGACGAAGAGCTGCGGAAGGCTCGGCGTGAACGCGTTGCCGGCGGCGACGACGACGAACTCCCGTCCGTTCGTGGCGAGGTCGACGGGCAGGACGGCGCGGGGAAGGCGTACCGATGGGAAAGACGGCTGACCGATGACGTCCTCGAACGAAGGATCGCGCAGCCAGAGCCGCGTGCTCACGATGGCGACGTCGCTGCACCTCGGATCGACGCCCGTCGTCGGAGAGCCGTAGCCGCCTGGCTCGGGGCGTACGGGCTCCGGGCTCGGCTCCTGCGTGACGACGGCCGGGATCTCCTCGGCCTCCTCTCCTTCGAGTCCTTCGGGCTCGTCGGGCGCCGTGGGAGCGGCGACCGCGCGCCACGCGAGGTTGGCCTCCCCCAGCGTCTCGTCGTGGTTTCCGTTCGCGGCGCTCTCGACGGCGGGCACGACGTGCGCCGAGCGGAAGCGCGTGGCGAGCACGCGCTTCTTCGTGACGACGACGTCGCGGAGATCGAGCCCGAGGTTCACCTTCGTCTTCGCAGGGCCGCCGTCCGTGGCGAAGGTGAGGAGGTCGCCCGTCGCGCAAGCGACCCAGAGCTGGTCGTTGGCGGCGTCGAACGTGACGCCGCGAGGCGCCGTGCATGCATGACGGAGCGACACCTTGCCGGTCGCGAGATCGATGGTCGCGAGCTCGCCCGTGTTGCGCAGCGCGACGTGCGCGCGGCCGGAGGCGTCGAGCGCGACACGGCCGGGCTCGCTGCGGTGCGCGAGCTGGATGGAGTGGCGAATCGTTCGTGTCGGTAGATCGACGACGTACACGCGATCGCGATCGGGGTCGGCTGCGACGGCGAGGCCGTCCGTCCGCGAGACCGCGAGCGTGCCGCCGCTGATCGGAGGGGGCGGCTCTTGCTGCTGGACGAGCGGCCCGAAGTCGGGTTGAGGGCCCTGCCGTGGAGCGGGCTTCGCCGTCGGCGGTTCGCCGTCGTTGGAGCGCGCGCTGCTGCAAGCCGCAATCACGAGAGGGATCCCGAGGACGAGCTGCGTCTTCGCAGGAAGCTTTCCGATTTTCATGTCGTCTCCATCGCAGCCCTCGCGCTGCCGAACTGCTTCGGGGGAAACAGTGATACGGCCTCGCCGGCGTGGCTCAGAATTCGTTCCGACCACGCCGTCCCTCCGCTCATCGTCCCCCTCCGTCGGTGCACGCCGTGTCGCTCTGGATCCAGACGCGGCCCACGCACGCAAACGTCAGATCTCTCCAAAGGATACAAGACCCGTAGTCGCAGACCATGGGGCGGACGCAGTCGGCTCCGATCGGCGGTCGCTGCGCGGGACAGCCGCCTCGGGGCGGCGGAGCGCAGCGCCATCGACCGGTCGGCGGGTCGCCACCGTCGGCCGCATCACCGCCGTCACCGCCGTCGGGCTCGTCGGCGATACAGGCGCACGTGCCCTCCGGATAGCTGCATCCCATCGTCGTGTCGCTGCACGGGGCTCCAGGCTGGATGGCCTCGAACCTGGTGGGGCAGCGGCCGAGACACGCGCGCTGCGGCTCGCGCTGCCATCGGCGCGAGCAGCGGAAGACCTCGTTGCATTCGGCGTCGAGGTCGTGCCCGTATTCGCAGGTGAACTCGGCTCCCCCGAACCCGCCGCTGCACCCCGCGTCTTCGACGGGCGGCGCCTCCGGACACCTCGATGCGGGCTGGAAGTCCGGTCTGGAAGGAGGCGTCGGAGGGGGCTCGTCCTCCGGCGGCACGCTCACGATGCCGACGGAGGCGTCCTCCTCGCCGCACGCGACGGCCGCGGCCAGAGCCGCACCGATGCTCGCCAAGACGATCGACCGTCGCATCAACGACATGTCGCGCCTCCCATGCGCCACGTGGAGTCGATGCACTCCATGAGGACCCCACGCTTGAACGAGCAGCTCCCGTAGTCGCACCATTGCCGGCCGACGCACTTTTGCCCGGCGAGCGGACGGTTCACCGGACAGGAGGTGACGGGCTGCACGCAGACCCACTTCCGCTCGTGCGCGGTGGCGCCGTCGCGGCCGGTCGTGCATGCGCACGTGCCGTCGGTCACGCTGCAGACGACCTCGTCCGCGTCGGTGACCGGACCTTCCTCCGCCGGCTCCTCGATCGTGCACGGCTTCCCGTCGAGGGACGCGACGTTCGTGTCCGTGGGACAGAGCGCCTTACGACAGGGCCCGCCGTAGATCGGCTCCCAGTACATCTCGGGCACTGCGCCCCGACATACGAGGAGCGTGTTGCAGTCCTGGTCGGCGCTCGAGCCGTACTCGCAGACCGAGCCCGGGACGGCGCAGGGGCTGTTCTCGCGCGGTCTGTTCACCGGGCACACCATCGGCGGCTCGGAGGGCCGGCCTGCGTCCGTCTGCGCCGGCGGGGGCGTGCCCGTCGTCACGTCGGCTTCTGGATCGGCGTAGACGTCGCCGCACCCGACGCCGACGGCGAGGGCCCCGAGCGGAACCGTCCAGAGGGCCGCGAGTCTCACCGGATCATCACCTCCAAGCGAAGCGCCAGAGCGCCGAACGGCTGGCCCCAGTACGCGACGTGGTCGCCTTCGTCGCGTGCGACGAGTCGATGCAACGTCGTCCCGAGGATGCCATCGACGACGAAGCGCATTGGACCGAAGAGCCGCATCGAGAGCCCCGCGCTCGCGTAGCCGGCAGGCGACGCGGCACTGTCGCTGTCGCGGTTCGTCGTGGAGATCTGGGCGCCCGACGGCTCGAAGGTCTGGGCGAGCCCGATCTCGGTGGCGGAGATCCAAGCGACGCCGAGGCCTGCTCCGAAGCGGGGGATCATGAACGCGGTCGGCGCGGCGAGAGGGACCTCCACGCCTGCTCCGACGAACGAGGGCGCGACCCTGTAGTCTCGGGCGCCGTTGCGGTCGAACGCGTGCTCCTCGAGGGCGAGCTCGACGCGCGCCGTCGCCGCGACGTTCCGTAGGATCCCGACGCCGATCTGGGCGGACAGCGCGCTCACGCTCGCGTCCACGCCGAGCAGACCGGACAACCCGACGCTCCCGACGACGATCGGTGTGCGTCGCTCGCTCTTCGCGGGCGCGGGGTTCTTCGGCGGCACGTCGGGGACGACCGCGCCGTCGACGTCCGCCGGCGCCCTCTGCGATGCCGGCGGGCTCGGGGGTTTGCGGGCGGCGCCTTCTTCCTCCGCCTCGCGCATCGCGATCGCCGCGCGCGTGACCTCGGCGGCGCGCACGGCCGTCGTCTCGCGTGCGCCCTCGCCTTCGTCGTGGCTCGCGATCACGTCCTGCAGGCGCAGCGTCGCTCCGTCCGAGACCCATACGCCGACCTGGTCGCCGTCGGAGCACGTCGCTGCGATCGCGCCCTCGTCCTTCGCCGCCACGACGACGGCGCTGCGCGCGCAGCCGTCGAGCGCGCCGACGCGCACGGCCTCGAAGCCGAGCGCCGTCAGCTCCTGGTGGACGCGCGCGGCGATGGGATCGTCTTGCGGGCCTCCGACGACGACACGTCGACGACCAGCGCCGGGCTCGGCGGCCGTCGCGGTGCTCGCGGCGAGGAGCGACGCAGCCCCGAGCACAAGAACAAGGGCCGTCCTCTTGCCGTCGCTTGGATGAACCGCCCGCCGCCTCCAGGGAGCGTATCCGGTGCTCACCGGCCTCCTCCTGCCGAGGCCGTCAGCTTGCGCGCGAGCGCGGCATGCGGTCCGTCCGGGTACGCGGCGAGGTATCGGACGGCCAATCGCTCGGCGCGCGACGCGTCGCCTGCGCGGTGCCGCGCCTCGAGCGCGCGTCCGAGGGCCTCGCGCGCGAGGCTGCCGTTCGGGCGCTCGCGCAGGTACGTCTCGAAGTGCTCTCCTGCGGCGACGAGATCGCGCCGGGAGTCCATCGCGATGCGGCCGAGCTCGAACGCGGCGGTCGCCGCCGCGTCGCTCCCGGAAAAGCGTCGCCGCGTCGCCACGAGAGCCTCGCTCGCGCGATCGAAGCGGCCGGCGTATCGCGCGGCGTCGGCGAGCAGGAGAAGGTCCGGGCCCGAGAGCGTGTCGCACGTCGAGGCGAAGCCGGCGGCCTCGGCGGCAGCCAGCGCATCGGCGTGCGCTCCACGTCGCGCGAGCCCCACGATCGTGCGGGACGCGTCGGCGGGAGGCGCTGTGCGGACCGCGGAGGTGGACGCGACGGGCGCGCTCGGGATCGCCGTCGTGCTCGGCGTCGCAGCGGGCGCTCCGCGCTCCTCCAGCGGGCCCACGCGGAGCGAGCGATCTTTGCAAGATGCAACGAGCTCTTCGCCGGGCTGGAGGCGCCTGCCCTCGTCGCCGAGCATGTCGCAGCCGCGGACGTACACGGCGCCCTCCCGGAGGCGCACGACGAGACCGCTCGCGTCCGGGTCCCACGCCAAGTCGAACTTCGTACCCGTGACGCGGACCTCGAAGGGGCCCGCCTCGACGGCCCACTGCGTGTCGTCCTTGTGGACCACCGAGACGTGCACCGTCCCGCTCTCGACGAGGACGCGCGCTCCCGTCGGCGCGACCTCCGCGACGCGGACGCGCGTCGACGGCGCGAGACGGACGCGGCTCCCGTCGGAGAACGTGATCGGCATCTCGGCCGCCGCGGGCGCGGCGATGAACGCGCCGGTCGATCCCGGCGTCTCGCCCGCGCCTTCACCGACGACGAATCGGAGCGGACGGGCTTCGGCGGCGCTCGCCGAGTCCCGTGCGGGCTCGGGAGCGGCCGGCGAAGGGCTCTGGACGTTGGAGGCGAGCTCGGGCTCGGTGCTCGCCGGGGTCTCGCGCTTCACGACGAACACGACGGCGACGCCGGCCGCGGCCGCGAACGCGAGCCCGCCGGCGATCGTCGATGCACGAAGGCTCCTCCCCGTCGATCGGAGCCGGGGCTTCTCCCGCGCCACGAGCTTCGCGCGCACGCGGGACGCCGCGTCGTGCGACGTACGGGCCTGCTCCAGCGAACGCGAGACCTCCGCGCCGAGGTCCATGAGCCTCATTCGATCGCCCATCGACCCTCCTCGAGCCAGGGACGAAGCGCCTCGTGCCGCTTCGCGCGCGCGACGAAGTGCTTCTCCGCGCTCTTCAATCGTCGTTTGACCGTCGAAATGCTCACGTCGCACGCGAGCGCCACCTCGGCGAGCTCCATGCCTTCGATGAATCGAAGGCTGAAGAACACGCGTTCGTCCGCGGACATGCTGCGAAGGACGTCGAACGTGCAGCGCGTCGCTTCGCTCACCTCCTCGCTCGCCGTCGGCTGCGACGTCTCGGGCAGCACGTCGACGAAGCGAAGCCATCGCCAGCGCGTCCGACGGCGGATCCACTCGCGTGCGGTGTACACGGTGATCCCCGTCAGCCAGCTCTTGAGCCGCGACGGCTCCTCGACCGTCTCGATCTTCTCGAGGGCGCGCACGAAGATTTCGTGGAGCAGGTCCTCGGCCTCGGGCTCGGGACCGAGAATGCTCCACACGAGACGCTCGACGTGCGCGCCGTAGCGATCGAAGAGCACACCTGCGGCTTCGGTCGACCCCTTCCGGATCTCGCTCACGAGAAGGCCGTCCGCGGCCTTGTGGAGCGGATGGAGCTCCCGGACCACCGAGGTCCGGCGCTCCTTCTTGTCCTTGGGAAGAGGCGTCACCAAGAGGTCCCCCCGAAGAGAGCCTCGAGAGAGTGTCGCGTCCGTCCCGCCGTGGGTCAGGAATTTTCGAGCCTGGGATGGGTGCGTTTGTCGCACTTGACCGCAGATGCCTGGGGCGTCGGCGCAATCCGTGCGCGAGCCGAGGCGCAGAAAGTCGAAGCAAGACGATGGGAAAGCCGCTCGTCGTCGAGGCTTGCTAAGGTTTGGGGCCTCACGACGAACGAGCAGACCGATGGCCTTCTACCAGTCCCCTCCTGAGCTCGGAAACACGTACCTCGGCGATGACGTGCTGCGGCGCTACCTGAGGAACACCATGCCGCCCGACGTCCTGTCGCGGGTCGAGCAGGAGCTCGTGGACCTCGGCGAGCTCGCGGGCGGCGAGCTCTATCGCGAGGCGGTGGCGTCGTACCGCGACGAGCCGCGCCACGATCCGTGGGGCGCGTGGGGCAGGCGCATCGATCACATCGAGCTGACTCCGCTCTGGAGGAAGGCGCAGCGGATCACGGCGGAGCGCGGCATCGTCGCGACCGCCTACGAGAAGAAGAACGGCCCGCTGTCCCGCGTGCACCAGTTCGCGCTCGTCTACCTCGTCGAGCCGTCCTGGCACGTCTACTCGTGCCCGCTCGCGATGACGGACGGGGCTGCGAAGACCCTCATCGTCTCGAAGAACCAGAAGCTCATCGACCGCGCCGTGCCGCACCTCACGAGCCGCGATCCCGGCTGGGCCTGGACGAGCGGGCAGTGGATGACGGAGCGCACCGGCGGGAGCGACGTCGCGATCAGCGAGACCGTCGCGCGGCCGGTCCCCGGCGAGGAGGGCGTCTACACGCTCCACGGGACGAAGTGGTTCAGCTCGGCGACGACGTCGCAGATGGCGCTGACGCTCGGCCGCCCGGAGGGCAATCCGCCCGGAGGCAGCGGCCTCGCGCTCTTCTACGTCGAGGTCCGCAACCCGGACGGCTCGATGAACGGCATCACCGTCAACCGGCTCAAGGACAAGCTCGGTACGCGCATGGTGCCGACCGCGGAGCTCACGCTCGACGGCACGCGCGCGATCCCGGTCATCGGCACGAGGGACGGCATCAAGAACATCACGCCGATGCTCAACATCACGCGGACGTGGAACGCGGTCTGCGCCGTCGCCGGCATGGCCCGCGGCCTCATGCTCGCGAAGGACTACGCGCGCCGTCGCGTCGCCTTCGGCGCGCCTCTCTCCGAGAAGCCGCTCCACGTCGACACGCTCGCGGCCATCGACGCCGAGTACCAGGGCGCGATGCTCCTCGCGTTCCGCGTCGTCGAGCTGCTCGGAAAGGAGGAGTGCGGCGAGCTCTCCGAGCACGAGGCGGCCCTCGCGCGCCTCCTCACCCCGATCGCCAAGCTCGTCACCGCGAAGCAGGCGGTCGCCGTCGCGAGCGAGTGCCTCGAGGCGTTCGGCGGCGCCGGGTACATCGAGGACACCGGGCTGCCGCGCCTGCTCCGGGACGCCCAGGTGCTGCCGATCTGGGAGGGCACCACGAACGTCCTCTCTCTCGATCTGCTCCGCGTGCTCTCGAAGGGCGGCAGTCTCGAGCCGCTCGCCCGCGACGTGCAGGCGTGCGTGAAGGACGCCGATCCGTCGCTGAAGGAGCCCGCCGAGGCGGCGGTCCGCGCGACGGAGCACGCGACGGCGTGGCTGATGCGCACGCTCGAGTCCGGCGGTCCTCCGGCCGTGGAGGCAGGTGCGCGCCGCCTCGCGCTCACGCTCGGCCGCGCCTACGAGGTCGCGCTCCTCGTCCGCGAGGCGACGCGCTCGAAGGGCCGCGGCGACGACGCGAAGCCGGCCGCCGCCGCGCGCCGCCTCTGGCGCAACGGCATCGACCTCGTCATCGACGAGCCGCTCGACTCCGACGCGAAGATCCTCCTCGGCTGATCGCGGCGGCCAGCGCTGGTCTTCAGCCCTTCGCGATCAAGAGCGCCGCGAGGAGCGCGAAGCCGAGGACCGCGACGAGCAAGCCGATCACGAGGCTGCCGCCGGGCGGCTTCGCGGTGACGCGGGCGCGCGCCGAGTCGTGGTCCTCGAGATCGGCGAGCAGCATCGTGGCGCGCGCCTCGCGGGCGGCGGCCGTGAGGAGGAGGACCTCGAGGATGGCCGCGGCGGCGAGCGAGACGAGCCCGATGAACAGGCCCGCGCGATGACGCGCTCGGTTCTCGGCGCCGCGCGTCGCCATTCCGTCGACGGCGAGCCAACGTGGGAAGCCGCTCGCCGGTCGCCGCGCGAGCCACGGGCCGAGGCTGCACGCCTCCTCCGGGCGGACGTCCGGGGCGCCGCCGACGAGGAAGGGCTTCGCGATCGTCGCGCCCGAGAGCCGCTCCGCGCCGCGCGGCTCGCCCGACACGACGATCCAGTGGAGCCCGGGGGCGAGCGGCGGCATCTCGAACCGCGCGCGCGGGACGGGATCGCCCGCTTCGGTTCGTAGCGGAAGGGCTGCGGCGAAGACGCGGCCGCGCTCGTCGTTCACCTCTGCGTAGACGACGTCGCGTGGGTTCGGCGCGACGAGCACCGCCGTCTCCGACTTCCCCTCGGGGACGAAGCGCGGTGCGCTCACGAAGAACGCTCCCGGCGCGACGGGCAAGGCACCGAACCACACCCCTCTTCGCGTGTCGTCCTTCGCGTCGATCCGGAGCCCGACCACGTGCGCCTGCGCCGTCACGCGCAGCTCGGCCCATCCGCCGCACGACACCTTCGGGCGCCCGCCGACGACGAGGCCCGGCTCGGGCGTGACCTCGAGCGACACGCGCGCCGGATCGCCGTCCGGCACGGTCACGCGCGCCCATACGGACGTCTCGGACCCGACGACGAGGCTCTCGCCTTCGACCACGACGTCGATCCCAATCGCGCCTTCGCTCCTCGACGGACGCGCCGCCGCGCGCTCCGGATCGAGGACGGGCGACCAGCTCACCCGCTGCGTGTCGACCGTCCCGCGCGCGAGCGGCTCGCGCTCGCCCGCCGCGTGTACCTCGATCTCGACCGGATCGCCCGGCGACAGATCGGGGATCGCGAGCGACGCCTCCGCGATGCCGTCCGCGTTGCTCGCGCCGGTCCAGCGCGCTTCCTTGCCTTTGCTCCGCGCGATCACCGTGAGGTCCGGCATCGCGACGGTCTCGCGGACGCCGCGGTCCTCCAGGTACGTGAGGATCTGCCACGCGAGCGGCGTCGGCGCGCCGGGCGCGGGCGGCTTGCCGGGCGGAGCCGCGAACACGCTCGCCGCCTTCACGGCGTGGCCGGCGCCGATGCGAAGCCCGATCATCAACGTCGCGACGGACACGAGCGGCGCCAAGACCACGAGCGCGGTGCGGCGGCGCGGCGTCAAGGAGCCCACCGGACGACCACCTTCGATCCGGGCACGTCGATCTTCACCGGCTCTTCGCCGTTGCAACCGAGCGCGTCCTTCGCGAGGACGATCTCGGAGACGCCGCTCGCCGCGAGGACGTGCACGCCGTCGCTCCGCCGCTCGACGTCGACGAACGCCTCGCGATCCACGTCGGCGGACGGCGCGCGGACCAGGCGGACGCCGTATGCCTCCGTGTCGATCGCGCGCACGCTGCGGAACGAGACGCGCGACGGCCGACGGGGCGCCACCGCGGTCGACGCACGCTCGACGACGCGACGGATGTACTTCACGACGAGCGGCGCTTCGTGGCCCATCCCCGGCACGCGCTCGAGCTCGACGGAGAAGCCCGCCTTCTTCATCGCCGATTCGAGCATCGTGCTCTGCACGAGCGGCGAGACGCGGTCCTGTTCGCCGTGGACGAGGAAGACGGGCAGGTGTCGAGCGTTCTCGACGACGTCGAGCGCGTTGACGCGGCGGGCGCCCCGCTCGTCGACGAGGATGCTCTTCACGTACGTCCCGAGGTCGTAGCGGCTGTCGCCGAAGAAGCTCGCGACGAAGGCGAAGCGATCCGGCCGGTGGAACGCGATCGTCGTCGCGCCCGCCCCGCCCATCGACGCGCCCCAGATCGAGACGCGCTGCCGATCGATCGCGAGCTCGCCGGCGAGCGCGTCGATCGCGCGCATCACCTCGTCCTCGGCGTCGGCGACGTAGAGCGAGTTGCCGAGCCCGCTCGGCATCAAGAGGACGACGTCGCGCTTGCCCGCCTCGTCGAGCAGCTCCTCGTACGCGGCGTACGTCCAGGGCGAGCCGTTCCACGGATGTGCGCCGACGAGGACGGCGGACGGTTTGCTGCGATCGTGCCCGCCGGGGACGAACACGACGGCCTCGCCGCCGCCCTTCTTCGCGTGCGGGCTCTCGAAGCGCATCGTCGACAGGCCGTCCGTCGTACGGACCACCGCGCCGACGCGAGGCGGTCCGCTGCACGCGATGCGCTTCTCGTAGGCGCTGACCTCGACCTCGATCGTGATCTCCCTCGGCGCTTCGTCTCCGACGCGGAGGACCAGCGGTCCCTTCGAGCCCGCGTCCTTCGGCACGCCGTCGACGAGGACGCGCTTGCGCCCGGCGCAGTGCGGGACGAGCACCGCCTCGCCGGTCGCCACGAAACGGATCGTGTACGGGCCGGGCGCCTTCGGCGCCGAGAGGTCCGCCCACGCCGTCGGCTTCGGCTCGCCGCGGCCGGCCCGGAGGCTGACGCGCTCGATGGCGCGCCCCGACACGGTGTCGTGCGTGAGGTCCGCGCGCGCCTCGGCGCTCCAGAGAAGGGCGAGCGCGAGCGCGGCGGCGGCCCCCGTCCAGGCACGTCCTCTTCCGTCGGTCGAGCCGGCGCCCCGAGCCATCGTGCGGAGTTCTAGCAGGTGGCGGCGGTCGTCTCATCCGGTCCCCGGCCTCGGTGCGCGGCGTCGGGCGGCGGGGGCACGCCTTTGTCCGCGCAGAGACTCACAGTTCGCTTGTCAAAGCCGGCCAGGGTCCCCTAAACGTTGTGGGCGATGTCGTCCGCCTCCGAGACCGGTACACGAACGATCGACACGGGGTTCATCCGCTCGCGGCTGGGCTCGCTCCTCGCGGTCGTTCCGTTCGGCGTTTGGACTGTCATTCACCTCTGGAACAACCTCGCGGCCTTCAAAGGCCCCGCGGAGTGGCAGTCCGCGGTGACGGAGTACTCGCATCCGTTCGCCTTCTTCTTGTCGTCGCTGGTGGCGCTGCTCCCGCTCGCGCTCCACGTCGTGTGGGGCCTCGGGCGGCTGAAGACCACGCGGCCGAACGTGGGCAAGTACCCGTACTTCGCCAACCTGAAGTACGTGCTCCAGCGCCTCTCCGCGATCGGCCTCTTGCTCTTCCTCGGCGCCCACATCTGGCTGGCGATGCTCCGGCCCCGCTTGATGGACGGGCGACCCGAGCCGTTCGCGGACATCGCGCACGAGATGCACCACCACACGCCGACGCTGATCGTCTACACGCTCGGCGTCCTCGGCACGGCCTATCACCTCGCGAACGGCGTCCAGACCTTCGCGATGGGGTGGGGCCTCGTCTCGAGCCGTCGCGCGCTCCGCAAGCTCGACGTCTTCGTCTGGATCTTCTTCATCGTGCTCCTCGCGATGGGGTGGGGAGCCGTCTACGCGATCTGGGACGCGGGCCGCTGACCGCCCGGTCCGCCCACAGCCAAGCGCGCCTCGCGTAGCTCCGGCGGAGCGGCCCGCCGCCTCGCGATCACCGGTCCGGCTCTCCAGTCTTGCTGGAGTCTGGAGACTCTCGTCCCTGGAGCCCGGAGCCCGGAGCCTCCTCGCGCCTGGAGCCCCCTGGAGCCTGGAGCCCGGAGCCTGGAGCCTCCTCGCGCCTGGAGCCCGGAGCCTCCTCGCGCCTGGAGCCCCCTGGAGCCTGGAGCCCGGAGCCTGGAGCCTCGATCTATGGTATTCGCCGCCCATGCCCTCCGCCGGGGAGCCCAAGACGCTCACGAGGCGCCTGTTCACGCTCGGCGTCGTGACCGGCGCCGTCGCCGTGCTCGCCGGCGGCTGCAGGAGGGCCAACGAGAACGAGATCCTGGTCGGCGCGTACCTCTCGCTCTCCGGAGCGGACTCGACGTTCGGCACCGACACGCGTGACGGGATCGAGCTCGCTGTCGAGGAGACGAACGCGGCGGGCGGCATCAAGGGCAAGCGCGTCCGGGTCCTCTACGAGGACGACAAGTCGATGACGCTGGAGGCCTCGCAGAAGGTCCGCCAGCTCATCGATCGCGACAAGGTCGTCGCGCTCCTCGGCGAGGTCGCTTCGAGCCGGTCGCTCGTCGGAGGCCTCATCGCGAACACGCGGAAGGTCCCGATGGTGACGCCGTCGTCGACCGCCGTCGAGGTCACGAAGGGCCGCGAGTGGGTCTTCCGCACGTGCTTCACCGACGATCAGCAAGGCGCCGTCGCCGCGCGCTTCGTGAAGAACGAGCTCAAGAAGAACCGGATGGGGATCTTCTACGCCGCGCAGGACACCTATTCGTCGGGTCTCGCGCGCAGCTTCCGCGAGGAGTTCAAGCGGCTCGGCGGGTCGATCGTCATCGACAAGGGCTACCAGAAGGGCGAGACGAACTTCCGGACGTACCTCTCGGAGCTGAAGGCGGCCAACCCCGACGCGATCTTCGTCCCGAACTACTACACGGAGATGGTCGTCATCGCGCGTCAGGCGAAGGAGGTCGGCTTCACGGGCTCCTCGTTCATCGGCGGCGACGGCTGGGACTCCGCCAACCTCGTCGAGGGCGCCGGCGCGGAGCTCGAGGGCGCGTACTTCACGAACCACTACGCGCCGGACGTGCCGTGGGAGAACTCGAAGAAGTTCTTCGCCGCCTTCACGGCCAAGTACAGGCGCGAGCCGACGAGCCTCGCCGCGCAGGGCTACGACGCCGCCCGCGTCCTGTTCGACGCCATCGAGCGCGCGCCCGAAATCAGCCACGACGCGATCCGCAGAGCGCTCGCCGAGACGAAGGACTTCAAGGGCGCGACCGGCACGATGAGCATGGACAAGGACCGGAACGCGAACAAGCCGATCGTGGTCGTCCAGATCAAGGATAGGAAGTTCAAGTACGCGGCGCAGTTGATGGCCGACTGACGAGAGGCTCCAGGCTCCAGGCTCCAGGAAGAACGACGGTGGCGGCTTCGATGAACTCCGGTCGATGGGACTCGCTACGAGCCCGTCGATCTCTTCTTCTCGCAGATCGACCGAACCGGTGCAGGTCTCGTGTGCGCGGCGAGCGCGTCTCGACGCAACTCCCTCCGGAGCCCGATCTGGAGCCTGGAGCCTGGGGCCTGGAACCCGATCTGGAGCCTGGAGCGTGGAGCCTGGAACCCGATCTGGAGCCTGGAGCCTGGAGCCTGGAGCCTGATCAATGAAACTCCTCGAGACCATCATCACCGGCATCACGCAGGGCTCGATGATCGCCCTCGTGGCCCTCGGGTACACGATGGTCTACGGGGTCCTGCGGCTCATCAACTTCGCGCACAGCGAGGTGTTCATGATGAGCGCCTACTTCGGGCTCATCTTCCTCGCGCTCCTCATCGGGGACACGTCGGCGCTCGGCGGGATGATGATCGAGCCGGGCGCGGGCGGAAGCGGGGTGCTCTCGGCGGCGCCGCTCGTCGCGACGGCGCTGGCGACCGTGCTCGCCATGTTCGGTGCGTCGGCGCTCGGGGTCGGTGTCGAGCGCGTGGCCTATCGGCCTCTTCGCGGTCGCGGGAGGGGCGCGCTCGTGCGGATCACGCCGCTCGTCACGGCGCTCGGAATGTCCGTGCTCTTGCAGAACCTCGCGCAGCTCCTGTTCACGGCGCGCTTCCGGCCGTACCCGCAGGTGCTCACCGGCGTCGTCCACGTCCCGGTCCTCGGGACGCTCTCTACGTCGCGCGTCGTCATCCTCGTGGCGGCCGTCGTCGTCATGGCCGGCCTCGAGCTCATCGTCAAACGGACGTGGTTCGGCAAGGCGATGCGGGCGCTCAGCTCCAACGAGGAGGCGGCGCGGCTCATGGGCATCCGAACCTCGCGTGTCATCTCGACGACGTTCGCGCTCGGCTCGTCGCTCGCGGCGCTCGGCGCGGTGCTCTTCTGTCTCGATCAGTCGCAGGTCTATCCGACGATGGGCGTCGTCATCGGCACGCGCGCCTTCGTCGCCGCGGTGCTCGGCGGGATCGGTAGCATCTCGGGCGCGATGCTCGGCGGCCTGCTCCTCGGGATCATCGGCGAGCTCGTGAAGCTCACGGATTATTCGGGCGGGGTCGACGTGCTCGTCTTCCTCGTCCTCATCCTGGTGCTCCTCGTCAGGCCTGCGGGTCTCCTCGGGACGGTGCGCCCCGAGAAGGTCTGAGACGGGCCGTCAGGGCGCCGCCTTCGGACGGGGCGGCGCGTTCCGGATCGGCTCGTCGCGCGCGGCGAGCTCGGTGTCGGATTGCTGTCGCGCCGCGTTCTTCGATGAATCGTCGCTCGCGGCAGCCGTCGTCCCGGACGAGGCCGGGAGCGGCGGCGGCGCCGGCGGGGGCCCGACGTCGGGTGAGCGGCTCGACTTCGCGGGATCTTCGATGAGGTCGTCCGGAGAGAGCTCGGGCAGCGGACCCTTCTCCTCGTCTTCGAGGCGCATCGCTTCGAGGACGAGGGCGCCGACCGAGGCCCGCGGGGCCGGCAGCGTGCCGCTCTCCCGCGGCTGGAACGAGAAGCGGCCCGCGCGCCACGAGAGGACCTCGCGCAGGACCTCGAGCGCCGGGCGCGGCTCGCCCCCGATCTCGGTGCTGGCGAAGAGGCCGTCGGCGAGCGTCAGCTCGGCCCGCTTGCCGCTCTGTGCGACGACGTGCACCGTCCCGCTGCGGCGCTCCATCTCGAACATCATGAGCAGGCTCGCGAGCGGGAACGTGGACAGATCGCCGCGGATCGCCGCGGCCGCGGAGACCGACGACGGCGCGCCCGCGTCTTCGGCCCGCGCCCCTTCGAACCGGCGCGCCATGGCGACGAGCGCGTCGACCTGGGCGGCCACCTCGTCGTTGGAGGCCGGCGGTCTCGCGAGGACGACGTCGGCCCCGGCGACGAAGGCCTGGGTGCGGACGTCCTTGTCGATTTCTCCGACGAAGAGGATGGGCACCTTCGCGATCGAGCCCGCCTCCGTGCGGAGGCGTCGGGCGAGCCACGCGCCGTCGATGTCGGGCAGATCGGGGTTGCAGACGACGCACTCCGGGCTCGTCTCGCACGCCTTACGGAAGCCGTCGCGGGCCTCGGTGCAGACGTCGACGGCGTAGCCTTTGTCCTTCAGGACGCGCGCGAGCACCTGCCCAAGCCATTCGTCCCCGTCGACCACGAGCACGCGGCCGCGGGCGATCCGGACGGCGCCGTTGCCCACTGCATGTATCTAGCATGCGCGCTCGCCGACAGCGAAAACCCTGACGAAAGTTCGTGGCGCGCGCTTCTGACGACGGCACCGCGTCGCTCCGTCCATGTAACAGACGCTGAGCGCTCGGCGCGGGCGCCCGGTCGTCGTGCGGCCGGACCGATGCCATACGTGGTTATGGATGAGCAGCACCTCTCCGGCGACGGCCGGGAGCGGGAGGGCGCGCTCCTCGACGCGGGCGTGCTCGAGCTTGTCCTTCGGGATGACGCCGCCGAGGGGCGTCGCAAGACCCGCGTGGTGGGTGCCGGGCGCCACGACGACGCAGCCGCCGTCGAGCGGGGCGTCGTCGAGCGCGGTCCAGACCTGGAGGATCGGGTCGCGGTCGAGGCCCCAGAAGTCGCCTCCGTCCTGGTGCCACGGCAGATCCGAGCCGCCGCCGGCGTGCTTGTTCATGATGAAGGCGCGGTAGAGCGTGACGTCGGCGTTCGGGTACACGCGCGCCGCAATGCGCCGAAAGACGTCGCTCGAGATCCACTCCCAGAAGAGCGGGTCGAGCTCCAGCTTCTCGATCTTCCGGTACGCGAGGGAGGGGCCGCGCCAGCCCTTGCCGTACTCGAGGTCCTCGTAGCGGCCCGTCGCGGAGTCGTGCTGGAAGAACAGCCCCGGGTAGGTGACCTTCCCGAGCATGATCTCGTCCACGCGGGTTCGGAGCGCCTCGAGGCGTTCGTCGTCCAGGAGCTTTCCGAGACGCGCGTAGCCGTGTTCGCGGTAGTGCGCGATCGCTTCGTCGAGCTCGGCGTCGGACGGTGTCTTCACCATCAGCGGACGTAGTTGGTGTCGGTGCCCATCCAGCGGCGGTAGAGCGCGTCCACCAGCCCGCGCACCTCCGGGGACAGCCCTCGCCGGCAGGCGGCGACGCCCTCTTCGAGCTGCTCGACCGTCGCGGGCCCGAGGAGGATGGAGTCGACGCCCGGCGCGCCGGCGAGCCACGCGTACGAGAGCTCGAGCACCGTCATGCCCTCGGCCTTCGCCAGGCTCGAGAGGGCGTCGACGCGATCGAACATCACGTCGGTGAAGTAGCGGTTCTGGTACATCCGGTTCTTCTCGAACCGGGAGCCTTTCTGGGTCGAGCCGTCGCGCGAGTGGCGGCCGCTGAGGAGGCCACCGGCGAGCGGGTTGTAGACGGTCGTGTGCAGCCGGTAGCGCCGCGCGAACGGGAAGTACTCGACGTCGAGCTGTCGGAGCAGGATGTTGTAGAGCTGCTGCGCGATCGCAGGCCGCGGCAGCCCGTGCTTCGCCGCCGGATCCCGCGACCGCTCGTCGCTCATGTGCATCATCTCGAGGATCTGCCAGGCGGCGTAGTTGGAGACGCCCCACGCCTTGATCTTCTTCTTGTCGAGGAGGACCGCGATCGCGTCGAGCGTCTCGCTGATCGGCGTGTCGTGATCGGGCACGTGCAGGTAGTAGATGTCGACCCAGTCGGTCCCGAGGCGGCGGAGGCTCTCGTCGATGGCCGCCTCGATGCGGGCGCGGCTGAGCCCCTCGGGCCTGCCTTCGATCCGACCGAAGCCGCACTTCGTCGACAGGATGACGGAGTCGCGCTTGCCCTTCACCGCCTCTCCGACGATGCGCTCCGACGAGCCGTCGTTGTACGCGTTCGCCGTGTCGATGACGCGGATGCCGAGCTCGAGCGCGCGGGCGACGATCCTCTTCGACTCGGCTTCGTCCGTCCTGCGTCCGAAGTTCATCGCGCCGAGGCACGGCGGCGCAGCCTGCCCCGGCCTTCGCAGCTCGAGCACCTGTTCGAGGAGCGTCTTTTCCACGACGATGCCTTAGCACTGCCGGTTTGCCGCCGTCGAGCCGCCGCGGTCGCTGCCGGTCCTCGCGATCCAGCGCCTCTGGCGTGCGTTTTTTCCCGCTCGCGCGCGACGAGGAGGCCGAAGTCGGGTATAGTAACTCAGGCATGAGTTACTGTTTCGCGATCCGGCGTGCGCTCGTGGTCGCGGAAGAAACCCGAGTAAACTCGACGCTCGTCCCCGGTCGGTCGACCGCCCGAGGTGGCCGGCGATCGAGCATCGAGGGACGATCGACAAACTGATGAGCACCCAAACGAACGACAAGCTCGCCATTCTCGTCGGCGGCGGCCCCGCTCCGGGCATCAACAGCGTCATCGGTGCAGCCACGATCCGTGCGTGCCTCTCGGGCGTGGAGGTGCTCGGCATCCAGGACGGCTTCCGCTGGCTCATGGAGGGGGACACGACGCGCGTGATGCCCCTCACCATCGCCGACACGAGCCGCATCCACTTTCGGGGGGGATCGCACCTCGGCATCTCGCGCGCGAACCCGACCACGAGCCCGGAGCTCTTGGCGCGCTGCCTGGACACGCTCGATCGTCTCGGGGTCGGGATGCTCGTCACCATCGGCGGTGACGACACCTGCTTCAGCGCGGCTTGCCTCTCCCGCGCCTCCAAGGGGCGCCTCCGCGTGGTCCACGTCCCGAAGACGATCGACAACGATCTCGATCTGCCGCAGGACGTCTACACGTTCGGCTTCCAGACGGCGCGCCACATCGGCGTCGAGATCGTCAAGAACCTGATGGTGGACGCGAAGACGACGTCGCGTTGGTACTTCGTCGTCGCCATGGGCCGGAAGGCGGGGCACCTCGCGCTCGGGATCGGCAAGGCCGCGGGCGCGACGCTGACGCTCATCCCCGAGGAGTTCACGGCGCGCTCCGAGACGGTGCCGCTCAAGCACATCGTCGACACGCTCACGGGGGCGATCATCAAGCGCCTCTCCCACGGCCGCGCCGACGGCGTCGCCGTCCTCGCGGAGGGCCTCGTCGAGGTCGTCGAGACGCGCGACATCGAAGGGCTCGAAGGCGTCGAGCGCGACGCGCACGGCCACATCCGCATCGCCGAGGTCGACTTCGGCAACATCGTGAAGGCGGCGGTTCAGCGCCAGCTCGCCGAGATGCGCATCCGCACGACGATCGTGTCGAAGAACATCGGCTACGAGCTCCGTTGCGCCGACCCGATCCCTTTCGACATGGAGTACACGCGCGACCTCGGCTACTGCGCCGCGCGGTACGTCATCGAGGGCGGCGACCGCGCCCTCATCAGCATCCAGCGCGGCCGCTTCGTGCCCGTGCCCTTCGATCAGATCATGGATCCGAACACGGGCCGCATGCGCGTCCGCATGGTCGACATCCAGTCCGACCGCTACAAGATCGCGCAGAGCTACATGCTCCGCCTGCGCGCCAGCGACTTCGCCGACAAGGTCGAGCTCGCGCGGCTCGCGCAGGTGGCGAACATGAAGCCGTCCGAGTTCGTCGAGCGCTTCGGCTACCTCGCGGAGGATCAGCGCCCGAGCCTCTCGCCCATGCGCGCCGCCTCGCCCGCCTGATTCGGCGCCACGGGCGCGGGGCGACGCCTACTTCTTGAACAGCTTTCCGAACAGCCCGCCGAGCCCTTCGGCCGGCGGCGCCTTGCTCGTGCGGCCCGGCGGCGGCTTGCTCGCGCCGCCGCGGATGTTGTGGAGGCGCACCTCGCGCATGGCGTCGAGGTTTCGCGGGTTCAGCTCCGCGGCCTTCTTGAAGTCCTTGAGCGCCTTGTTCGGCTCGTCGATGCGCTTGTAGAGCATGCCGCGGTAGAAGTACGCGCGCTCGCAGTTCTCGTTCTTCTGGATGCACCGATCGAGGACCGCGATCTTCTCGAGCGTCTTCTCGCGGCTCATCCACTCGGGCTTCTGCGCGTCGAGCCACGCGAGCGTGGCGGTGTAGTCCGCCTGCTCCGGATCGAGCGAGACGCACTTCTTCACGATCTCGTACGCCTCCGGATCCTTCATGTTGCGCCGGAGGAGGAACTCGGCCTTCTGGAACTCCGTGGCCGCCTCGAGGACCGCTTGGATCTTCGCCTGGTCCTGCGGGGTCGCGCCGCCCTCCTTCAGGAGCTGCATGTAGTCCTTGCGCTTGGCGGGATCCGTGAGCGTGGCGTGGGCCTCCGTCAGGTGCGAGAAGACCTTGCTGCACGCGTCCTTCACGTCCACGAGCGCAGGCGGAAGCCGGTCGGGGTGCCACACCTTCGCGAGGCTGAAGAAGGCCTTCTGCACCGCCTCGATCGACGCGTCCTGCTCGAGCCCGAGCATCTGGAAGTAGTTCTGCGACGTGATCTGCTCGGCCCGCTCGAGGATCTTCGTCTTGAGCGTCATCTGCTCCGCCGTGAGCGGGCGGCTCGAGGTGCTCGCGGCCGGAGGCGCAGACGAGGTGCTCGACGTCTCGGGACCCGCGGGCGGTGCGCTCGCGCTCGGCGCCGGCGCCTGGGGCGCGGCCGGAGCCGCGGGCACGACCGGCGGCGGCAGCACCGACTGCCCGATCGTCTGCGAGATCATCGAGCCGATGTCGAGCGCGCCGTCGCTCGTCGTGGGGGGCGGCGCATCGGCCGCCGGCGCCGGCGAGGGCGCGGCCGCGGCGGGCTGCGGCGGCGGCGCGTTCGGCGCGAACGCGCCCGTCGGCGGACCGAAGGCGCTGGCGGCGGCGGGGCCGAAGGCGCTCGTCGGCGCGCGCATGCCCGGGCTCGACGCGCGCTCGTCCCTCGCGCTCGACGAGACCACCTCCTCGATGATCATCCCCGGCCGGGCCTGGCGCTGGAGCTGCACCCGCGCGAACGCTTGCCCGCCCGTCGAAGGCGGCGACGCGGGGCGCTGGGGGGCCGGCTGCACGGCGGACGGATCGACCAGGTCCACCTGCTTCATGATCATCAGCAGGTACATGAGGACCTGACCGACGCTCGGCCCGAGCGCGTTCGCGAAGTCGACCATGCGCGTGGGCCGCTGCCGCAGCATCTCGACCGCCTGCATCTCCTGCGGCGAGAACGCGAAGCGCTCGAACTGCGCGGTCGCCGACGCGCGGATGAGCGCGTTGCCGACGCGGCGCAGTGTCGCGTCGACGTGCTCCCACGCGGGCGACTCGCGTACGCCGCGCCAGAGGACCGGGAACGGATCGATCGGCGTGGGCGGGCCGCCGAAGTGTTGGAGCAGGTCGACGTTGTCGTAGTAGCTGAACGTGGTCTCCATCGAGAGACCGAACAGGTGCTCGACCTTGCGCTCCACCTGCGCCCGCAGCCCGGCGTCGAGGCGAGCCGGATCGATCGCGCCCATCTCGAGGAGGATCTGCCCTTGGAGGCGTGGGCTCGCCTGCATCCGGTCGAGCGACGCTCGGAGCTGTTCGGGCGTGATCATCCCGAGCTCGAGCATCACCTCGCCGAGATGGTGGATGGGCTCGTTCGTCCGGACCTTCGCGGGGCAGCCCTGGACGACGAGCAGCGTCGCGAGCGTCAGCGCTCCGCGCGACAGCTCGAAGGTCCCCGACAGTCGCCGCTCGAGCGCGTAGACGAGCAGGTGGGGGAAGGGCGTCTTCGCCAACGACCCTGTTGCCGTAGGTGCCGGGAGCGGATTCTGCATCGCGGCGAGTTCTCCCAGTGTACACGGACGAAAAGGGCGCGGATAGCACCTCTCGGCGCTTCTCGTCGGCCTCCGCCCGGTTTCAGAGTCGCCTCTCGGTCGCCACGTCAGCCACGTCCGGGACCCACCTCG
>CALFEQ010000174.1 GCA_937949945.1 uncultured Myxococcales bacterium
CGCGACGCGAAGATCGCCGAGATCCAGGCGGACCGCGATGCGCGCGTCTCCGAGGCGGAGGCGCGGGCCGCGCAAGCGGAGAAGGATCGCGACGCGAAGGTCGCCGAGATCGAGGCGAAGGCGAACGCGGAGCTCGAGGCGCTCCGCGAGGAGGCTCGCCAGGAGATCGCGCAGGTCAAGGAGTCCTCGGAGGCGGCGCTCGCCGCCGCCAAGCAGGAGGCGGCCGAGGCGCTCGCCGCGACGAAGGAGGAGACGGCGCGGCGCATCGCGGAGATCGGCGCGTCGGCGCAAGCCCACAAGGAGGCGGCGGAGGCGCGCATCGCCGAGCTCGATCGCGAGCTCGAGGCGACGAAGTCGCGCCTGAACGAGCGCGAGGAGAAGGTCACCGAGCTCGAGGCCCAGGTGGCGTCGCTCATCGAGACGCGCAACGGCCTCGAAAAAGAGCTCTCGTCCGAGCGCGATCGCCGCATCGTCCTCGAGGCGGATCTGTCGGCGACGAAGCAGTCGCTGGAGGAGACGCGCAGTGTCCTGTCGACGAAGTCGACGGCGCTCGATCGCGCGATGGCGAAGATCGAGGCGGACAAGGTCTCGCTCGACCGCGCGAAGGACGCGCTCGCGGTCGCGCTGGCGCAGATCGAGGAAGCCGAGAATCGGGCCTCCTGATCCGGCGCCGCGGCGGATTCGATTCACAGGAAGAGCGCGAGGGCGGAAGGCCGACGGCAGAGTGGACAGGGAGCGGGCAGCCCTTCGTCTCCCGTCCGCTGGCCTCCCTTCGCCTCTCGGCGAGGGAGACAGCGGTGAGCACCGTTGCGCGTCGGCGGGGGCGAAAAATTCACTCGCGAGAAGTGAGTCTCTCCTCCGACCTCGCCGAGAAAGAAAGAACCCTGCCTCCCAGAAGCGAGGGAGACAGGGTTCATCGGAGGAGGCTCGTGCGCTCGATCACGAGGATCGAGCGCCACGAGCCCTAGCGCGGGTCACTTCGGGTCGGCGCCGCCCTGGCACTTGTTCTCGGCGCCGCAGGTCTGGCCGGGCGGGCACGGGCCGCAGTCGAGCGCGCTGCCGCAGCCGTCGGCGATCCAGCCGCACTGCGCGTTCGCCTCCTGGCAGGAGCGCGGCGTGCAGTTCGGTGCGCCGCAGCGGCCCGGGACGCCGCCGCCGCCGCAGGTCTGGCCAGGCGGGCACGTGCCGCAGTCGATGAGGTCGCCGCAGCCGTTACCGGCCGGACCGCACTCGATGCCCTGCGCCTCGCACGAGATGGGCGTGCAGGTCGTGGCGCCGCACTTGTTCGGGCCGGAGCCGCCGCAGACCTGACCCGGCTCGGTGCAGGGACCGCAGTCGACGGTGCTGCCGCAGCCGTCCGAGATGATGCCGCACTCCGCGCCTGCGGACTCGCAGGTGCGCTTCGGGCAGCTCGGCGTCACGCACTTCGCAGGGCTGCCCTGGCAGACCTGGCCGGCCGGGCAGGTACCGCAGTTGAGCTGGCCGCCACAACCGTTACCCGCGAGACCGCACTCGATGCCCTGCGCTTGGCAGGTCGTCGGCTGGCACACCGGCGGCGGAGGAGGCGTGGTCGGCTCGATGCACGACGTCAGGTCGAAGAGGAAGAAGGCGAGGACCTTCTCCTGTCGCGTCAGCTCCTGCGAGACCGTGTTGCAGTGCGCCGGGAAGTTCGTGTTCTGCGGCACGCTGCCGATGGAGACGTGGAAGCTGCTGAAGAGGACGCGGCCGCACTGTTGCGCCGGAGGCGCTCCCCAGGGCGTGTTGAACGTGAAGTGGAAGATCTGGTCTCGGTTCTGGCTGCCGGAGTAGCGCCGGATCCACATGTCCGCGCCAGAGGCGATGGGAACCCGTGCGTTGTCACGTGCTTCGGTGATGTCGATGCGCGGCGGGTTCGTGCGGTCGAGGCCGTCGACCTCGGGGCTCGCGAGCCAATCGTGGAAGAGCTGCCCGCGCGGGAACGACGTGATGATGCGTCCCTGCGCCGAGCTGTAATCGCTGGCGTTGCCCGACCAGTCCACGATGCTGCCCCAGTCCGTGTCGTTCGGCGAGAGCCACGAGTAGTTGAAGTGCGTGGCGAAGACGCGCCCGCCCTTCGCGGTGTAAGCACGGACACGCTCACGTCGGGTGAGCGTACGCGTGTGCGCGGAGCCGCGGCAGCCGAACACGACCGCGTCGTAGTTGTCGAGCAGGCCCGGATCGCTGTTGTCGTCCGCGCTGCCGACGAGCGCGGCGGTGTCGGGCGTGTTCGCGTCGATTCGCTGGCCGGCGCGTCCGCCGCTCCCGTCGTGCGTGTTCCGGTCCAGGAACAGGTGGATGCGGCCCGTCGGGCCCGGGTTCGTGAACTGGGAGTCCTCGATCCCGAGCTTCCGGAACACGCACTCGAGCGCGTCGACGTAGCCGGTCGAAATCGCGATCTTCGGGATGTTGTCGAGGTTGTTGCCTTCGTGCTGACGCTTCGGCAGGCGCGTCAGGTTCTTGTCGAGCGTCGTGTCGCTGCAGGCCTGGCGCGGAGAGATCGTCACGACGCGCCGCCAGCGGCCGAGCTGGATGACGAGCGGGAACTCGACCCCCGGCGGGACGTCGTCGAGCACGAAGCTGCCGTCCGCGGCGCTCCGCGTGCTCACGAGGGCGTTCGACACGTTGACGGTGCACTGCTCGCAGGTCCCGCCGGCGACGCCGTCGACGAACTGCGTGAGCCCGTACGGGTGCGTCGTGCTCCCGTTGGGGATGTAGACGAGGGCATCGGGCAGCGGCAGGGTGCCGTTCGGCGCGTAGACCTTGCCGCGGATCTTCGTCCTCGACCCCGGCGCGCAGCTGTTGTTGGCGAGCTGGTCGACGCAGAAGTTCTCGCATCCGGCCGGAGGACCGCCGCCATTCCCGCAGCGGTTCGGGCCGCCGCCGCCGCAGAACTCACCGGGGTTGGTGCACGCGTTCGGGCCTCCGCAGTCGAGGATACCGCCGCAGCCGTCCGCGATGTAGCCGCAGTTGGCGTTCTGCGCGGCGCACGTCGTCTTCGTGCACGACGGCGCACCGCACACGCTCGGGACGCCGCCGCCGCCGCAGGTCTGTCCTGCCGGGCACGAGCTCGGGCAGTTGAGGAGGCCGCCGCAGCCGTCGGCGACCGGACCGCATTCGCCCGGCTCGCACGTCGTGCGCGGCTGACACGTTCCGCCGTCCGGGAGCAGAGGAGTTCCGCCGTCGGGGGAGATGAAGCCGCCACCGCACTTGCTCGGGCCGCCGCCGCCGCAGAATTGAGGACTGGGGCAGCTGCCGCACTGGATGACGCCGCCGCAGCCGTCGCCGGCAGGCCCGCACTCGATGTCCAGGTCAGCGCAGGTCTTCGGCACGCATCCGGCCTCGCCTCCGCACACGCTCGGGACGCCGCCGCCGCCACACGTCTCTTTGCCCTGGCAGGTGCCGCAGCTCTCGATGAGGCCACCGCAGCCGTCGCCTGCAGGCCCGCAGTTGATTCCGAGCTCGGCGCACGTCAGCGGCTTGCATCCGGTGTTCGTGTTCGACCCGCCGTCACTGCTCGGGATGAAGCCGGGGCCTTGAGTGCCTGCATCATCGCCCGTGCCCTCGATGGGCCCGTACGGGCTGCTACTTTCCGAACCGCAGTTCGCCACGAGAACGCCGACGGCGCTCATCGTGAGCATCACGAAGAATGCACGAAGCTTCATATGGACCCTCCGTCTCGTCACCCGGCGACAGAGTGAACGCGCGCGGCCCCTGAAACGCGCGCGGAATTTTCGACTCTCACGATACTAGCGCGAGTCGACAAGGGTGGGCATCGTTCCCGCCATTTCGGTGGTCGCTCCTCTTACCGACGGACCACCGACTCACCGAACCGACGGATTGGCGACTTACCGAAGCGCGTCGGTCATCGAAGGAACCCTCGCCGAACGATCAGCGACCGGGCCCGCGGGGCGATGCATCCGTACAGGTGAGCTCCCTCTTCGTGTCGACGTGTCGGCTCTGCCCGACGCCGCGACGTCGGACGCCGAGCGACGCGGCCCTACACCCGGCAGGGAGGCCGACCCGCCTCGAGCCTTCGCCGCCATCAGACCCGCGCGCGAGCGGTGAGCTTCTTCGCTTGTGTCCGCGCGTTCGCGAGGACGCGTTCGCGATCGAGGCGCCGGTGCTCTCCGTCGTCGACGACGATCTCGCCGTCGACGAGCACGTAACGGACGTCCCTCGACGTGCACCCGTAGACCAGCCGCGAGTAAGGGTCGCCGCCGGGCTCCACGTGCGGGCCGTCGAGACGGACCACGACGATGTCGGCGCGCTTGCCCACCTCGAGCGAGCCCACGACGTCGTCGATCCCGAGAACGCGCGCGCCGTCGATCGTCGCGAGGTGGAAGGCTTGCTTCGCGGGGAGGGTCGTGACGCCGGTGCGCACCTTCGCGAGGAGCGCGGCGTGGCGGAGCTCGACCCAGGGATCGAGGTTGTTGTTGCACGGGGCGCCGTCGGCCCCGATGCCCACGACGACGCCGCGCCGCGCGAGCTCGTGCACGCGCGCGATGCCCGAGCCGAGCTTCAAGTTCGCGCTCGGACAGTGGACGATGCGCGTCCCGTCCGCGGCGATCGCGTCGATCTCCTCGTCGGTGAGCTGCACGCCGTGCGCGAGGACCGTGTGCTCTCCCTTGAAGCCCCACTTGCGGAGGACCGCGACGTCGTCGTCGCCGAGCGCGGCTCGGACGGCCACGCGCTCGTCGGGATGCTCGGCTGCGTGCGTGTGGAGGAGCGCTCGGTCGCGCGTCGTGCGCGACGCACCCGCCGTGGGCTGCGCGCGCTCGACCGTGCCGCGGAACAGCGCCTCCGTGCACGAGAGGATGAACCGCGGCGCGTAGGCGTATCCCAGGCGGCCGTCGCACTTGCCCGCCCACGAGGCGCGCAGCCGATCGGCCTCGGCCAGGCTCTGCTTCGTCGTCTCGCGCAGGCCCTTCGGCACGTCCTTGCCGGCGTCCATCATCGTCTTGCCGCCGAAGGCGCGGATGCCGGCGCGAGCGCAGGCGTCGAACACGGCGTCGTAGTGATGGACCGTGCCCATGTCGAGGATGGTCGTCGTCCCCGCGAGCATCATCTCGAGCAGCCCGAGCTCTGCGCTCGCCGCGAGCGACGCTTCGTCGTGTGCCGCCTCGAACGGCCAGATCCTCTCCTTCAGCCAGGCGAGCAGCGGCAAATCGTCGGCCATTCCCCGGAACAGCGCCTGGCACAAGTGGACGTGCGTCTGGATCATGCCGGGGATGACCGCGCAGCCGCGTGCGTCGATGACGCGCAGCGGACCTTCGAGCATGCGCGCCGGAGCTCGACCGACGGCGGCGATGCACGCGCCATCGACGAGGACGTCGCCGGGGCCGACGGTGCCGGCGGCGTCGCAGCGCACGAGCGTTCCTCCGCGAATGAGGACCTTCACGGGCCGCGTACTTTACGCGGTTTCGATGGCCCGTGGTCCCTCGACGTTGTACTTTTTTCGCGCCCTGCCCGGAGCGCGGCGCCGTCCCTCGCGAACGAACGTCCCGACATGCCCTCCCGCATCCTCGTAGTCGACGACAGCCCGACGATCCGGACGGTCGTCTCGTCGATCCTCGAGCGGAGCGGGTACGAGCCGAAGGTCGCCGCGGACGGTCAGGAGGCCCTCGAGGCGCTCACGAGCGGCGCGGTGAAGGCGGACCTCGTGCTCGTCGACTTCGTGATGCCGCGGATGAACGGCTATCAGCTCTGCCGGGCGATACGCGAGGACCCCCAGCTCATGATGACGCCCGTCGTCCTCATGAGCGCGAAGGCCGATCGTATCCGCGATCAGTTCGTCGAGCAGACGGGCGCGATCGACGCGATCACGAAGCCCTTCGACGCGCAGGCGCTCGTGGCGGTCATCGAGAACGTCCTGCGCAAGGTGCACACGGCGACGCGATCGAGCTCCGCGCGCCTGCTCGACATCGACCCCGACGAGACCCCGCTCGCGCCTCCGGTCGCGATCGAGTCCGAGACGCGGCAGACGCACGTCGAGCACGTCGTGGCCCAGAAGCTCGCTTCGATCGCGGCGAATGCGATGGCGGAGCGGCGGGCGCTCTCCCATGCGGTGAGGAAGCAGCCGGAGGCGATCCGCGAGCTCACGGACGCGATCGCGGAGCGCCTCTCCGAGGAGGCGATCCTCGAGCTCATCGACGTCATCGGCGAGCTTCGCAACAAGAAGAGCACGCTCCTCTCGGGCGACCTCGGTGTCGTCCCGATCGGCGCCGTCCTCCAGCTCCTGCAGGCCGAGAATCAGTCCGGCGTGCTCGTGTGCACGAACGGGAGCGCCGAGGTCCGCGCGACCTTCCGCGCCGGCGCCATCGATCTCGTCCAGTCCACGGGAGCCGGCGACGAGTTCCGCCTCGGTCGCTTCTTCGTCGAGGAGGGCGTGCTCACGCCCTCGGAGATCGACGCGATCATGCGCGAGTCGGGGCGCGCTGCCGAAGCCGATGCGAACGGCGAGGAGCCGCCGCTCTCGAGCGTGCACCCAGCGGGCCGCGCCTTCGGCAAGCGGCTCCCTCTCGGGATGGCGTTGCTCTCTCGCGGGAAGATCACCGCCGCGCAGCTCCGTGCCGCGCTGTCGCGACAGTCGAGCGAGCTCCTCTACGAGGTGCTGCGTTGGCCCAGCGGTCGCTTCGAGCTCCGTCGCGAGCCGCCCTCCGAGCTCGCCGAGAGCGCGCGGCTCGCATTGCCCGTCGCGTCGGTCGTCATGGAGGGCTTCCGCCGTGTCGACGAGTGGCGCGTCCTCGAGCGCACCCTCGGCAGCTTCGACACCGTGCTCCTTCGCGACGACACGGCGTTCGGCACGCTCGACGTCGCGTCGCTTCCTGCCAAGGAGCGCGCCGTGCTCGATGCGGTCGACGGAGAGCGCACGATCCGCGCGATCGTCGCGGCGAGCAACCTCTCGAGCTTCGACGCGTGCAGGATCCTCGTTCAGTTCCTCGAGGCGCGCGCGCTTCGACGGCGCGTGGCGTGATGAGGTCGTGATGACGCAAGAGCGGGGGGCGCATCCGGTGAAGGGGGTCGCTGGCGTGATGTTCCGCGTCCGTGGCGAGCTCCACTTCTTGCCGGCGACCATCGCGCAGAAGATCCTGCCCCTCCCGGAGACGGCTCGCGTCCCCGGCGGCCCGGCAGAGCTGCGCGGCGTGGCGCTCGTCGAAGGCGAGATGATCCCCGTCATCGACCTGTCGGGCGACCTCGTGCACGAACGCGAGGCGGGCGCACGAGCCCAGCCGTGTGCGGCGATGCTCGTGTGCTCGGTCATGGGCGAGAACGTCGGGCTCGCCGGTCTCGAGGTCGTCGCGACGGGGCGCTTCGACGTGGACGCCGCGAGCGGCGAGCCGACGATGGGGGACGAGGTCGCGCGTCCGTTCGACGTCGCGGCCGTCATCGCGAGGGTTCGCGAGAATCGCTGGGCGGTGTAGCCTCGCGCGCGGGAGGACCGGGGTGGTGACGTCGGAGGACAAACGAAAAGCGAGGCTCTTCCGTCTCCTCCGGCGTGGTCGCAAGGATGGTGCGTCCGCCGGCAGGACGGTCGCGGAGGAAGGCGCGCTCTGGACGTGTCATCAGCGCGCGTCCACGTCCGTGCGCGAGTCGGGAGAGGCGGCGCAGCGGATCGCGTCCCACGTCGCGAAACAGCGCGGGATGGTGGATGCGCTCGCGGACCGTGCTCGAAGCGTCTCCACGCGGTCGGCCGACATCGCGGCGGGCTTCGAGCGCCTGAAGGAGGTGTTCGCCCGGCTCGAGCTCGTGGCGCTCAACGCCGGTCTCGAGGGTGCCCGCCTCGGCGAAGGACCGGGGCAGGCGCTCGCGCTCGTGTCCGACGAGATCCGCGCGCAGACGACGCGCGGGGCGGAGGCCTGCCGCGAGCTCGGCCTCTCGCTCGGCGATCTCGGGAGCGAGCTGACCCAGGTGAACGCGAGCCTCGACCGCGCGCGCGAGCTCTCCGCGGAGATCGCGCAGGAGGCCTCCCGCGTCGGCGGGGCTTCCGCCGACGCCGAGCGCGCGCTCTTGGAGCTGGGGGAACGCCTCGAGAAGGCGACCGGCAGCGATCCCGAGATCGCACGCGCCATCGCGGAGGCGACCGAGCACGCGCGCGCGCTCGCGGCCTCGCTCGGTGCGCTCAGCGGGAAAGCGCCGCGCGCGCTGGTCGTCGCCGCGCTCCGGCCCGTCCTCGAGCCGCTGACGCGCCTCTTCGGCGACGACGACGCGGAGAGCTGAAGGCGTGACGTCGCACGATCCGGAGCTCACGCGGATCCTCATCCAAGAGCTCGAGCGTCATCTCGTCACGCTCGAACGGCTCGCCGAGAGCGACGAGCCCGCGGAGACCAAGCTCGAATCCGCCCGGCGGACCGTGCACGCCCTGAAGGGCTCCGCGGGGCTCGCGGGCGAGCCCGAGCTCGCGAGCGCGATGGCGCGTCTCGAGCGGCGCCTCCGCGAAGGCGACTGGGAGGCGCTGCACGAGGCGGAGGCCACGGTGCGTCGCGCCATCCGCCGCCTCGGCGCGGGCGAGCCCGCGGCCACCGGAGAGTGGCCGGTCCCTCCGCCGGATCTCGTGCCTGGAGCGCTCGACCCGCTCGTTCGTGTGCAGTACCTCGCGGAGGTCACCGACCGGCTCGCCAGGATCGACGACGCCCTCGCCGTCGCTGCGACGAGCCCCGACGAAGCGGTCGCCGAGATCTACCGGCACGTGCACACGCTGAAGGGGGCGGCCAGCGCGGCCGGTGACGAGCCGATGGCGTGGTTCTGCCACGGGCTCGAGGAGCGGCTCCGCGGCGGGACGAGCGGCGCACCCGGGGCGGCGAAGACCGCGCTCGACGAGGTCGCCGCGTGGCGCGCCGTGCTCGGCGCGCTCGTCGACGATCCCGAGGCCGCGCTCGCGACGCTCCGTGGCGTGCCGCATCGACCGAGGACGAAGCGCCCGTCGCAGCATCCGAGCGCCTGGCCGCCCGACGACGGCCGCGAAGGCCGTCCCGCTCACGACGCCGACGGCACCATCCGCGTGTCGGCGCAGTCGGTCGATCAGCTCCTCGATCACGCCTCCGGAATCGCCGTCGCTCGCGAGCGCGTCGCTGCGCGCGTCAACGGCGCGCTCGAGCACGCGCGCGAGGTCCGCCGACTGCGCGCCGAGCTCGGCGAGGCGCTCCGTTTGATCGGCCCGCCGCGTCCGTGGGGCGCTCCGGCCGCGGCGCTTCGGAGGATCGAGCGCACGGCGCATGCGCTCGGTCGGATCGGCGACGAGCTCGACGCGGCCGCCGATCGGCTCGAGGCGAGCAGCCAGGCGCTCAAGGACGACGCCGGAGCGACGCGCAAGATCCTCTCGACGATGCGCCAGACGCCCATCCGCGGGATGTTCTCGCGCATGGCGGCCGCGGCGCACGCGGAGGCGCGGCGCACGGGCCGCGAGGTCGCGGTTCGGACGCAGGGAGGCGAGGAGCTCATCGATCGCCGGCTGGCGGAGGCGCTCGTCGAGCCGTGTTTGCAGCTTGCACGCAATGCGATCGCGCACGGGATCGAGCCTCCGGAGGTGCGCGAGGCGATGGGCAAGCCGCGCGAAGCGACGCTGACGTTCAGCGCGCGACGGAGCGGCAACCGCCTCTCGGTGAGCATCTCCGACGACGGTGCCGGCGTCGACGTGGCCGCCGTGCGTGCGCGGGCCGTCGAGACCGGCGTCGTCACCGAGCTGCTCGCGGAGGCGGCCGACGATCAGACGCTCCTCGAGCTCCTCTTCGTGCCCGGCTTCTCGACGCGCGGGCAGAGCCCCGATCTGCTCGCGGGGCGCGGCATCGGGCTCGACATCGCGCTCGCGAGCGTACGGCGGCTCGGCGGATCGATACGCCTCTCCAGCCGGCACGGCCTCGGCTTCGAGGCGCGTGTGGAGGTCCCGATCGAGAGCGGTCTCGTCACCGTGCTCTGGGTGACCGCCGGCGGCCATGTCCTCGCGATTCCCGTCGCGAACGTGGCGCGCGTGCGCGGGCTCGAGCCCGATGGCGAGCGCGTGCCCCACCTCGCGATCTGTCTCGAGCCGCGCCTCGTGGAGCGGCCCCCGCCGTCCTCGGTTCGAGCTCCGCCCAGCGTTCTCGGTCCTTGGGCTCCGTCGAGCGGAGCCGGGCTCGTCGTCGATCTCGACGGCTTCGATACGACCGATCGCTTCAGTGTCGGTGTCGACGCGGTCGGGCAGACCGAGGAGGTGCTCGTCCGCCGGCTCTCCCCGCTCTTGTGGGGGATCGGCCCTTACGCCGGCGCGATCGTGCGCGGCGACGGGTCGATCCGACTCGCGCTCGACGTGCACGCCCTCGCCCCTCGTGCCCGTGCCATCGGTCGCGTCCCGGAAGGCCGCATCTCGGAGCCGCCTTCGCGGCCGCCTCCGCCTTCGCGCGCCGGCGTGCCATCTTGAGCCGCCAACTGCGGTGAGGAACGCAACTCGGGTGTCAGGCTCTCACGGCCGCTCCGCGGACTTTTCGCGGACTTGGCGCGATAGCGGCCCTGGCGCGGAGATCGCTCGCGCGTCTGCGCTTCTGAGCTGCGGCGCGTACGGGCACGTCGAGCCTCCTCGCGTGCGACGGAGCCGCGAAGGTTCGGCCATTCGGCTTCCTTGGTGACGTGCTGATTAGGCGTATTCCACGTTTTTCACCGAACGCCTCGGAGCGACGGATGACGTCGCGTGTCGTGTGAAAGGGGGCAGCGAGATGAAGTTGCGTCCGACCGTCTTCGTGCTCAGCGTGGTCGCCGGAGCGATCGCTTGCGAGTCCAGCGATCTCGGCGCTTCGAGGGACTCCTCGGGCGGCTCCGGCGGCCCCTCCGTCGTTCCCGCCGGGGCCACCCGCCCCGCCGCCACCCGTGGACGCGGGCATGCCCATCCCGTTCGGCCCTCCGGACTTCGGACCGACGGTGACCCAGGCGAAGGCCCCGCCCCCGATCGGCGCCGCGACCGTCGTCGTCACGGCCGACGGCACGCACGCCGTGGCCTCGGACCCCGACCGCGATCGCATCGTCATCGCCGACCTCGCGTCGAAGACGGTGAAGGCGATCGCGCTCGCGCAAGACGACGAGCCCGGCCGACTCGTCGAGGACGCCGCGAAGCGCGTCCACGTCGTGCTCCACCGCTCCGGGATGGTCGCCACCGTGGACGTCGCCTCGGGGGCGGTCGTCGAGCGACGCGCGGTGTGCCCCGATCCCCAAGGCATCGCGGTCGACGGCGAACGTCTCCTCGTGACGTGCGCGAGCGGTGAGATCGACGCGCTGCCCGTCGCGGGAGGGGCAGCGACGTCGTTCGCCCGGCTCGATCCCGACCTTCGCGACATCGTCGTCACACCGGACGCCTTGCTCGTCAGTCGGCTCAGGAGCGCGGAGCTGATCCGGGTCGCGAAGAGCGACGGCTCGGTCCTCTCGCGCATCGTCCCGCCGGCTCGGGCGAGCTTCAAAAGCTCTCCGCGCGAGTCGTTCGTCGCCTGGCGTCTCGCCAAGACCCCGGCGGGCGTGCTGATGGCGCACCAGACCGCGCAGCTCGACGAGGTCGACGTGAAGGCGCCGAACGGTTACGCAGGCCACGACTGCGACGGCGTCGTCTCGACGACGGTGACCGGTGTCGCGACGAACGGCGACGAGCTCTCGGTCGTCCTCCAGGCGAATCTCCTGCGCGCGGTCCTTCCGGTGGACATCGCGTTCTCTCCGGACGGCCGATCCTTCGCGGTCGTCGCGGCCGGCAACGGTCATACACCCTCGGCGCCGCAGGTTCTGCTCGCCGCCACGGATGGCGCCGAGGCGCCCCCTGAGGAGATCGACGCCGGCTTCCCGGGCCCGCCGTGCATTCCCGGCGATGGCGTGGCGAATCCTCCCGGCCAGGTCGTCGCCGTGACGTACACGCCCGACGCCACGCGTCTCGTCGCCTTCTCGCGCGAGCCGGCGGCCTTCCACGTGCGCTCGGTCGCAGCACCGCCCCGCGCGTCGTGGACGACGATCGCCGCCGGCGGTGCCTCTCGCGAGGACACGGGCCACGCCATCTTCCACAGCGACTCCGGCGGCGGCATCGCGTGCGTCTCGTGCCATCCGGGCGGCGCCGACGATGGACGCGTCTGGAGGTTCACGACCGGCGCACGTCGCACGCAGACGCTCCAGGGCACGCTCGCGGGCACCGAGCCGTATCACTGGAACGGCGACGTCCCGAAGATCGAGGACTTCGCGACGGAGGTCTTCGTCCGGCGCATGGCCGGGCAGCCGCTCGCCGCGGATCAGGTCGACGCGCTCCGCGCCTGGCTCACGCGCATCCCGGCGCCTCCGCGCCACCGCCCGCGTGACGTCGAGGCGGCCGCTCGAGGCCAGGCGCTCTTCGAGGACCCGGGGATCGGCTGCTCGGACTGCCACGCCGGGCCCAAGCTCACGAACAGCGACACCGTCGACGTCGGCACGGGAGGCAGCTTCCAGGTGCCTTCGCTGCTCGGCCTCGGCGTGCGCGCGCCGTATCTGCACGACGGTCGCGCGAAGACGCTCCTCGATCGCTTCGGCGCGTCGGGCGGCGGGGACATGCACGGCAACACCTCCGGCCTGTCCGCCCAGCAGATCGCGGACCTCATCGCTTGGCTCGAGACGCTCTGAGTCGTCGGCTCGGCGGCGCGGCGCGACGCTTGGTTCGCGCCGCGATCCGCGCGATGCTCGCGGCGTGACCGCGCCGACGATCGAGCCCATGACCGAAGCGGACGTCGAGGCCGCGCTCGCGATCGACCTCGCCTCCTTCCGCCCGAGCGACATCGGTGCGGAGCGGGACGATCCGCGGTCGGTGCGCGAGAAGCAGCTTCGGGAAGAGCTCGTCCGCACCTGGGCACGGCTCCGCGTGGCGCGTGGACCCGGCAGAGCCGTGCTCGGCTACGTGCTCTTCTGGCACGTCGCGGACGAGATTCACCTGCTCAACGTGGCGGTCGATCCGGCATGGCGCCGACGGGGAATCGGACGTGCGCTCGTGGAGGACGTGATCGCGTACGCGCGTGCGAACGACGCGTCCAAGATCCTGCTCGAGGTCCGCGCGAGCAACGACGCGGCGCTCCACCTCTACGAGCGGCTCGGCTTCGAGCGCTTCAACGTACGGCGGAAGTACTACTCGGACGGCGAGGACGGCGTGGAGATGGTCCTCGCTCTGACGAAGCCGGCGGGCGAGGCGAGCTGACCGCGAGTCCGGCCGCGTTCGTTCGGCGAGGGCCTGAAGATCGCGCCGAGGCGGACGTTCGATCCGTCGAGGGGCCGCGAACGGCGGTCGGAGGAACGTGGAAGGACTCGACAGCACACCCGCCAGAGACGCGTCGACCGCCGTGGATCGACGTCGTGAGCCCATGTATGCGCTGACGCTCGGCGTCACGCTCCGCGGCGACAACAACTTCTACACCGGGCTCTCCGGGAGCATCGCGGGAGGAGGCGTCTTCATCGCGACCCAGCACACGCTGCCGATCGGGACGCCCGTCGTCATGTCGCTCTCGCTGATGCATTCGGCGCCGATGACGATCCGCGGGACGGTGAAGTGGCTGCGTGGTCCGGAGGCGACGGCGAATCCGTCCGACGTCTTCGGCGGCGAAGCGCGCGGCGTGACGCCGGGGATGGGCATCGAGTTCGAGGACCTCGACGCGGACAGCGCGCGCGCGATCCACGTCTTCATGCAGCTCCGACAGCCCGAGCTCTTCGACTGACCTCGCCGGTGACGGCGACGGTTCCCACGCGGCCGTGCTCAGCTCGCGGCGGCGAGGGCTCGCGGTCGCGCGTCGACGCGGCGGAGCGCGCCGCCGTACGTGGTCACTTCGCCGAACAGCGGCAGGGACATCGACACGCGGAGGTGCATGACGTCGTCTTCGTCCGGCTCGCACCACGCGCGGACTTCCACGCGCGGGCCGCAGAACGACGGCAGCGGGATGCGCAGCGGTCCGAGGCGCAGGCGGAGGCCGGCCGGGCGATACACGAGGGCACGCGCCTCCGTCTCGAGGCGGAAGAGGAGCTCGAGCGGGCCGCGTCGCTCCGCCACGAGCCCGCCCGGCGCGAGCGACATGATGGTGGTCATCCGGAAGCCGGCGAAATCGCGGTCCCAGATCTGCTCGTCGCGGTTCGCCCGGACCTCGAGGCGGACCGCGACGTCGCGACCGGCGGGCGGCGTCCCCGCGAGAGCGAGGGCGATGCGCGCGAGCTGCGAGCGCGTGCGCGTCACCGTGAAGGAGCCTTCGGCCTCGAGCGACGGCGACGGGTCGTGGCAGGCACGGACCGCCTCCGGCAACGCGTCCCACGCGTCTCCGAGCGCGCGCGGATGGAGTCGGAGCCAGTCCACCGGGTCATTGTATGCTGCGAGTCACGCACGATGGGTGCGATCGTCATCACGGGTAGCTCGCGCGGGATCGGGCTCGGCCTGGCCGAGGCCTTCCTCGCGCGTGGAGGATCGCTCGTCATCTCGGGACGCGACGCGCGGGCCGTCGACGACGTCGTGGCCGCGCTCCGATCGAAGCACGGGGAAGGCCGCGTGATCGGCCGAACGTGCGACGTCACGCGCGCCGACGACATCCAGGCGCTCTGGGACGCCGCGGCCGACGCGTTCGGCGCGGTCGACATATGGATCAACAACGCCGGCACCTGCAACGCGACCCGCGCCTGCGTCGAGCTCTCCACCGAGGAGATGCGCTCGGTCGTCGAGACCAACCTCCTCGGCACCATGCTCGCGTCGCAGATCGCGCTCCGCGGGATGCTGCGGCAAGGGCACGGCAAGCTCTTCAACATGGAGGGCTGGGGCAGCCGGGGAGAGTGGAGCCACGGCCTCACGCCGTACTGCACGACGAAGCGCGCGCTTCGCTACTTCACCGACGCGCTGGTGCGCGAGACGCGCGGCAAGCCGGTGTCGATCGGGACCTTGAGCCCCGGGATGGTGGCGACCGATCTGCTCGTGACGTCCTGGGCGCGCGGGGCGCCGGAGAACTGGCTCCGCATGCGCTGGCTCTTCCGCTTCGTGATCGATCCGCCCGAGCCCGTCTGCGCGTTCCTGGCCGATCGCGTGCTGTCGAACCGCTCGAGCGGCGCGCACTACACCTGGATGACCCCGTGGCGCCTCTTGCCCCGCTTCTTCCTGCCGAAGTACTGGCGGCGGAATCCGTACGCTGGTACCGCGCTCGAGAAGATCGGCGCGTAGGTGAGCTCGAGCGTGAGCCTCGCGATGACGAAGAAGACTTGGCTCGGCATCGTGGTCTTCTTCTTCGCGTGGGGCTTCGTCATGCACGCGGTGGGGCTCTTGCTCCACGAGCTCGGCGGACACGCGCTCGCGAGCGCGCTCCTCGCCTGCGGCATCGACGGCATGAAGCTGACGCTCTTCGGGCACGGCGAGGTGTACTACGCGCCGTGCACGCGGTGGACGCTTCCGCGGATCCTGGTCGCGAACTGGGCCGGGCTCGCGATCACGATCGCCGCAGGCATCGCCGCCGCCGTGACCGTGATCCGTCGTCGCGAGCTCGCGCCCATCACGCGGCTCCTCGTCGGTCTCGTCGCGTTCTTCTTTCTGCTCGGTCAGCTCGGGTACGCGACCGCCGGCGGATTCCACGGTCTCTACGATCCCGGACGCACGGCTCGGCTGCTCGCCGCTCGCGGCCTCCAGTTCCTCGTCTGGGGCCCGGCGCTCGTCGCGTATGCCGTCGCGGCGTTCGTCTGTGCACGCGCGGTCGTCGACGCGTTTCGCGAGCAGTTCGGCTCGCGATCGAGGCTGCACGGCCTCGGTCAGATGCTCGCGACGCTGGGCGTGTCGGGCGCGCTCTACTGGGTGGCGTTCCGGATCGAGTGGCAGCTCCGTACGGACGTCACGATGCGCGGCGTGAGGGTCGAAGCGGAGCGCCGCGCCGTCGCGCGGAACGCGCCTCCGCCGTTCCCGATCGAGCTCGTCCTCCTCGCCGTCGCCGTGCTCGCGATCGTCTGGGCGCTCGCGCGGCCGCTCCCGGCGGCCACCGCCTCGGCGCGGCCGATCCCTCGATCGCACGTGCTCCTCGTCGCGTCGGCGACGGTGGTGAGCGCCGTGGTCCTCGTCGCGCTGAGCACGTACGGAAGGCCGCGTTGACTTCAGCTGGACGACGTCGCGAGCTTCGCGCCGGCACGTACCGGGCCGCGATCGGCCGGGCCCTTGGGGTCGCGGATCTTCGGCGGACGCTCTCCCGGGACCGGACCTTTGCGCGGCGGGTCGCCGATCGGCCGATCCGGTCCGGAGCCCCGCCGGCGATCGGAGGGCGGCTCGCGCACCGGACCCTTCCTGCGGCTCGGGTCGCGGGCGGGAGGCTTTCGTTCGCGCGGCGGCTCACGGACCGGCACGCCGGGGCTGCGATGGCTCATCGCGGACGAAAGCAGCAAGGCACGGGCCACCGGTCCGGGGCGAACGGTCGCGGTCGAGCGCTCCGAGTGCCGCCGGTCGAGCCGTTCCGCTACCCTCTCGGTTCGTCCGCATGCGCCGACTCAGCCTCTCCCTCACCGCGTTGGCCTTCCTGCTCGCCTCGGCCAGCATCGACGCGCAGCCGTCGAAGTCCTCCGGTCCTCTCGCCTCCGGGCTCGCCGCGCTCGCCGCGTCGGATTATGCGAAGGCCGAGTCCGAGCTCGCGCAGGTGAAGGGCGCTGCGGAGCCGGAGGCGCGCCTCGCGCTCGGCCGTGCCGCGTTCGAGCAGGGCAAGTATGCCGACGCGGAGAAGCACGCGCTGGCCGCCGCGGCATCGCCTGCGTTGAAGGCGAAGGCGAACATCCTCCGCGCCGAGATTTTGCTCGCGCAGGGCAAGCAGAAGGAGGCGCTCGCGCTGCTCAGGCCGTTCGAGAACGGCAAGACCGCCGACGCTCGACGCGCGAAGCTCCTCATCGGCGAGACGCTGATCGCGATGGGCCGGCGCGCCGACGCCGACGAGCCGCTCAAGAAGGTGATCGAGGACTACAACGACAACACGGTCACCTCGACGGACGCCGAAGGCCTCGCGCAGGTCGGGCGCGCGGCTTTCCTGCTCCGCAGCCCGAAGGACGCGAACACGGCGTTCAAGGAGAGCGAGCGCGCGGACAGGAAGCGCGTCGAGACGCTCCTCTGGGAGGCCGAGCTGTTCCTCGACAAGTACGATCCCGGCCACGCCGCCGAGGTCACGAAGGAGGCGCTCGACATCGCGCCGAAGCGCGCCGATGCGCTCGTGATGATGGCGCGCGTGAAGCTCGAGCAGACGCTCGCCTTCGACGAAGCCGAGAAGCTCGTCGACGAAGCGCTCGCGGTCAATCCGAAGCACACCGGAGCGCTCGCCGTCCGCGCGGGGCTCGCGCTCCGCAACATGGACATCGAGGCGGCGGACAAGGCGATCGCCCAGGGCCTCGCGACGAACCCGAACGACCTCGAGCTCCTCAGCCTCAAGGCGGCGGCGAGGTTCCTCGACGACGACAGGCAAGGCTTCGAGCAGGTGAAGAAGGAGGTCTTCGCGCGAAACCCGGAGTTTTCGACCTTCTACAACATCGTCGGCGAGTACGCCGAGTGGGAGCACCGCTACGACGACATCGTCGCGATGATGCAGGAGGCCGTGAAGATCGACCCCGACGACGGCAAGGCTTGGGCGGCGCTCGGTCTCACGCAGATGCGCGCCGGCGACGAGGACAAGGGCCTCGAGGCGATCCGCAAGGCGTGGACGAAGGACAAGTTCAACGTCCGCGTCTTCAACACGCTCAACATGTACGAGCAGCAGATCCCGACCCAGTACGAGCTGCTCACCGACGGCATCTTCAAGGTCCGCTACGCGAAGGACGAGCGGCCCGTGATGGAGCGCTACGTGCCGCGGCTGCTCGGCGAGGCGTGGGCGTCGATGAAGGCCCGTTACGGCTTCGTGCCGAAGGTCCCGGTGCAGGTCGAGCTCTACGCGAATCGCGAGCAGTTCAGCGTGCGAACGAGCGGGCTGCCGAACATCGGCATCCAGGGCGTGTGCTTCGGCGGGATGATCGCGGCCATCAGCCCGAAGGCCGAGCCGTTCAACTGGGGCAACGTCGTCTGGCACGAGCTCGGCCACGTCTTCGCCATCCAGCTCTCGAAGAACCACGTCCCGCGTTGGTTCACCGAGGGCCTGAGCGAGTACGAGACGATCGCGCGGCGTCCCGAGTGGGCGCGCGAGCTCGATCCGGAGCTGTACAAAGCCATCAAGCAGAACAAGCTGCCCGGCGCCGTCGACATGAACCGTGCGTTCACGCACGCGAACGACGCGACCGACGTGACGACGGCGTACTACGCGGCGAGCCAGATGCTCGTCTGGACCGTCGAGCGCTTCGGGATGAAGGGCGTCGTCAAGGCGCTCCGCCTCTGGGGAGAGGGGAAGAAGACGCCGGAGGTCATCAAGACCGCGTTCGGCGTCACGCCCGAGGAGTACGACAAGGGCTATCGCGCGTGGCAGCTCGCGCGGCTGTCTCGCTACGAGAACCAGTACGTCTTCACGCTGAAGCCGCAGGACCTCGACGACGCCAAGCGCGCCGTGAGGGACAAACCCAATGACGCCGACGCGCGCGTACAGCTCGCGCTCTCGCTCCTCGCGGCGAACAAGCGGGACGAGGCACAGAAGGAGCTCGACGCGGCGCTCTCGATCGATCCCAGGCACGGCGACGCGCACTTCGTCTCGGCGAAGCTGGCGCTCGGCCAGAAGGACGTCGCACGCGCGGAGAAGCACCTCGACACGATGCGGAGCCACGGCAAGGACGGCTACGTCGTCCACGCGCTCCTCGCCGACATCGCCGAGTCGAAGGACGACAAGGCGAAGATGCGCTTCCACCTCGAGGCCGCGCATCGTTTCGATCCGAGCCAGGCGGAGCCTCTGCGGGGGCTCTACGATCTCGCGCGCGAGGAGAAGCGCGAAGGCGACGAGCTCGAGCTGCTCCGGAAGCTCGCGGCGCTCGAGCAGCACGACAAGAAGATCTGGAGGCTGCTCCTCGAGAAGCTCGTCGCGCTGAAGGCGTGGGACGAGGCCATCCGCGTCGGCGAGAGCGCCATCTACGTCGACGTGATGGGCGGGCCCACGCACGTCCTCTATGCCCGCGCGCTCGCCGCGCGAGGCGCGCACGAGAAAGCCGTCTTCGAGCTCGAGACCGCGCTCCTCACGGGCATGAAGGACAAGGAGAAGGCCACGGCGCACGGGCTGCTCGCGCAGTCGCTCGCCGCGCTCAAGCGGCACGCCGACGCCGCGAAGCATCGCGACGAGGCGCTCAAGCTCGATCCGGAGAACGCCGAGGCGAAGGCGGTCAAGCTGCCTTGACGGTCGTGGAACGACCGCTTTCAGCGAACCCCGCACGTACGTCCTTCCCCTCTTCCTGGGAAGAATCCCACCGGGGTTGCCGCTGCGAGAGCGGCCCGGCGAGATCCCGTCGCTCGCGGCGCTCTTCGCCGAGCAGGCGGCGAGGAAGCTCGGGCGACCGCCGCCCTCGATCGAGCCCGCGGCGCTCTCGGTGCTCGTCGGCCACGCATGGCCGGGGAACATCCGCGAGCTGAGGAACGCCATCGAGCACGCGGTCGTCATGAGCGACGGGGGGACGGTCCGCGTCGACGCGCTGCCGGAGACGGTGCGTGGCGGCGGCGCGAAGGGGGCGGCGACCGGCGCGCTTCCGGCTGCCGTCGCCGAGGTGGAGCGCGATCGTATCGTGCGCGCGCTCGAGGCGGAGAACCACAACCAGACGCGGGCGGCCGCGCGCCTGGGGATCTCGCGCAGGGCGCTCATCTACAAGATGGAGAAGTACGGCCTCGGACGCTCGCGGCGCGGGTCGGGGGAGCCGCCTTGAAGCGAGCGCCTCCCGAGGACACGACGCTCGCCACCGGGCCACCGACGCTCGCCTTCCGCGACGACCTGCCCGTCATCGGCGAGCGCTACCACGTCCTCGGCATGTTGGGCGGCGGCGGGATGGGGGACGTCTATCTCGCGTACGACATCGAGCTCGACGAGAAGGTCGCAGTCAAGGTCCTCGAGCCGAGCCTCTCGAGGTCGCGCGAGCAGATCGAGATGCTGCGGCGCGAGGTGAAGTTCGCGCGCCGCGTGACGCATCCGAACGTCCTCAGGACGTACGACATCGGCGATCACGAGGATGGCAAGTTCATCACGATGGAGCTCGTCGAGGGGCGCACGCTCGCGGATCTGCTCCCGCAGCAGATGCCGCTCGCCGAGGTCGCGCGCATCGCGCGCGCCGTCTGCGCCGGGCTCGGCGCCGCGCACGACGCAGGCGTCCTTCATCGCGATCTCAAGCCGTCGAACGTGCTGATCGCGGACGACGGGCGCATCCTTCTCTCCGACTTCGGGATCGCCATGCTCGCCGACGATCCCGACGTCGGATCGTTCGCGGGCACTCCGGGCTACATGGCGCCGGAGCTGCTCGCAAACGAGCGGGTCGACACGCGTGCCGACATCTGGTCGCTCGGTGTCCTCTTGTTCGAGATCATCACCGGCGAGCGACCGTTCCGCGCGAGCAAGCAGGACGTGCTGCGGCCGCTCCTCGATCCGACGCCGGATCCGCGCGAGCGGCGTCCGGAGATCCCGCTCGCGCTCGCGCGCGTCGTCACGCGATGCCTGGCGCGCAGCCCCGAGGCGCGATTCTCGCATCCGCGCGAGGTCGCGGCGGCGATCGATGCGGCGCTCCCCGCTCCGGGGCGCGTCGAGCCCGGCGCGCTCGCGTCGACGCAGCGGCGTGCGCGCGTCCTCGCGGTGCTTCCGCTCGCGAACCAGGGACCTCCGGAGGATGCGCATCTCTCGGAGGGCTTCAGCGCGCTGCTCGTCGCGGGGCTCGACTCCGCGCGCCTTCGCGTGCCGACACGACTTCTACTTGAAGGGCATCCAGGAGTACCGCCGCCGCTGGGTGCCGACGGCCGCGATCGAGTACCTGTCGCGCGCGTTGGAGCGCGCGCCCGACGATCCGATGATCCTCGCCGCGTACGCCGCCGCCCTCGCTCGCCGCCTCTCGTTCGGAGGGCGCGCGTCGGAGCTCGAAGAGGCGCGCGCCGTCGCCGCTCGCGCGCTCGCGCTCGCTCCCGATCGGCCGGAGCCGCACGTCGCGCTCGCGTCCGTCCTCTTGCACCTGGCGGACGACGTCGGCGCCGCGCGGGCCGTGCTCGACGCGCTGCAGGTCGCGCCGCACCACGCCGACGCCCACCAGTACCTCGGCCTGCTCGCGTTCGAGGTGGTCGGCGCCGCCGAGGGGCTCGCGCACCTCTACACGGCGACGACGCTCGACCCTTCGATGCTGCACGCTCGATGGTGGATCGCGCGCGGCCACGCGCTGCTCGGCGAGTGGGCGCGTTCCGACGCGATCTTCGACGCGCGCCCGCCCGAGGCAGAGGAGACGAACGACTACTGGGTCAATCGGGCGCGGGCCCTCTCGTACGGCCGCACGCCCGAGCGCGTCGCGAAGTACGTCGCCGAGCTCTCGGCCGCGCCCGACTTCGCGACCAAGGCCGCCCTCCAGGCGGCGATCGCGCTCATGTCGGGATCCGCTCCGGCGCCCGACGCGCTGCGGGTGCTCCAGGACCCGAACGAGCCGGTGTCGAAGCGTCGCGCGTCGTACCTCGCGTGCGTGAGGGCCGAGATCGCGGGAGCGATCGGTGACGTCGACGGAGTGCTCCGAGCGGTCGAGGAGGCCGATCGCGCGGAGTTCGTCGACGTCGTGTGGGTCGATGCTTGCCCCAACCTCGAGGCGGCGCGCCGAGATCCTCGCTTCGCCGAGCTCCGCGCGCGCGTGGCAAATCGCGCGGCGCGGGTGCGCGCGGTGCTCGCGGGTCGGTGAACGCGTCAGCGCGGAGGGCGCGGGCGCGTCAGGTATGCGGCGAGCAACACGCCCGACACGGCCCCGCCGCCGAAGCCGACGACGAGCGCAAGGGGGCTGATGCCGTCCTGCGCGCGGAGGAGGCCGAGCGACAGTCCGACGATCCCGTAGAGGGCGAGCCCGAGCAGACCGCCCACGGTGAACCCGAGCCACGCAAATCCGAAGCGCGTCCCGAGAGGCGTCGTGACGGGAGGCAGCTTGGCGAGCTGGTCTTCGACGCCGCCGGGCTGCGGCGTCAGACCGAGGATCGCGCGAAGCGCGGCCGCCGCGCGGAGGTGCGTGGCGAAGCCGGGAAACGGGCGATCGGTCAACGGCCGTGCGTTTCCGGAGCGATCGACGAGCACGATCCGTGCGGCAGGCGTCGCCGGCGTTCGTGGGTTCGACGTGTCGCCCAGCCACTTCCTCTCCACACGGACGTCCACCACGCCTTCGAGCGACACGTTGTACGGCGTGAACGGGATGCCGAGCACGGAGCGCTGCACGCGGAGCGCCGAGCCGTCGCGCACGACGTCGAGCCGGAAGCGCCCCACCTTTCGCAAGGTCGAGCGCAACGATGCGAGCGACCCCAAGAAGACGAAGAACGCCGCGACCAGCGCCCACCACGGTCCGCGCACGCGCTCGTCGACGGCTCGCTTCTCGGCGATCGCCGGGCGGAGTCGATCCGAGACCGCTATGGCCTTGGTGGGATCGGTCCTCGTGAACCGAATGGCGCTGTCATCGTCCAGGACGAGGTAGAGGACTCCATACTTGCGGTTCTTCGATCCGCTCTCGATCTCGACGCTGACGTCGCGTAGCGCGCTCGTCGGGAAGGGTGGCGTGTCGGGGCCCAGGCGGCGCGTGATGACGCACGTGGCGTCGGGGGTGCAGACGAGGCGATCCTCGTCGATTCCCATGGCGCAGAGCCCGATCGCGGCGACGAGGATGGCGAACGTCGTGAAGATCCCGCCAACCGGAGTCGGAAACGGGCCGTACGTGACCGATCCCTCGACCTTTCGAATCCGAGGCTCGCGAAAAGGCACGACGCCATCGTAGCGGTGTGCGCGTGCGCCTGCCGGAGATCCGTCCAGAGCGACGTCGGGCAGGTGTACGAACTTTGCGCAGTGTACGTGGAGCGTACGGTCCGACGTTCACCAAGATCCCGAAGCTGCGAGGACAACGCGCACGGAAGCGCGGGCACGAGCGCTCGTGACTACTACCACCTCGGCGCGGCGATGAAGTTCGGGCTCTCGATCGAGGAGGCTCGCCGCGTCAACGTCGAAGGGACGCGTACGTTCGTCGAGACCGCCAAGAGGTCGCAGCGGCTCCGCCGGGTGATCTACGTCGGCGGCTTCAAGATCGGCGCGCAGAACGCGCGCGAAACGATCGCGCGGGCCGGCGGCTACGAGCGCTCCAAGATCGAGGCCGACGACCTCGTGCGCGCCTACGAGCGCGAAGGCGTCCCGATCACGCGCGTCCAACCGGGCACCATCATCGGCGACTCGCGAACGGGCGAGAGCAAGCAGCTCTGGGGCTTCGCCGATCTCGTGCGCGATCTGTTCCACGGCAAGATCCCCGCCCTCGTCGGTGACGCGTCGTACTGGATGCCGCTCATGACGGTCGATTTCCTCGCGCGTTTCATCGCCGGCGTCCCCGAGCTCGAAGGCGAGGTCGAGGGCGAGCACATCGTCATCGACGACGCGACGCCTCCGATGATCGAGCTCGTCGAGCGCATCACGCGTCACCTCGGCGTGCCCGTCGTCCGCCGGACCGTGCCGAAGGGCGCGCTCGAGTGGTTCCTCCGCATCGGCGGCGAGCGACTCACGGGCGTGAGCCCCGAGGCGGTCAGCTTCATCGGACCCGAGCGCTACGACGTCCACGCCACGAAGCGTGCGATGTCGGCGATGGGCCTCGAGATGCCGGACATCGATCTCGCCGTCCGCCGGACCGTGGACCATTTCCTCGCGAGCCGCTTCGGAAAGCGCGACGTCGCGCGCACCCACGCGCTCGCGAGCGGCTTGCGTCGCGTCGGCGGCATCCCCACGTGGGTCGAGGGCAGCCCGAACACCGTTCGACGTCGTCCTCCTCCATGGAATCCCGCTCGACTCGGGATCGTGGGACGGCGTCGTCGCGGAGCTGCGCGCTTGCTCGCGGACGCTCACGCCGTCCGCGCGACGCTGGGCGAGAAGCTGCGCGCCCTCGAGGTGCCCGTCGTGATCGTCGCGGGCGAGCGCGATCCTCTCGTCGAGGATCCGGGCGGTGTCGAGGTGGTCACCGTCGCGGGCAGCGGCCACTTCCCGCAGCTCGACGCGCCGGCCGAGGTGGCGTCCGTCATCGCGCGCGTCGTCGGGCGCGCACGGCTCTCCGTCGTGCGCGCCGCGTGATCGTCACCCCGCGCGCGCCGTGAAGCTCGCGAAGGGGTGGCGGACGACCTCGGCCGTCACGGGCCGGTTCTCGGCGAGCCAGCGCGAAAAACCGCCCGCGAGCAGCAGCGTCTTGTCGTGGCCGTAGCGGCGCAGCACCCACGCAGCGGCGAGCGCGGCCTGCGGGGGCTCGTCGTCGACGAGCACGACCGTGTGCTCGTCACCGACGCCGAGCTGGCTCATGAGCATCGCGAGCTCGGGCGCACAGATCACCGAGCCGTTCGCATCGAACAGCCGCCCCGCGACGTCGAGCTGCACCGAGCCGGGGATGTGCGCACGGCGGAAGGCGTCCGACGTGCGAGACATCTTCGGCCACTTGCCTCGACGCACCCAGCCGGCGCCGTTCGGAAGCTCCACGAGCCGGGGCTCGTCTTCCGACGCGACGGCTCGAAGCCGGACACCGCTCCGGTCGTCGCGCATGGCGGAGGTCGTGGCCCGGACGTCGAGAATTCGCAGCCACTTCGCGCCGAGCCGTTCGGCGAGCCAGCGGGTGCCGATCACGCCGACGACGCTCGGCTCCTTCGTGTGGATGGGGCCGGATACGACATTCATTATAGTAGACGTTACGTCCACTATAGCGGAAATCAAGTTCATGGAATGCCGATCGATCACGGCCCCGCTCGACCGGCCTCCATCCTGATGAAATCTCAGCAGCTATTCTGACGGGCCGCTCGACGCCCGCGGGATCAAGGATTGAACACCTCGTCCGGCTCCTTCGGCGCGGGCTTCGGCGCCGGCGTCTCTGCCGGTGGCGGAGCGGGCTTGGTCGCCGCCTTCGGTGCAGGTCGCTTGGCGACGGGCTCCTTCTTGTCGTCGTCCTTCTTCTCTTCGCGCGGCGGCTCCTCATCCTCGTCCTTGCCGGACCATGCGGCTCGGAGCTTGCGTGCGAGCTCGTCGGCTTCTTTCGCGCCTCGCTTCGCGTCGGTGAGCATGTCTTCCAGCGCGTCGATTCCGGCGGCGATCTCGCGCTTCAGCTCTTCCTTCTTCGCGACCTTCTTCTCGTCGGCCTTCGCCGCGCCCATGTTGCGCCGCTCCTCGACGGCTTGCTTCCTCAGCTCCTGTCCGCGTTCGAGGAGCCGCTCGAGCCTCGGCTGATGGGCGTTGAGCTTGCGAGCGAACTCTCGTTCGGCCGCGACGGTCTGATCGACGGCGCGGCCGACGTTGGGATCGCCCTGCTTCTCGCGGGCCGCGGAGAGGATCGTCGCGTTCGACGCGCCCGGCCGCAGGTTCAGCGCCGTGATGATCGGCTTGCGGGCGGCCTTCGACTCGTCGGGCCAGCTCGCCGCCGCCACCTGCTCCTGATGCACCTGCGCGAACCACGGATCGTAGCGGCCGTCGCCCGATTGATAGAGCTGACCGTTGCCGATCTTGGTCGGCTTGTTGACGAAGTCGCAGGCGGGGAGCGCCGGCGCGGAGGCGCCGAGCGCGAGCGCCATCAGCATCACACGAAGGTTCATCGTCGTCCTGTCGCTCGATCAGAGGGGCGAGCAGCTCACCGGCGTCGCGTGGACCTCGAGGCTCTTGCCCTTCGCCGCGAGATACGCGACGAGCCCACGACCGTCCGGACCGACGACGGCGGCAGGCTGCCCTGCGTTCACACCGTCGGCGGAGATCGTCAGCGGGGAGCCCGAAGGCGAACCGTCGGCGTCGAACGTGAGCGCGCGGACCTGGTGGTTCGAGACGGGGCCCTCCGTCCACGCGAGGAGGAAGCGCCCGCCGCCGAGCGAGGCGATGGCGGGCGACATGGCCTGTCCGCCGAGGCCGCCGTCCGGGATCGTGAACGGCGTGGCATCGCTCGTCGACGAGCCGATCCGGATCTTCGTCCAGCGGATGCCCCAATCGTCTTCGGCGCCGGCGCGATCCGCCCACGCGACGATGGCGTGATCGCCGCTCACCGCGATCGCCGGCGAGCCGACCTGACCCTGGCCGTCGATCCTCGACATTTCGCCTGCGGGCTCGAGCACTCCATCACCCGTCGCGATCCCGACGTTGATCGAGTTGCCACGCCGGAACGTCACGGCGACACCCTTGCCGTCGGGGAGCGCGACCGCGCGGAGGGCCTCCACCGGCGCGCTGCCTTCGAGCGAGAAGAGCTTCGCGATGCTGTCGCGTCCGTGCGGGGCCCACGCAATCGCGCCGTCGGCGTAGCCGACGTCGACGGCGCCTGCGGAGCCGGCGACGCGCCTGGTGGCGAGGACGTCGTTCTTGCGATCGACGTCCACGATCGCACCGAGCTTGCCGCTCGAGAGCGTCGGCGTGACGCGACGCACGTCGCCGCCCGTGGCCTTCGCACGCGTCGTCGCCGTCGGCGAGAGCGAGACGGGATCGAGGCTCGTCACGACGGCCTCGCGAGCCGACGACGCGAAGCCGAGGACGAGCTCGCCGCCGAGCGCATGCGCCTCGATTCCGCTGATGATCTGTGCGCGCGGCGCGATCTTCTTCGGCTCTCCTGCCGTCGTGCAGCTGCCGAAGACCGGTCCGCTCGCCTTCGACTCGGTCGTCGTGCCGGGCGCCGGCGTCGCGGTCGCGCTCTCCGCGGACGCTTGGGGCGGCGACGATTTCGCGGCGGCGGATGCAGAGGATGCGTCCGACTCCTTCGAGTCCTTCTTCGAGGACCCGCTCGCGAGGCTGGCGATCCCCGCCACGAGCAGGATGACGAACAAGAGCGCAGCGCCGCCGAGCACGCCGAGCGTGACCTTGTTCTGCGGGAGCTTGCCGGTGCGAAGGAGCGCGAGGTCCTCGCCGATGCTGCGGAAGTCGAGGACCTTGCGGAGGTCGAGCTTTCGCGGAACGCCGGGCAGGCCCTCGCCGACCTCGTCGGCCGTCCCGAGGTCGAGGGACGGGCTCGACGGGGAAGGTTGGTTCGTCCCGACGGAGGCCGACGAGGCGTCGACGAGCACCGAGCCGCTGAGCTCCTCGATGCTCGGAGGCGCAGGCGGCGCCGGGCCGCCGCTCGCACCGACGGCGGGCGCGGGCTTCGCCAGCGCGGCCAGATCGGGCGGAGGCGGCATGCCGATCGTCGTCGGCAGGCTCGATCCGAGCGACGGCGCGGAGCCGGGCGCCGGAGGAGCAGGCGGAACGGGTGCAGGCGGGGCCGGGAGGGGCGCCGCGGCCGGGATGTGCGCGGAGCCGCCGATCTGCGTCTTGAGGTTCTCCGGAGGCGGGGCCACCGAGCTCGCCTTCGCCGGCATCGGGACGTAGCGTGGCGGAGGCGGTGGCTCGGGCTCCTTCTTCGGCGCGGACGCGGACAGGCCCGGAACGATTGCTTCTGCCTGCTGCTCGTACTGCTGCTGGACGGCGAGCATCGCGAGCGGCGGAGGCGGAATGTTGAGGACGACGCCGTTCGCGCCTCCGACCGACGCCGACGACAGCTCCGGGACCTCGTGCGCCGGCTTCCAGTTCGGCCAGCCCGCCTTCCACACGGGCGTGTTCGGGGCGATGAGGCCACCGGCGAGCGCGGCGCGAAGCTCTTCCAGCCGCACCTGGCGCTGCTGCCCATTGGGATCCGCCCACCGCCAGAGATCGCTACTCATCGGCGCGTCGAGGCCATGATAGCAAGCATCGAGATTGCATGCGCCACCCGGGGACGCGCGGGTGGCAAGTGCAGTTGTCAGGTTCGCCGCGCGAGCACGAGCGTGAGCACGTGACGAGCGCCTGCTGCAGCAAGGGCGGATGCACACGCGTCGAGCGTGGCGCCCGTCGTGCGGACGTCGTCGACGAGGAGCACGCGCGCGTCTCGAATCGACGCGTGATCGCGCACCGCGAACGCATGACGCACGTTCGCGAGCCGCTCCGCTCGATCGAGGAGAGCCTGTTGCGGGGTATGACGAAAGCGTACGAGCGCGCGCGGCGCGCTGCGTGCTTCGAGCGCGCGCGTGACCGGACGCGCCAGCAGCGCCGCCTGGTTGTAGCCGCGCTCCGCGAGGCGTCGAGGGTGGAGCGGCACGGGCACGACGACGTCGATCGCGCCGCGCAGGCGCTCGACGGCGGGCACCATCGTCCGGCCGAGGCGTGGCCCGAGATCGGCGCGGTCCGCATACTTGAGGCGCGTGATCGCAGTCGCGATCGCGCCGCCGTACTCGAAGACGGCGACGCCGCCTCCGCGGACGTCCGGCTCGAGCCGCTCGACGGACGCGGCGCACGACGGGCAAAAGACGAAGCGGCTCGCGACGGGCTCGTCGCAGGCCGCGCATCGCGACGGCCCGACGAGCTCGCCGACCAGATGGGCGGCGACGGCGCCGATCAGACGCAGAAATGACACGAGCGCCCGTCGGCCAAACGGGCGCTCGTGTTGCGTGCTTTCGCGAAGGGACCCGCGGCCGCTCGAGCGACCGCGGGCTTCACGTCATTCCTCGATGTGGAACTCGACGCGGCGGTTGTTCTGCCGTCCCTGCGCGGTGTCGTTCGTGTCGATCGGCTTGTCGGGCCCGTGGCCGACGCTCGTCAGGCGATCCTTGGAGATGCCCTGCGAGACGAGCCACTTCACGACGGCGGCGGCGCGATCGGCGCTGAGCTTCCTGTTCAGCTTCTCCGAGCCCGTGCTGTCGGTGTGTCCCTCGACGCGCACCTTTTTGATCTCCGGGTGCTCGTCGAGGATCTTCTTCACGGCCTCGAGGACCTCCAGGCTGTCCTTGCCCTGCTCGATCGCGGCGCTGCCGACCTTGAACTTCACCTGCTGCATGATCTTGATCTGACCCTGCGAGATGAAGGCCACCGGGCAGCCGTTCTTCTTCGGATCCGGATCGGGCTTGCCCGGCTCGTCGGGGCACGCGTCGGACTCGTTCGGGATGCCGTCCTTGTCGCGGTCCGGATCCTCGGGGCAGCCGTTCTTCTTCGGATCCGGGTCGGGCTTGCCGGGCTCCTTCGGGCAGGCGTCGACCTTGTCGAAGACGCCGTCACCATCGGTGTCCGGGCAGCCGTTGAGGGTCGCATCCTGGCTCGGGACGCCGCGCTCGGCCGGGCACGCGTCCTGCGGATCGAAGACGCCGTCGCCGTCCGTGTCCCTGCAGCCGTTCGTCGCCGGGTCGTCGGTCTTCACGCCGGCGACGTCGGGGCACGCATCGACGTCGTCGGGGATGCCGTCGGCGTCGCGGTCGGACGGCGCCGCGGCCACCGGAGCCGGCGGGCAGCCGTTCTTGTCCGGGTCGGCGCTGCGCACGCCCTTCACGTCGGGGCACGCGTCCTCACGGTCCTCGATGCCGTCGCCGTCGCGGTCGGCGACGATGCCCGGGGCCCATTCGATCTTGAGCATCGCTCGCCCGACCGGCGCGCCGAACGAGCGCGTGAAGCCCGTCGCGGCGCCGGCGCCGACGCGGACCTGGTTCGCGATCAAGTAGTGCGCGCCGAGCGCGCCCTCGATCGGGGTCGTCTTGCGACCGAACGCATCCTCGAAGGTCGTCGAGCCCCAGACCTCGGGACCGATGACGAAGTTCTTGTCGAGGAGGCGCAGGCCGGCGGCGGCGGTGATGTTCGCCTCGCTGCCGATCCGTCCGGCGCCGATCACCTCCTCACGGGATCGCCAAGCCACCGCGATCTGTCCCGCGTACGTGAACATCCCCACGTCGCCGGCGACCATCACACGCGGCTTGAGGCGCCACTCTCCGTCACCGGCGTACTGCGGCTGGCTACCGGTCGGCGCCCATGCCTGGACACCCACGGCCATCGTGATCGGGTCGCCGTGCACGCCGAAGAGCCGGACGTCGGCGCCGAAGCGGAGATCGCCGAGCCCGCCGTCTCGCGGAGGCGGGGCGAACCGGTAGACGGTGCCGTCGCGGATGACCGATCCGGCGTGTCCGTCCACGCCTGCCTGGATGGGCAGGTTGAACGCGAGGCGCAGGCGATCGAACAGGACGAGGCTGGCGCCCGGGTGGAGGTAGAACGCGTTCCTCACGACCGACGCCCGCACGTCTCCGTCGGGCGCGAAGATGAGCAAGGAGCGGTAGGAGTAGTCGCCGATCACGCCGATGGCCGGCCGGACCTTCCCACGGAAGTCGAGCGACTCGCTGCCGAACCAGTGGCTCCCACGTTCGGACGGCTCGAACCGATTGACCGTGAAGCCCGGTATGTTCTGCGCGTGCGCCGCGCCCTCGGTGCTCGCAATTGCAGCGAGAACTACCGAGACCCCTACGAGAAAGCGTTTGTTCGATCCGCTCATCTTCACCTCACAAGCGGGCGCGAACCTAACATGCCGCACGGTCGAGCTGCACGGATTGATCGCAGTTCTTTTTCGATTCTTTCGAACATGCGAAAAGCGCGTCGCGACGAGGAGATGAGGCCTCGCCGCAGGTGTCGGTAGGGAGCGACGGGGTTTCGGACGGGCGCCTGCGAGCTCGCGCTACGACGCGCCCCGCGCCGGACGCTTCTCAGACGCGGGCGTCGTCGCGGAGCTCGCTCGCGAGGTGCTCCTCGCGTGTGCGCGCGAACAAGATGTGGTCTTCCCAGGTTCCGGCGATCTGGAGATACCGCTCCGCGTAGCCCTCGCGGCGGAAGCCGAGCTTCTCGATGACGCGGATGCTCTTCGTGTTCCGGGGCATGATGGCGGCCTGCACTCGATGGAGCTGGGCGGGCCCGAAGGCGAAATCGAGCACCGCGCGGATGCCCTCGGGGCTCAATCCGCGGCCTTGATGATCGACGTCGATCCAATAGCCGAGATACGCCCCGTGCATGGCGCCGCGCATGATCCCCGTGAGCGCGATCTTGCCGATGAAGCGGGACGGATCGGTCTTGAGCGCCATCATGAACGTGAACGCGCGCCCGTTCTTCCAATCGCGTCGCTGCCGGAGGACGCTGTTCGAGACTTCGGTGATCGACGTCGGATCCTCGCCCGGGCGTGGCGCGGGGCTCCACGGCTCGAGGTGCGCTTGGTTGTGCCTCAGCAGCCTGCGGATCTCGCCGACGTCGGTCGTCCGCGGCGGACGCAGCACGAGGCGCGGCGTCGTGAGTCGGATCGACAGCGGCGGGATCACGGTCGGGGGTATACCGCGCGAGCCGTGCCTCGTCACGGCGGGCGGCGAGGGCAAGAGCTCACTGCGTTTCTTCGGCGCACGCCTCGGGCTGCGCCGACCGCGCGCTCGCCTCGACGATGCGCGCGTGCTCGTCCTCGAACGCCTTTGCGAGCTTCCGGTCCGTGACGACGAGGAGGTTCTCGTCGTTGGCCGAGTTGGCTTTCTCCGAGAAGTTGAACGAGCCGAAGATCACCGTCTCTTCGTCGATGATGATCACCTTGTGGTGCATGAAGTTGATGGGGCCGTAGACCCATCGGTAGAGCTCGAGGTTCTTTCGCGCCGCTCTCGGTGCGTTCTCGAGCGCCTTGTACTGTCCTGAGCACGCCGCGGAGTTCTCGAACACGCCCTTCACTTCGACTCCGCTCGCGGCCTTCTCGATCAGCGCCGTGCCGAGCTCCTCGGCCGTGAAGGAGAACGCGAGGAAGTGGATGCTCTTCTTCGCGGATTTCGTGAGCTCGACGATGCGTGCCAGCGCCGGCTGGGCGCGCGGGAAGTACAGCTCGACCTTGCGGCCACCGACCTCGAAGGAGTGGTCCGCCGGGTCGGGTTGCGGCGCGGGCTCGTTGCGGGGGAGCGGTCCGGACGACGAGTACTTCTCGAAGAGCTGCTCGAAGTCGACGGTGAACCGGCGTGCGAGCTCCTTGCTGCGGATGAGCGCTGCGTTGTTGAAGAACCGGTGCGTGTCGTCCTCGCTCGGGTTCCAGCTCCCCGTCATCACGAACTTGCCGTCCACGATGACGTACTTGTCGTGCATGATGGCCGTGCGCGAGCCGTCGTCGTGGACGGGGACCTTCGCGCGGCGGAGGGTCTCGAACACCGCCTGGTATTCGGGCTTGAACTCCTTGCGTCGATTGGGGCGATCGGGGTTCGGATCCGCCTTCTCGATCGTGTCGCCGTCGGTCACCACGCGCACGTCGCAGCCACGCTTCTTCGCGCGCGCGAGGGCCTCCGCGAGCGGCTGCAAGTCGAAGTCGTAGACGGCCGCGAGCACCGAGCAGCTCGCGCTGCGCGCGCCGTCGATCAGCTTCACGAGATCGAGATCGGGGCGCTCGCTGTCGCCGCTCCGCCGTTCGGCCAGCTCTGCGGCGGTCGGATCGTCTTGGGGGAACGCGCTCACGGAGCGCGCCCGCAGGTCGTGCAGCGGGTTCGTGAAGTAGAGGCGGATGTCACCCTCGCGCATCGAGCGAGGGCTCGTCAGATCCGCCTCTGTCGTTTCGACCTCTTCGTCGGGCTCCGACGAGCACCCGACAAAAGAGAACGCGCACGCGGCGAAGAGAGCGGTCGCCGCCACGACCGAACGCGAGCCAACCCACACGCTACGACCTTTTGCTACCTCCGTGCCTCGGGGGTCGACTCGAGAGGTCGCTTCTAAGTGTCGAAAAATATTCGACTGTCTGCTCTCGCGGCCCACGCTTCGTCGACGACCCGGCGGGAATCGGTGGACAAGTGGTGGATCAAAGCCACCAACCGGTTTCCGCCGCTCGACGCGGTGTTTCGCGCAAACGGAGCAGGGCGTTCTTCAGCGCCCACGAGGGGCGCGCTTGGCGTCGTCTTCGTCGGAGGTGAGCGGCCGGCGGAGCAGGCGGCGTGTCCGTACCTCCTCGTCGATCTCTTCGCCGATGGGCTCGTCGATCCACGGGTCGACCCGTTCCCCTCTCGCTCTCGCCTCGGACGCCTCTTTGATCGCGAGCGCCTGCGCCTGGCTCGGCGTCACGGCGCGGACCTCGTCGAGCTCCGAATGGACGCGGATCCGCACGGCCTCCGCCTCGGTGTCCTCCCGTCGATGGCCCGAGAGCCACGCCGAGGCGTCGCCCATCCGCGCGTTCGCGCGTCGCGCGGCGCGCATGCATGCCTTCGCCGCACGGCGTAGCGCGCCGCCGAAGAACAGCGAGAGGACGGTGAGGACGATCGGCACGACGATCCCGACGCTGACCCAGACGGCCATTTTCGCGATCGCGAGCCCGAGCTTCGCGATCAGTCGAGGGACGAACGGCACGGCCCTCGCGCGTGCGAGCTCACGGCTGCGGCGCCTGAGCTCGCGGGCCTCTCGCTTCTCTCGAGCTCGCTGCTCGCGGCGCTCTCTCCTTCCGAGCTTCGCGTGCGCAGCGCTCTCTTCGCGCTCGGCCGTGTTCGGCGCGCGGAGAAAGGCGAGCGCTTCGTCGATGGAGTCGACGCGTCGATCGGGATCCGGGACGAGCATCGCCGACAGCGCGCGCACGAGCCTTTCGGGCGTTCCCTTCGGCAGCGCGCGCTGCACGTCGATGCCGAGGCCTTCGTGCGGCAGGTCCTCCGGCTCCATCCCCGTCAGCATCGCGATCGCGGTCGCGCCGAGCCCGTAGACGTCCGACTTCGGCGATGCGCGGCCCTGGAACTGCTCCGGCGCCATGTATCCGAACGTCCCGACGATCGTGCTCCCCCCTGCGGGCTTCAGGCTGTCGCGCACGGCGCCGAAGTCGACGAGGGCGAACGAGCCGTCGGGTCTCCGGATGATGTTCGCCGGCTTGACGTCGCGGTGGACGATGAACGGCGTGCGGCCGTGGAGGTAGCGGAGCGCGTCGCCGACGTCTCGGAGCATGCGCGTGACCTCGTCGACCGACCACGTGCGTTTGCCTCGGAGCGCCGCGACGCTCTCGCCCTCGATCTTCTCCATCACGAGGTAGAGCGCGCCGTCTTCCTCGAAGTGCTCGATGTACCGAGGCAGGTGCGGATGATCGAGGGACGCCAGCGTCCGCGCCTCGCGTTCGGCGAGCTCGACGTCCTTCCACGCCTTCGCCTTCTTCACGCGGAAGCACTTGATGGCGACGAGCGCCTTCGTGTCGCGGACCTCTCCGGTGCGCGCTCGCTCGACGTAGCGATCCCACTTCTTCACGAGCGGCTCGTCTCGCGTCGTCGCGCGGAGGATGCCGTTGTCGATCGCCTCGTAGGTCTCGCCTTGGGTGCCCTCGCCGAGCACGCGAAGGATCGTGTAGCGTCCTCGTCTGAGCTCCTTCGGCGGCTCGGTCACGTCATGGCTATAGCGCCCCGACGGGGTCGACGTCGATCGTGGCGCGTACGGTCCGCGGGAGGGTGGACATGGCGCCGAGCACGGCGAGGGCGCCCTGCCTGAGGCGCTCGCGGGAGGAGCTCCGCAGCATCACGCGGAATCGGTAGCGGTTACGGACCTTCGCGATCGGCGCAGGTGACGGCCCGCGGACGTCCAGCGTCGGTCCGGCGGTCGTCGCACGAGCCACCGTGCGCGCCGCGCGCGCGAGCGCCGCCGCGGCCTCCTGAGCCTCGCGCTCGTCCATCGAGTCGACGCGCGCGAGGACGATCCGCGAGAACGGCGGATATCCGAGCTCCTTCCGGTCGCGCAGCTCCCGGTCGAAGAAGCCGGCGACGTCGTGGCGGACGGCGAGCTGGATCGCGTGATGGTCCGGGTCGTAGGTCTGCACGAGGACCCTGCCCGGTGCGTCGCCGCGCCCGGCACGGCCGGCGACCTGGACGAGGAGCTGGAACGCGCGCTCCGCGGCCCGGAAGTCCGGGATGGACAGCGCGGCGTCGGCGTTGATGACGCCGACGAGCGTGACGTGCGGCAGGTCGTGGCCTTTCGTCACCATCTGCGTGCCGACGAGGATGTCGACCTCGCGCGCCCGCACACGGGCGAGGATCTTCTCGACCTGCTTGCCGCTGGCGACGTCGCGATCGAGGCGCGCGATCCGAGCGTCGGGGAACGCCTGCGCGAGCGTCTCCTCGAGACGTTCGGTGCCGAGGCCTTCGAGCGCGATCTGGTCCGAGCCGCACTTCTTGCACCGATCCGGCATCGGCGCCTCGTACTCGCACCAATGGCAACGCACGACGCCGGACCGCCGCTTGTGGAACGTCAGCGCGACGGTGCAGTGCGGGCACGACGAGAGATCTCCGCATCCCTCGCAGCGGACGCTCGGCGCGAACCCGCGCCGGTTGAGGAAGAGGATGGCCTGCTCCTTGGCCGCGAGCGTCTCCTCGAGCGCGCGATGCAGAAGGGCGGACAAGCGCCGATCGCCCGTGGGTCCGGGGCCGATGCGGCGGAGATCGACGATCTCGACCTTCGGGAGCTCCTGCGCCCGTGCCCGATCGGGCAGGACGATCTTCCGCGCCTTGCCCGACCGTGCGAGGTGCTCGCTCTCGAGCGAGGGCGTGGCGCTGCCCAGCACGCACACGCCGCCCACGAGATGCGCGCGCAGGATCGCCATGTCCCGCGCGTGGTACCGCACGCCCTCTTCCTGCTTGAACGACGGATCGTGCTCCTCGTCGACGATGACCAGCCCGAGATCCCTCACCGGCGCGAACAGCGCGCTGCGCGCCCCGATCGCGACGTCGACCTCGCCGGCGCGGAGGCGCCGCCACATGTCGAACCGCTCCCGCGGCGTGAGCGCGGAGTGGAGCACCGCGACGTCGTCACCGAACCTCGCGCGGAACCTGGCGACGAGCTGCGGCGTCAGCGCGATTTCGGGGACGAGGACGATGGAGCCTTTCTTCAGCTCTTTCGCCCTCGCGATCGCGCGGAGGTAGACCTCGGTCTTCCCCGACCCGGTCACGCCGTGCAGCAGAATCGTGCTCGTGCTCGTACGAGCATCGTGGCCTGCAGCGCGCGAGAGCGCCTCGTCGATCGCCTCCGTCGCCGCGCGTTGCGCTTCGGTCAGCTCGGGCGGCACGTCGCGCACGACCGCATCGGCGAAGAACGGATCCCGCGGCGCCTCTCGCTCGACGAGTCGCACGAGCCCTTGCTCGGCGAGCCGCTTCACGGTCCCACGCGCCCCGCCGAACTGGTCTTCGAGCCGTGACAGCGGGATCGACCCGTGCGCGCGCACGACCGCGAGCACGCGGGACGCGCCCTCCTTGATAGAGGTCTCGACGACGTCCGTCGCCTCGACCCATTGGACCTTGCGGAGGCTCACGCCCTTCGTCGTCGAGAAGAGCGTGAGATCCTCGGTCGCCTTGACGGCCTCGCGATCGACCGGCGGGAGCGCGAGGCGCATCACTTCGCCGATCGGCGCGAGGTAGTAGCTCGAGAGCCTGACGAGGAACGTCAGCACGTCGTCCGGCAAGCTGACGCCTTCGAGGACGTCGAGCAGCGGCTTGCCACCGGCCGGCGGCTCGCCTCGCCGGGTCGCGACGACGACCCCGACCACGCGGCGCGACCCGATCGTGCAGAGGACGCGGCGTCCCGGGGCCACCGCGTCGGCGAGGCGGTCCGGCACGAGGTACGTGAGCGGTCGGGGGAGGGGGACCGGGACCGCGACGTCGGCGAGCGCCGTCTCGGCGGCGGGAGCGCCGTCCATGCCGGACTCAATGCATCAGATCGCACGCCACTGCAACGCTGGGCGGGACCGGGTGCCGAGCACGAGCACGAGGCGCGTGGACGCCCGACCTCAGCGCGTCAGGTACCAGACGAGCGCGATCGTGCAGGCGATGGTGAAGAAGAAGAGGAACGTGACGACGCCGCGCTTGCGGGCCCAGGCAAGCAGCTCCTCGTCGTCTGGGCGCTTCGACATGGGCTCGGGCTCCGATGGTCGGTTGGATGACGGCTGGATGTCCAGCGTCGCGCCCGCGAGAGACTCGGGCGAAAAGAGAGGGATGCTCTCCTCGTGCGTCACGGTGACGGCGAGGTCCGACGGGACGCGCGGAGGGCTCGGGACCGTGAGGCCGGCGGCTGCCGCGGTGCCCATGCGTGCGCGCGACGAGCGCGGGGGAGGCGGCGCGCTCTTCGGAAGCAGGCGCTCGCTCGCGCGGCGCTCCTCGATGATCTTCGTCCCGAAGGTCGTCGACATCCACTCGCCGAGCTTGAGGCGGCTCGCGAGCAGGCCTGCGCCGGCCATGTAGCTCTCGAGATCGCGGTGGAACGCGGCGGCCGACGGGTAGCGCTCGTCCCGGTTCTTCGCGAGCGCGCGGCTCACGATGCGCTCGAGCTCTTCGTGATTCGGCAAGCCTTTGTCCGGGATGGGCGGGATCTCGGCGCGGCGCGCTTGCTCGAGCAACGGCACCGCGCTGCGCGGCTTGTACAGGCGGCGGCCGGAGAGGAGCTCCCAGAGGATGATCCCCGCAGCGAAGACGTCCGCGCGCGCGTCGAGCGGCTCGCCGCGCGCGTGCTCCGGGCTCATGTATCCGGCCTTGCCTTTGAGCGCTTCGTTCTCGTCGTCGGCGACGAGGTCGTTGGCGTGCGCGATGCCGAAGTCGCACAGCTTGACCTCGCCTTCGTACGAGATGAGCACGTTCGACGGCGAGACGTCGCGATGCACGATCCCGAGCGAATTGCCGTGATCGTCCGTGCGGCGATGGGCGTAGTCGAGGCCCTCGAGGACGTCGGCGACGATGCCGAGCGCGTGCTCGGCGGGGAGGCCCTCGTTGCGTTCGGTGCACTGGCGGAGGAGCGCGTTGAGGTCGAGGCCCTCGACGTACTCCATCGCGATGTAGAGCCGACTGTCGTCCGCCGGATCGCTCCGGCCGAGATCGAAGACCTGGACGATGTGACGATGGCTGAGCCGAGCCGCGAGCTTCGCTTCGTGGATGAGCATCGCGGCGAACTTCGGGTCGTCCGCGAACGCGGGCAGGATGAGCTTCACGGCGAGAAGCCGCGTCGCCCCGAGCGACGTCTCGCCGCGAGCGAGGAACAGCTCGGCCATGCCGCCACGACCGAGGGGCGCGAACAGCGTGTACGGCCCGAACTTGCGCGGGAGCGTCGCATGGAGCGGGAGCGGACCCGTGCTCTGGCGCTGCTCCCCGAGCGAACGATCCGGCGGAGCTGCCATCGGGTCGACCATGCGAGCCTCTCGCTAGCAGATTTCGGTGGGAGCCGCAGGAGGGTCAAGTTTCCGCGGGAAGCGAGCCGGCACGCGCCGTGAAGTGCCACGCGCGGAGGCATCGAGCAGCGAGGCACCTCTGCCCGATGCCCGCCTCCTGGTCACTTCACCCACGGCGGCTTGAAGCCGCCCGCATCGAACTGGTCGAGCCGGAGACCCGCATCGAAGAGGTTGGTGATCTTGGGGATGGTGAGCGTCGGCGTCGGCGTCGGCGCAGGCGTGGTGCCGGCGTCGGTGGGGGTCGGGGCAGGGCTCCCGCCGGCGTCGACGATCGCCGGTGCCGCGGCGTCGACGGTCGGGACGACGTTCGGGGGTTGGACGGTGTTCGTGAGCGTCGGCGTCGGCGTCACCGCGGTCTGCGTCGGCTCGGCCGTGGCCGTGTCCGTCGGCGTCGCCGTGTCGGTGGGCGCGCCCGTCGGTTCTGCGGTCGCCGGTGTCGCCGCGACCTCTGCGTCCGCCATCTCCCCGGCGTCCTCGTCGGCGCCTTTCAGCTTCGAGATGATCTTGTCGCAACCCGTGAGCACGAACGGTCCGAACGCGGTGAGCGTGAGGAGGAGAGCAGGGATGTAGCGACGCATGCAGGCGCCGAGGATACCGAAACGCGACCGGGGTGGTGCCGCAGAACGCGACGGTGACGAGCTCCTGCGTGCCTTTTTCGGCTTCCGCCCGGAGCCTTCCGCCCGGAGCCTTCTCTCGTCTGGAGCCCTGGGGCGACGCGGCTATAGTTCGCGCGATGGCCGGAGACGAAGAGCGGGAGGAAGCATACGAGGCACGCCCCGATGCCCCGCCGACGTCGCGTCTCGGGCGGTTGGCGCGACTCGGGGCGCTCTCGACGCGCGCCGTACCGCTCGCGACGGAGGCGATGCGCCGGGCGGCCTTCGGAAAGCGTCGTGACGCCGACGCCGAGCGCGAGGCGCAGGAGCGTGTCCTCCGGAACGCGAAGAAGACCGCCGAGGCGATGCTGAAGACGCTCGGCGAGATGAAGGGGCTGCCGCTGAAGCTCGGGCAGATGGCCTCGTACATCGACGGGCTCGCGCCGCCCGGCTACGAAGAGAAGTTCAAGGAGGTCCTGAAGAAGCTCCAGGCGAAGGCGCCCCCTCTCTCTCGCGAGGCGGCCATCCGCGTGGTCACGAAGGAGCTCGGTCCTCCCGAGGAGGTCTTCGCGGAGTGGGATCCCGACCCGTTCGCCGCCGCGAGCATCGGCCAAGTGCACCGCGCGAAGACGCGCACGGGAGACGTCGTCGCCGTCAAGGTCCAGTACCCCGACATCGACAAGGCGATCGCCAACGACCTCAAGAGCCTGTCGATGCTCGAGGCGATGATCGCGCCCGTCGGCCGGAAGTACCACACGAAGGAGACGCTCGACGAGATCAAGGCGGTCTTCCTCGCCGAGCTCGACTACGGGCTCGAGGCGCAGAACGCGGAGATCTTCCGGCGGATCCACGAAGGCGACGACGAGATCGTCATCCCGAAGGTGTGGAACGCCTTCTCGACGAAGCGCGTCCTCACCTGCGAGATGATCGAAGGGGAGGACTACGCCACCTTCTGCCAGAGGGCTTCGCAGGAGGAGAGGAACGCGGCGAGCGCCACGATCTGGCGCTTCATGTTCCGCGCGCTCTTCAAGTACGGCTATCTCTATGCCGATCCCCATCCGGGCAACTACCGCTTCCTCGGAGGCGGGCGCGTCGCCTTCCTCGACTACGGTTGCGTGAAGGTGATGCCTCCGGACCTGCTCGCCGGGACGAAGCGATACATCACCGCGGCCATGGACCAGGACTGGCCCACGTTCGAGCGCGCGTGCGTCGAGGTCCTCGGATACGACCCGTCCGATCCGGACGCGTTCAAGCTCTTCATCGACTACACGAAGCTCGTCCTCGAGCCGCTGACGAGGGACGGCATCTTCCGCCACACGCACGAGGTGGCGCGCGAGGCCGTCGCCTTCCTCGTGCGTGGTGGCAAGCGGATCATGAAGCCGAAGGACGGCGAGGTGCTCCCGCACCTCCCGAAGCCGATCGACATGCCGAAGGACCACACCTTCATGAACCGCCTGCAATGGGGGCTCGCGAGCGTCATGGCGGGCCTCGGCGGAGAGGGCAACTGGCGGAGGATCGCCGAGCCGTGGATACGCGGGCCGCACGAGAAGATTTGAGGCGGGAGGCTCCAGGCTCCGGGCTCCAGGAGGGAAAGCGCGAGGGGCTGACGACGCTGAGGAGGTACGGCGACCGGCGGGCCGAGAACCTGCTCGTCCACGGCGACAACCTCGCGGTGATGCACGTCCTCGCGCGGCGTTTCGCCGGGAAGATTCGGTGCGCTTACCTCGATCCGCCGTACAATACCGGGCGGAAGTTCGCGGAGTACGAGGACGCGCGTGCGCCCGAGCAGTGGGACGCGATGATGCGTCCGAGGATCGAGGCGCTGCGGCCGCTGCTCGCGGACGACGGCGCGGTGTTCGTCGAGATCGACGACACGCAGCTCGCGGCGCTGACGCGCATCCTGGACGACGTCTTCGGAGCCAAGAACCGGATCAGCACCGTCACGATCGTGCGGAGCGCGCCCACGGGCCACAAAGCGATCAACGCCGGGCCCGTCCATGTCTCGGACTTCCTGCTCGTCTACGCCAAGGACAAGAGGCGATGGCGGTACCGCCCGCAGGTGCGGGTGCGCTCCACGTTCGACGAGGCCTACTCGACGTGGCTCGACGATCCGGACGACGAACCCGAACGATGGCGTTTCCGCCCGCTCAAGACCGCCGTCGCGGAGGCGCTCGGGCACGCCTCGACACGCGAGGCGATCCGCGCGCTCGGGCGCGAGGCCTTCTACGCGCGTGTCCACGCGCATGCGCTCCGCAAGGCACGTCACGTCGTTCGCTTCGCGCAGCCTCGCTACGAGGCGATCGGTGCCGCGGCACAGCGTGTGGTCGATCGGTCGCGCGCCGCCCCGGACCGCGTGTTCGTGCTCGAGCGCGAGGGGCGTCCGCCCTTCATCGTGCGAGGAGGCAACCGCATCCTCTTCTTGGCCGACAAGGTCCGCGAGATCGACGGTCGACCTGCGATCGTCGAGCCCCTCACCAACGTGTGGGACGACGTCCCGTTCCAGGGCATCGCACGGGAGGGCGGCGTCGTCTTCTCGCGGAACAAGAAGCCCGAACGGCTCGTCGCGCGCGTGCTGGCGATGTCGTCGGATCCCGGCGACTGGGTGCTCGACCCGTTCCTCGGCAGCGGGACCACGGCCGCGGTCGCGCACAAGATGGGGCGCAAGTGGATCGGCATCGAGTCGGGAGATCATCTCGTGACGCTCGCGGAGCCGCGTCTCCGCCGCGTCGTGGACGGTGACGATCCGACGGGCGTGACGACGGAGACACGCTGGAAAGGAGGAGGTGGCTTCCGTGTCGCCACGCTCGCCTGACCCCGCGGCGAAGCGCGCACGCCGAGCCGTCGGACCGGCGGTCGCGCTCGTGCTCCTGGGAGCGGCTTGCGCTCGCCAGGACGCTCCGCTGCGCACGACGGCGCAGAGCGCGGACGCGAGCGCCGACGTCGTCGACGCGCCGCGTACCGCGTCTCCGTCGAGCAGCGCGGACGCCGGGGATGGATCCGGATCGCTGGCGTGGCCCGATGCGATCCGTGCCGGCCGTTTCGCGGAGGCCGCGGAGGGCCTCGCACGGCTGCCGGCCGAAGAGCAGGCGAAGCCCGAGGTGCGGCTCGCGAAGGCACGCGTCAGCCTCGCGCTCGGCAAACAAGCGGACGCCATCGCCGCGCTCGAGAGGCTCGACGACGAGCTTCCGCTCCTCCGCGACCTCGTCTCCAAGCTCCGCGCGACGGCGATGCTCGAAGTCGGTCCTTTCGAGAAGGCCGCCGAATGGTTCTCTGCGCGGAGCGACGTCGCCTCGCTCGTCCGCGCCGCCGAAGCCTGGGACAAGGCCGGCGACGTCGTGAAGGCGCGGGCCGCATGGGATCGTGTCATCGCGGCGCAGAAGAAGACGCGTGCGGTCGAGGAGAAGGCACGCTTCCGTCGCATGTCGATCACCCGGCTGAGGGACGGCGATCTCGCCGCCCTGGCCGACGCACGATGGCTCGCGACGAACGCCCTCGACGACAAAGTCTTCGCCGAGGCGGCCGAGCTCCTAGAGAAGCTGAAACCCCCGCGGCTTCTGACGTCCGAGGAGCTCCTCGCGCGCGCACGCGTGCTCACGGAGGCGGGGCGCACGGACGAGGCGCTGCGTGCCGTCGAGCGCGCCGCCGGGCGGTCGCCGCATCTGCCGGCGATCACGATCTGCCGCGCACGCGCGGAGGTCTACTACAAGGCGCGGACACGCTATCCGGAGGCGGCGCTCGCTTATCGGACGTGCGCGAACATGGGCGGCCCGCACGCGGCCGAGGATCTCTTCCTTTCCGCGCGCGCCTTCTCGCGTGCCGATCGCGACGCCGACGCCATCCCGGCGTTCCAGGCCGTCATCCAGAGGTACCCGCGCACCGTCTGGGCCGAGCAGGCGGAGTTCCATCTCGCCCGCACGCACGCGCTCGCCGGTCGGTGGAAGGAGGCCGCGTCCGCGTTCGACGAGTACACGAGGCGCTTCCCGAACGGGAAGGACAAGCGCGAGGCCGAGCGCTACCGCGCCATCGCCCACCTGATGAGCAACCATCACAAGAAGGCGCGGAAGCTCCTCGAGGACCTCTCGGGTGGTGCCGAGGACGCCATCACGGCCGCGCGATGGACGAACCTCGCCGCGCTCGCGGCGCTGCGCGACGGCGACAAGCTGCACGCGCTCGCCCGCTGGGCCGACGTGGCGCGGACGCGCCCGCTGTCGTATCCGGCGCTCGTCGCGCGCGCGCGACTGAAGCAGCACGGCGGCACGATCCCTCCGGCGATCGATCCCGCGGAGGACGGCCCGGAGACGCCGCTCTCGATCGAGCTGCCGCCGCCTGCGGACATGCTCCACCGGATCGGCTTCGACGCGGAGGCCGAGGAGGCCCTCCGCGCGCGCGAGTCGGCGGTGATCGCGCAGCTGCCGACGCGGGGGACCGACGCGCTCTGCGTCGCGTACGCGATGATCGATCGAGCGAAGCGCCGGTATCAGCTCGCAATGCAGATCCCGCAGCGGCTGCTCATGACGTCGCCCGGTCCGAAGAACCGGAACGCCTGGGAGTGCGTCTTCCCGCGTCCCTACGACGCGATCGTTCGCTCCGCGGCGTCGCGTTCGCGGATCGACCCCGACCTCGTCTGGGCCGTCATGCGACAGGAGAGCGCGTTCAATCCGGAGGCCGTCTCCCCGGCGCGTGCCGTCGGCCTCATGCAGCTGTTGCCGGAGACCGCGCGAGCGACCGCGGCGTCCGCGAAGATCCCGCACGACGACTCGATGCTGACGAGCCCCGCGCAGAACATCACGCTCGGAGCGCTCTACCTCCGTGAGCTGCTCGACAAGCTCGGCGAGAGCACGCCGCTCGCCGTCGCCGCGTACAACGCCGGCCCCGAGGCCATTCGGCGATGGCTCTCGCGGGCGAAGGGCGAGACCCTCGACATCTTCATCGAGACGATCCCGTTCCTCGAGACCCGCGGTTACGTCGTGCGCGTCCTCGGCAATCTCGCACGCTACGGCTACTTGGCGCGCGGCGAGGCCGGGATTCCGGAGCTCGAGCTGGAGCTACGCCACTGAGATCGCGCTCAGGGCGCGCAGCAGAGCACCGACGCGGAGGTGTCCTTGACGTTGCCGATGGGCGTTCCGCCTTGCGGCTCACAGGTACCTTCGAGCGCGGCAGAGAGAAGCTGGACGGCGTCGGCGCCGGACGCGACGCATCGGGTGTCGGAGTACGTCCCGACCGGCTCGCTACAATCGTCGTCCTCGTACAGCCTGTAGCTGAAATTGCAGCTCACGGCCGGCGTGCACGTGCACGGGGAGCAACCGCGTGTGTCCTCGAACCCGGGCTCGAGCTCGACCCTGGAAGGGTACGCCGGCGGACATGGCCTCGGGGGCTCGCTTTCGTTTTCCTGGCGGACGCAGAGCCGGACGCCGGGCGGAAGAGGCGGCATGCAGATCGAGTCTTCCTGACAGCCTCCGGGTGCCCGCGGGGAGCAGCCGATCGCGAGCTGGGCGTCCTGACCGATCGGGGGGACGACCACGGACGCGGTCGGAGCGCACTCGACCTGCACCTCCGTCGCCGCCCGGAAGGCGTCGCTGCCGAGAGGTGTCTCGACGCAGGCGCCGGCCGTGACGACGAGAGGTCGTGTCTCTCTCCCACAGGTCTCCTGCTCGTAGCTGTGGATCGTGACCATGCACGAGCCGCTGGCCATGCTGCACGAGCACGCGCACTCCGCCGGTGGGGGCACCCCCCTCAGGTCCCCGAGACGCTCCCAGCTTCGAACGAACGGCGGATCGCACCTGAGCGGCCCGGCGTTCTCGCCCGCGAGCATCACCGCGAACGGTCCCCGCCAGCCGGGAGCCATGGGCTTGCACGACGCGGGCGCCTCGCAGGTCGGGCCGGAGGGGGCGTCGGCGTCGTTCGAGCTCGAGGCGCCGTCCGGAGGCCCCGGCTCGAAGCCCGCGCCGTCGGGCGTGCCGGCCTCGGGCGTGACCGTTGCCGGATCCCTGACGTAGAGATCGTCGAGGCCGGTGATCGCCCCGCAAGCCGACCCCACGAGCGCAACACCGAAGACCAGCGAGAACCGACCCCCACGCCACGGACCGCGATCACGCACAATTGGCACGGTGCCCGAGTTTACGTCAAAGCGCGATTCGGATCTTCTGCGAGGTCGTCCGTCGACACGACAAGCTCCCACTCCGGTGCCTCGGCGGGCAGTGGCAAGGAGGGCTCTTCCCCCAGCCGGCGACGTGGATCGGGCCTTTCGTATCGTTGATGCCGATGACGATGGACGTCCGCTGGCCGGACGAGAAGACGGTCTCGATCTCCCAGCACGAGTCGCCCTTGGCGTCGAAGCCGGGGCCGGTCTGCACGCCGTGGACCTCCCAGGAGCTCGCCGCCGCGAGGGCGGCGATCGACTCGTCGGCGTCCACGCCGGGTTGCGTCGGCCGACCGGCGCGGAGGTCCGCGACGTACGTGTCGAGGCGCGCGACGCCGGGTCAAGAGCTCCTCGTTGGCTTTGCAGCCGTCGCGGCCGGTGACGACGGTGAGGATCGCCACGACGACCACGATCGCAGGGACGACGGCCTTCTTCGGTCCGGTGGGCTCTTCTTCCATTCGTCGCCCAGCTCACTCGAGCTCGGTCTGGCTCTGCCGATCGCGGCGGCTCGGCCCGGCGCGGCCGTCACTGGGCTGGGGAGCAGAGGCGGCTGCGCATTCTCTGCGCGGAAGGCCGTCGCGCCTTCGGGCGAGCGCGGCCTTCGAAGGCCCGGAAAAGCCCAGCTTTTCTGCCTACCCGAACGGTCGAGGGCGCCATTCGGGCCGCCTTTGAAGGGCTGGGGGCCGCCGATTCGTAGTAGGGTCTCCCGCTCCGGTGCTCGGCCTCGTCTTCGCGGCGGTGTTCATCGCGCTGAATGGCTTCTTCGTCGCGGCGGAGTTTGCGTTCGTCAAGGTATCGACCACGCTCGCCAACACGAAGAAGACGCGGGGGGAGCCACCACACGTCACGCGCGCCCGGGAGATCGTCGCCCGCATCGATCGTTACCTGTCCGTGACGCAGCTCGGGATCACGCTCGCGAGCCTGGGCCTCGGGTGGATCGGCGAGCCGGCGCTCGAGCGGATCGTCCATGGAGCGTTCGTCTCCGTTCTCCAACGCGAGCCGGGGCGCATCACGCACGTCGTCGCCATCGCGCTCGCTTTCACGGCCCTGACGTTCGCGCACGTGCTCTTCGGGGAGCTCGTCCCGAAGCTCGTCGCGATCCAGCGCTCGGAGACGCTCGCGTACACGTCCGCGGCGCCGCTGCACTTCATCTACCTCGTCTTCCGGCCGCTCCTCTTCGTCCTCGAGAAGGCGACGGGGCTCATCCTCCGGCTCATGGGGCTGCGCGCCGACGCGACGAGCGAGGGCACGCTGTCCGAGGAGGAGCTCGTCGGCATCCTCGCCGCGAACGCCGCGCGCAGCCCCGGCGGCAAGGAGAAGGCGGAGCTCGTCGAGCGCGTCCTCCGGTTCGCGCAGCGCAGCGCGCGACACGCGATGGTCCCGCGCGTCGACATGTTCACGCTGCCGATCTCGACGTCCGGCGAGGAGGCCGTCCGTCAGATCCGCATGCACCAATACTCCCGCGTCGTCCTCACGAAGGAGCACAGCGTCGACGAGATCGCGGGTTACCTCTACGCGAAGGACTTCCTCGTCGATCCCGCGGCGGTGAAGCTGAAGGATCTGACGTCCGTACGGCGCGAGATCATGTTCGTGCCGGAGTCGCAGAGCCTCCTCGACGTGCTCCGCGGGATGCAGCGCACGCAGATCCCCATCGCCGTCGTCGTTGACGAGTACGGCGGCACGAGCGGCATCGTGACGATGGAGGATCTGCTGGAAGAGATCGTCGGCGAGATCCGCGACGAGCTCGACGTCGAGGCCGCTCGCGTGGTGCCCGTGCCGAACCAGGACAACGTCTGGGACGTCGACGCGCAGGCGACCGCCGAGGAGCTCCGTGCGCTCGGCGTGCAGGTGGACGAGAACGAGTGGGCCGAGACGGTGGGCACGGTCGTGCTCTCGCGCCTCGGGCGCATCCCGCGCATCGGAGACAAGGTCCAGCTCGGCGCCGATGCGACGGCGGAGGTCACGAGCGTGAGCCGTCGCCGCATCATGCGCGTCCGCGTGCGCTGGGAGAAGCCGAAGTCGGAGTCGGAGCCGTGATGGCCCGCGACGCCGCTGGTCGAACGACATGATCGCGGAACCGACGTGAAGCTCGCTCGGCTCGTCGTCGTCCTGCTCACCGTGATCGCTGCGTTCTTCGCGGCTCGGCTCGAGCTGTCGAAGGATCTCACGACGCTGTTCCCGCACACGCCGGAGGCGGACGCGCTCGCGCGCGTCACGCGCGCGTTCGGCGGCGGAGACGTCGCGCTCGTCCTCGTGCGCGGCGAGGATCCCGCCGCCGTCGAGCGCGCGACCGAGGCGGTCGCCGCCGAGCTGCGTGCGTGTCCGTCCGTGGGGGCCGTGGTGACGTCCGCGCCTGCGCCTCGCGCCATGGATCCGACCGAGGCGTGGCGCTTCGCAGGCCCGGTCGCGCGCGCGCGGCTCGCACGCGCGGTCACCGAGGAGGGCATGCGCGAACGCCTGCGCGAGACGCGCGCGCTCCTCCTCGCGCCGGGCGCTTCCGAGGCGGCCGAGCTCATCGCGCGCGACCCGCTCCGCCTCTCGCTCATCCCGTGGCAGGACCGCATCGAGGTGGCCGCCGCGGTGCGCGGCGCAGCGGGTGGGGCGTTCGTCGCCGACGAGGGTCGGGCACGCCTCGTCGCCATCGAGCCGCGGGGCCGCGCGTTCGAGGCGGGTGAAGCCGCGCGCTTCACCGCGGAGGGCGAGGCCGCGCTCGATCGCGTGCGCTCGCGGCCGGAGCACGCGGGCGTCACGCTCGAGCTGACCGGTGGGCACGTCATCGCGAAGCAGACGGAGGCGATGATCCGCTCCGACCTCGAGAAGAGCAGCGCGCTCTCGATGCTGCTCGCCTCGATCGCGTTTCTCCTCACGTTCCGGCGCGCGCGCGCGCTCGTCGCGGTGCTCCCTCCGCTCGCGATGGGCACTTTGTGGACGACGGCGATCGCGGCGTTGGCGTATCCGCGCCTCAGCGCCGTCGCGACCGCGTTCGCCGCCGTCGTCGTCGGCGTGGGCGTCGACACGGGCGTCCACGTCTACGGCAGGCTTCTCGAGGCTCGCCGAGCGGGTCTGCCGCCCGCGCGCGCGGCCGATCTCGCGCGCCGGCAGACGTGGAGGCCGACGCTCGGCGCGGCGTTCGCCGCGGCCGGGGCGTTCGGGTGCCTCACGCTCTCGAACGTCGAGGGCATGCGCCAGCTCGGCGTGCTCTGCGCGGCGGGCGAGGTCCTCACCGCCGTCGCGATCCTGATCGTCGTCCCGGAGCTCGGCGCGCTGCTCGAGCGGGGCGATCCGCCGAAGCCCGTACGCGGCTCGTGGATCGCCGCGCTGACACGGACGCGTAGGCGTGCGGCCGTCGCGATCACCGTGATGGCGCTCGCGGTCGTCGGGGGCGTCGCGGCGGGCGCGCCTCGGATCGATCACGCGGTCGCCGCGCTCGACGCGCGCGCGCTGCCCGCGCTGAAGACGTACGACGCCATCTACTCGTTGTTCGACAGCGCACGCGGTCAGCTCGTCGTCGTCTCGCACGCGAGCGGCGGCACGCCCGAGGAAGACGAGGTGGAGGCTCGGCTGCGCGCCGACGCCGTCGCCGAAGCGGCGGAGCGCCTGCTCTCGGACGGGACCATCACCGGGTTCGACGCGCTCGCACGTCTCGCGCCGTCGCCCGCGCTCCAGAGGGCGCGCCTGAAGGAGCGTGACGCGCTCGATCTGCCGTCGCGTCGAGCGCTCCTCGAGCGCGTCCTCGTCGAGGAGGGCTTCTCGCTCGACGCGTTCGCGTC
>CALFEQ010000175.1 GCA_937949945.1 uncultured Myxococcales bacterium
CAACTCTCCTGTCGCGCCGTGATGGAGCGAAATCCAGGCTCAGTCCTCAGCGTGGGCGACCGGCAAGGCTCTTCCCTCTCTGCCACGCTGCCAGCGCGTCGCGAAATTGCGTTTCCCTTCGCGCGCAGCTCTCCGCGTCTCGGTCGGGCTGCGAGGGCGCCGCGAGACCAGACGTTTCGGCGGCCGGACCGAACGCCAGGTCGTGGCGATCCCGCGGGGTGTCACCAGAAAGCGAGGAGGTGGCCCCGCTGAGGACTGAGGACTCGCGGATCACCCCCGCGGAGCGGGGGGAATCCGCGGCGTTATCGGCCACCGCGACGAGACCGACTCGTCCGGGTTCGCGCTCTCCACGAGCTCGAGCCACTGCGCGATCTTCTCCGCGCACGGGCCCTCCCACTTCATCCTCGAGAAGCGCTTGAGGAGCTGCGGGGTGTGGTCTCCGCAGCGCGCCTTGTCGCCGAACGCGGCGCGGGCGCGATCGAGCTCGTTCGCCGCGTCTTGCCAGCGCTGCTCGATCTGGGCGAGCCACGCGAGCGTCAGGTGGCGATGCTGCCTCGGCTCGGCCTCGTCGAGGACGATGCGCTCGCAGTCCTGCACGAGCTCCTTCGCGTTGGCGTCGCCCCTCGCGAGGGCGACCTGCGCGAGGAGGAGACGCGCCTCGAGATCGCCCCACGGATCCTGGAGGCGCTCGAAGATCTTCGCCGCGACGGCAGCGTGCGCGCCGCCGGCCGCGAAGTCGTCCGTGTCGATCGCGATGAGCGCGAGCAGGCGCTCGCACGCGGCCTCGCCGCGCGGGTTCATGAGCTCGCGGAAGGCGGCGCGCGCGGAGAGGGCGCGCGCGCGGGCGGCGTCCATCTCCCCTGCCCGGTGATCGGCGTGACCGAGGACGACGTCGCATTGCGCGATCCCGAGCCGGTAGCCGATGGCGTCGAACGCCTGTCGCGCGTGGATGAGCAGATCGCGCGCGCGGCGGAAGCCGCCCACGGCCGTCTCGATCATGGCGAGCAGGATGAAGCACTGCGCTCCACCCAGCATGTCGCCGACGGAGTCGCAGCGCTGACTCGCCTCGAGCAGGACCTCGCGTGCGCGCGCGTGCTCGCCGAGCAGGTAGTCGATCTCGCCGAGCACGACGAGCGCCGCGGCGAGGCCGCGCTCGTCCTTGAGCTCCTCGAAGCGCTGGATCGCGAGCGCCACCTGCAAGCGGCCCTGCGCGGGAGCGCCCATGTCGCTCGCGAGGTGTCCGAGGAGTCGCAGCGCGTGGGCCTCGCGCGTCTTGTCGCCGTGCTGCTCGAACGCACGCCGTGCGTTCTCCGCTTGCTCGCGCGCCTCCTCGAGCTTGCCGATGTGGCGGAGCGCCTCCGCGCGCCAGTACGCGTACTCCGCGGCGGCCGCGCCGGTGACGCGTCCCTCGAGCATCGCGAGGTCCTTGAGCGTCGCGGCCGTGTCGCGACCGCGCGCCCAGGCGCCCTCGATGAACGAGAACATGAGGCTCGCGGCGACGTCGTCGTCTCCCGCGCGCAGGAGGTTGCGGACGCGGTGCTTCATGATGCGCCGCGAGCCGACCTCGGGGTGCTTCGCGAGCGCGTTCGCTGCGAGGCGGAAGATCGCGGGCGCATCGTTGCGCTCGTGGAGCCGCCCGAGCAGGTGCTCCTGCAACAGCGCGTGCGGCCACCGGAACTGATCGTTGCCCGACGCGAGGAGGATCTGAGCGCGCGTGAGCGCGACGAGCGCGTCGCGCGGATCCATCCCGAGCGACGCGACGAGCGACTTGAGGACGACGCCGCGGACGTCGTCGCCGAGTGCCGCCGCCGCGTATGCCGCGAGGCGGAGGTCCGTCGGCACCGCGCGCAGGCGCTCGTCCCACAGGTCCGCGGTCGTGATCGCACGCCCGTGGAGCGCTTCCTCGGGGACCTTGTACTTTCCGCCTTCGAGCGTGAGGTAGCCGCCGCCCGCCCACGCGTGCAGGAGCTGCAGGGCGAAGAGCGGGTTGCCGCGGCTCTGCTGGACCGCGGCCGCGATCGCGCTCGACGTCAGCGGGAGCGTCGCGCGGAGGAGGACCTCGGTCTCCTCGACGCCGAGCGGCCCGAGCTCGATCACGCGACCGTTCCAGTCCGCGCGGAGCGCCTCCATGCGCACCGCCGCGTCGAGATCCGTCTCGAGCGACTCGCTGCGCGCCGTCGCGAGGATGAGGATGCGCAGCTTCGGGGCGTCGCGCTTGAGGCGCGCGAGCATGTCGAAGGTGTTCGCGCTCGTGAGGTGGAGGTCGTCGAGCCAGATGAGGATCGGCCGATCGTGACCGATGCGCTCGAGGATCCTCCGCGCGACGGCGAAGCGGAGCTCGGGCGTGTCGAGCACGAACCGCTTGCCGGTCGGGCCGACGGGCGGGACGGTCCCGGGCGGCGTCGGCCGGAGCCACTCGGCGGCGGCCGCGACCCACGCGAGCTCCTCGCTGTCGCCCTTGTCGACCTCCCAGCGATCGAGCAGCGTCTGCTCGACGGTCTCGCGATCGGCGCCCTGGAGACCGTAGAACGAGTTGACCGCGCCCGTGAGGCCGTCGAGCGGCGACGGCGTGCGACCGTAGCGCGCGCGCAGCGGCCACATGAGGCCGCGCTCGTGGACCTGCTCGCACACCCACTCGGCGAGGCGGCTCTTGCCGACGCCGGCCTCTCCGATGAGCGCCACCATCCGGTGCTGCGGCGGCTGCCCCGAGCACATCGAATGGACGATCTCCATCAGCTCGCGCCGCTCGTTCTCGCGCGCGACCATCGGCGACGGGCGGAGCGAGAGCAGGCCGGGAGCGAGCGAGCGCGCCGCGGCGACGGCGCGACCCATCTCGGGCGAGCTCGAAGGCTCGGGCGGCGGCGCGGGAATGCTCGCGACGGTCTCCTCGAGCGTCGGCGCGTGCCGCGGGCGGAACTGCGCCCAGACGCGACGCGCATCGGCGGCGAGGTCGTAGCGGTGCCACGGCTTCTTCGCGAGCAGCCGCTGGACGAAGAGCCCGACTTGATGCGGGACGCCCTCCGGCAGAACCGGCACCGGCACCGGCGTGCGCTTGTGCGCGCGGAGGACCTCCTGGGCGGTGCCCTCGAAGACCTCCTTGCCGGTGAGCACGCGGTAGAGGATGCAGCCGAGCGCGTAGAGGTCCGTCGGCGGGCCGACGAGGGTGGCCTGCTTGCGGATCTGCTCGGGCGCGACCCAGCCGACCGTGCCCGCGCCGGCGTGCACCGCGAGCTCGGGCTCGGGCGCGCCGTCGAGGCGCGAGTCGTGGCGCGACTCGCGCAGCCACGCGAGACCGAGATCGAGGATGTACGCGCGCGGGCCGCGACCGGCGCCCGCGAGATCGAGCATCACGTTCGACGGCTTGAGATCGCCGTGGATGATGTGCCGCGCGTGCGCGTGGGCGAGACCGGCGAGCACCTGATCGACGAGCGCCCAGATGACCGACCAGGGCATCGTCGTCGTGTGCATCCACTCGTGGACGCTGCGGCCGGGCAACGCATCCATGACGAGGTACGGCGAGCCGTCCTGGAGCGTCCCGAAGTCGCGGGCGCGCACGATCGCCGGGTGATCGAGCGACGCGACCGCGCGCGCTTCCTGCTGGAACCACCAGCTCTCTTCTGCGCGCGACGCCTTCGCCTCCTCCGGCGGACGCAGCCGCTTCAGCGCGACGCGCTCGTGCGTCACGAGGTCCTTGCACAGGTAGACGACACCCATGCCGCCACGCCCCAGCTCTCGCAGGACCTCGTAGCGATTGGCGAGAACCGTCCCGATTTCGGACTTCTTTGCGTCCTCGCCCGTGTGGGACGCTCTTGGCGTCTTGCCCTGCGTCATCGCGTCTTCCAGCGCTGGAGACTACCAAGCTTCACGAGCACCCGCCGGCCCATCTCTGACTCCCCCGTGATCTCGCGAAGCGGCACGATAACCTAGCACGTCGTGGGGTCATGCACGACGTTGTAAGGGCACATCGTACTACGTCCCGTGTGGGTCGCGCCATCGTGGCGCCGAAACGCGTCGCCGCCCTCGGGTAATCCAAGACATTCGCGAGATTGCGCCCGACCGCCTCGCCGCTCCGTTCGCTGCGGAAAGATCCGCCGCACCTCGAAAAGCAGCCCGCGGCGATTCTCCGGTACCCATGAGTCCGGACGCCGCTAGACTGAGTTCCGATCGGGAACGGATGGGGTTGGGCCTTCCCGAGGACGCTTTGCTTCGGTCGCTTGATGAACGGAGGTCGACATGCGAAGCAGAGCAGCAAGCAAGTCCATCGTCGCCGCTCTTGCCATTGCGGGGACGGCAGCCGCGTTCCTCATCGGCGCTCAGGCCGGGGCGCTCCTGAACGGCCGCGTCATGACGATCTCCGTCGCACGGATGCCCTTGCCCGTGCTGTCGCGCTGATCCGACCTCGCGAGGCCCCGCTAGCGGCTTCGGGCTACTTGCGCGCCGACGCCCGCGTCGCAGCGAGCTTCTTCACCTGCGGCAACGTCCCGAAGACGTAGTCCCAGAGCGGCGTCGACACGCCGAAGCCGCCCTCGTTGTCGGCGTGGTGATGAAGCATGTGGTGCCGCTTCAAGAACTTCCCGATCCGGGTCGTCTGCTTGAAGTGGTGCACGGCGTAGTGCGTGCCGTCGTAGAGCAGGTATCCGATCGCGAAGCCCGCGAAGAACGGCTCCGACAGGCGCACGCCTCCGAACAGGAAGTAGAAGGCCGTGTAGAAGATCACCGCGAGCGGGACGCTCACGAGCAACGGCATCACGAGCCGGTCGGCGTCGTTCGGGTAATCGTGGTGCACGCCGTGGATGAGGAAGTGCACGCGGCGCCCGAACGGCGTGTCGCGCTGCCAGTGGAAGACGAAGCGGTGCAGGACGTACTCGGCGAACGTCCACGCGAAGATCCCCGCGAAGCACAACCCCACCGCCGTCAGGGGCTCGAGACCGCGCGCGTACGTGCGGTACCCCAGGACGAGGACCATGGGGATGTAGACCACGAACGGCGTCGCCGGGTGGATGCGCGAGAACTTCTCGAGCAGCTCGTTCTCGAACATCCGACAGGTGTTCGCTCCCTGCCCCGCTCGACCTGCTTGCTTCGGTGTGTTCTGGACGGTCTCGTTCACGGCTCGATTCCGGGTCGGGGGTTAGCACGCGCCAGGCCGTTCGGCGAGAGGACAATGACGGTTCCTGACGACTTCGCGTCACCCCGGGTGAGCACGGCGCGGGAGCTTACGACAGGACCGCTCATTTTTCCCTCGTTTGCGGACACTTTCGAGCGGCCCCGACCCGTCGGCGCAACGATTGCGTGGTCGGCGCGGCACGCGCATTCGCGCCGGTGCCGCGCGCACGACCGTGCTCGCTCGCTACGATGCACGAAGCGACGGTCCCGTCGCGCATCACGCGTTCGCGCGAATCGAGGTGCGCTGCGAAGACGTGCACGCGGAGCTCACTGCAGAGGCTGACGCCGATCGCGCGTTTCGTGGGCCGAAACGCCCCGTTCTCCGCGCGACAACTCGAGGCTTGACGCGCGCGCAAGACTTGTAGAGTACAGGGGCTTCCCATGGCCGACCAGGACAGGTTCGCGCGCGCCCTCCTCGCCGTTGCACGTGGTCTCGGACGCATCGCGCGAGAGCGCGCTCGGGCCGGTGACGTGACTCCGCAGCAGGCGGAGACGTTGCAGCTCATCGCCGAGCGCGGCGCCCTCTCCACGTCGACCCTGGCGACCCTGCTCGGCATCGATCCGTCGACGGCCAGCCGCAACCTCTCGGGGCTCGAGCGAGCGGGCCTCATCGCGCGCCAGAAGGGCTCCGACGACGGCCGACAGACCGACGTCCGCCTCACGCCGCGCGGCCGTCGCGCCGCGCAGGCGGTGAGCTCGGGAGCCCAGGCCGCCTTCGCCGCGCTCCTCGACAAGGTGCCGCGCAACGAGCGAGCCCGCGTCGTCGACGCGCTCGAGTCGCTCGTGAAGGTCCTCGAGCAGCAGCGCTGAGAGCCTCTCGCCGCGAGGCGAGGCGATCAGCGGCCTCGCTCGTGCAGCGTGAAGCTCTTCCCTACGCGTTGGGGTCCGCCCGAGAACGGCGGGACCCGCGCGGAGAAGAACGCGGTCCGGACGCAGCGCTCGGCGGGTGTCCCGGCGAAGCGCCCGTCGTCGACGACCACGTCCGAGACGACCCCGCTCGGCGCGAACGTCACGGTGACGTGTCCGGTGCCCGACTGACCGCTCAGCTCGCATTGCCGGACGCTGATGCCGGCGAGGGCGCTCGCGGCGGCGCGACGATCGAACGGCGGCAGGCCGCCGGGCGGCGGGCCTTGATCGTCGAGGGGCACGAGCTCCTGCTCCCAGCGGAGGTCCACGCGACCGACCGCGACGCGCGTCCCCGAGAGGGTGAACGGGATCGACCGCGACTGACCGAACGCCTTGATGGTGACGGTGCCCGTGACCGGGACGTTCCCCTCGCTCGCATCGGCGCGGACCATCTCGACGACGAACCGCCCTGCGTCGCTCGTCGAGAGCGCCACGGTCTCGTGGTCGCGCGAGGTCGCGCCCTCGACGCGTGCGCCCTTCAGGCGCGTGACGACGCCGGCGCGCCTTCCTGCGGGATCGAGGAGGACGACGTCGAGATCGGCGCCGCCGCTCCACTTCGCGGACACCACGATGTCTCCCGTCGTCGGCTCGGCCTTCTCCGCATCGAGCTTCGCGATCGCCGCGCCGATGGCCGAGCGCTGCGGCTCCTTCAGCTCGGCGAGCCACCTCTCCGCGGAGCGCGCCCGGCCCTGCGCGCGCTCGCACGCGACGGCGCGCGCGACCGACTCCGCGTCGCTGCTGCGGAGCTCGGCCGCCGCGACGTGGAACGCGCACGCCTCGGCGCGGCCGAGACGGTCGTACGATCGCCCCACCGCCTGCGCGAGCGTGAAGGCCTCGGCCGGCGTGAGCGAGCTCGCGGCGAGCGCCCCGCCGAGGATGCGCAGCGCAGCCTGCCGGTCACCTTTGCGAGCAGCGACGTCCGCGCGGCCGACGATGACGTCCACGTCGAGCGGATCGCGCTCCGACCACTTCTCGAGCACCTCGCCGAGCTCGTCGATCTGCCCCGAGAGCGCGAGCAGCCGCGCGAGCTCCTTGTGCTTCGCTCGCTCGTCCGGCGCCGCGGCGACGGCGGCGCGCGCCTGCGCGACCTTGTCGACGGCGACGGCCGGAGACGCGTCCGCGCCGAGCGTCGCACGCCGCACCCAGACCTTCTTCATGAAGCGCCCCCCATCCGGCGGCGGCGGGAGCCTGCGGCGAGGCCCGTCGACTTCGAACTCGGCCACCCTCCCCGGGGGCGCCGGACGCGGCGCCAACGTCGCCGCGGGGGCTCCCGCGGCCCTCGACAAGCCGTCGACGGGAGCCGCTTCGTCACGCTTCGGCTTCGCCGCCTCTTCCGATGCGAGCGGCCCGAGCAGATCGTCGTCCGCGTGCGCGGCGGCGACGGACGCATCGTCGGCACCTCCGGCGAGCCCCGTCGTGAAGGCTCGTGCGAGCGACTCGCCCGTCCACTGCGGCGTGTGCGCCGCGCGCTCGATGCCGAACGCGCTGAACATCGCCTCGCTCTCGAGGACGAGCAGCGACGTCGCGCTCGACGGCACCGAGAACCGCCGCGAGAGCGCCACGAGCTCGGCGTTCGCTCCGCCTCCCGGCCGGCGCTCGAGGTCGGCGACGCGCGCGGCGGCGTAGAGGCGCGGCACGAAGGCGTTGCCGGCGTCGGTCGTGGCGCGGATCTCGAGCGGGTACCTCGCCTCGAACGGATCGCCGCCGACCTTGCCGCGGAGGACGAGCTCGCCCTTCACCTCGTCGCCGATCATCCGCGCGGTCACGATCGTCTCCGAGCCTGCCCGGAGGGGCGGGATCACCGAGGGGGCCATCTCGCGCAGCCCTTCCGGCAGCACGATCTCGACGTCGCGCAACGTCGTGCCGTAGGTCGCGTTGAGGACCTCGAGCGCCGTCGTCTCGAGACGCTGCCCCGGCTGGTACGGGACGACGACCCCTCCCCCGCCGCGTGCGATGTCCGCGAGCAGGTTCACGTCGGCGTCGGCGCCGATCGGCACCGTGACGACGAGCGAGCGCGCGTCGGTGACGACGTCCGCGACCTCGGCCGCGACGCGGCTCGGCGATCGATAGCCCGCCGTGGGGACGCCGTCCGACAGCACGGTGATCCGGAGATCACGCCCCGGATCGTGCCCCGCGACGTTGGTCGCCGCCCGCACCGCGCCGACGAGATCGCTCGCACCGTCCGGCGTGATCCCGCGGAGGAACGCGTCGACGTCGTGCGCGCTCGGGCCGCCCGGGGCGACGAAGCCGCCCGGCATCGCGCGGCAGGACACGTCGCACGCGAGCACCGTCACGCGATCGCGCCGGTCCATCTCCTGCGTGATCTGGACCGCGAGCCGCCGCGCGCGTGCGAACCGCTCGCCGAACATCGCGCGTCCGGCGTCGACGACGATGACCTGATCGCGCGGCCTGGTCTCCGTCCACCGCGGGAGCTTCGGCCGGAGCGCGATCGCGACGAACGGATCGTCGCCGACGAGATCGCGCTCCTCGGTCCTCGGCTGGACCTTCCGGAACGAGGGCTCCGCCGACGGCGAACTGCGGAGGTCGAGCACCTCCTTCGCTCCGGCCGCGGACGGCGCCCGGTAGGCCCACGCGGTCACGTCGGCCGCTCGATCGTCGAGGGCGTACTCGATCGCGAGATCACCCGAAGGGACGAACGCGGACATCGTCGCACGCAGGCGTTCGGCGCCTCCTTCGCTCTCACGCTCGAGCTCGTAGCCGCGGACGCGCACGGGCGTGGCCTGGGCGTGACCGATCACCTGCGCGTCGATCGAGAACTCGTCGATCTCGATCGTGCTCGATGCGCCCTGCGGCAGCGGATAGACGTATCGGCGCGTGCCCGACACGGGCGGGACGACCTCCGTGTACGCGATGACGACACGACGCGAGCCGCGCTTCGGGATCGGGAAGATTCGCAGCTCGAAGCGCCCGCCGCGCTGCCACTCGAGGAGCGCCGGATCGTGCCACGGGCCGGGGACCCACACGATCTCCTCGCGAGGCTTCGGAGCCTTCGGCGCGGCGTTCTGGATGGCGCCTCGCCAGATGGCGGCGGCCTTCGCCTTGTCGACGAACTCGCCCTCCACGAGCTTGCCGTCCACCTCGAGCGCGAGCCGCTCGATCCGTGCGCCCGGCGGGAGCGGGAAGCGATAGATGCCCTCGAGCTCGTCGTCGGTGTCGTTCGTGAAGGTCTCGTCGATCTCGGTCCGCGCGACGTTGCCCGCGATGCGGATCTTCACGGCGTGCCGCTCGAGCCGCACCGCCCGATCCTTCTCGTCCGTACGACCGGGGCGCTTCGCCCGGAGCTCGCCGAGACCGCTCGCCGGTGCCTCCGCGTCCTCGTTGTGGGCCGAGAGGAGCTGCTCGCCGAACGCGGCGCGCTGCGCGAGATCGTTCGCCGGTGCGACGTCGATCTTGCCGTCCCTGCCGACGACGCCTTCCTGACCGGCGGCGATCCTCTCGGTCCCGCCCTCCGACGCGACCTCGACCGCGCCGCGAAGCACCTCGACGTTCGTGCGATCCCCGGCGGCGGTCACGGCGAGCTTCGTCCCGAGGATCTTCACGTCGGCGTTCGCCGTCTTCAGGCGCGCCGAGGGCGCCTCGTCGACGTGCGCGACGTCCGCGAGGACCGTGCCGTCGGCGACGGTGATCGTCCGCGGCTCGTTCTCGATCGCGACCTCCGTCGCCCGATCGAGGACGATGGTGCTGCCGTCGTCGAACACGAGGCGCGCGCGTGTCCGGCCGTCGGTCGCGACGTGCATGCCGGCCTGGATCTCCGCGCCCTCGCCGAGCGGGATCTTCCCGGACGGCGTCGTCACGGTGAGTCCCGGCGAGCTCGAATCCGCGCCGCTCTTCGCGACCTTCGCGACCTTTCCGTGCCAGGCGCGCGTCGCGACCACCGCGGCGGAGCGCTGGCGATCCGCGATGGCGATGCCCAGGAGCGCGCTCGCCGTGATGCTGATGCACGCGGCGCCGATCAGCCAGAGCGACCGGCGCCCGTTGCGCGCCGGCTCCGTGCGGGCCGTGGCGGCGTCGCGGCGCAGCCGCGTCTCGCTGACGCGATCGCCTTCGTTCTCTCGCGACTCCTCGCCCGACCCCTCGCCGGCGATGGCCACGAGCCGCTCGACGAGCGGCGGGCGTACGACGAAGTCGTCTCCCGCCTTGGCGATGCGCGCCGAGAGGCGTTCGAGCGCGTGAGCACCGTCGCGGCACGCATCGCAGGTCGCGAGGTGATCGCGCAGCGACGGCGAGGCCGTGCCGTCGAGCAGCCCGACGAGGTCCTCGTGGATGCGGCGACAGCTCACGAGGCACCTCCTTCCCGTGCCTCCTCTTCGAGGAGCCGCTCGAGGCCTCGCGCGATCCGAGCCTTCGCCGTGTCGAGGTCGACGTTGCAGGCGTGGGCGACGTCGGCCGCGTCGAGATTTCCGACGAGGCACAGTACGACGGCCTCGCGCTCCGTCGGCTTCAGGGCGGAGAGCGCCGCGCGCGCGGGCGCGGCCTCGCTCGCGCCGAGCCGTTCGGTGCGCGGGCCTTCCTCGCTCGAGGTCGCAGACGACCGGAGCGGCAGCTTCGAGAGTTGCGTCGCGCAAGCGCTGCGCACGAGACCGAGCAGCCACGCGACCGGCTTCACTCCCGCCGGGATCTCGCGCGACCGCGCGTCACGGGCGACCTCTTCCAGCGCTCGCTCGACACGCTCTGCGTCACCGAGCAGAGCCATCGCGACGCGCCCGAGCGTCGCGATGTGCTGCTCGAGCGGCGTCGCGGGGTCCCCCGCGCACGTTCCCCGTTCTGTTTCTCCGCCCATCTCCCGCCCGACCGCCGTCATCACAGGGCACATCGGACGCGCGGAAGAGGCAAAAGTTTTCGTCGGGGCGAGATCCTCTGGGGAGGGGTAGGACCGACGCGCCCGAGAAAAGGAAGAAGGCGAGAAGCCGTCCCGGCGCTATGCAGGCTTCTTCGGGAACGGGAAGCTCGTCTGCTCCATCCGCCCCGGCACGCGCTCGGGTTCCGACTCGAGGAGAGCCCTCTCGCGTTCGAGATCCGCCTCCACGAGCTCTTCGTTGTCGTAGGCGAACGCCAGTCCGCCGAGCACCTTGGCCCACCCGAGGCTCGGGTACCGTTTCACCAAAGTCTCGACGGAAACGCCCTTCCGATGCCAAGCCCACAGTCGCCGCACGGGAACGCGCGAGCCGCGGACGAACGGACTGCCGCCCATGACGTCGTCGCGAATTTCGACGTGCGGATGAGGGACGCGAACGGGAGGGAGGCGTTGGGCCACGGCTTCGACGATGGAAGAGGTCCCATTCGTCTTTGGCCCTGTTTCAGGGCGAGGTCAACGCCGCGCGTGCATCACGGACGTGATGCGTACGCTCGAGAACCAAGAGCCGAGGGCCCGGGGGCCAAGCCGGCTCAGGCCGTCTTGACCTCCTTGTTCTGCTCCTGCTTCGCAGGCTCGGCCGTCGGAACGGTCGCCGACTGGCGGGGACCGCGACCGCGACGGACGTGCGGGGCGATGCCGCCCTTCCTTCCTGCAGCACGAGCCTCCTCGCTCGTGAACTGGTGAGCGGTACCGGCGGCGTGGGCGGCCTTGCCGCCCTTGCTGGCGATCTCGCTCACCTTCGCGCGGTCCATGGCGGCGAAGCCGCGGGGCCGACGGGGCTTCGGAGCTTCGGCAGGCTGCTCAGCCTTCTGCTCCGCCTTCGCCTCCGTCTGCTCCGTCTTCGGCTGCTCCTCCGAAGGCTCCGGGTTGGGGTTGTTGGCGGGATCGAGCACGGGGTTCATGACTACGACTTCTCCTCGATGGGGACGGACGAACACCTCCCCCCTGAAAGGCGGAACGACAGGCTCGCCTTCCGTTTTCAGTGGTGAGACGCGCGGCGCGTCCGATTTGTTCCGATGCGACGAGGTCGATGACGGTCGCGGTCGGAAACGGGGGCTGGGGCTTTTAGTTGAGGTACTTCCGCGACAGATGGCGGATGGCTTCTGCGGTCCCCTTTTCGATTTGGGCCTGGACCAGCGCAGCCGGCGCGCCCTCGTCTACGAGGATGCCGAGCTGACCCTCGTGGACGAAAAAACCGCCTGCCGCTCGCTCTCCATCCGAGTCGAACGGGACCGCCTGGACCGCGAGATCACAAACGTGCCCGCCGACCACGACACGGACGAAACCGAGGAGGCGACCGGAAACCGAGTTCATGTTCTGGGCGCCGTTTTGCATACACCCATAAGTAAGCACGGGCCGTCGTCACGCAAGGGTTCGAAAACTCCTGGAAAATGAGTGCGCAGGTCGAGGTTGGTCGGCCGACGGCCGGAGATGCGGCAATCGGTCGTTTTTCCAAGGAGATCGACGCCGGACCCGCCGTCGCCTGACGCGAAAAAGATCACTTCCGTCGTACGCGGCAGCGCGCCGATCGGTCTTCCGCCCCGCTCGAGCCTGCTCGGCTTTGTCGTCGTGCTGGATCCCGGTTGGGGTCTATCCTCGGCCGCCGGCTCGGGGGGCACGCGCCGTGCGCCCCGTCGTCCGGATGCGGGAGACCACGAGCGGAGGAGCCATGCAAATCGCGATGGTTGGGCTGGGGAAGATGGGCGGGAACATGGTCCGGCGCCTGCTCCGTGGCGGCCACGAGGTCGTCGGATGGGATCGGGACCCGGCCGTGGTCGAGCGGCTCGCCGCGGAGGGGATGACCGGCGCGAGCTCGCTCGCGGACGCCGTTGCAAAGCTCGACACCCCGCGCGCGGTCTGGGTCATGGTGCCCGCCGGCGCTCCGACGGAGAGCACGATCGTGGAGCTCTCGGGCCTGCTCTCCGCGAACGACATCCTCATCGACGGCGGCAACTCGAACTACGCGGACTCGGTCCGCCGCTCGAAGCAGCTCGCCGAGAGGGGAATCCGCTTCCTCGACGTCGGGACGTCCGGCGGCGTCTGGGGGCTCGAGGTCGGCTACTGCCTCATGGTCGGCGGCGACAAGAGCGCCTACGACCACGTGCTTCCCGTGCTCACGACGCTCGCGCCGAAGGAAGGGCTCGGGTACTTCGGCGCCGCGGGCGCGGGGCACTACGTCAAGATGGTCCACAACGGCGTCGAGTACGCCATGATGCAGGCGTACGCCGAGGGCTTCGAGCTGCTCAAGGAGTGCGAGTACGCGTTCGACCTCCGGCAAGTGACGCGCGTGTGGAACCACGGAAGCGTCGTCCGCTCGTGGCTCCTCGAGCTCGCGGAGCGAGCGTTCACGAAGGATCCGGAGCTCGCCGAGCTGAAAGCGTGGGTCGACGACTCCGGCGAGGGCCGCTGGACCGTCGACGAAGGCGTGCGGCTCGGGGTATCGGTGCCGACGATCGCGCTCAGCCTCTTCGCTCGGTTCGCGTCGCGGAAGGACAACGCCTTCGGTCTGCGCGTCCTCGCGGCGCTCCGCAACGAGTTCGGCGGTCACGCCGTGAAGAAGGCCTGAGGTCGACGTGACGCTCGCGAGCAATCCGCTCCGACGCGGGCTCATCGAGGACCGCAGCGGAGACCCGTGCGCGCTGGTCATCTTCGGCGCCTCGGGGGATCTGACGACACGCAAGCTCGTCCCCGCCGTCTTCAACCTCGGCCTCAGCCGCTCGCTGCCGAGCGGCTTCGCCGTGGTCGGCGTGGCACGGAGGCACAAGACGAACGACCAGTTCCGCGCCGAGATGAAGGACGGCGTCGCGCGCTTCTCGCGACGCAAACCCGATCCGGCGCTCTGGAAGGACTTCGAGCGGAAGATCAGCTACGTCGTCGGCTCGTTCGAGGATCCCGCGACGTACACGAGCCTCCGCGAGCACCTCGACGAGCTCGCGCGGGAACACGGCATCGGAGGCAACCACCTCTATTACCTCGCGGTCCCGCCGTCCGAGTTCTCGACCATCGTGGGGCATCTCAAGCGAGCCGGCCTCGTCGCGGACCCGGCGCAGGAGCGCGCCGGAGGCGCCTGGACGCGCATCATCATCGAGAAGCCGTTCGGGCACGACCTCGCGAGCTCGCGCGAGCTCAACGACTGCATCGCGAGCGCCTTCGCCGAGTCGCAGGTGTTCCGCATCGATCACTACCTCGGCAAGGAGACGGTCCAGAACCTCCTCGTCTTCCGCTTCGCCAACAGCCTGTGGGAGCCGCTCTGGAGCCGCGAGCACGTCGACCACGTCCAGATCACGGTGGCGGAGGAGATCGGCGTCGAAGGTCGCGGCAAGTTCTTCGAGCAGACCGGTGTGACGAAGGACATCGTCGAGAACCACCTGATGCAGCTCCTCTGCCTGACGGCGATGGAGCCGCCGAACTCGCTTTCCGCGGACGCGGTACGCGACGAGAAGGTGAAGGTCCTCCGGTCGCTCCGCCGGATGGACGCCTCGATGGTCCGCGAAGGCGTCGTGCGGGGCCAGTACGGCCGCGGATTCGTGAAGGGAGAAGAGGTCCGTGCCTACCGCGAGGAGCCCGACGTCGCGAAGGACTCGAACGTCGAGACCTACGTGGCGATGAAGGTGCTCGTCGACAACTGGCGCTGGGGCGGCGTCCCCTTCTACGTGCGCGCGGGGAAGCGCCTCGCGCGCAAGGTGACGGAGATCGCGATCCAGTTCAAGAAGGTGCCGCACAATCTGTTCAACGTCTCCGACGGCGGCATCTCGCAGAACGTCCTCGCGGTGCGCGTGCAGCCCGACGAAGGCATCGCATTGCGCTTCACGACGAAGGAGCCGGGGAACGCGACGGTGCTGCGCGACGTCGCGATGGACTTCCGCTACGGCTCCGCGTTCGGATCGAACACGCCCGAGGCGTACGAACGGCTGCTGCTCGACGCGATGCGCGGAGACGCGACGCTGTTCACGCGCCGGGACGAGGTCGAGGAGCAGTGGGCGTTCATCGACCCCGTCATCGACGCGTGGCGCGAGCATCCGAGCGCACCCCCGATCTACGCCGCCGGATCGTGGGGCCCGGAGCAGGCGGACGATCTGCTCGCACGCGACGGACGCCGCTGGAGGCGGCCATGAGCGCGGCGTCGGAGACCTCCGGGCTCGTCGCGCGGCTCGAGAAGGAGCTGCGCGACTTCTGGACGGCGCCGGCCGATCCGAGCGCGCCGCCCCGTTCGCGCGTGTGCACGATGAACCTCGAGGTCGTCGCGCCCTCGACCGAGCTGCTCGAGCGCTACACGCCCGTCGTCGACGAGGTCACCGCCAACATCCCCGCGCGCGCCATCCTCGCCGCGGTGGAGCCCGACGCGCCCGGCGACGAGCTCGACGGCGCCGCCACCGCGGTCTGCGCGCTGACGGGCGACCGGCAGATCTGCTCGGAGCGCATCACGCTCACCTGTCGAGGCAACGCCGCGGCGCGCGCCGCGAGCGCGATGGAAGCGTTCCTCGTCCCGGAGATCCCTACCGCGCTCGTGTGGCTCGGACGCGTCCACACCGACGATCCCATCTTCGAGGATCTCGCGAGCGAGGCGAACCGCATCATCCTCGACAGCGAGTACACGTCGATCGGCAGCGTCATCCAGGTCGCGTCCTGGGCCCGCCGCCACCGAAACGCGCCCGCCATCTCCGACCTCGCATGGACGCGCATCGCCGTATGGCAGGAGATGCTCGCGCGGTTCTTCGACACGCCCCAGACGCGCGACCTCGCCTGGAAGATCGGCAAGCTCGTGCTCGCGCAGGCATGCGAGCCGGGCGCGCGCATCGGCCCGGAAGGCGCGCTCATGCTCGGATGGATCGGCACGCGCCTCGGATGGAAGACGTCGCGGCTCGCCGGCGCGCTGCGCATCAAGCGCGCCGACGGCGCGAGCGTCTCGATCGAGCTCCGCGCGGTCCCCCGCCCCGCGGGCGTCGCGCCGCACACGCTCGCCGCGCTCTCCGTCGAGGCCGGAGACGATCCCGGTCGCCCTTCCCTCTCCGGCGCCATCGAGCGCGAGCTCGCGAGCGGCCTCGGCGGCGACGACACGACACCCGACGCGGACGTCCTCGTCTGGAAGCGCAGGGCGGCCGACGGGACGGAGAGCGAGCAGCGCGTACGCCTCGGACCGAACAAGGCAGCGAAATGGCTCGAGCAGACGCTCCACAGGCGCGCGCACGACGTCGCATTCGAGGAGTCGATCGCGTTCGCCGAGCAGATCGTCCAGGATGGCTTGACCGCGTCCTGACGCTGGCCGAGCCTTCTGCCCTCTCGAACCGCGCGGAGGTCGAACGTGGTCACGAAGGTCGTTCCGGGTCTGCTCATCGCGACGCCCGATGTGGCTCGAGCCGCACGCGAGGCTTGCGCCCGCATGAAGCGCGCGATCCTCGACGCGATCCGGGAGCGGGGCAGCGCCACGATCGCCCTGTCGGGAGGCTCTTCGCCCGTCGAGGCGTACGGCCTGCTCGCTCGCGAGAACATCGACTGGAGCAAGGTCCACGTCTACTGGGTCGACGAGCGCGCCGTCCCACCGACGAGCGATCGGAGCAACTACGGGATGGCGAAGCGCGTCCTCCTCGACGCGATCACGATCCCGCCCGGGAACGTGCACCGGATGCGCGCCGAGGATCCCGACCTCGAGAAGGCCGCGGCCGACTACGAGGAGGAGCTGCGCGAGATCAAGGCGAAGGTGGGCGGCATCCCTGCGCTCGACCTCGTCGTGCTCGGCATCGGCGAGGACGGCCACACGGCGTCGCTCTTCCCGGGCGAGGACACCGTGAACGTCACCGACCGCCTCGTGGCCGCCGTCCCCGCACGCGAGGGACGCGAGGCCCGCCTGACGCTCACGGTCCCTGTCCTCGAGAACGCGAAGGCGTCGGTGATCATCGTCCTCGGCAAGTCGAAGCACGAACCGCTCGAGCGCATCTGGGCGGTCAACGGCGACGTGAAGACGACGCCCGGGCGCATCGTGCGCGGGTTCCGTGGCGCCGTGACGTGGGTGATCGACCGGGCGGCGGGCGGGATGGGGTGAGCGCGCGCTGCGCGCGCGCGCGCAGTCCTCAGACCTCCTCAGAGGGAGAGGCTCCGGGCTCCAGGCTCCAGGCTCCAGGGAGTGTGGGAAGCAACGGGCCACCGACCGGTCGCGGCGGATCCGGCTGACCGAACGCAATATCCATCGCCGTCGGCTTCGCTCTGCGACCTTCGCGCAATGCGCGCGGGATTTTCGGGTGGTGTGCTCGCGATGAGGCTCGGTACGCGAGATGCTAGGGCGCCCGGGCATGCGGACCCGACTCCTCCTTGCAACCAGCGCCGTCGTCTTCGCCCTCTTCTCGGTCGCTTGTGGAAGCGACGCCAGCGACGAGGCGGGCTCCACGCCGACGGACACGCAGGGCGACGGAGCCACGAACGGGACACCGGGGAGCTCCCAGCGCAACCCGCCGTCGACACCGAGCCCGGGCAACGACGAGGAGGAGGGCTCGCCTTCCGAGGACGAGCAGAATCCCGGCAACAACGACCCCGGCGGCAACCCGGGGGACGACAACCCCGGCAGCGACCCGGGAGACGACAACCCCGGCGGCGATCCAGGCGGTGACCCCGGCGGCGATCCAGGCGGTGACCCCGGCGGCGATCCGGGCGGTGATCCCGGCGGCGATCCGGGCGGTGATCCCGGCGGCGATCCAGGCGGCGACCCCGGCGGTGATCCGGGTGGCGATCCGGGTGGCGACCCCGGCGGTGATCCGGGCGGCGACCCCGGCGGTGATCCGGGTGGCGATCCAGGCGGCGACCCCGGCGGCGATCCGGGTGGCGACCCCGGCGGTGATCCGGGCGGCGACCCCGGCGGCGATCCGGGTGGCGACCCCGGCGGCGATCCGGGCAGTGACGTGCCGCCGCTCGAGTGCCCGGCCGGCTCGGTTCAAGAGACGGAGCCGAACGACACCCCCGAGACCGCGAACGAGCTGACTCAGCCGTCGACGTTCTGCGGGACGGTCGAAGCGGGCGATGTCGATTACATCACCTTCGTTCTGCCCGAAGACGCCACGACGCTGAGCTGGCGAGCGCAGTGGGTCGGCCAGGGCTCGCCCGTCGTGACCGTCACCGTCGAAGGCACGACCGTGGGCAACGGCGAGCCGGTCCCCTTCCACCCCGGCAAGACGTACCTGATCAAGGTGGAGAACTCGGGGGACGGGGCGAGCAATTACGTGCTCGAAGTCGAGTACGAGTAGGCCTCAGAGACTTCAGTCTCCAGACCCCAGTCTCCAGTCTGCAGCAGGGGCGACGATTCGCTCTTGGCGGAAGCCGCACGCGATGCGAGCGGGCGCGTCTCGCGTGCGCGCCGCTCCCATCCCTGGAGCCTGGAGCCCGGAGCCTGGAGCCTCCCTCGTCAGCCCAGCCAGCTCTGGATCTTCGCCGTCACGGCATCGACCGTGAACCCGAACTTGTCCGCCAGCACCTTGTCCGGGGCGCTCGCGCCGAAGCGGTCGACGCCGATCGCGAGGCCGTCGTCGCCGATCCAGCGGCGCCACGGGCCCGTGACGCCCGCCTCGATCGAGACGCGGCGCGTGCCGGGCGGAAGGACCGCGTCGCGGTAGGAGGCGTCCTCGCGCTCGAAGATTTCGAGGCACGGCGCGCTGACGACGCGGACCTTCTTGCCGGCCTTCTCGAGCCGCTCGCGCGCACCGACGGCGAGGTGGACCTCGCTGCCCGTCGCGATGATGACGAGGTCCGGCTTGCCGCCCGTCGCCTCCTGAACGACGTAGGCGCCGCGCAGGACGTTCTTCGGATCGAAGCCGTCGTCGCGGCGGATCGCCGGGACCTTCTGGCGCGTGAGCGCGAACGCCGTCGGCGCCTTCTTGCGCGACATCGCGATCGTCCAGGCCGCTGCGGTCTCGAGCGCGTCGGCCGGGCGCACGACGGCGAGGTTCGGGATGAGGCGCAACGACCAGAGGTGCTCGATCGGCTGGTGCGTGGGGCCGTCCTCGCCGAGGAAGATCGAGTCGTGCGTGAAGATCCACACGCACTGCAGATCGCCGAGCGCCGAGAGGCGGACGGACGGGCGCATGTAGTCGCTGAAGACGAGGAACGTCGCGCCGTACGGGATGAAGCCGCCCGAGAGCGCGAGCCCGTTGCAGACCGCACCCATGCCGTGCTCGCGGATGCCGAAGTGGATGTTCCGGCCCTCGAAGCTCTTCGCGCTCACGCTGCCGCTCTTCTTGATGAGCGTCTTCGTCGAGGGCGCGAGGTCGGCCGAGCCGCCGACGAGCGAAGGCACGAGCGCCGCGACGTGCTGCTGGAGCGCGTTCGAGATGTTGCGCGTCGCGTCCTCCTTCTCGGGGAGGACCTTCAAGAGCTGCTCGTAGAGATCGTCGGGCACGTGGCGCGACTCGAGCTTGTCGAGCTGCTCGGCGAGATCGGCGTGCTCCTTGCGCCACTGCGCGAGGGCCGCGTCCCAGGCCTGACGCTCCTTCGCGTTGTCCTCCGCGCGCTCGCGGAAGATGGCGTAGACCTCGTCGGGGACGTAGAAGTGCTTGTCGGGGTCCCAGCCGATCGCCTTCTTGGTGAGGGCGACCTCCTCCTTGCCGAGCGGCGCGCCGTGCGCCTCCGCCGTATCGTGCGCGTTCGGAGCACCGTTCGCGATGTGCGTGCGCGCGACGATGAACGAAGGCTTGTCCTTCTGCGCGAGCGCCTTGTCGATCGCGGCGCGGATCTGGCCGTGGTCGTGGCCGTCGATCCGCTGGACGAACCAGCCGTACGACTCGTAGCGCTTGCCGACGTCCTCGCTGAAGGCGAGGTTCGTCTCGCCCTCGATCGTGATCTTGTTGTCGTCGTAGATGACGACGAGGTTCGAGAGCCCGAGGTGCCCCGCGAGGCTCGAGGCCTCGGCGCTCACGCCCTCCATCACGTCGCCGTCCGAGGCGATGCAGAACGTGCGGATGGCGTCGAAGGCCTTCCCGAAGCGCGCGGCCTTGAGCTTCGCGGCGAGGGCGAAGCCGACCGCGTTCCCGATGCCCTGACCGAGCGGCCCCGTCGTCGTCTCGACGCCCGGCGTGTGCCCGTGCTCGGGGTGTCCGGGCGTCTTGCTCCCCCACTGCCGGAAGGCCTGGAGCTCCGACATCGGTAGGTCGTAGCCGGCGAGGTGGAGCAGCGAGTAGATGAGCATCGAGGCGTGCCCCGCCGACAGGACGAAGCGATCGCGACCGATCCAAGAGGGATCCTTCGGGTCGTAGCGGAGGTAGCGCGTGAACAGCTCGAACGCGATGTTCGCGAGCCCCATCGGCGCGCCCGGATGCCCGCTGTTCGCCTTCTCCACGGCGTCGATCGAGAGCGTCTTGATCGTGTTGACCGCGAGCTCGACCTGCTTCGGGGACCATTCGCGCGTCATCGTCTTCCTCCGGGTCGCTTGGGGGCGGCCACCGTATCACGGCGGACGCTCGCGTCTACAGGGTGCGACGCGAGCGCTCACCGGCGCTTCGAGCCCGAGCCCCCGAGCGCCGCCTTCGCGGCGTGCGACGCCGCCCCGAGCAAGCCGGCGTTCGGCTCGAGACAGACCGCGACGGGGATCGACTCGACGAGAGGCCGCATCCGGCCCTTGTCGAGGAACGCCGCGACGAACGGGCTCGGGCCCTTGCTCCTGCGCGCCGGCAGGCCCTTCGCGAGGACCTTGGCGAGCCTCGCCGAGACGCCGCCGCAGACGTACACGCCGGCGGTCGCGAGGCACTTGAGCGCGAGATTTCCCGCCTCGGCTCCGTAGACGCTCGACCAGAGCTCGACGGCGCGCATCGCGGCCTCGCTCCGGCCGCTCTCGGCGAGATCGACCACGGCGACGTTCTTGTCCTCGGCCTTCGCGATCGCATCCTGGTTCGCCTTCGACTCCTTCAGCTTCTGCTCGCGGAGGACGAACCGGTAGATGCTCGCGATCGTCGAGCCCGCCGCGACGCGCTCGTAGCTCACGTGCCCGTGCTCGCGCCGGAGCTCGACGAGCAGCGCGTCCTCGAGGGCGTTGCGAGGGGCGAAGTCGACGTGCGCCCCTTCGGTCGCGCAGGGGACGTGCTCGCTGCCGGTCCACACGAACGCCGCCTCCCCGAGGCCGGTGCCGGCCGCGATGACGGCGAGGTTCCCTCCCGTCCGCTTCGGCCGGCCCCCGTGCACGACGGCGAGCTTGCTCGGCGGCGCTGCGGTCGCGCCGAGCCCGACGGCGACGAGATCGTTCAGCAGCGTGACGTTCGGGATCCCGAACTTCCGCGCGACCTTCTTCGCCTCGATCACCCACGGGAGGTTCGTCGTCTTGACGCGCTGGTCGACGACCGGTCCTGCGATCCCGAAGGTGGCGGCCGCGATCCTCGATCTCTTCGGGAGCGCCGCGCGTGCGCGCACGGAGAGGTACGCGTCGAGCGCGGCCTCGAAGCTGCGGTAGGTGCGGCTCTCGAGGACGTCTTGATGGACGAGCCGCGGGGATTTCGTGACCTCGAAGAGCGCGAAGCGAGCGCGGGTGCCGCCGACGTCACCGGCGAGGACGTGGATCATGGGAGGCTACATAGAGGCTCCGGGCTCCGGGCTCCAGGGAGATCGGGCTCCAGGCTCCAGGCTCCGGGCTCCAGGAGCGCGCGCTTCGCGCGCGCATCCTCAGACGCTGATCACCGAGGAGGCTCCAGGCTCCAGGCTCCGGGCTCCAGGGGCGCGCGCTCCGCGCGCGCATCCTCAGACGCTGATCACCGAGGGCCGAGGGCTGAGGTCTGATCAGAGCTTCGACATCAGCGCGTCGCCGATCGACGGCTGGTCGATCTTCCCGAACCAGATGCTCCAGACGGCCTTCATGAAGTCCTGGCCCTGGATCGTCGCGGTGCCGGCGCCCTGGACCCAGATCGTCACGGACTTCGCGGCGGCGTTGTAGCTGATGACCCAGGAGGACTTCTCCTTCATCTCCTCCTTGGTGAAGGCGCCGACGAACCGCTCGATGCGCGCGGTGTCGGTGAAGCCGTTCATCTTGAACGCGTCGCGCAAGGCGTTCTGGATCTTCTTGCTGTCGACGTCGCGGAGCATCACGCACGTGAACTTCTTGTCCACGTCCGCGTCGATCATCGCCTGCTTCGACTTCGTCGCCGGCTTCTCCTTCATGTCGTGCCGGATCGCGTAGACCTTGGCGGTGAACGGACCGACCGACTTCGTCCTCACGGCGTCGCCCGTGTGGATCATCGGATCGGCGAGCGCGCTCGAGCTCACCGTGAGGAACAGACCGAGCACGACGGAGGAGAGGAGAGAGCGACGGTTCATTGCACGTTCCTTTGCGTAAAATCGCCGCCAAGGCTACGGGCGACGCTCTTCGACGAAGGCTAACCGGCGAGAAGGGGCCCGTGCAATCGACGCAGCCCGGCGCTCGCGCGCTCACACCGTGCGAGCGGCCTCAGTGCTGCTCCTTCGCCATGCGCTCCCGGTAGGCCTTCACCGCCGCGTTGTGCTCCTCGAGCGTCTCGCTGAACGCGTGGCGGCGATCGCCACGCACGACGAAGTAGAGGTACTTCGTGTTCGCCGGGGCCAGGACGGCTTGGAGCGACTTGATCCCGGGGTTCGCGATCGGCCCCGGCGGGAGCCCCTCGTGCACGTACGTCGAGTACGAGTTCGACGGGTCCATGTTGATCGCGTGCGTGATCTTCCCCGTGTAGTTCGCGCATGCAGGGACGCGATCGCGGAGGACGAGGCACCCGTAGCCTGCCGTCGGATCGCACTGGAGCAGCTTCCGCTTGAACGACGGGTCGCGCAGGCGGTTCAGAAAGACGCTCGCGATGATCGGGCGCTCGTCGTCGACGGCCGCCTCCTTCTCCACCATCGACGCGAGCGTCACGATCTCCTTGCGCCCCCAGCCGAGCGAGCCTTCGAGCTGCGCGCGGCCGAGGCGGTGGTTCTGCTCGAGCTGCGTGTAGCGGCGATCGAACTCGGAGACGAGACGGCGGACGATGTCCTTCGGATCGCTGTCGAGCGGGAAATCGTAGGTCGCCGGGAAGAGGAAGCCCTCGGCGCTGTCGCCGTCGATGCCGATCTCGCGGAGCAGATCCGTGTTCGCGGTCGCGTCGATGAAGGCCGACGCCCACGTGACGTGCAGCGCCTGGAGGCGCTTCGCGATGTCGAAGCGGGTCCAACCTTCGGGGATCGTCACCTTCGCGCGCATCGCCCGGCCTTCGCGCTCGAGGCGGCGTACGAGCTCGTGCGGGCTCGCGTCGTCCGTGAGCAGGTGCTTCCCGGGCGCGACGCGAAGGCCGACGAACCGCGCGTAGAGCGCGAACGCGCGCGGCGACCTCAGGAGGCCCGCGCGCTCGAGCTTCTCGACCGTGGCCGACAAGGGCTCGTCGGGCCCGAAGACGACCTCGACGGGCTTGCCGGAGCCGGGCCCGGAGCTCTCGGGGAAGATCACGAGCAGGTACGTCAGCGCGATTCCGACGAGCGCGCCGATCGCGGACACGACGAGGAAGGCGGCGCGCCCGAACCCGCTCGGCGCGCGGCGTGTGCTGCGCCGCACGCGCCTGCGGCGGACGCGGCGCTCGCCCTTCCCCGTCGACACGGAGCCGCTCGGGCGGCCGCTCGGCGCGTCGTCGGCGGCCGCGCGAGCGCGCATCGACGCCGACGGACGCTTCACCGACGCCGACGGGCTCGCGCTCGCCTGCTCGTCGCGGGCGCGTGCTCCCTCCGAGCGGCGGCTCACTTCCGACCTCCTCGCCGCCTCGCGCGGCGCTCGGCGCGCGCGTCCAGCCACGCCTGGAGGATCGCGACCGCGGAGGCCTCGTCGATGCGAGCCTTCGCCTTCTTGGCGGACAGCCCGCTGTCGGTGAGCGCACGCTGCGCCTGCACGGTGGTGAGGCGCTCGTCGACGAGCTCGACGTCGCATCCGGTCGCGTCCGCGATCTGTTGCGCGAGGTCGCGGGTGCGCCGCGCCGCCTCGCCCTCGGTGCCGCGCATGTCGAGCGGCAGCCCGACGACGATGCGACCGATGTCCTCCTCCTCCACGAGCTCCTTCAGGGCCGCCAGCATGGCGGTGCGGGGCTTCGCGGCGATGACGCCGCGCGGGTGCGCCAGCATGCCGAGCTCGTCCGTGACGGCGACGCCGACGCGCGCGGCCCCGAGATCGAGGGCGCAGACGCCCTTTCTCGGCCTTCCGCCGGACCCTCTCGAGGACTCCTCCGCCACGGGGCAGAGTTCATACCGTCGCTCGGGTTCGGTGCCAACGTTCGCGCGTGGCGGCTCGAGCGCTCGGGCCGACCGCTCGCCCGAGGCGCCGAAGCTGTCCTTGACCCCGCCTGCCGGTACGGCGATAAGCGGCGCCGTGGCCCCGCCCAGTCCGCTCGTCAAAGCCGTCAAAGGGATGAACGACATCCTCCCGGCGGAGATCGGCCGCTGGCACGCCATCGAGGGTGCGTTCCATCGCACGATGCAGCGGCTCGGCTACCGCGAAATCCGTACGCCGTACGTCGAGCACACCCCTCTGTTCGTGCGGACCATCGGAGAGACCACGGACGTCGTCGAGAAGGAGATGTACTCCTTCGTCCACCACGGCGATCCGCTCACGCTCCGGCCCGAGGGCACGGCGGGCGCCGTCCGCGCGTACGTCGAGCACAGCGTCCACCACCACGAGCCCGTCACGCGCTGGTACTACCTCGGCCCGATGTTCCGCGCGGAGCGGCCGCAGCGCGGGCGCTACCGGCAGTTCTACCAGGTCGGCGCGGAGTGCCTGGGCGATCCCGGGCCGGGCTGCGACGCGGAGATGATCGACGCGCTCGTCGGTTTCCTCCGCGAGATCGGCATCGAGTCGCCCGACGTCTTCATCAACTCGATCGGCGGGCCGGAGACGCGCACGCGCTACAAGGAGGCCCTCGTCGCCGCGCTCACGCCGATGAAGGACAAGCTCTCGCCGGACTCGCAGCGGCGCCTCGCGACGAACCCGCTCCGCATCCTCGACTCGAAGCACCCCGCGGACGCCGAGGCCATCGCGAGCGCGCCGACGATCCTGGACTTCCTCGGCGACGACGATCGCGCGCACTGGGACGAGCTGCGCCGTCACCTCGACGCGCTCGGGACCCCGTACACGGTCGACACGAAGCTCGTGCGCGGGCTCGACTACTACACGCGCACGCTCTTCGAGATCAAAGGCGCCTACGACAAGCTCGGCGCCGGCAGCACGCTCCTCGGCGGCGGTCGCTACGATCGCATGGTCAAGGATCTCGGCGGGCCGGACGTCCCCGGCATCGGCTTCGCCGCGGGCCTCGAGCGGCTGCTCATCGCGAGCAACCTCGAGGTGTCCCAGAGCGTCGTGGACGTCTTCGTCGCGCCGATCGGCGAGGGCACGAAGTCCCCCGCGCTCGTCCTCGGTCGCGACGTCCGCGCCGCAGGCCTCCGGTGCGAGGTCGACACGCGGGGAGCGTCGCTCAAGGCGATGCTCCGCCGGGCGAACGCCCTCGGCGCGCGCGTCTGTCTGATCCTCGGCGACCGCGAGCTCGACGAAGGGGTCGTGGAGCTCAAGGATCTCGCCGGTCACGTGCAGGAGAAGGTCGCCCGCGCCGACGTCGTCGCGCGCACGGCGGCGGTCGTCGCGTCGCCGCCGCCCGAGCCGCCCCGAGGGAGCGAGGCCGGGCAATGAGCTCGCGGGCCGTCGGGGAGAGCGCGTCTTCGAGCGAGCGCGACACGCGCGCGGAGAGGGGGAGAACCCGCTTCCCTCGGAGACACGAGCTGGCCGCCGCGGCGGTCGGGCTCGCCGCCATGCTCGCTTCCACGACGGCCCTCGCACAAGGCCAGGGCGGCCCGACGCAAGCGGGCCCGACACAGAGCCGGCCCGTCGGCCCGCAGCGCGGCGCCGACGACGACGAGCCGCAAGGCCCCTCCCCGTCCTCGCGCCCGACCGGAGAGCCGACGGCGCAGGTGCCGCAGGATCCGCTCGCGATCCCCGAGCCGCTCCAGACGAGGATCGGGACCGACTTCGACGGCACGCCGGCCCCGCCCGAGGGCAAGCGCCACTTCAGCCTCGAGTTCCCGTACCTCCAGTGGCGCAAGGGCGATTACCGGTTCCGCCTCACCCCGCCGCTCCTCTACCTCGAGCACACGCGCGGCCTCGATCCGATGACGGGCCAGGCGACGGCGAAGACCGATCGTCAGTCGCTCCTCGCCGGGGTCTTCTACCAGCGCCGCTCGCCCCAGGTCGACGCGGACGTCCTCTTCCCCGTGATCTGGCGCGTGCGGGACCGGCAGAACCACGTCTTCGTCCTCGGCCCGCTCGCGCATCGCGAGGCCCCGTACGAGCACGACAACTGGCTCGCGCCGATCTTCTTCCAGGGCAAGCGGAAGGACGGCGGCTACTTCCACTCCCCGCTCCTGCTCACGACATCGCACTGGGGCGAGAAGGGCGCGTTCACGCTCGCCGGACCGTACTTCCGCGACCGTACCGATCGCGACGTCGACTGGGGCATCTTCCCCTTCCTCTTCCACGGCGACAACGGCGACCTCGACGGCGCCCGGAAGACGTACACGCTGATCCCGCCGCTCCTCTACTACCACCGCGAGCGCGAGCTCGACGAAAGCAAGATCACCGTCGTCGGGCCGGTGATCTCGGAGTCGAACCCGAAGCGATCGATCTTCGACGTCGCTCCGCTCTTCTTCTCGATCCGCGGCAAGCCCGAGACCGGCGGCGTCAAAGAGCACCACTACACGCTCTTCCCGCTCTTCCACTACGGAAAGAGCCCGGAGAAGAGCCTGTTCGTGGTGCCCGGCTACCTCCGCCGCATCACACCGACGGCCGACACGCTCATCACGCCGTTCTACACGCACGCGACGACGCGCAACCAGGCGACGTCGCTCACGATGGTCGGGCCGCTCCTGCCCATCTACTTCCGCAAGACCGACGTCGACATCGGCTACAAGGCGCTCGGGATCTTCCCCTTCTACTTCGGCTCGTCGAGCCCCACGGGCGAGACGTTCCTCACCCCGCTCTACGGCCGCTTCGAGAGCTACAACGTCTCGCGCACGTACTGGGTCTTCCCCAACCTGACGTACACGCGCGACGTCGACGGCTGGGAGACGGATTTCCACCCCATCGTGTACGTCGGCCGCGAGAAAGACTCGTCGCACTTCGTCGTCGCGCCCGTGTTCTGGGACTTCGCGAGCCCGAAGGGGCGCACGACGATCGGCTTCCCGATCTACTGGCGCTTCGCGGACACGACCGAGGGCACCGTCACCCAGGTCGCGGCCAACACGCTCTACCGCGAGCGGCGCGTCCCGGGCGGCACCGACTGGCAGTTCCACCTCCTGCCGCTCTTCTCGTACGGGCAGAGCCCGACGGGCTACTGGTGGAACCTCCTCTTCGGCCTCGCCGGCTTCGATCGCGACGGCCCCACGACGAAGATCAAGGCGTTCTGGCTCCCCATCACGGTCTCGGACGGAGGAGCGGCGCGCGCCACGGCGACACGCTGACGCCCGAGCCCGGAAGATCGCCTCGTCGCGTGCTCATCGAACGAGGACCGCGCGGAAGGCGCGAACGGCGGCGGTGACGTCCGCCTCCGTCGTCAGCTCGCCGAGCGACGCGCGGACGCCGCGGGTCGCGTCTTCCTCCCCGAACATCGCCCGCAGCACGGGAGACGGCTCGACCGTGCCTGCGCTGCACGCCGCGCCGCTCGAGACGCTCACGCCCTCGAGATCGAGCGCCGCCACGAGCTCCGCTCCGCCCCACCCCGGCCACACGAGCGTCGAGACGTGAGGAGCGCGGAGGCGCGGATCGCCGACCACGCGTGCGCGCCCGCGCGGCGCGTCGATCGCGAGGAGCTCGGCCTCCAGCCGATCGCGTAGCGTCGCGAGCTTCGCCCACCGCGCCGGCGACTCGATCGCGACGCGCGCCGCGACGCCGAATCCCGCCGCGAGCGGAGCGGAGACGGTCCCGGGGCGGATCCCCTTCTCCTGCGAGCCGCCGAGCAGGACCGGATCGATGCGCACCCCCTGCCGCGCGACGAGCGCGCCGATGCCCTTCGGGCCGCGCATCTTGTGGGGACCGACGGAGGCGGTGTCCCAACCTCGAGGCACGACGACCTTGCCCCAGCCTTGGACCGCATCGAGATGAACGCGAGCGCCGGCCTCGTGCGCGCGCGCGATCACCTCCTCGACGGGCTGGATCACGCCCGTCTCGTGATTGACGGCCTGGAGGGTGACGACCGAGACGCCCCCTTCGCGGAGCGCGGCGTCGAGGTCGTCGAGATCGATCCGCCCGTCCCCTCGGACGTGCAGCCAGCGCACGCGCGCACGCCCCTCGCGTTCGAGCGCCTCCGCGACCCGCGTCACGGACGGATGCTCGAGGCGGCTCGTCACGATCGTGCCGCCTGGCGCGAGGCTCCGGAGCGCGAGGTTGTTCGCCTCCGTACCGCCCGAGGTGAAGACGACGTCGCGAGGGTCGACCCCGGTGAGCTCGGCGACGGACGCGCGCGCGTCCTCGATCACCGCACGCGCCGCGCGCCCGTCCGCGTGGATGCTCGACGGGTTCGCCCACGTGCGAAGCATCGCCTCGCGCATCGCCTCGACGACCTCGGGCAGCGGAGGCGTCGTGGCGTTCCAGTCGAGGTAGACCCTCTCCATGGCAGCCTCGGCGGCGCGGAGCGTCAGCCGTTCGGGTCGACGACGACCGTGGGCGCCCGCTTCGCGACGGTGAGGCTGAAGGCGGCGCCGCCGAGGAACATGCCCTCGATCTGGGCGCCCTCCGGCAGGAGCTTCACGTCTCCGCCGAGACCGCGCGCCACCCGCCGCGCGATCGCGAGGCCGACGCCCGTACCGCCGTACGATCGCGTGGCCGAGCCGTCGACCTGGTAGAACGGCTCGAAGATGCGATCCGCGAGCTCCTTCGGGACGCCGGCGCCCGTGTCGGCGACGATGAGCTCGTAGGCGTTCTCGCGCGGGCGCACGAGGACGCCGACGATGCCGCCCTCCGGGGTGAACTTCGCGGCGTTGTCGAGGAGCTGGCTCATCGCGCGCCCGAGGCGATCGCTGTCGCCGTAGCCCGGGAGCGGACCGCGTGGGAACTCCTCGAGCATCGTGAGCTTGCGCTCGGCGAACGCGTCCGCGTGCCACGCGATCGCGCGACGGACGGTGTCGAGGAAGTCGTAGTCCTTGTGGAAGAACCGCATCCTGCCGGTCTCGAGCCCGGTGACGTCGATCAGGTTGTCGAGCGTCGACCGAAGCCGGCGGATGCAGTCGTCCATGGCGCGGAGCGCCTTGCGCTGCGCCTTCGTGGTCTCGCCGAGCTCCTCGTCCATCAACATGCGGAGGTAGCCGACGATGGGCGTGAGCGGCGTGGCGAGCTCGTGCGAGATGTTGCGGTAGAACTCCGTACGGAGCTTCTCCATCTCGCGCAGGCGCTCGTTCGCCGCGGACAGCTCGGCGACCTTCTCCTCGAGGTGAGCGACGATGCGTCCCGACTGGATGCGCAGGCGCTCTCCCTGCACGTCGGGGGTGGACATCATTCGCTCGCGGCGGCCGCCGAGGTAGGCCGCCACCTGCTTCGCGAAGTTCCGCGCGTCGATCGGCTTCTGGAGGAAGCCGTCGCAGCCGACGGCGAAGCTCGTGTCGCGATCGCCCTCGGCGGTGATCGCGACGATCGGTACGCCGTTGAGCGACGCCTCCGTCCGGAGACGAAGCGTCACCTCGAAGCCGTCGAGGCCGGGGATGTTCAGGTCGACGAGGACGATGTCGGGGCGTTGCGCGAGAGCGAGGCGCACCCCCTCGAGCCCATCGGCCGCGTCGATGACCTCGTGCCCGTCGCTGGAAAGGAGCTTCCGGACGAGCAGCCGGTTGCGCGGATCATCCTCGATGTGCAGCACACGCGCCACGTCACTCACATCCTAGACGACCTTGCCGTTCCTTGCTCGGTCCTCTCGGAGTCCTCGGCCTTTCTCGGCCACGGTCGGGGCTCCGGTCGCGGCATCTCCCGAGCGCCGCCGCCCCTCCGACACCGGCGCCCCGCGGCTGGGACGGTCGGCTCGGCGCGGCAAGGGCTTTGCTTTTCCCACGTGAAAAGCTAGGTTCCCGCACTCGAATGCTTCGGATCCCCCGCTCGTTCCCGTCGTTTCTCGGCATCGCCCTCGTCTCCTCGCCCCTCCTCGCGGCCGGCTGCTCGAAGCTGACGGAGCCGCCGAAGCAGGAGGCCATCCAGGGAGAGTCCTCGAACGAGCAGAAGGCTCAGCCGGCGCCCACGCCGACCCCCACCCCTGCGCAGCCCGCGCCGGACCCGAACGCCAAGCTCGAGATCCAGGACCTCGTCGTCGGCAAGGGTGCCGAGGCGAAGTCGGGAGACACCGTGAAGGTCCACTACGTCGGGACGCTCACGAACGGCGACAAGTTCGACTCCTCGCGGGATCGCGGCGAGCCGTTCGTGTTCGAGCTCGGCAAAGGCCGCGTCATCAAGGGGTGGGACGAGGGCGTCGTCGGCATGAAGGAAGGCGGCAAGCGCAAGCTCACGATCCCGCCGCACCTGGGCTACGGCTCGCGCGGCGCGGGCACCAAGATCCCGCCGAACTCGACGCTCGTGTTCGAGGTAGAGCTCCTCGAGATCGTGAAGAAGTGAGGTCGGCCATGCCGCGCTCGTTCTCCGCTCGAGGGGGGCGCGCCGTCGTTGCCCTCGCGCTCGCGCCTCTCCTGGTGGCGTGCGGAGGAGGGGCTGGGAGCGGCAGTGCCAGACGCTTCGACTCGTCGACCGAAGCTCACATCGCGGCACGGGCCGCCGACCCGCGGACGAACGACCCCACGGCGGCGCGCACGCCTTTCCCCGCGTCGCAAGGCTCCGCGAGCCTGTTGGGGCCCTCCCCGTCGCAGAGCGGAGCGCCGCCCGCGTCGTTCGGCGCGGCTCAGCCGAGCAAGGCCCCACCGGGCGGTGCTTCGCCTCCATCGAGCGAGCCGGCGTCCGGCGAGACGGCGCCGGCTGCCGATGGCTCCGCCGCGGCGTCCGCCGATGCGGCGACGGCTCCCCCGAGGGCGAAGCGCGACACGGAGCCGCCGAAGAAGATCGGGGCGCGCCACATCCTCATCCAGTGGATGGGGGCCGAGCGCGCGCCGGCGTCGGTGGTGCGGTCGCGGGAGCAGGCCTACGCCGTCGCGCAGCAAGTCCTCAAGCGCGCGAAGGCAGGCGAGGATTTCGCGCGCTTGGCGATCGAGTTCTCGGACGAGCCGGGCGCGGGCCCGCGCGGCGGCTCGCTCGGTCGGTTCGGACGGGGGCAGATGGTCCCAGCTTTCGAGGAGGCTGCCTTCAAGCTCGAGGTCGGGGAGATCTCCGACATCGTCGAGTCTCCGTTCGGCTATCACATCATCCAGCGCACCGAATGACTGGGCGCCTCCTCGAGGGGACACGCGAGCGAACATGTCAGAGCCGGAGGCGAACGGAGCAACGAGAGCGGACCAGGACCGGTCGGCCACCGGCGACACGACGCCGGAGGAGCCGCACTTTCCGCCGCCGATCAAGCGTGGAGGCACGGCGAGCGAGACGGCCTCGTCCGTGGCCGGAGGTGGCGACGGAGCGTCGTCGGAGTCCGCTTCGGCGAAGGCCGACGGCGCCCTCCTGAAAACGGAGAGCGAGCCGGCGAAGGCCGATGACGCCCTCGCGAAGGCGGAGACCGATCCGGCGAAAGGCGACGCTGCCCTCGTGAAGGCCGAGAGCGACGCGGACAAGGCCGAGAGCGACGCGGACAAGGCCGACGGCGCTCTCGCGAAGGCCGAGGCTGATCCGGCGAAGACGGAGGAGGAGCCGACGGCGCCGCCTGCTCCTCGAACGGCTCCGTCGCCGCAGCCTGCGGAGGGCCCGCTCGTGCGCGGGAGGCTCGCGGAGCTCGGCGCCATCCTCTCGGGCGCGCTCTATTGCATCGCGTTCGCGGGCATCGACGTCTGGCCGCTCACGTTCGTCGCGTTCGTACCGCTCTACCTCTCGCTCTTCGGTCAGACGCCGAAGCGGGCGACGTGGCTCGGCCTGCTCGCCGGCATCTCGATGAACGTCGGAGGCTTCTACTGGCTCGTGAACATGCTGAAGACGTTCAGCGGGTTCCCGTTGCCGGCATGCCTCTTCTTCACCTTCGTGATCTGCACGTACCAGGGCGGCCGCCTCGCGCTGATGGGCTGGCTGCACGGACGCGCGACGTCGCGAGGGTGGCCGGCGCCGCTCGTCTTCGCCGCTGCGTTCGTCGCCAGCGAGATCGCCTATCCCCTCCTCTTCCCCTGGTACTACGCGGCGACGGTCCACAAGGTGCCGGTGCTCATGCAGCTCGCCGACGTGGGCGGGCCGATCCTCGTCGGCCTCGTCCTCGTCGCGGTGAACCTGGCCGTCGCCGAGCCGCTCCGCGCGCGGCTGGCCGCCGGACGCGAGCTCGCCGCGAGGACGATCGCAGGACCGTCGAGCGAGGAGCGCCTGTCGCTCGCGATCGACCGGCGCGTCGTCGGGGTCGGCGTCCTCGCCATGCTCGTCGCGCTCGTCTACGGCGCCGCGCGCATCTCGATGACGAACGCACGCATCGAGAAGGCGGAGAGTGCGGTCGTCGGCTACGTCCAAGGGAACATGAGCCTGATGGGCAAGCGCGAGAACCCCGGCGAGGGGCTCCGCCGGCACCGTCAGATGACCGCCGAGCTGCGCGACAAGGGAGCGGACCTCGTGGTGTGGAGCGAGACGAGCGCGACGTTCCCCACGCGCGAGGACATGGCGACGAAGGGCAACTTCTTCCGCGATCGCTTCGCGGCGAGCCTCGGCGTGCCGACGATCTTCGGCGCCGTCCTCTACCGCGTCGATCCCGACCGCGAGCGCTGGTTCAACAGCGCGATCGGGACCGACGTGAAGGGCGACATCCGCGGGCGCTACGACAAGCAGTACCTCCTCGCGTTCGGCGAGTACCTGCCCTTCGGCGAGTCGTTCCCGATCCTCTACAAGTGGTCGCCGCACAGCGGGCGCTTCTCGCCGGGCAAGTCGTTCGACCCCTTGCCGATGATCGTGAAGGGCGTCGAGCGGAAGATCAGCGTCCTCATCTGCTACGAGGACATCCTCCCCGGGTTCACGAACCGCATGGTCGCGCACGCGGATCCGGAGCTGCTCGTCAACATGACGAACGACGCGTGGTTCGGCGACACGACCGAGCCCTGGCAGCACCTCGCGCTCGCGAAGTTCCGAGCCGTCGAGCACCGTCGCTACCTCGTGCGCGCCACGAACAGCGGCGTGTCGGCGATCATCGACCCCAATGGACGCATCGTCGAAGGCACGCTCTCGTCGACCTTCAAGGCGGAGGCGAACACCGGCGTCGTTCATTGGCTCCGCGGAGGCACGATCTACGAGACGGTGGGTGACGTGCCCTGGTACCTGGTGACGCTCGGGATCGCGGTCGCCGCCTTCCGGCGTCGCCGCGCGGCGTGAAGAGCTCGGCCGTGTCGCCCCCCTGACGTCGATGTCCGGGTCCCCGTGAACGCGCGTCGCGAGCCCGGGTCCCGGCCCGACGAACCTCGGGATTTCCGGCGCCACCGAACATCGCCACCGCTCCGCCCTCCCTGCGCCGGCCACGGCCGCCCGGTCCGAAGCTTGCTGCCCCGCGCTTGTACGAAGTGCGGCGGAGGTCGTAAGGTGCGTGGGCCGTTGAACACGGCCCATCCGCCTCTCGTCCAACGGCTTGCGGCCTTCCACCCATAGCGATCTGGCTTTCTTCCAATGACTTCCGGTTGGCATCTCGGCATCACGGTGGGCCTGGCGAGCGGAGCCGCGCTCGGCGCCGCCGGCGTGGGATGCACGGTGACCGCGAGCGACGCGGCTGCGGAAGACGCCGGGGTCTTCGAAGGTGCGGAGGCGAGCGCACCGACCTGCGACGCGTGCCTGGCATCGCGATGCACGGCCGTGATGGCGCTCTGCGAGACGGACGAGGGTTGCCTCGCCGTCCGCGCGTGCACGGAAAGCGCGGGCTGCGACGCGACGTGCAAGACGGCGTGCGCGTGCAGCGCCTCGTCGACGGACGGCGGTCTGCCAGCGGAAATCCTGTACCGAGCGTACGCGGCGTGCATCGACGAGCGGACGTGCGGTGCCTGCGGAGCGGACTGCGCCTCGACGTGCACGAGCGGACCGCCGGAGACGAGCCCTGGGCCGTGCGGTCCGCCGGTGGAGGCCGGCGAAGGCGAAGAGGATGGCGGCCTGGACGCGAGCGCCGGCGAAGCCGCGGACGCCGGGACCGCGCCCGTCTCGCCCGTCGAGGCCTGTGCCCAGTGCGCAGACCAGAAGTGCAGTGAGGCGATGAGGGCGTGCGGGGTCGGGAGCGAGTGCGCGACCTTCCTCGCATGCGTCCACGCTTGCACGCGCGCCGCGTGCGTCGAGGACTGCCGAGCCCTCTACACGACCGGAATGGTCGCCGCCGGAGAGCTCGCGGCCTGCGTTCGTGCAGGTTGCATGGATTGGTGTGACACGTCGAACCGATGATGGGACATGAAGACGGGCGGACCACGCCCATGGAGGTCTTGAAATGAGTGCGAGCGCCAAGATGACAGCAGCAACCCTCCTCGCCGCAGCGGCGCTCGGAGCGGCAGTCGCGACGCAGGGATGTACGGTCACGAGCGGTACCGTCGACGACACCGACGGCGGCACGTCGTCCGGCACCTCCGGCAGCTCCGGCACCTCCGGCACGGGCTCGACCGACGACGCGGGGACCGAGGAGGACAGTGGCTCCTCCAGCGGCGACACCCCGGAGGTCTGTGCTGCCGATCAGTACAAGGGGTCGCCCGACGAGACCTGCCAGCGCTGCCTCGAAGCGAAGTGCTGCGCCGAGCTCAAGGGATGCCACGAGGTCGTCCCGGCGGACGAGGAGACGTTGAGCTGCCAGGAGTTGGTCGAGTGCCTGGCCGAGATCGAGGAGGGTGAGGAGGGCGTCTGCGCGGACGCTGCCGATCCGACCGTGATCGAGAAGTACCAGCAGATCAGCGGCTGCGCCGAGGCGCAGTGCGCCACCGAGTGCGGGGGCGTCGAGTAATCGCTCGGCCTCTGCGCTCGACTTTCGAAGAGAACGGCGGTGGCGCGAGCTGCCGCCGTTTTCGTTTGCACGAGCGAGCGTTCGGGAGCTCTTCGCTCGCCCCTGGGCCTCGAAGAGCGAGCGGCAGACGAGCGAGCGGCATGCGACCGCTCGACGGCTGGCAGGCTCGGCTCGACGCTCGCGGACGCCTCGTGGCCCTTCCTCTCAGGCGAGCTTCATCGCCTTCTTGAAGCGCTTGGCGTCGGCGAACATGTCGACGTTCGTGAAGACGTACGTGGCCTCCTTGTGCTTCGCCTCCTTGGCGATGGAGGCGAGCTTCTCGATGGCCGGATCCTCGTAACGGCTCTTGTGCCCGGCCGGTCCGGGCAGGCGGTAGTACGCGATCTCCGCGTCGAGCGCGCCGTGCGCGAGCGGATCACGGGCGGGGATCACCTTCATGTCGAGCGCGAGCGACGCCGCATCGTCCGCGTCCCAGGACGGCGGCGCCTCCCAGACGACGCGCTCGAATTTCTCCCGGACGCTCTGGAGGAACTCCTTCACCGCGGCCTTGTTGGCGCGCGACTGCGCGAACTCGGGCGGCGAGACGAAGACCGCGATCGACGAGTCGAGCTCCTTGCCGACGTCGAGGAGGCTGTTCAGCGCGGTCTCGACGACCTTGCCCGCTCGGAATCCCTCCTGACCGATCTCGCGAGGGCCGAGCATCGCGAACGTGAAGCCCGGCGGCGCCTCTCGCCGCCAGCGCCGGATCGTGCCCATTCCAGGAAGCGCGAGGTGCGTCTCCTGGATCTCGACGAACATGAACTCCTTGAAGTACCGCGTCGCGGGGACGGGGAAGCCGGCACACCCCACGGTGATCGTCGATTGGGAAGCGGCCATTGGGCGCGCACAATAGCACGGCTTCGTGCCTTCCGTCAGTTTCCCGCGGCCGTCCCCGTATTCCCGGTGGCCCGTTCCCGCGGCAGACGGGCGCGAGCCGAGCAGAACGCGCCCGTTCTCTCGGCCCCGTGGCTTTGGGCCCCGTGGCCCACTGGGCACCGCCTTTTGCTGGCTTTCCTTCGCGTCCCTCGGCCGCGGTTCCTCGGCCGGCGAGGGAGCACGAGGCCGTCCGGCGCGCTCGAGCCGTCGGGGCGCTCGAGCCGTCGGGCGACCCGTTGCGCTCGAGCCGTCGCCGCTCGAGCCGTCGGCGCTCGAGCCGTCGGGAGAGCTCGCGCGAACGCGAGCTCCTCATGCGCCCGCCGCGACCGCGGGCGACCGCACCATCGGACGACCATACCACCAGACGACCGCAGCACGGACGAACGCGGCACCACGGCCGCGGCACACGACGCCCGCAACGGTCGTCGCCGCAGGCGCCGTGGACTCGCGCCCGCGCGACGTTTCGAGGGCGTCCCCAGGAACGAACGAGCGCGAGGTCGTCTGCGGGTCGGCTCGTTCTGCCCTGACGTCTCGTCCGCCGGCGGTTCGTCGTCGTCGATGCAGCGGTAAAGGCGAACGTGAAGGCGGTTACTTCGTCGCCTGCGTGACAGGCGTCTCATCGCACATGTCTTCGCGAACGACCGAAGGCTCTCCTGCCCCGGTGAGCAAGGCCTCGAGCGCGCCAGCGTCACTCGCTCGCTCTCGGCGATCGAGGCAACAAAGCCTCATCCCACATGGAACCATGATCTCCGCTTGCGCGTTCTGCGCGCCGCGCTCTCGCGTTCGTGCGCTCGTTTCCTGCTGCATTCTGGGATCGGAGTCCGGGTCTGACGAGCTACGCAGGTGTGAGAGCAATCGTCATTTCCGCTCGTGTTGAGACGCGTCGGAGCCGACCAAGTTCGTGAGCACGAGCGTACCGTTCCGCCGCTCGCCAAAGCGGAGGCCACGATGAAGGTTCGCACCCTGCTCTCCTGTTCGCTCTCGTTCGCAGTCGCTCTCGGCTCCATCGCCTGCGGGGCGCCTGTCGAAGAAGAGGAGATGGAGCTCTCCGAGCAGCGCATCGTCGGCGGCACCGAGGCGACGCCGGGCGCATGGCCGGGGACGGTTGCACTCTACAAGGGCAGCATGCAGGTCTGCGGTGGTGCGCTCGTCTCGAACGAGTGGGTCGTCACGGCGGCTCACTGCGTGTCGAGCGGAACGAACGGCGGCATCAGCAAGGTCGTCATCAACCGCCACCGTCTCTCTTCGAGCCAGGGTGAGACGCGCACGGTCAAGAAGGCCATCCGCCACAGCGGGTTCAGCAGCTACACCCTCGACAACGACATCGCGCTCCTCCAGCTCTCGGAGCCGACGACGGCGCCCGTGGCGAAGCTGGTGCAGCCCGAGCACCTCGAGAGCCTCACGGCGGGCACGATGGTCACCGTGGTCGGCTGGGGCAACATGGCCGAGGGCGGCAGCTCGAGCGACGTCCTCCGTCAGGTCAGCGTGCCGGTGATCTCGAACGCGCAGTGCAAGACGTACCCGCGGTACAACACCGTCACGAACAACATGATCTGCGCCGGCTACCCGAACGGCGGCCGTGACGCGTGCCAGGGCGACAGCGGAGGCCCGCTCTTCATGCAGGTCGGCAACGAGAACGTGCTCGTCGGTCTCGTGAGCTGGGGCATCGGCTGCGCGCGCGCGAACGCGCCGGGCGTCTACACCCGCGTGGGCAACTACCTGAGCTGGATGGCCCAGCAGTCGGGTGGCGCGATCGGCGCCGCGACCGGCGGCTCGGGCGGCGGTGCCGGTGGCGGCGCTGGCGGAGATGGCGATGGCGACGAGGACGGCGACTTCACGCCGTTCACGGAGTCCGGCTCGGTCGCCAAGGGAGAGGAGAAGGCGTTCTCCTACGACGTGCCGGCGGGCAGCTACCGGATCGAGATGACCGGAACGAACGACGCCGACCTCTACGTTCGGAAGAATGCCGCCGCGACGACGACGAGCTGGGACTGCCGCCCGTACATCAACGGGTCGAACGAGCGGTGCGACGTCACGTTCAGCGCGCCGGGCAAGCTGCACGTCATGGTCCGCGGGTACGCGAGCGGTACGAGCAGCTTCACGGTGACGGGCCGTAAGCTCTGATTCGTCCGACTCGGCTTCGTCCAGAGGCCCGGCTTCGGGCCTGAGGAATCGGGTGCCCGAAGGCACCCGATTTCCGTTTTCGGAGGCGATGCCCGGCGCGCGCGGCCGGGCTCGCTCCAGCGCGGCCGGCGTGGCATGCTCCGGGCGGTGAGCGATCACGACACGCCCAAGCCGATGGAAGCGCCGCCGCGGGAGGTGGATCCCGGTCGATACGACGGGCCGGCACGAGCGGCGCCCTATCCGCTCAGCCGCATGTCGCCGGCCTACGATCTCGTGGACGTCGCGGCGCGCATCCAGCAAGCGGACGAGACGCTCGCGACGATGACGAGCGGCAAGCTCGCGGTCATCGCGGAGCAGATCGCGTCGCTGCAGCAACAGGCGCGCACGCTGCTCGAAAAAGCGCGGCGCGACGCCGAGCTTCACCGTGCCCGATGCAGCTTCGAGAAGAAGCCTGGCGGGATCTACCACCTTTATCGAATGCACGCGGACGGTACGCTCTGGTTCTCGCGGCTGGGCCCCGACGAGTGGATGACGCCGCAGCCGCAGACCTACGAGGGCACCTACCGTCTGGAGCTCGACATGTCGTTCACGCGCCTGGACGTCGAGGAAACCGCTGCCCCGCCACCCGTGCCCATCGCGGCGCTGCTTCGCGGCGACGGCGGCGGCTCCGGCGGCTCCGGCGGCGGCGGCTCCGGCGACGGCGGCGGAACGTAGCGTCGCACGGGGCGTCAAAGGTCACGTGTCGGGAACGTCGAAGGTCCATCCGGCGATCAGGCGGACCTCGCCGGTCCAGGCGGCGGTGCCGTCGGTCATCGTTCCGTGCATGAGCGCGAGGGCGTCGCCGATGGTCAGGCGCTTCGTCAGACGGAACGTCACCTGAATCTCTCCGCGATAATGCTCCTCGTCCCGGCCGAACCGGGGCACGGACACGACCGCAGACGTTCCCCAACGTCCTCCGCCGAAGTCCACGTGCCCACGGACGAACGGCCCTGGATAGAACATCGTCGGCGGCGTCGACACGCCATACCCGACGGCGATGAAGCTCGAGGCGACGCCGATGCGCAACGCCACGTCGGGCCCGAAGCGGCTCTCCTGCTTCGTGAGGAGTCGCCTCGAGGGATCGACGTACGTGATGGAGTCCGTGTACGCGAACGCACCTGCCTCTAGGGCGACCCAGCGGAAATCCCATCCGATGCGCGCGTGCGCGGCGTACTCGATGCGGTCGGTGGAAAGCAGAAGCGTCGGCTCCCCCGGCTTCGCCTCCTGCGAGCCGCCGCCGCCGGGGAAAGGGCATCGCGGAGCGGACCAGGCGCAATCGGCGGCGTGCTCGAAGCCGAAACCGACGCGGAGACCGAGCCCCTTCGCGCCAGCCGGCGGCCCGTCGAAGACTTCGGCGAGCGCGCCCACGGCGTTGCGCTTGACGCCCGTGACGGCGGTGGCTCCCCCACCGCCTGGCAACGGTCGACGTCCCACGAGCACCGTGGCGCTGGCCGTCGTCTCCGCCCGCGCGAGCGACGGAGACGCCATCGCGAGTGCGATCACCGCGGCGATCGAGGCGCCGTGACGCTTCATCCTGTCCACGTGTCCGCCGGGCCCTCCCGCGAGGGCGGTTCTACAACATCCAGGCGCGCGTCGGGCGCGCGTCGGGCGGCCGCGGACGCGCGTGACGCGAAATTCACGCAACAGGTCGTGGCGAGCGTCCGACTGACGGTCGCATGACAGCACCGCGTCGCATTCTCCCGGGCAGAACGTACATGGTGACGCGCCGCACGACGCAGCGGCTCTTCTTGCTGCGGCCAGACGAGGACCTGCTGAGGATCTTCGCCTACTGCCTGGCCGAGGCCGCCACGCGATACGACATGCAGCTGATCGCGTGGTGCGTCATGTCGAACCACTATCACGCGATCGTTCACGATCCTCTCGGCCGTCTGCCCGCCTTCATCGAACACCTGCACAAGATGCTCTCCAAGCCCATCAACGCCCTGCGTGAGCGATGGGAAGGAGTGTGGTCGAGCGAAGAGACGTGCGTGACACTGCTCGCGACGCTGGACGACGTCTTCGAGAAGGTCGTCTACGTCCTCGCTAATCCAATGGCTGCTCACCTCGTGGACCAGCTCAGCCACTGGCCTGGTCTCCACTCGCTCTATCACCTCGACGGCAGGGTGACCGTGCACGAGCGCCCGCGGTGGTTCTTCAAGAAGGACGGCAAGGTGATGCCTGTCACGGCGGACCTCCGAGCCGTTCCCCCGCCGGGCGCCGACGACACGTGGGCCGCGAAGGTCCGAGCGGCCGTCGAGCGAAAGGAGCGTGAGTACCGAGTCCTTCGGCAGGAGAAGGGAATTCGCCTCCTCGGTCGCAAGGGAGTCCTCGCAACCGACCCGTTCGCGTCACCAGCGAAGGAGGCGATGCATCGAAAGCTTCGTCCGGCGCTCGCCTGCAAAGACGCGGCACGCCGCGCCGCCGAGCTGGCGCTCCTCAAGGCCTTTCGCGTGGAGTACGCGCGCAAGCTGACCCAGTACATCGCAGCCAAGACACCGGAAGAACGCCACAACGTCGTGTTCCCAGCCGGCACCTATCGCCTGAGATTACTCGGCGTACGCTGCGAGCCTTTCGAGCTCGTCCGCGCCGCCTGACGACCAACGGCTCGCGTCGCATCCGGGCCCCTACGGCGCCCGTGCTCGCAGCGCGCGCCCCTCCCCTACTCCGCGCGCTCCCTGCGCACCAAGCCAGACCGAGCGAACCTCGCAGCGCAGGCACACAGTGCGTCCTCAACGTCAACGTCGGCGACATCGCAAGGTCGCAAAACGTCGACGGTGCGGCGCACCGCCGGTCGTCAACGCAACGGCTTCGCGGCGCGGTGACCGCCGGTGACCGCAACGTCGGTGACCGCAACGTCGGTGCGGTGCCCGGTGACCGCCGGTGACCGCGGTGACCG
>CALFEQ010000176.1 GCA_937949945.1 uncultured Myxococcales bacterium
CGTCGCGAAGGACACGTGTGACGGAGGACCTGGCAGGTCGGTTGTCAGTCCTCAGTCCTCAGTCTTTCGTCCTGACCTGCTGTTCGCCTCGACACGACCGCATCCTTCGTCGTCCCCAGCGAGCTCTGGATCTGCGTTCGCCTCGCACCGGTCGTCGTGAGCCGAGACGAGCTTCTCGAAGGGGCGAAGGTCATGTCGAAAGACACGTCCAGGACGACGCGACCGAGCGCGTCGATCCCGGGGGGCTCCAGTAAGTCGGATGGCAGAGCTGAGGACCGAGGTCTGAGGACTCTCAGGGCGTGACGGCAAGCGCGTTCCTTGCGGTGCGGCAGGGAGTGGGCAACTTGCGTCGGATTGTCGCAATCGATAGCCTGGTGAATCGCGCGCGCGACGCTTTCGCGTCGACTGCTTGCGGAGGGTCTTATGAGGAGGAACGTTCCCGTCTTCGGGCTGCCCGTGGTCGTGGCCTTGGGGGTGATGGTGGCCGTCGCGAGCTGTGGGGGAGGTGGTGAGCGCCCGCCGCCGGAGCAGAACTCCATGCCCGATTCGGGGTCGTCCTCGTCTTCGTCGAGCTCGGGGGCGCCGCCCGCCACGGAGCTCATCACCGGTCTCGAAGAGGGACCCGATGGGATCGGGCTCTACTTCGGTGACAACGGGTACGTGAACTGCGGGAAGCAGGCGTCCGAGAAGACCCTCGTCCTCAACAATCCCACGGACGACGTCCTCAACTTCGAGGCGAAGATCACGGACGGCGAGAAGTACTACACGGTCCATCCTCCCAAGGGCGGAGTCCCGATTCGAGGTACGGCGGTCATCAAGATCGTGCCCGCGGCGATCCCGACGACCTCCGAGGTCACGCCCGACCTCTACGCCGGCACGCTCGAGCTCAAATTGGGCACGCTTCTGCCCGAGAACATCCGGCTGCACCAGACGGCGCGCGGCGCGATCGTCACGTCGAACGCTGGGAGCGAAATCGATTTCGGGAGCGTCCGAATCGGTAGCTCCGAGCCGTACACGCTCAACTTCAAGAACTCCGGCAACGTCGAGGTGACCGCGAACCTCAGCGTCTCCTCGTCCGCGTTCCGGATCGAGAGCGCGGCCACGGCATCGCTCACGCTCGCGCCGGCGGGGGCGGGCTCGAAGGAGATCGCCTTCAGCCCGACGCAGGCCCAGGAATATCTCGACACCCTCACGGTCGCATTCGATCCGAGCGTCCCGCACTGCGCCCCGCCACCTTCGACGATCAGCTTGAAGGGGCAGGGGAACCTCTCCGTCGGCGTTTCGCCCGGCACGCTGTCGTTCGGCCTCGTCGAATGCGGGACGGCCGCGCCGTTCCAAACGGTGACGATCTCGAGCTCCTCTGCGATGACGTTCGTAGCGTCGCTCGGCAAGTCGGCAACGTCTCCGTACACGCTCGCCGATGAGTCGGGCTCGCCGGTGGCTCTCGGATCGACCATCTCCATGCCCGCCGCGTCCACCTACGTGCTCCGCGTCGTTCCGAAGCCCATCCCGGTGCCGGCGAACCTGAGCGCGAACGCTTACGACGATACGCTCACGATCACGACCGACGTTCCGACGGACACGCCTCACACCGTGCAGCTTCGGCAATCCGCGACCGGCGCGGTCTTCGTCCTGGAGCCGCAGGCGATCACCGTGACCGGGAACGTCAACGAGACGAAGACGACCAACTTCACGCTGCGGAACACCGGAAACGCGTCGGCTCCCTACCAGATCAGCGTCACGCCCGATACGACGTTCTCGTCGAGCATCACGAGCGGTACCGTGCAGGGCGGCGCGACCGTCACCGGTATCCTCACGACCAAGCTGCCGAACACGTTCTCCACGGAGGTCCAAGGCTCGATCCAGGTGACGTCTCCGGGCGGCGTCTTGTGTGCGGACCTGCCGTCACCGGTCGCCTTGACTGCGTCGACGGGGCAGGGGACGTCCGTGACCGTGACGCCGACATCGCTCAACTTCGGCCAGGTCAACTGCGGCGATACGGCACCGTTCCAGACCGTGGAGATCTCGTCGATCGTCGCGACGACGTTTCGCCCGAACCTCAATCTCGGCGCTGGGTCTCCGTATACGCTCGCCGACTCCGAAGGCGTTCCCATCACGCTCGGGACCGACATCGCGATCTCGCCGGGCTCGCCCTACACCCTTCGGGTGGTTCCGAAGGCGGTACCGATCCCCTCTTCGACGGCGACCAACGCCTTGGGCGACACCCTCACGATCACGAGCCCGGCCGATGGGAACACGCCGAAGAACGTGACACTGACTCAGACGGCGCGCGGTGCCATCTTCGCCCTCACGCCCCCGTCCATCGATTTCGGCACGGCGAGCACCAGGGACTTCCAGCTCGTCAACAGCGGCAATGCTCCGGCGGACTACAAGATCACGGTCACCGGGCCGTTCACCTCGAACCGCACGGAAGGGAGCGCCCCCGTCGGAACGCTCAACGGGACGCTGACGAAGACCGGCGCCGGGACCGGGACCTTGAGCGTCACGTCGACGGACGTGCTCTGCGCGGATCTTCCGCCGCCCGTGTCGCTGACGGCGAACTGAGCCGCGGGGCCGGCCGTCTCGCGCGCACCCCCGAGAGCGTGCGAGACGAGCCGGCTCGCTCGCCGTGAAGCGTTCGTCGTCGGTCGCCGCCTGGCGACTCAGCTCGTCGTGGCCGACGACTGCACGCCCGTCATCGCTTGGAGGCGCTCGGCGAGCTGCTTCTCGAGGGTGACGAGCGCCTTCGAGAAGCCCTGGATGCCCTCCTCGAGCTTCTCCTTCGCCATCTCGTCCTCCTCGTGCATCTTCCGGAAGACGGCCTCGGTCATCTCGATCTTCGGGATGCTCTTCTCCTTGGCCTTCTTCGGATCGAGCTTGCGCGGTAGCTCGCCCTTGGCCGACTCCAGCTCGGCGAGGAGGCTCGGAGAGATCGTGAGCAGGTCGCATCCGGCGAGCTCGGTGATCTCGCCCATGTTGCGGAAGCTCGCGCCCATCACCTCGGTCTCGTAGCCGTGGTGCTTGTAGTACTCGTAGATGCGCGTGACGCTGACGACGCCCGGGTCCTCGTGCGGCGGGTAGCTCTCGCGACCGGTCTTCTTCTTGTACCAGTCGAGGATGCGGCCCACGAACGGCGAGATGAGCTTCACCTTCGCCTCCGCGCACGCGACCGCCTGGTGGAGGCCGAAGAGGAGCGTCAGGTTGCAGTGGATGCCTTCCTTCTCGAGGATCTCCGCTGCGCGGATGCCCTCCCACGTCGAGGCGATCTTGATGAGGATGCGCTCGCGCTTCGCCCCGGCGGCCTCGTACATCGCGATGAGCTGTCGCGCCTTCTCGACGGTCGCCTGCGTGTCGTAGGACAGCCGCGCATCGACCTCGGTCGACACGCGCCCGGGGACGATCTGGAGGATCCGGAGCCCGAACTCGACCGCGAGGCGATCGACCGCGCGCTTGACCACGTCGTCGGTCGAGCCGTTCTTTGTCTCCTTCTTCGCCCAGAGGAGCGCGTCGTCGACGATCTTCGAGTACGCGGGCATCGACGCAGCGGCCGCGATGAGCGACGGGTTCGTCGTCGCGTCCTGCGGCTTGAACTTCTCGATCGAGTCGATGTCGCCCGTGTCCGCGACGACGACGGTCATGCTCTTGAGCTGGTCGAGAAGGCTCTTCTGGCTCATCTGCGCTTCCTCTGGTTCGTGGCCTCTGGTGGCGCGGATGGACTACCACGTCGCGGCGCCGGCTGCGTCACGTTCGATGGCCGATCCGTCCGCGCCGGCCCCGGGCGGCGATCGCGCCCGCGAGGCGGACTTCCACGCACGAGGTGCAGGCGCGCGAGCGACCTCGCGCCGGATGCCTCGAGCCGCATCGAGAACGGCGCGTCGATGCTCCGAACGCGCGTCGACGTCGACGACGCGAACGACCGCCTGGTCATGCTTACACCAGCCCACTTGATTGAGCCTGCTTTTTGGCCGTTCGGCTCGTGGGTTGCTCTTTATGGGGCCATGAGACACGACGACCGAGCGACCCCTGCGAGGCAGCGCGAAGGGCAGAGCGAGCACGCGCGCGCGAAGCGCCGCAGCGGCGGGAGCCGACGGCGTCTCCCCGCCGTCGTGATCGGGGCGGGGCTGCTCGTGTCCACGCTCTCCACTTCGCCCGCGGTCTCCGCCGATCCTCCCATCGCGATCGGCGAGGTGACGCCGCCGCCGCCGAGCACGGGCATCGACGAAGCCGTCCTCCGTGACGCCGCGGAAGGCGAGCTCCGGCAGCTCGACGCGTCGAGGTTCAAGCGCCGACGCGTGGTGGTGTCCATCGCGATGACGCAGGCCATCGTCCAGGGCCCGGTCGCGTGCACGGTAAACGCGATGCTTCGCGACGCGAAGACGGGCGCGATGATCGCCATCATCGAGGCGGGCGCGAGCGCCGACGGCCCCGGGTCCGTCGAGCTACGCAGGCGCGTCGCGTACGCCGCCGTCCGCAGCGCGGTCCGGCGTATCCCCGGCGCTCTCGGCGCTCAATAGCGTCGCGGCGCACGAGCGCGCGCCTCGCCGGACGCGCGCTCGTGTCCGTCATGCGAGGACACGATGAAGACGCGAACCGAGTCCGACACGATGGGGGCCGTGGAGGTACCGGCCGATCGCTACTGGGGGGCGCAGACGCAGCGGAGCCTCCAGAACTTCCGCATCGGAGGGCAGCGGTTCCCGCCGGTCGTGATCCACGCCTTCGGCGTCGTGAAGAAGGCGGCCGCGATCGTCAACCGCGACCTCGGCAAGCTCGATGCTCGGCGCGCCGACGTGATCGTGCGCGCGGCCGACGAGGTCATCTCGGGGAAGCTCGACGATCACTTCCCGCTCGTCGTCTGGCAGACGGGCAGCGGTACGCAGACGAACATGAACGCGAACGAGGTGATCGCGAACCGGGCCAACGAGCTCGCAGGATCCCCGCTCGGCACGCCCGGTCCCGTCCACCCGAACGACCACGTGAACATGTCGCAGTCCTCGAACGACGTGTTCCCGACGGTCATGCACATCGCGGTCGCGACGCGCGTGCGCGAGCGCCTGCTCCCGTGCGTCGAGGCGCTCCGCGCGGCGATCGAGCAGAAGGCGGAGGCCTTCTCGTCGATCGTGAAGATCGGGCGCACGCACATGATGGACGCGACGCCGCTCACGCTCGGCCAGGAGATGAGCGCCTGGGCGGCGCATCTCGCCTTCGCGCAGCGCAAGATCGTCGAGGCGCTCGACGGCCTCTACGAGCTCGCGCTCGGCGGCACCGCCGTCGGGACCGGCATGAGCTCGCATCCCGACTGGGCGCCGCGCGTCGCCGCGGAGATCGCGCAGCTCACGCGGATGCCGTTCCGCTCGGCGCCGAACAAGTTCGCAGCGCTCGCCGCGCACGACGCGCTCGTCGCGATGAGCGGCGCGACGCGCCAGCTCGCGACGGCGTGCATGAAGATCGGCAACGACGTCCGCCTCCTCGCGAGCGGTCCGCGCGCGGGCCTCGGCGAGCTGCTCTTGCCGGCGAACGAGCCCGGGAGCTCCATCATGCCCGGGAAGGTCAACCCCACGCAGGCCGAGGCGCTCACGATGGTCTGCGTCCACGTCATCGGAAACGACGTCGCGGTCGGTATCGCCGGCGCGAGCGGGCACCTGCAGCTCAACGTGTTCAAGCCGCTCATCCTCCACGACGTCCTCGAGAGCGTGGAGCTGCTCGCCGATGCGTGCGAGAGCTTCGGCGAGAAATGCATCGTCGGCATCGAGCCGAACCGAGACGTCATCGCTCGTCACCTCGAGAGCTCGCTCATGCTCGTCACGGCGCTCTCGCCGCTCGTCGGGTACGCGAACGCCGCGAAGATCGCGAAGACCGCCTACGAGAAGAACATCACGCTGAGAGAGGCGGCGATCGCCTCGGGCCTCGTCACCGAGGCGCAGTTCGACGCGGCGGTTCGGCCGGAGGCGATGACCCATCCGTAGAGACGTGGCGGCGTTCTCGCTACCATGCGGGGGTGCCGTCGTCGTACAGGACGCGTTCCGTCGCGACCGCGCTCGTGCTCCTCGGCTTCGTCGTCGCCGGGAGCGTGGCCGGCGGCTGCGGAGAGACACTCACGCTCGACGAGGCTTTGCCGTCCGTTCCGGACGGCGGCGAAGCGGGGACCGAAGGCCGGGAGGACGAGGACGACGCGGGCGACGTCCCCGACGTCCCCGACGACGGGGGCGGACCGCGGCCGGTCGTCGAGGCGGGGGCGGACGACGGCGGCAGCGTGCAGTGTGTGTCCGACGGTAGGGAATGCGACTCGGCTCGCCCGTGCTGTCAGCCGCCGGGCGGGCCGAAGATGGTCTGCCGAGCAGGAAACTGCAGGCAATGCGTGCGGCTCGGCAGCGGGGGGGTGCGAAGTCTCGGCCCACTGCTGCGATCCCACGGCGAGGTGCGGCGAATCCCGGAGGTGCTGTCGTCCGTCGGGAGCCGAATGCACCGGGCCGGCCGAATGCTGCAGCAACAAGTGCGACGAAGGGGTCTGCGACTAGCGCCATCCGCCGACCATTGCCGCGAGCGACGCGTCCCCCCTATAGTCCCGGCGCGATGTCCAAGAACTCTTTCGGCAGCAAGGCGACCCTGAAGGTCGGCGCGGAGTCGTTCACGATCTACCGGCTCGACGCCATCTACAAGAAGCACCCCGAGGCGGCACGGCTCCCGTTCTCGCTGAAGATCCTTCTCGAGAACCTCCTCCGCACGGAGGACGGCGTGTCCGTCACCGACGCGCACGTCACGGCCGTCGCGAAGTGGCAGGCGACGGCGGAGCCCTCGCAGGAGATCGCGTTCACGCCGAGCCGCGTGCTGCTCCAGGACTTCACGGGCGTCCCCGCGGTGGTCGATCTCGCCGCCATGCGCGATGCGATGAAGCGGATGGGCGGCGACCCGAAGAAGATCAACCCGCTCCAGCCGGTGGAGCTCGTCATCGATCACTCCGTCCAGGTCGATGCGTTCGGGAGCAAGGACGCCTTCCGCAAGAACGCCGAGCTCGAGTTCGCGCGCAACCAGGAGCGGTATCGCTTCCTCAAGTGGGGACAGCAGGCGTTCCGCAACTTCAAGGCCGTCCCGCCGGACACGGGCATCGTCCACCAGGTCAACCTCGAGTACCTCGCGCGCGTCGTCATGTCGGCGGCGGCACAGGACGGGACGCGTCTCGCGTATCCCGACACGCTCGTCGGCACGGACTCGCACACGACGATGGTCAACGGGCTCGGTGTCCTCGGCTGGGGCGTCGGCGGCATCGAGGCCGAGGCCGCGATGCTCGGGCAGCCCGTGAGCATGCTGCTCCCGCACGTCATCGGCGTTCGCCTCACCGGCGAGCTCGCCGAGGGCGCGACGGCGACGGACCTCGTCTTGACCGTGACGCAGATGCTCCGCAAGCACGGCGTCGTCGGGAAGTTCGTCGAGTTCTTCGGACCCGGCCTCGCCAAGCTGCCGCTCGCGGACCGCGCGACGATCGCGAACATGGCGCCCGAGTACGGCGCGACGTGCGGCATCTTCCCGATCGACAAGGAGACGCTTCGCTACCTCGAGTTCACCGGACGCAGCGCCGAGCAGCTCGCGCTCGTCGAGGCCTACGCCAAGGAGCAGGGCCTCTTCCACGACGAGAGCACGCCCGACGCGACGTACACGCACGTCCTCACGCTCGACCTCTCGACGGTGGAGCCGTCGCTCGCCGGTCCCGCGCGCCCGCAGGATCGCGTGAGCCTGTCCGGCGTGAAGGCGAGCTTCACCTCCGCGCTCGAGGCGTACAGGTCGCGCCCGAAGCAGCAGAAGAAGAGCCTGCTCTCGGACACGTCGGTCGAGGCGGACAAGAACGTCACGGACGGCAGCGTCGTCATCGCGGCGATCACGAGCTGCACCAACACGTCGAACCCGTCGGTGCTCATGGCGGCGGGCCTCCTCGCGAAGAAGGCCGCGGACAGGGGCCTCACGTCGAAGCCGTGGGTGAAGCCGAGCATCGCTCCGGGCTCGAAGGTCGTGACCGAGTACCTGACGCAGGCCGGCCTGCTCGAGGCGCTCGAGAAGGTGGGCTTCTACATCGTCGGCTACGGCTGCACGACGTGCATCGGCAACAGCGGCCCGCTCCCGCCGGCGGTCTCTCGCGCGATCGAAGAGAAGGACCTCTTCGTCGCGAGCGTGCTCTCGGGCAACCGCAACTTCGAGGGCCGCGTCCACGCCGAGGTCCGTGCGAACTACCTCGCGTCGCCCCCGCTCGTCGTGGCGTATGCGCTCGCGGGTCGCGTCGACATCGACCTCACCAAGGACCCGATCGGCAACGACAAGGACGGCAAGCCCGTCTTCTTGAAGGACATCTGGCCGAGCCAGCGCGAGGTCGCCGAGGCCGTCGAGAAGGCGATCGCGCCGGAGATGTTCAAGAAGGTCTACAGCGACGTCTACGCCGGCGACGAGCAGTGGCGGTCGCTGTCCGTCCCCGAGGGCGATCTCTACGCGTGGGAGAAGGACAGCACGTACGTCAAGCACCCGCCCTACTTCGAGGGCATGGGCGCCCAGCCGGCGCCGGTGCCGCCGATCACCAACGCGCGCGTGCTCGCGCTGCTCGGTGACAGCATCACGACGGATCACATCTCGCCCGCCGGCTCGATCAAGGCGGACAGCCCGGCCGGCAAGTACCTGCTCGAGCGCGGCGTGAAGAAGGAGGACTTCAACTCCTACGGATCGCGCCGCGGCAACCACGAGGTCATGGTGCGCGGCACCTTCGCGAACGTCCGCCTGCGCAACCAGCTCGCGCCGGGGACCGAGGGCGGCGTCACGCGCCACCTCCCGTCGGGCGAGCAGATGTCGATCTTCGACGCCTCGGTGAAGTACCAGGCCGAGGGCGTCCCGCTGATCGTCATCGCGGGCAAGGAGTACGGCTCGGGCTCGTCGCGCGACTGGGCTGCGAAGGGACCGAAGCTGCTCGGCATCCGCGCCGTCCTCGCCGAGAGCTACGAGCGCATCCACCGCTCGAACCTCGTCGGCATGGGCATCCTCCCGCTCCAGTTCCCCGCCGGAGAGAACGCTGCATCGCTCGGCCTCACCGGCGAGGAGCTCTACGATGTCGTCGGCCTCGAGGAGATCCTCGACGGTCCGTTCAAGAGCGGCCGCCAGGTCACCGTGAAGGCGAAGGCGGCGGACGGGAAGACCAAGGAGTTCCGCGCGACGGTGCGCATCGATACGCCGCAGGAAGTCCTCTACTACAAGCACGGCGGCATCCTGCCGTACGTGCTTCGTCAGCTCCTCGCGTCCTGAGACGGCGGAACCCCGCTCGAGGTGACGGGGAGGGCTCACGCCCTCCCCGAACGAGCGGGCCAGGAACGCGGAAGGGCGAGCTGGAATCCCGCGAATGAGGCGTGCTCTCCTCGGGAGCCCCTTCGCGGCGTTGACATCAAAATCGACGATCTCCATTTCGGGACGGAGGACCTCGCCATCGTCGTCGTCGGGAAGGTGGTGAGCGATTCGGGCTACCTCTGGCGGATGATGACGCCAGGGAGCTTCCCCCGAATGGGGACGAGGCTCACTCCCCGGAACTTCTGCGTCGTGGAGGGGAGCTCGGAACAAACCGCGTGCGCGCAGATCGAGGGCGCCGTGCTGCCAGCGGTGTTGACCGAGGGGCCTCACGTGTTCGTCGGCCGGCGGAAGGGGATGCAGATCAGCGTCCGAGTCGACGGCGCGGAGCGCGCGACCTTCGAGCTCGCCGAACGTGTCGACGCGACGGCTTCCCAACCGGCCACCATCGGGCAGTCGCTCGCTCTCGACCTGTCGGAGGTCATCGTCATCGTGGGCTCGACGCCCGACGACGATCTCGCGCGCCTCGAGCAGCATCTGATGGCGAAGTACCAGCTCGACTGATCGCAACGCGTACGCACGTCATCGCGAGAAGCTGGGACGAGGTCGTCGCCTCTCTCACATGGCGATCCACGCGGCTGCTGCGTTGGCCGGGAGCGAGCGGCGGGCGTATTCTTCGCTTCGATCCCGTGCGCCGTCGAACGCTCTTCTTCCTTGCCCTGACGACCGGTGCCGTCGCCCCCGCCATCGCCGTCGTGACCGCGTGCACGGCACCCGAGACGCGCACGACGAGGCCGCTGAACACGCGCGACGACGACTCCGGCAAGAAGAAACAGCCGAAGGAGCCGGAGCCGGAGATCCCGCTCGAGCCCTATCCGGAGGAAGATCCGCCTCTACCCGACGGCGGCACCCCGCCGGGATTCGTCTACGCGCACACGGCCGAGACGCTCTATCTCTGGGAGCCGATCGGCAAGACGCTGACGAAGGTCGGCGACTTCTCTTGCCTCGAGGAAAGCGACCGGATGCTCGACATCGCGGTCGATCGCGACGGCGTCATGTACGGCACGAGCGACCTCGGCTTCCTCAGCATCAACCCGACGACTGCGGCGTGCTCGTACGTGAAGAAGGACGCGAGCATTCAGTATCCGAACTCGCTCTCGTTCGTGCCGATGGGCACCGTCGATCCGACGAAGGAGACGCTCGTCGGGTACCAGTTCGATCCGAACGCGATCAACCAGGCGACCATCTACGTGAAGATCGACATCGCCGACGGCAGCGTGACGAAGCTCGGTGAGCTGAACGATCCGAACGCAGCCGTGAAGTACAAGTCCTCCGGCGACATCGTCGCCCTCATCCGGAACGGCAACAAAGCGTACCTGACGGTGAAGAAGATCGTTCCTCCGGAGGCGGGCGTCGGGAACGACTACCTGGCCGAGATCGATCCCACGACCGGGCGCATCAAACAGGTCATCGGTGATCTGCAGAAGAACGACCTGTGGGGCTTCGGATTCTGGGCAGGCACGGGCTACGGCTTCTCCGGGACCGGTGAAGTCCTGGAGATCGACATGACGACTGCGCAGACGAAGACGCTGACGACGCTGATGGAGGACGGCCGCGTGGTCCCCTGGTACGGCGCGGGCGTGAAGACCTTCGCCCCGACCGCGCCGACCAACTGACGCGGTCGACGCGGCGCGGCGACGTGCCCACCTTCGGAGAACGTTCGTCGGTCACAAACCGAACGGCGTCGTCGTCCGTCAGAAGGCGGCATGCCGGGTCCCATCGCGCCGCCGCCGTCATGGCTCCGCTCTCCCAAGCTCCGCCGCGCCTTCGCCGTCTCCGCCGTCGTCCTCGCGACCGGCGGCCTCGTCCTCTACAAAGCTCCCGCCTCCTCCGCGCTCCCCGGCAAAGCCGTCGCTCCGCTGCTGGCGGAAGGGAAGAACGCGGCCGCGTTCAGCGGTCCCGGCGCGCACGGCGTGCTCTCCCTCAGCCACACGAAGGTCCTCGCCGGGCAGACGACGCCGGTCTACGCCGAGCTGAGGCTGAGGGCAGATCCGAGCGCCGAGCAGGCGAAGGTGCGAGCGCCCGTCTCGCTCGTCGTGGTGCTCGACACGTCGGGCTCGATGAGCGGTACGAAGATCGCCGACGCGAAGCGCTCGGTCCTGCGCCTGCTCGACGACATGCAAGACGAGGACGAGATCGCGGTCGTCCGCTACGCGGACTGGAGCGAGCTCATCCAGCCGCTCGCGCGCGTCGGCACGGTTCGGAGCTCGCTCGCCGCGCGCATCCGCGCGCTCGACGCCGGCGGCGGCACGAACATCCCCGACGGGCTCTCCCACGGGCTGCGCGTGCTCGACGACGCCGCGAGGGGACGCGTCCGACGCATCGTGCTCGTCAGCGACGGCCTCGACGGCCAGCGCACGCGTGCCGAGTCGCTCGCGCGGACCGGCTTCGCTTCCGGCATCACGGTCTCGTCGCTCGGCGTCGGGCTCGACTTCGACGAGAGCTACATGGGCTCCGTCGCGCAGGCCGGTCACGGAAACTTCGCCTTCGTCGACGACCGCTCCTCGCTCGCGGACTTCCTCGCTCGCGAGCTCGAGCAGACCGCGTCGACCACGATCGAGAACGCTCGCGTGCAGCTCCATCTCCCGAGCGGCATGCGCTTCGTCTCCGCGACCGGCGCGGACGCGACCTTCAACGGCTCCGCCGTCGAGCTCAGCCTGGGCTCGCTCTTCGCGGGCGACGAGCGGCGTGTGATCGTCGAGCTCGCCGCCGACGACATCGGCCCCGTCGCGCAGATCCGCGCGACCGCGTGGTGGACGCCCATCGGCGGTTCGGTGGCGCCGGTCGCCATACGGACGCTCCAGCTGACTTCCTCGAGCGATCCGGCCGAGGTGGAGCGTGGTCGCGACGGGAACGTCTTCGCGAGCGCGGTGAGCGTGCTCGCGTCGAAGCGTCAACTCGAAGCTGCGAGCGCGTATGCGAAGGGTGACGTCGCCACCGCAACGGCCCTCGCGCAGCGCAACGAGGAGACGCTCCGTGCGGCGATGGAGGCCGCCCCGGCGGCGGCTCCGACGATCGCCGCGCAGATGAACGCGTACGCCGAGCAGAAGAGGAAGTTCGCCGCCACCGCACCGACGAGCGCCGCCGGGCGCGCAGCCGCGAAGGCGGCCACCGAGAAGGACCTCGAGAACCTGACCCGCAAGGCGCAGTTCTGAGAAAGGTGCAGGCCTGAAATGAAGAAGCTGGCTTTCGTCGTCGCCGGCGCGTCGCTCTTCGCCGCCGCGCCCTTCATGGACCGTCTCGGACCCGTAGGGTCCTCGATCGTGCTCGTGTGGCTCGGGATCCTCCTCGCGGTCGCCGCGAGCGGCACGATCCAGTCGCTCGCGATCGGCGCCGGCGCGCTCGGAGCGTTCGGCGCGGGCGTGCTCGGCTCCACGTCTCCGGCCGCCGCGGGCGCGATCCTCGTCGCGGCCGCCTTCGCCGAGCGTACGCTGCGCGTCCGTTCGCGTACGGCGAGAGCCGTGCACGTGCTCATCGCGCTGGTCGGCGGTGCGCTCGCAGGCTCGTTGTCGAGCGCCTACGCCGAGAGCGCGTCGTTCCCGGTGTTCGCCGTCGCGACGGTCGTCTCGGCAGTCCTCGCCGGGCTGCCGCTTCTCGTGGAGGCCGACGATCCGGTGGCTCATGCGCTGGAGGAGGCGGCAGGCGCCGTCCCCGACCCGGCGAAGCGGTCGCTCCTCGAGGGCGCCGAGCTCCGGCGCAACGTCGAGCACGTACCGCTCGACCGCGGAACCGCGGAGCGCGTGAGGTCCACGTGGCAGTCGCTCCTCCGCCTTGCCGAGGCGCGTGTCCGCCTGGAACGCTCACGTCCCCAGGCGCTCTTGCGCATCGCCCGCGAGATCACGCCCCGAACGGAGGACGCGGACCTGGAAGGCCCGCCCGAGCCCTCGTCGAAGGAAACGACGCCCGCCGACGCGGTGCTCGCGATGCTCGATCAACGCATCGCCGAGCACGTGAGCGTCCTCGCCCGCGCCTACACCGCCGTCGACACCGTCACGGCCGCGCGCATCGGCCTCGACGACACGGCCCTGAAGAACACCGAGTCCGTCGGCGAATCGCTCGACGAGGTCAGCCGCGCCCTGGTGGAGGTCCGTGCGGAGACAGGGAGTTGAACGACCAACGGTCAATCGAACTGCTTCGCACCGGGCACGGTGCGGTCCGACGGGATGTCGCCAGGGAGCGTCTCTTCGACTTGCTGGCCGTCCATCGCGGTCACGCGGAGATGGAGGCCGTCGGGTTGGTCGCCGACGCCGTCTTCGGCGACGAAGTAGTTGTACTTTGCACGCGGCATCGCGACCCACGAGCTGCCGCGGCGGTACTCCAGCTTCGCGACCGGGAGCTTGTGGTTCCGGACCTGGATCGCCGTCCAGTACTTCGAGCTGCCCGACTTGAAGTGGTACGCGAGGTTGCCCGAGACCGCGCATGCCACGAGCTGGTAGGTGATCGGGATGCGGCCGCGCTTCGGGTCCGCGATCTTCGCGAACGCCGACCTGCTGAGATCCAGGTTCACGTCGTGGCCCTGGCACGACGGGCAGCTGTCCACCACGCGCACCGTGACCTCGCCGTCGGGACCGGTCACTCGCAGGCACGCTCCGCACGAGGCGGAGCCGTCGTACTCGGGTAGGGCGAGAGCGACGACGTCGAGGTCGCCCGGCGTCGCGTCGAAGCTGCAGTTTCCGGAGCCGTCCGCGTCGTAGAACGTGGCCATGCCCTGACGGACCTCGTCCGTCAGCGGGCGGGGCGGGCCGTCGTACGCCTCGTCGTCGCCGGTGCAGGCGACCATCACGGCCGATCCGACGACGAGAACGGTGAGCGCGCGCCGCACGGGTCTCCCTCCCGAGGCCTCCGATCGAAGGGCCATCCGAACGTGACGATCATAGCGCAAGCCATGGCTCCGTCACGACGGCCCGGGATGCGCGCGGCGCGTGCGCCAGGATTCCGGACGTCGGGGCGCTCCGAGCGTCGAGCGCTCCGGACGTCCGGACGTGCGCGTCGTCGCTACTTCTTCTTCCCCTTGAGGTGCACCTCGAACCAGTCGAGCGTGTGCCCGATCTCGAGGACCTTGTTCTCGCGCTTCTGCGCGCCGTGGCCCTCGTCCGGGAAGATGATCATCTTCGTCGTCGCGCCACGCTTCTCGAGCGCGTCGTACATCTGGATGGCCTCGCCGACCGGCACGCGCGGGTCGCTCGCGCCCTGGATGAGCAAGAGCGGCGCGTTCACCTTGTCGATGTACGTGATGGGCGAGAGCTGGAGGAGCGCCTCCTTGTCCTTCTCGGGATCGCCGTACTCGCTGGCGCGCAGCGAGCGGCGATACGGGGCCGTGTTGAGAAGGAACGTGAGGAGGTTCGACATCCCGACGTTCGCGACGCCGGCGTCGTAGGCGCCCGCGAACTTGGTCATCGCCATCAGCGTGGAGTAGCCGCCGTAGCTGCCTCCCATGACGCCGACCTTCGGCTCCTTGCCGTTCTTCGCGAACGCCTTGCGCACGTACTTCGCCGCGTCCTCGATGTCGGTGATGACGTCGAGGCGCTTCGGTCCGTTGTCCGCTGCCAGCCAGGCCTTGCCGTAGCCGTCGCTGCCGCGCACGTTCGGCTCCACGTAGATGAAGCCGGCGTCGACGAAGATCTGCCCGTACGTGCTGAAGCCGGCCAACGCCTGGCTCTCGGGCCCGCCGTGGAAGCGGACGATGACGGGGCACGGATCGGCCGCCTGCGCGCACGACTCGGGGCGCCGCACGAACATCGGGATCGGCGTCCCGTCACGCGCCGGGTACGACTCGAGCGTCGGCACGGCGAACTTCGTCGTGTCGATCTCGGGCGTGCTCGGCGTGACCCACGGCACGAGCTTCTGCGTCTGCCAGTCGAAGACGTACGAGGTCGTCGGGTTCCGTGCAGAAGACGCGTTGATGATGGCGAAGCGGCCGTTCCACGACGTGGCGCCGACCGAGACGTGGTCCTCCTTCTCGACCGCGGCGAACGCCGCCACCTTCCGCGGCGCGAACGTCTTGGCGTCGAGGACGTGCAGGCGCGTGTACCCGCCCTCGTTCGTCGCGTAGTAGAGGACCTTCCGCGGCCGGTCGAGGTGGAAGGACGAGACGTCGTGCTTCGCCTCCGGCGTGAGCGGGGTCACGTCGGCTTGCTCGAGCGCCTTGCCCTTCGGCTTCGCGCGGTAGAGCCGGCGGAAGTCGCCGAACTTCGGCGTCGACACGATCACCTCGCCCGGCGTCGGCGCGTAGACGGCGCGGTACTCCTCCTTCTCGTCCTGGCCGAAGAGGGGCGAGAGCTTCTTCTGCGCCTCGTCCCACTCCCAGTATTCGGACGTGAGCGAGCCGGTCGCCTTCGCGAGGAGCAGCTTGCGGTTCCCCTTGTCGAGCACGTGGTCCGCGACGGACCAAAGACCGTCCTCGGCCATGACGGTCTCCGTCTTCCGCGTCGCGATCTCGTAGCGGTAGATGGCGTACGAGTCGGGCCTCTGGTCGTTCGCGGTGAAGTAGACCCACTTGCCGTCCTCGGTCACGAACGCGAGTCGCGTCTGCACCTTGGGCTTGTGCTGGATCGGCTCGAGCGCGCCCCCGGAGGTCGAGAGCAGATAGAGGCCGGGGTTCTCCTCGCCCTTGCGATCACGCTGCACGACGAGCCACTTGCCGTCCGGCGTCACCTCCGCGATGCGCGTGACGTCCTCTCCACCGGTGAGCTGGATCGGGAATCGGTTCGGTCCGTCGGTCTTCCAGATCTGCGCGGTGCCCGTGACGTTCCACGAGAAGAAGAGCGTCTTGCCGTCCGGCGAGATGCGCCCACCGACCGGCGCGCGAACGTCGAGCATGGCCTGGATGCGACGGCTCACGTCCGCCGGGAGCGGCGTCGGCGCGAACTTGGCGAGCACCTCGGGCGGCACGCTCTCGACGCCGTGCCCGCGGTACTCCACCTGCGGCTTCGCAGCCTCGCTCGCCTGCGAAGGCTCCGGCTGCGTCGCGAGATTCGGCGCGGGAGCAGTGCTCGTTCCGGGCGCGACCGGCTCGGGCGCATGCCCGCAACCGAGCAGCGAGAACGACGAAAGCGTGGCGAGAGGAAGCACGGAGCGGAGCTTCATGGGGACGTCCTTTAGCAAGGACGCCCCTCGGGCTCCAGGCTCCCGACCCGAGGCTCCAGGCTCCGGGCTCCAGGCTCCAGATCCGAAGAGTCAGTCTCCGGCTCTCACTCTTCGCTCTCGTCACGGCCTCCGAGTCGGCGCTTCGGAACGAAAGAGACCGTTCGCACCTCGAAGGCGGGAAGCGAAGCGTCTCGAGTGTCCCGCTCGTGAGCCCAGTGTGCGGAGCGAGCGACGCCGCGAGGACCCACTGGAGCCTGGAGCCTCGAAAACTCGCTGAAGACGGGAGCCTGCCGCCGGAGCCGCCGACGGTCAGAGACACTCGAGCTTGTACTTCTTCCGTCCCTGCGCGTCGATCGTGTACGGCGGGTCGCAGTTCTTCTTCTGTGTCGTCGTCGTGGTCGACGCGGAGCTCTTCGTCACCGTCTTCGGCGTCGAAGGCGCCTTGTGACCGCCTCCCGCGTGCGCGGGAGCGGCCGGCTTCGTTTCGTTCGAGGGCTTCGCCGCGGCCTTCGGCGGTTCCTCGGGAGCCTCGGCCGTGTCGTCCGGAGAAGGCTCCGGGGGATCGGGGATGTCGCGGCTCGCCTCGGTCGGGGCGGGCGGTGTCGGGTCGGCGAGCGTCGACGATGCCGTCGGCATCACGGGCTCTGCGCTGCGCGCCGCGGCCGTCGCTGCGCCGGCGGCGCTCGAGAACTTGCCGCCGAGAATCGCGGCGACGACACCGAACAGGACGAGGACGCCCGCGATCGACGCGAGGATCGGGAGCTTTCGATCCGTCGGAAGGAGCAGCGCCGTCCCCGTCAGTCGCGACGCGGAGCCGCTCAATTCCTCCGGTGAAGGTTGGGGCACGGGTTGCGGGTGCAGCGGTGCCGTCTGGGTCGGCATCGTCGGCACCCGGTGCCGGTAGCTCGACGGAGCCACGACGGGCGGACCCGAGCCCATCGGGAGCGTGTCGACCGGCGACATCGCTGCGCGGAGCACGTGCGCGCTCGGCGCGGACATGTCCGAATCGCTCTCCAGCTCCCCCCCGCGGACGGACTGAGGCAGCGTCAGATTCGCGGAGTTGCTCTCGAGCTCGGCGATCTGCTTCTCCCGTGCGCTGAGCACGTGGCCGACGACCTTCTCGACCCACTCGCCGACCTCCGTCGGGCTGGCGATGCCGCAGACCTTCTCGAGATCACGAGCGAGCTCCTTCGCGGTCGCGTGGCGCTTGCTGGCGTCGCGCGAGAGCGCCTTCAAGAGCGGTGCGTCGAAGCCTTTCGGGAGGCTCGGCACGCACGCGCTCGGGGGCGGAACGGGATCCCGGAGGATCTTCGCGAGGGTCTCGCCCTCGGTCTCTCCCTTGAAGAGGCGCTCGGCCGTGAGCGTCTCCCACATGACGACGGCCGACGCGTAGATGTCGACGGCGCGCGTGAGCTCGCGTCCGGCGAGCTGCTCCGGCGGCATGTACGCGAGCTTGCCTTTGATCTGACCGTCGCGCGTGACCTGGATGCGTCCCGCCGCCTTCGCGATGCCGAAGTCGAGGACGCGGGCGATGCCGTCGGCGCCGACGAGCACGTTTTGCGGAGAGACGTCGCGGTGGACGAGGCCGAGCGGCTCGCCGCGCTCGTTCTTCGCCTCGTGCGCGGCATGCAGGCCGTGGAGGAACCCGCACATGATGGCGGCGGCGATGCGCGGCGGCACGCGCGTTCCCGTCTGACGGACCGCGCGGAGGATCTTCGAGAGCGACTCTCCGCGGACGTAGTCCATGATGAGGAACAGCTCGCCGTCGGTGGCGACGACGTCGATCGTCGCGACGACGTTCGGGTGCTGCACACGCGCCGCGAGCCGTGCCTCGTCGAGGAACATCGACACGAACTCGGGATCCTTCGCGTATTGCGGGTGCAGGCGCTTGACCGCGACGGTCCGCGCGAACCCGACGGGCCCGAGCAGGCGTCCGAGGTGGATGGTCGCCATGCCGCCCGCCGCGATCTCGTTGTAGAGCGCATAGCGCCCTACCACTCGGATCGGCGAGCGTTCCGCGGCCATCATCTCGCCGAATGATAACGGACCAAGGCCTTGCGCTGCAGAGATTCAGCCTGACGGTTCTCGGGCGCGGGGCGCCGTGACGCGCGCCGGTCGCGAAAAGCCCGGCCGGGGGCGCGAGCGGCGAGCATGTCGCGAGCTCGCGCCCACAAGGTGCGCCGCCGTCGAGGCGCGCGATGGCGGGACGACGGTCGGACGTTCCGGGACGTCAGAGGTTCGCGGCTTTGGCGCACTCGTCGGGATTCAGGTTCCCCGACGCCCAGCCGAGCAAGCATTGCCAGCCCGGGTCGGTCGGCGTCTGGCGGAGCACCGGTCCGCCCTTGTGACGGATCCCGCCGTTTTCGATCCCGAGCGGCTTGAGCAACAGCTGGAAGTTCTGCCGCTCTTCGCACTCCGTCCGGTAGCAGAGCTCGAGGAGCTCGGGCTCGAGGCCGACCACGGAGAAGTAGTTCGCGAGCTGCTCCTCACGCGTCGTCGGGCGGGTGTCGCGCGTTCCGTCCTCGTTGGTCTCGAGGCGAAGCCCCCACTCGGAGTAGATGCGCAGAGGACGGCCCACCTGCCCGTGGCAGTCGATCCCGCCGCACCGCACCTCCATGAACTTCGATACCCCGCCGTCGATGAACGAATCGCTGTCGGGGAGCTCGCCGAGCTCGACCTCTTCCGTCGGAAGCGAGCACGAGACGACCCATCCGATCGCCGCCGCGATGGTGGCGACGCCGAGAGACCGGGAGCGAGGAACGGGGTTCGAACGGCGCATGCCTAGCTCCCCCCCACTCTGACGTAGATCTGTCCCACGAACCGCCGGTTGTTCTCGACGTCCTCGTCGGTGAGATCGTCGGGCGGGAGGTTCGGGATGTGGCAGTAGTTGCACGACGGCTCCCGTCCGATGAGGCTCTTCATCTTCTGGATCGGGGGCTTCGTCTCGTCGTCGTAGAGCGCGACCTTCAGCGGGAAGGTGATGTCGGGCCAATCCTCGGCCCGCACGAAGAAGTTCCCCGCCTCGTTGGTGACCGGCAGCACGCGCGGACCTCCGCCGCGCGCGTCCACGAACTGGACGATGATGCCCTCCGCCGGAGCCGAGTCGGGATCGGGCGTCTCGTAAATCGTCCCGGCCACCGCGAACGGGGAGTCCGACGCCGGGCCTCCCTTCGTGTGGCAATGCACGCAGGGCTGACCCGGGCGGTGGGTCTCGCCCGGAGGGACGTCGGGATCCTCTCCGCCGAGCGCTTCGATCTCGGCGTCGCGTACGGGATCGCTGCAACCGCCCCCGGGCATCAGCGCGAGCAAGACGCCCGACGCGGCGACGAGGTTCGACGAGTGGAGCCGCCATCTCGAGGAACGGGTCATGACTAGAACTCCGCCTCGAACGCGATCGTGCCCCAGACCGCCGTACGGCTACGGATGAACAGCGATCGCAGGTATCGATTGTACATCACGTCTCCCGACACGACGATCGCGTAGTGGGTCGCCGCGCGCTCGCTCGTCAGCGCGATCCGCGCTCCGCCGCCTGCGGTGAACGCGAGCATCGGCGAGAACTCACGGTCGGTCGTGCGGTAGCGAGGGATCTCGAGGGGCGTACCATCGACGTCCTGCCGGGCCGCGTACGCGAGCTGGTAGAAGCTCGCTCCCGTCTGCGCGTGGAGGCGGACGTGCGGCCACACGCGGAGGTGCTCGCCGAGATCGTGGAGGTAGCGACCGTCCGTGGTGGACGCCTTGATGCCCCAGTTGTCCGTGTAGACACGCTCCTCGATGCGGATGGTCCCGTTCGAGAGGCGGTGATTGATGCGCGCCCCTACCGCCACGCGGTCACGCTGCTGCGGCACGAGGTCCCTCGGCCGGGCGTCGAGGCGTACGTCGTTGACGAGGCGCACGGTCGCCCCGGGCGGGATCCGCGGGGCGACGTCCTCGGGGAACATCGGGATGAATCGGTAGAGCTTCGAGTTCTCGCCGCGCTCGAAGCTCGCCGACACGCCGGTGACGAGCAGGGTCGTCGGCGACATGACGAACGTGATGCCGGCCTCGATCGCGTGCGTGATGAGCGGGCGGCTGAACACGTCGAAGGACGTGTTGCGGTAGCCGATCGTGTCCCACGAGTAGTTGTAGGCGATGCGCGGCGTGATGAGCTTGTCGTTGAGCTCGGCGCTCATCGAGCCGCCGACCGTGCGCGAGAGATAGTCCGGCTCGCTCGACACGTTGCCGTTCACGCCGAGCTGCACCACGGAGATCTTGTAGCCGCCGCTGAGCGACCCGGCGTGGCGCTGCTCGACGAAGGGGCGCGAGGCGGTGGAGACGAGGTCGGGCGACGCGGCCGTCACCATGTCGAGGAGGTACGAGCCGCCGACGTTCCACCCTGCCGTCGGGGAGACCACCGAGAAGTTGACGGCGGGCGTCAAGACGTGGACCGCGGTCGAGTCCGTGTACCCGCTCATCTCGACGCCGATGCGCACGTTCGGGCGCGTCGATGGCTCCTCGATGCACTTGAGCCGCTCCTTGTACGTCGTGGCGTCCCGCAGACACTGCTCGACCTCCTCGGGCAGGTTGTCCTTCTTCGGGAGCACCTCGACGGTCTTCGTCTCGCCCTCGTCGATCGAGACTCGCTCCTTGAAGTAGTAACGGTCGCCTTTCTCTTCCTTGATCGCCTCGATCGTGTAATCGCCGGGATCGAGCGTGAGCGGGTCCTTCACCTGGTGCGGGCGGAGCGGCTGCCCGTTGATGGTGATCTTCAGGTTGTCCGTCTTCTCGGGGATCTCGACCTTGAGCTTCGACAGCTTCGGGAGGAGCTCCTCGACGCGCGCTCGAGCCGCACGCTTCAAATCGTCGTCGTCGTTTCGAATGGCGGCCGCGAGCGCGTCGCGCGCGTTGATGAGCGCGTCCTTGATGCGGCCGAGGCCGGCGAGGCAGCTCGAGACGTGCAGGCGCACGTAGGGATGGTCCTCGAGAGCGAGCGAGGCTTGGTCCTTCCGCACGCAGAGAGGGAGGTCGCCGCGCTTCTTCGCTTCGATTCCTTCCTTCGCGAGCTCGAGCGCCTTCGGGTTGGACCACCCGCGCGAGGGCTGGCTGGGCGGGGGCGGCGGCGCGGGGCGGCCACGCTGAGCGACCCGCGGCTGGGCTCCGGCGATCGAAGGAACGAGGGCGCATGCGACGAACGCCATCACGGACAGGAGGACGGCGGCGCGGATGGTGAGGGCTCGTGCCATCGATGCGACGGGTGAACGGTCCCACGATCCCGCCTTGGCGACGCCACTCCGCCTCGTGAGAGCGTTCTTCCGGACGCCCGAAGCACGGAGCGGTCCAGAGTCCATCGAGAGACCAGTCACGACCCTCGTTCCAATCCGATCACCGAGAGGTCCGATCGGAGTCGTGCCCCTTCTGCCGCGCGAAGCAGGGGCGGTTCGTGGTCGTGAGCATCGAGGGGAGAGCCCCCGCGCGAGGGGGCCATGGCTGGTGGATCGGCGCGCCAGTCATGCGTGCATCGAACGATACAACCATGTGAGGCCCGGACGCATGACTCTGTGGCGGGTGGGCGTCCCTCCGCCTCAGCCGTTCGGCTCGATCGACGCGTCTCGCGAGCACAACGAGCGGTGTCGTCTCGGGCCGACGCATCCGGGTGGTCGGGCCTGGGACTCGCGTCGGGGCACGGACCGTGCTCTCGTTTGTCATCGATGCGGATCCTCACGGGGATGCAAATCACATCGCCCCGTCGCGCCACGCTCGGCGCGACGCGAGCTCTGTTCGGCGCGTCCCTCGTCCTGCTCGCCGCCATGGCCGTCACGGCATGCGGACCGGACGAGCCACGTTTCGGTGAGCACAGCGGAATCATCGGGAAGACGCTTCCGAACGAGGTCGGCGGCGGCGGCGGCGGAGCTGGGGGTGGAGGGGTGTTCGGGGCGCCGTACGATCCGAACGCGTTCAAGCCCACGACCTCCCTGAAGGCTGCGCACGAGGCCGCTGGAGGAGCACCAACGCCCGCGGACACCCTCGATTGCCTCTCGTGTCACCAAGAGAACGGCGCCGCCGGCGCCAAGCCGTTCTCGTTCGGAGGTCGCGTCACCTCCAACAACGCGCCGGCGGCGGACGTCGACGTGATCGTCGTCCAGCCCGACGGCGAGAAGCTCGGCCCCGTGAAGAGCGACGCGGACGGGTTCTTCTGGTTCGCCGGCCCGGCGGTGAAGGACGGCGCGAGGACCTCGGTCCGCAAGGGCGCGGCCGAGCAGTCGATGGGCGGGCAGCTGCAGGCGGTCACGGGCGGCAGCTGCGACAGCGCGAGCTGTCACGTCCCCGGCAGCGTCGCGGGCAAGATCCGCATCTGACCGTCGCTCTCAACCGATCACGAGGTACGCGTTCGGCTTGCGCGCGGGCAGCGAGCCGTCGCGGATCGACTCGAAGACGTGCGCGGACGTGTTCGGCCCCGCCGCGCGGAACGCGTCCGGGATGCGGTTCAGCGGGAAGCACGCGAATGCGCGATCCTCGGGGACGACCGCGTACGACGCGAAGCCGTCGGGATACGTGAGGTGCACCCAGCTCCATCCGACCTCGGCGCGCACTTGCTCGCCCCAGAGGACGCCGAGCCCGAGCCGGACGTCCTGGTTCGTCGGCTCTTCGCGCTTGCCGGTCCGCACCTCCTCGACGAACGCGGCGATGGTCTTCACGATCTCGTGCGGCTCGCCTTCGGCGCCGACGTAGCGGCGCGCCGTCTCCGAGACCTTCGCCATCGCGTCGCGCTCCTCGTCCGTGAGCGCGCGTTCCGTCGGACCGTCCGCGCGAGCCGCGAGCAGCCTCTCGGACGGCCGCGGCGGCGGCACCTCGACGTTCGCGGGCGCCGCGCCTTCTTCCGACGCATCCTCGAGCGTGCGCTCGTCGGCGCTCTCCGGGGTGGCGACGGCCTCCGCGGGCTTCGTGGCCTCCGCGGCCGCGGCCTTCTTCGCGGCGGCCTTGGCGGCGGGCTTCTTCGCAGCGGCCTTGGCGGCCGGCTTCTTCTCGACGGTCGCGACGGGCTTCTTCGCGGCGGCCTTCGTCGCGGGCTTCTTCGCCGCGGTCGTGGCGGCCTTCTTCCCTCCCGACGCCTTCTTCGCTTCGACCGTCGCGGCGCGCTTCGCGAGAGCCTCGAGCGCCGCCTTCTTCGCGGCGCTCGCTGCGGCGCGATCGGTTGTCGCTTCGAGGCGCGTGCTCTTCTGGGACGATCTCGAGTCGTTCTTCTTCGCGGTGGCAGGCTTCATCGCCACCTTTGGCGTCTGCGCTCGGCGAGCTGCCATGAGCCAAAGGTAGGCGATACGCTGGGCGGACGACCATGCCCTTCGTAGGGTGTCGCCGCGCCCGGACCGCTTTCGCCATCGAGGCCGAGGCTGAGCCTTTCGGCGGCGGTGCGACCGGTGGCGCGCGACGGACCAAGCTCCGCTAGTCTCGTCGGGAAATGGGGATGGAGCGGGTCATCGCAGATCGCTTCGTGCTCGAGCGGCTCGTCGGATCGGGCGGGATGGGCGAGGTGTTCCGGGCGAAGGATCGCCTGACGGGCGGCCCCGTCGCGGTGAAGGTCCTGTACGGCTCGATGGTGCGGGACGCGGACCGCTTCAAGCGCGAGGCGCAGCTCCTCTCCGAGATCACGCATCCGCGAGTCGTCCGGTACGTCGCGCACGGCATGATCGACGGCGGGCGTCCGTGGTTCGCCATGGAGTGGCTCGAGGGAGAGGACCTCGCCACGCGCCTCGAGCGCGGCCCGCTCGGGCTGCACGACACGCTCACGCTCGCGCGTCGTACTGCGGAGGCGCTCGCGGTGCTGCACGACAAAGGCGTCGTGCATCGCGACATCAAGCCGTCGAACATCTTCTTGCCGAGCGGGCGCGTCGACGAGGCGAAGGTGCTCGACCTCGGCGTCGCGCGGACGCTCCGCGGCTCTCGGCCTTCGACGCGCACGGGCGTCATGGTCGGGACGCCCGGGTACATGGCGCCCGAGCAGGCGCGCGGCGCGAAGGAGGTCGATGCGCGCGCCGACGTCTTCTCGCTCGGCTGCGTGATGTACGAGTGCATCGCCGGCCAGCCGGCGTTCGCGGGCGAGAACGTGGCGGCGCTCTTGGCGAAGATCCTGCTCCACTCTCCGCCGAGCCTCCGGGACATCGGGATCGACGTGCCGCCCGCGTTCGACGAGCTCGTCATGCGGATGCTCTCGAAGCACGCCGCGTCTCGACCGGGCAGCGGCTCGGCGCTCCTCAAGGAGCTCGACGCCCTCACGCACGTGGAGGAGGCACCGGCGCCGCGCCCGAGCGCGCCGGCGGTGCGCGCGCTGACCGCGGGCGAGCGGAGGCTCGTCTGCGTGGTCATGGCATCGCTCTCCAACGGCGCGGCGGAGGAAGACGTCAGGGCGGACGGCGCCGAGCGCATCCCGACGAGCGCGCTCGAGACGATCGCCGCCGCGTTCGATCCACGCGCGGTCGCGGCGAGCTTCGGCGCGGAGGCGGAGATCCTCGCGGACGGCTCGATCGTCATCACGCTCGCGGGCAAGGGCGGAGCGAGCGATCAGGCCGCCCAGGCCGCGCGCTGCGCGCTCGCGTTGCGCTCGCACCTCGTCGACGCGAACGTGGTGCTCGCGACGGGGCTCGCCACCGTGACCGGGCCGAGCGCCGTCGGAGAGGTGCTCGAGCGCGCGGCGGCGATCCTCGCGTCGGCGCGTGCTCGCAAGAAGGAGATCGGCGAGGACACGTTGGGAGGACAGAGCCCCGTCTTCCTCGACGAGACGACCGCCGGCCTGCTCGACACGCGCTTCGACGTCGGCGGCGACGAGCGCGGCCTGTTCATCCGCGGTCTGCGCGAGCGCGACACGAAGGCCCGGACGCTCCTCGGCAAGCCGACGCCGTTCGTCGGTCGCGATCGCGAGCTCTCGACGTTGCTCGCCATCTTCGAAGAGTGCGTCCAGGAGCAGGTCGCGCGCGCCGTGCTCGTCACCGGCTTCCCCGGCGCGGGCAAGTCGCGTCTCGTGGCCGAGTTCATGGCTCGGCTGCAGGCGATGGACGAACCTCGGGTCGAGCTCGCGCTCGCGCGCGGCGACGCGATGAGCGGGGGATCGCCGTTCTCGCTCATCGCACGCATCCTCCGGCGCATCGCCGGGCTCACCGGCGGCGAGCCGCTCGTCGTGCGTCAGCAGAAGCTGCGCGCGCGCATCGCGCGCAACGTCCCCGAGGACGACGTCGCGCGCGTGACCGAGTTCCTGGGCGAGATCGCCAGCATCCCGTTCCCCGACGCTCAGAGCCTCCAGCTCCGCGCCGCGCGGCAGGACGCGATGCTGATGGGCGATCAGATGCGGCGCGCGTTCTGCGACTTCGTCATGGCCGAGACGAGGGCGCAGCCGCTCGTCCTCGTCCTCGAGGACCTCCATTGGGGCGATCTCCCGAGCGTCAATCTCCTCGACGCCGCGCTCCGTGCCGCGGCCGAGCAGCGCTTCATGGTCCTCGCCGTCGCGCGCGGGGAGGTCCACGACGCGTTCCCGCAGCTCTGGGCGCAGCGGAGCCTGCAGGAGGTCCGGCTCGGTCCCCTCGTGCGTCGAGCGGGCGAGCGCTTGGTCCGAGAGGTGCTCGGCGAAGATCTCCCGGCCGCGGAGGTGGCGCGCCTGCTCGATCGCGCGGCGGGCAACGTCTTCTACCTCGAGGAGCTCATTCGCGCTTACGCCGAGGGCACGGGCAGGGTGACGCGGCCGAAGACGCTCCCGCCGGGGACCGTGCCGCCGCCGCCTCTCTCGTCTCCGACGATGTCGGCCGACGGAGCGTGGGCGTTGCCGGCGACGGTGCTCGCGATGGTCGAGGCGCGCCTCGAGCGTCTCGATCCGATGGCCCGTCGCGTCTTGCGCGCCGCGAGCATCTTCGGCGAGGTCTTCTGGCGCGGCGGCGTCCTCACCCTGACGGGCGGACAGTACAAGGCGAGCGAGGTCGACGACTGGCTCGGCGAGCTCACGCGTCGCGAGATCGTGCAGCGCCGCGACGACTCGCGCTTCCCGGGCGATCGCGAGTACGCGTTCCGGCACGCGATCGTCCGCGACGCCGCGTACCAGATGCTCACGCCGGAGGACCAGGCGCTCGGACACCGGCTCGCCGCCGAGTGGCTCGAGCGCGCCGGCGAGCACGAGCCCATGCTGCTCGGCGAGCACTTCGAGCGCGGCGGGCTCCGCGAGCGCGCGGCGACGTTCTACACGCGCGCTGCGTTCCAGGCGCTCGAGGGCAACGACTTCGTCGCGGCGAAGGTCCGTGCGGACCGCGCGATCCAGGCGGGCGTGACCGGGATCGATCACGGGCGCATGCGGCTCGTCCTCGCCGAGGCGTCGCGCTGGAGCGGCGAGCACGAGGCGGCGCGGGAGCACGCGCGTGCCGCGATGGCCGAGCTGCGGTCGGCGTCTTCGCCCGCGCCGCACGACGAGTGGTGGGCCGCCGCGGCGGAGGCCATCGAGGCCGCGATGACGCTGGGCCACGTCGAAGAGGCGAAGGAGATGGCGAGGCACCTCGTCGAGGTCGCGGCGACGGCTCCGATGACCGTGGCGCGTGCGATCGCGACCTCGCGCGTGGCGACCTCGCTCGGAGCCCTCGCCGGGCTCTACGATCTCGCGTCGGCGCTCCTCGACCCGCTCGAGCGCGCGACCGACTTCACGTCGAAGGAGCCGGCGGCGCGCGCGTTCCTCCTCGCGGCGAACGTCGCCCGCGCCTCGTGGGAGGGCGACCTCGAGCGCGCCGCCGTGCTCGCGCAGGAGGCGGTCGTGTGCTTCGAGCTGGTCGGCGACACGAGGAACGCGACGAAGCAGCGCCAGAACGCCGGCTGGGCGCTCTGCGAGCTCGGCGCGTACGCGGTCGCCGAGCGCGTGCTCCTCGAGACGCGCGATGCCGCCGAGCGCCTCGGCCTCGCGACGGTCGCGAACGACGCGAAGCTGCGGCTCGGCAACCTGTACGTGCGGACGAACCGGCCGGAGGAGGCCATCCGCACGACGAACGAGGTCATCGCGGCATACGCCGCGCAGCGCGATCGCGCAGGCGAGGGGAAGGCACGCGCCTTCCTCGCTGCCGTGTACTACTTCGCGAACGATCACCAGAGGGCCGAGGAAGAGGAGCTCCGCGCGTTGCCGCTCCTCGAGCACGCGCCGCCGTACCACGCGGCGCTCCTCGCGTTCCTGACGCTGACGCTCATCCACAAGGGCGACTCGACGGACGAGGCGTTCCTCGCCGGATCGCGCGCGATGCAGCTCCTCGAGCAGGTCGGCGCGGTGACGGAGGGCGAGGCGCTCATCCGGATCGCCTACGCGGAGGCGCTCTACGCGAAGGGCGACCTCGAGGGCGCGCGGAAGGCCGTGGCCGCGGCGCGCGACCGTCTGCTCGCTCGCGCCGCGAAGATCAAGAACCCCGAGTACAAGCGCACGTTCCTCGGCGTCGTGCGAGAGCACGTGCGGACGCTCGCGCGCGCCGGCGAGTGGCTGACGTGAGCGCGGCGCGCGGCGCTCACATCGCGAACCCGCGGACCATCGCGACCGCGAAGTAGAGGATCGCGACCGACGCGAGCATGACGAGCCTGCCGATCCACGACGCCGCGCGACGTGCGCGCAGCGCGCGACGGGAGCCCGGCTCGCTTTCGAGCGCAGCGAGCGCGCGCTCGTTGGCGACGAGCTCGTGGGCGGCGGTCGCGACGAGGACGAGCGCGATGAGCGAGAGCTTCCACGCGAGGGCTCGCCCGAACGAGCCGCTCCAGAAGGCGGGATCCTGGAGCAGCGATCCGCCGATGCCGCGGTAGTGGAGGTTCGCGAGGCCGGTCACGATCAGGATCCCGAGCGAGATCCATCCGAGGAGCCGGAAGCGCTTGCCGATCGCCTTCAACAGAGGTGCGGACTCTTTCGGCTCCCTGCGGCGGAGCACGGGGACGACGACGGCGGCGAAGAAGACCATCGAGCCGACCCACGCGGCCGCCGCCAGGACGTGCAACCAGACGAAGAGCCCGTAGCCGGTCATCGCTTCCGCCGCGCCGGGGCAGCGTGAGGTTTGCGGAGGAGGCGGACGAGGCGCGGGCGTTCCTCGACGAGATCCGCGAGGGAGCAGCGGTCGAGCTCGCGATAGAACGCCTCCGCCGCGCGCGCGATCGCGCCACGCAGCCGGCATGCCGATTGGATCTTGCACGGCGCCGCGTCCGCGCGGAAGCAATCGACCAGGCCGCGGTCCTCCTCGAACATGCGCACGACCTCGCCGATGCGGATCTTGCTCGCCGGCCGGGCGAGCTGAACGCCTCCGCCCGCGCCGCGTCTCGCGCGGAGGAGCCCGCGGCGCCTCAGCTCCTTGGCCGCCTTCGCCACGTGGGCGTGGGAGATGCCGTAGGCCTCCGCGATCGCCGACGCGGGAACGGGGCGATCCGTGTGGGCGCCCACGTAGATGAGCACACGGAGGGCGTAGTCCGTGTAGGTGAGTAGCTGCATCGTTGGCTCCCGATCGATCCGCGGGGGGCGTCGTGACGAGTCGTCACGCGCCGCAGCTCGCCGCCGGACCTTCCTCCTTCAGGCGCGCGTGGACGACGACGAGCTCGAGATCGGTCTCCGCGTCGATCGAGTGGCGCTCCTTCGGACGCATGACGACGACGTCTCCCGGCGTGATCGGTCGCTCGTTGCCCTCGACCGTGAAGCGGCCGTTGCCTCGGACGACCGTGACGACGACGTCCACGTTCGAGTGGTGCTCGGGGACGCGAGCTCCTGCGTCGACGCGAAGGCGGACGACCTTGAGCGCGTCGGACACCGAAATCGGATCCTTCTTGATCGACGTAGCCATGAGCTCCTCCGGTCTGCCGGTCGCGGTCGAGTCGCCCACCGTGGAACGAGACGTCGGACCGGGGCCGATGAATAGGTAGAGGAAATGACGCTTTTCGTCCAGGGCGCCAGGACCGGCCAGGAGCGAAGCGTCGACGACTCGGGCCGCCGCACCTTTCCGACCCCTCGCGCTCGCCGTCGCCGTATGCTCGGACGTGCACGGCTGGGCCGTGCGTGCAGGTGATGAGGAGTCGGACGAGGTTCTTGGTCGTGGTTCTCGTCGCGGCGGCGCTCTCGGGCTCGTGCGGGGCGACGCCTCCGTCGAAGGTCCCCGGGGCGTCGGGCGGCACCGGCGTCGTGACGAGCAACGTGCGCTTCTCGGACTACGCGGGCACGAAGGCGTGCGAGGGCTGCCATGCCCCTTACGTCGCGTCGTGGCTGCAATCGCCGATGCACAACATGACGCGCGAGGCGAGGGGAGCGGAAATCAAGGGGCCGTTCGACGGCACCGTGTTCCATTTCCACGGCGATACGGCGCGGCTCGAGTCCGCGGGCGCGGACCGGTTCATCACGATCGACTCGAAGCGCTTCGGTCGCGCCAAATACCGGATCACGCGCGTCATCGGCGGGCGTCATCGCGAGGACTACGCCGGCGTGTCGGTGGCCGAGGTCCGCGAGGGCGCGCCTGCGATCGGCGATCCGACGGAGGAGCTCGTGATGCCCGTGAGCTTCGTCTACGCGACCAAGTCGCTCCGGTACAAGGGCTACTCCGTCATGGTGAAGGAGCGCGACGGCCTCAAGGTCGGTCCGGTCTGGAACCAGACGTGCATCTTCTGTCACAACACCGTTCCCTATCTGTCGACGGTGCTCGGCGCGCTCTCCAAGACGAGCGGCTACCAGGGGACGGTCGTCGATCCGCTCCTGCCGGAGCCGATGCGCGCGTCGTACGTCGTGAAGGACGAGGGCGCGATGCGGGCGTTGTTGAAGGAAGAGGCCGCACGCCTCGGGGCGACGAATCGCAGCCCGACGCTCGCGCAGTCGGTCGCGATCACACGGTCACGCTTCCGCGCGAAGCACCTCGTCGAGGTCGGCATCGGCTGCGAGTCGTGCCATCTCGGCGCCGCCGAGCACGTCGCCGACCCGTCGAAGCTGCCGTCGTTCGAGCCGATCAGCGACGCGTTCGAGGTGCGGCTCCCTCCGCCGAAGAACACGGAGCCGGACGCGGTGCGGGCCGAGAGACGCGCAGCGACGATCAACCGCGCGTGCGCGCGCTGCCATCAGGTGCTCTTCACCGGCTACGACCCGACGTGGGAGGGCGGCTCGCGCAAGCGATCGCCTGGCGGGAGCCACATCAACTCCGGCGAGGCGCGCGACATGATGCTCGGCGCCTGCGCGTCGAAGCTCGCGTGCGTCGATTGTCACGACCCGCACGCCCCGGACGCGACGGAGGCGCTCCGCGCCCTCGAGCCGGCGAGGGAAGACGCGCTCTGCACGCGCTGTCATCAGAGCCTCGCGACGGCGGAGGCCCTTCGCGCGCACGCGCACCACGATCCCGCTCGCGAGGGGGCGCGCTGCATGAACTGCCACATGCCGCGCAAGAACATGTCCCTCGACGGAGCGCTGTCGCGCTACCACCGCATCGGCTCGCCGACGGACACCGACAAGGTCCTGCTCGACCGGCCGCTCGAGTGCGCGCTCTGCCACCACGACAAGGACGTGCGCTCGTTGGTCGAGACGATGGAGTCGTGGTGGAACAAGTCGTACGAGCGGGGCGCGCTCGAGAAGCTGTACGGCGCGCTCGACGCGAACGTCATGGTGGCCACGGCCCAGCGCGGCAAGCCCCACGAGCAGGCGGTCGCCTTCCAGATCCTCGGCGAGGCCCGGAGCCGTTCGGCCGTGCCGGTGCTCGCGTCTCAGCTCACGCACCCGTATCCGCTCGTGCGCGGCTACGCGAAGCGCGCCCTCGATCGGATCGAAGGCGCGCCCGTCCCCGTCGACATCGATGCGTCGGACGAGGAGATCGAAGATCAGGTGAGGCGAATTTTTCGAGTGAGAGAGGCCCGCAGCGCGCACTGACGAGCCGACCGGAGCGTCCGGTGACGGCCGTCTTCCCTCGCGTTTCGCGGCCGAACGAGGCCGTCGCCGAGTCGAGGAAGTATGACGGACTCGGTGATTGCCGGTATCCTCGAAGTGCGATGCGTTACCTATACGGAGACTCGACTCCGTTTCCGCTCGGGTACAACTTCCTTACGACCCTCGAGGCGTTCATGTCGGCTGCGACGCGCATCGTGCAGCTCGACCTCGAGGGTCAGGCGCTGGCGAAGCAGCGCGAGGAGCTCGCGCAGAGCCGCGTCAAGGGACTCGAGGCGCTCGAGCAGTTCCACAACGTCGTGATGCGCGCGGTGCAGGACACCGCGCAGAAGGTGCAGCACCAGCACGCGCTCGACTACGCGCGTACGCTCGCCGAGTACGCGACGCAGTACATCGAGGAGCACCGGCGCACGACGCTCGCCGCGAACGAGCGCGAGTCGCTCCAGATCCGGAGCGAGGTCGATCGTCGCGCCGCCGAGATGCGCGCCCAGCTCGAGGCGTTCCTGAAGGTCGCCCGCTTCCCCGTCCTCAAGACGAAGCTCTCGATCCGCCTGAACCTCGACGGCAAGGACGCCCGACACACCGGCACGGCGGCCTTCGAGCATCCGGACGGGATCGCGACCGCCTTCACGGTCGCGCCGCACCGTACGGCCACGTGGAACGCGCCGCGGAAGGTCGCCGACTTCGCCGAGAAGGTCGATCTGCGCGTCGGCGTCGAGAAGAGCTGGCTGCGCGGGACGGTGACCGCCAAGCTCCTGAACGTCGACGACTGGACGATCAACCAGTTCGAGATGAGCGACGAGGCCTTCGAGCTCGTGCTCCGCCGCAAGCTCACCGAGAAGGAGATGCTGATCTTCCACATCCGTCGCAACGAGGCGGGGGGAATCAGCGGCACGGTCGAGCATCCGGGCGCGCCGGGCGCCGAGGCGCTGCCGGGCAACCTCAGCGGACAAGACGTGAACCAAATCGAGCGCATCTGGCTCGCGCTCAAGCAGGCGACGCGCGACGTCCTCGAGCAGAAGGAGCAGCTCCTCAACGTCTCGCTCGACGGTCAGCCCGTCTTCGAGAACGGGCTCGCGCTGCCGTTCGTCGTGCGGCTCGTCGCGATGTTCGGGCCCACCGTGCGCGAGATCGCGAAGCGAAGCCCGAACGAGTTCGAGCTGACGCTGAAGACCGAGGCCGAGGGCGGCCGTCGCGAGGAGCTCTATCTCCGTAAGGAGGCGCTCGTCAGCACGCTGCAGCCGCTCCCGGCGAAGGGCCGCGAGGTCTTCGCGCCGCTCGGCCTCGACAAGTGGCTGCCGAGCATGACGGCGGCGCCGCCGGCGGTCACCACGGTCTCGGAGCCGCCGCCGCGGCTGCATCTCGGCTCGGAGGTCCCGCCGGCGCGTTCCTCCGTCCCGCCCGTCCCGTCCGTCCCGCCCTCGCGCAGCAAGCTCTGAGCGCGGGCGCCACCACGCGTGTCGAGCGCACGAGACAGCTCTCGACTGCGGTCGATCCTCGGCGGGTCCGCCGGCAACCTCGTCGAGTGGTACGACTGGTACGTCTATTCCGCGTTCGCGCTCTATTTCGCGCCCGCGTTCTTTCCCTCGGGGGATCGCACCTCCGAGCTGCTCGGCGCGGCCTCGGTCTTCGCGGTCGGCTTCGTCGTGCGGCCGATCGGTGCGTGGCTGATGGGCGTGTACGCCGACCGGCGCGGCCGAAAGGCGGGGCTCACGCTCTCGGTGACGCTCATGTGCGCGGGCTCGATGATCATCGCGTGCACGCCCGGACATCGGAGCATCGGCGTGGCGGCTCCGGCGATCCTGGTCGTGGCGCGCCTCCTCCAAGGGCTCAGCGTCGGCGGCGAGTACGGAGCGAGCGCGACGTACCTCTCCGAGGTCGCGTCGCGCGGCCGGCGCGGGCTGTGGTCGAGCCTCCAGTACGTCACGATCATCGCCGGGCAGCTCGTCGCGCTCTCCACGCTGCTCGTCCTCCAGGTCGTCCTCGATCGCGCCGCGCTCGCCGCGTGGGGCTGGCGCGTGCCCTTCGTGATCGGCGGGTTCCTCTCGATCGCCGTCTTCTGGTTGCGGCGTGGGCTGATCGAGACGAGCTCGTTCACCGCCGTGGAGACGAGCGGCAAGACGGATCGGTCGAGCGCCCTCCGCCTCCTCCGAGAGCACCCGCGCGAGGCCGCCATCGTCGTCGGCCTCACCGCGGGCGGCACGCTCGCGTTCTACGCGTACACGACGTACATGCAGAAGTTCCTCGTCGTCACGACGGGGTTCGAGAAGGAGACCGCGACGCGGATCACCGCCGCCGCGCTCGCCGTCTTCATGGTGATCCAGCCGGCCGTCGGCGCGCTCTCCGATCGCGTCGGGCGCAAGCCGATCATGATCGCCTTCGGCGTGCTCGGCACGCTGCTGACCGTCCCCATCATGACGGCGCTCGAGAGCGCGCGCGACCCGTTCGTCGCGTTCGGGCTCGTGCTCGCCGCGCTCGTGATCGTCTCCGGCTACACGGCGCTCAACGCCGTCGTGAAGGCGGAGCTCTTCCCGGCCGAGATCCGCACGCTCGGGGTCGCGCTGCCGTACGCGATCGCGAACACGTTGTTCGGTGGGACCGCCGAGTCGGTGGCGCTCTGGCTCAAATCGCGCGGGAGCGAGCGCGTCTTCTACTGGTACGTGACCGCGGCCATCGCCGTCTCGCTCGTCGTCTACGTGCGCATGCGCGACACGCGCACGCACAGTCGGATCGTCGAGGACTGACTGCAGTCCTCAGTCCTCGGTCCTCAGTCCTCAGCGTCTGCGGATGCGCGCGCGGAGCGCGCGCCCTGGAGCCTGGAGCCTGGAACCTTTTCTCAGGGCGCGGTCAGCGCGCAGCGGAAGCCGATGCTCGCGTTGCCGGCGTCGGTCATCCAAGGCAGTCGGTACGTCGCTCTCGCGGCCGTGGCCGCGTAGTCCCACGAGCCGCCGCGAAGGACGCCGCGAGGCGGCGGCTCCTTCGGACGCGTCGGGAGCTTCACGAGCGGATCGGTCACCTCGCCCGACGGATAGGGCGCGTAATCGTCCGCGACCCACTCCCAGACGTTGCCGCCCATGTCGAGCGCGCCGAACGCGCTCGCGCCTTCCGTCGCCGTGCCCACCGCGCTCGTGCCGCGGCGCTCACCACACCCGCCGGTCGCGCCGGCCAGCACGGCGACCGCGCAGGTCGTCGGCGGCGTGTTGCCCCACGGGTACTCGCGGCCGTCGGTCCCTCGCGCGGCGTACTCCCACTCCGCCTCGGTCGGGAGCCGCTTCTTCACGAAGGCGCAGTACGCGGCCGCCTGGTTCCTGTCGACGCAGTTCGCCGGGTGCTTCCCGCGATCCTTCTCGTTGTTGCAGCCCCAAGCGCCGTGCGACTGCTTCTTCACGTGGACCGTGCGCCTCTCGCACGCGCCGGCCTCGACGCAGGCGGCGTAGGCCTCGGCCGTGACCTCCGTGCGATCGATGTAGAACGCACGCGTGATCGTCACGCGGTGGGCGGGCCGCTCGCTCTTCCGGTCGGAGTCCTTGCCCATCACGAACGTCCCCGCGGGCACCTTCACCATCCCGGGCGGTACGTCGTCGCTCGCAGCGCTCCCACCCGCGTCCCCACTCGTGCTCGTGCTCGCGCTCGCGCTCGTGCTCGTACTCGGGCTCGCCTTCGCGACGGGCGCAGCGCCCGCGTCGATCGCCGCCGTCTCGGCCGCAGGCTCCTCCTTCGGCCGCGACAGCGCCGCCGCGATCATGACCATCGCCAGCACGAGCGCGACGGCCGCGCTGACGATCCCGCCGACGAGCACCGCTCGCGACGTCCCGAGCGGTCGCGCGGTGCTCGGCTGCGAAGCTTGCGCCGCCGATGGACCCGCGGGCGCCGGCGCTCCGCCGCTCGCCGGCGCGTTCTCCGTGCCCGAAGAGGGCGGCGCCGCGGATGAAGGAGGCGTCCCCGAAGAAGGAGGCGCATTCTGCCCGGAGCTCGGCGCGGGCTCGACGATCTCCTTGCTCGACGGCACGTCCGGCAGGCTCACGACCGAGTCCGCCAGGATGTCCGGTCCCGCGGCCGCCGTCAGGGCGGACCAGAAGTCGCGTGCATTGGGCCACCTGAGCTTCGGGTTCACGGCGACGGCGCGCGCGACGACGGCGTCGACGGCCTGCGGGACCGAGGCGCCTCGCGCGATGAGGGTCGGCCTCCGCGTGATGTCCGTCGTCTGCTTGTAGAGCTCCGTCGGGTGCGTGCCGTCGAACGGCGGGCGGCCGGTCACGAGCTCCACGAGGCAGAGCGCGAGCCCGTAGACGTCGGTTGGTGGTCCGATGCTGTCGTCGCCGAACGAGCGCTTGAAGTGCTCCGGCGCCGCGTACTCGGGGGCGAAGACGCGCGTGCCGGTCGAGCCGAAGCGCGTCGCGAGCGTGAAGCGCACGAGCTTGATGACCGGCTTCGCGCCGGCTTCGACGAGGATGAGGTTCTCGGGGCGGACGTCTCCGTGGCACGCGCCGATGTCGTGAGCGGCGGCGAGCGCCATCGCCACGGACTCGAGCGCCGCGATGGATCGGCCGAGCGACTGCGCGCCGCGTCCGCGCATCTGCGCGAGCGACGAGCCGTCGGTGCGGGCGAAGACGCAGTACGCGACGCGCTCGCGGTCGGGCAGCTCCATGTCGCCCCATGCGAGCAGCTCTTCGACGTGAGGAGACGCCTTGCAGATGCGCTCGAGCTGCTCCGCCTCGAGGACGAAGCTCGCGAGGGCGTCGTCGAGCTCCGTCGCGGACATGCCGCGCAGGGCGCGGGGCATGCGGACCGTGACGGGCGCGCCGTCCTTGTCGCGGCCCGCGAAGACGAAGAGCTCCGAGGTCTCCGTCACGACCGCCTCGAGGACGTACCTCTCACGGAGCGTCGTACCGAGGAGATCTTCCGCGCGACTCATGCGGCGAACGAGCGAAGGCGGCGTCGACTCGAGGGGTCCGCTCCGACCCGCTTCGACTTCATCTTACCAGCGTCGTTGCTGCGCTCTCAGCGCTTTCCGAACCGGAGGAGGCTCGCGACGACGGCGACGAGCTCGGCGGGCTCGATGGGCTTCGGGATGTGCATCGAGTAGCCGGCGTCGAGCGCGCGACGGCGATCCTCGGCGCGCGCATACGCCGTGATCGCCGCGGCGGGGACGTTGCCGCCGCGTTCGGGCGGGAGGCTTCGAACTTTTCGGATGAGATCGTAGCCGTCCTCGCGCGGCATCGCGATGTCCGAGACGAGGACGTCCGGCGGCTCCGCCTGGATGGCCTCGAGCGCCGCCTCGGCGCTCGTCGCCAGCGACACCCGGCAGCCGCATGCCTCGAGCACGGCCCTGACGAGGAAGCGCGCGTCCTCTTCGTCGTCGACGACGAGCACGCGGATGCCCACGAGCTGCTCGGGGCGCTCGAACGAGCGCTCGACGTGCACGCGGCGCGGGGAGGTCGCGCGCTCGTCGACGGCCGGCGCCCCCGAATGCGCCGGCAGTCGGACGACGAATCGGGAGCCACGACCTTCGCCGTCGCTCTTCGCCTCGATCTGCCCGCCGTGCAGCTCGACGAGCTGCTTCGTGATGGCGAGGCCCAGCCCGAGCCCGCCGCGTGCACGCGTGTTGCTTGCGTCCTCCTGTCGGAACGCGTCGAAGACGTGCGGCAAGAAGGTCGGATCGATGCCCTTGCCAGAATCGGTGACGGAGATCTCGATCTCCGAGTCGCACGGGCGCATGACGACGTCGATGCGACCTCCCTTGTCGGTGAACTTCACGGCGTTGCTGAGGAGGTTCCAGACGACCTGCTGGAGGCGCGTCGGATCCCCCATCAGCGTGCTCGCGGCCGATCGATCGAGCGTCGAGGTGATCGCGATCTCCTTCGCGTCCGCCGCCGGCTTGACCGATTCGATCGCTGCCTCGATCACGCGCGCGAGATCGACCGGCTGGACCTCGAGCCGCATCTTGCCGGTGATGATGCGCGAGATGTCGAGGAGGTCCTCGATGAGCTGTGCCATCGCCACCGCGTTGCGGTCGATCGTCTCGATCGCGCGCGCCCGACGCTCCTCGTCCAGCCGCCCCGACGACAGGAGCTTCGCCCAGCCCATGATCGCGTTGAGCGGCGTCCTGAGCTCGTGGCTCACCGTCGCGAGGAACTCGTCCTTCGCGCGGTTCGCGACGTCTGCGCTCTCCCGCGCGCGCTGCTCGGCGGCGTAGAGGCGGGCGTTCTCGATGGCGAGGCCGCAGCGCCTCCCGAGCTCCTCGGCGAAGGCGAGGTCCTCCTTCGTGTAGGTGCTCCCCGACTCGGCCCACGCGTACGTCATCGCCCCGAGCGTCCGACCACGCGCGGCGAGCGGAACGATCATGACGGAGCGGGGCTGGAGCGCGCGAGCCAGGCGGGCCTGCTCCTCGGCGTACGCCACGTCGAGGAAAGCCGCGTCCGCGATCTCGGGGTGGAGCTCCGAGCGTCCCGTCCGGAGCACGTTCGGGACGCCGGCTCGCACGTCCTCATCCCGCGGCGAGCGCGCTCGGAGCGCGCGCACGAGCGCGACCTTCTCGGGATCGACGTGGGCCGCAGCGACGCGGCGCGGCCGAGGGTGACGTCCAGGCTCGAGGATGTCGACCGCGCACCAGTCCGCGAGCCGAGGGACGGCGAGCTTGGCGACCTGCGCGAGCGTCGCCTCGTAGTCGAGCGACTCGGCGAGCGCCGCGGTCGCCTCTTCGAGGAAGCGACGGCGTGACTCCTCGCGCTTGCTCTCGGTGACGTCGCGGAAGACGAGAACGATCCCGTCGAGCCTCCCCGACGGGCCGCGGATCGGTGCGATGCTTTCGTCGATGGGGACCTCCCGCTTGCCGTCCCGGTGCATGAGCACGGCGCGGTTCGCGAGCCCGACGACGGCGCCTCGCGCGAAGACCTCGTCGAAAGAAGGTCGGAGCGGCTCGCGCGAGGCCTCGTCGACGACGACGAACACTTCGTGGAGCGGGCGTCCCCGCGCCGCTGCCTCCGACCAGCCCGTCAGAGCCTCGGCCATGGGGTTCATGATCGAGACACGGCCGTTCGCGTCGGTGGCGATGACGGCGTCACCGATGCTTCGGAGCGTCGTCTCGAGCGAGGCCTGCGCCGTCTCGGCGAGCGTGCGCGCGGTCCGCTCCGCTTCGAGCCGCCGGGCACGCTGGAGGGCCTCGGCGCAGTGGCGGCTGAAGGTCCGGACGAACTCGCGCTCTTCGGGCGGGAAGCGTCGCTCTCGGAAGTACCCCATCGCGAGGAGCCCGACGGTCTTGCCCTCCGAGACGAGCGGCACGCTCGAGAACGCTCGAGCCCGCGGGCCTTCGACCGGTGCGTTTGCGAGGGCAGCGAGGCAATCCGTGTACTCTCGCGTGGACTCCACCCACAGGTCCTTCCGCGCGGCGAGCGTCTCGTAGAAGGGGCCGCCGGAGTCGGGGCCGACGGTCCGTATGTGCTCGAGCATGTACGGCGGGCAGCCGTGCTCGCCGACGAGGACGAAGGACTGCGAGCTCTCGTCGAGGCCGTAGATCACGGCCATGTCGGCGTTCGAGGCGAGCCGCCCTCGCTCCACGACGACGCGAGCGACATCCTCCTCCGTCAGCGCGGACGAGAGCTCCTGCGCCAGCTTGCTCAGGGCCTCCAGCCGCTCGCGCGCGACGACCTCGCGCGCGTAGAGGTCCGTGCGCTCGAGCGCCTGCGCGGCCTGGCTCGCGAACGTCTCGATGAGCGCGCGCTCGTGCTCGGCGAACGAGTGCGGCCCCGCGAAGCGATACCCGACGACGCCGAGGATTCGGTCTCCGACCATCAGCGGCAGCGCGCAGCTCGCCGCCGCCCGAAAGCCGGCCACGTCGGTGTAGCGCTCGCAAAACTCCGCCTCCGAGTTCACCCACTCGGGAGCCCTCCTCTTGAACGCGAGCGCGATGGGTACCTTCGCGTCCGGCGACAGCGTCCGGAATCGCGCCAGCATCTCGTCGGACACGCCGAAGGAGGCGACCGTCTCGAGGTAGTCGCCGCGCGGCCGGACGAAGGCCGCCGACGCGGCCCGGAGCGCTTCGACGCCTTCGTGGACGATGATGCGTGCGATCTCGTCCGGCGTCTTGGCGGCCGCGAGCGCGGCGGTGACTTTCTGGAGGCGCGTGAGCCACTCGAGCGACGACTCCGCCTCGGCTCGCGCCACCATCGTCTCCGCGAGCCGCAGGCGTGCCTGCTCCGCCGCGTAGCGCTCGGTGAGGTCGCGCGTCACCTTCGCGAACCCGATGAGCTCGCCCTTGGAGTCGCGGACCGGCGTGATGACCACGTTCGCCCAGAACCGCGTCCCGTCCTTCCTGACGCGCCACCCTTCGTCCTCGAAGCGGCCTCGTGCGAGCGCGGCCGCGAGCTCCTCGTCGCACTTCCGGACGTCCTCCGGCGGGTAGAAGCGCGAGAAGTGCTGTCCGATGACCTCGTCGGCGAGGTACCCCTTGATCCGTTCGGCGCCGCGGCTCCACGTCGTGACGATCCCGTCACGGTCGAGCATGAAGATGGCGTAGTCACGGACGCTGTCGACGAGAAGCCGGGCGCGAGCCTCGACCTCGCGCAGCGATGCGTGCTCGCTCTCGCGATTCGCCCTGTTTCCGTCCCTGGCCTGCGACACCGCGGGGCGTTCTTCGCACGAAAGTCCCGCCGGAACCAGCGCTGACGTCTTTTCGCGCTCGCGGATTCAGGGGCCTCGGACGGTCGGACCGCCGCCATCCCCACCGCCGACGAACGGCCTCGCGGCTCGAGGATGCGGCTCGTGATCCCTTTCTCTTGCAGTGAACGCCCCGAACGCGTTTCGATATCCGACGCGATGAAGGGGCTACGGGTCGCCCTCCTGCTGGTCGTCGCCATCGGAGCGGGGGGCGCGCTCTGGAAGCACGGCCCCATCCCACAGCCGGAGAGCTACCACCAGTTCGCGGACACCCGGACGTTCTACCGGATCCCCAACGCGCTCAACGTCCTCTCGAACGTGCCCTTCTTCCTCGTCGGATGGATGGGGCTCGCCTTCCTTCGCCGAGGTCCGACGCGCGATCCTGACGGGCCTTTCCGTCCGGGCGCGCACACGGCCTTCGAGACCTTTCGCGAGCGGCCCGCGTACGTCCTCTTCTTCACGGGCATCCTGCTCACCGCGTTCGGGTCGGCCTTCTATCACCTGAAGCCGTCGACCTCGCGGCTGTTCTGGGACCGGCTCCCGATGACCATCGCGTTCATGTCCTTCTTCGCGGCGGCGATCGCGGAGCGCATCAGCATCTATTGGTCGAGGATGCTCCTCTTGCCGCTCCTGTTCGCGGGCGTGGCGAGCGTGGTCGTGTGGCGCCTCTCCGAGGACGCCGGCAGAGGAGATCTGCGCATCTATCTGTTCGTCCAGCTCTTCCCGATGCTGGCGCTGCCGCTCATGATCCTGCTCTTCCCGCCGCGATACTCGCGCGGCGCGGAGATGTTCGCCGTCGTCGTCGTGTACGCGGCGGCGAAGGCGCTCGAGCACTTCGACGTCCAGGTCTGGAATCACACCTCGCAGATCGTGAGCGGTCACACGCTCAAGCACCTCGTCGGGGCGTTCGCGGCGTGGCTGGTGCTCGACATGCTGAAGAAGCGAGGAAGAGCGCTCACGCCGCTCGACGAGATGCTCGCCGCGGCGGGGGACGACGATCCGGCGGAGCCGCCGGCCTCTGTGAGGTGAGGGCTCAG
>CALFEQ010000177.1 GCA_937949945.1 uncultured Myxococcales bacterium
CCCGAATCCCGAGCCCCGATCGCGATCCCGAATCCCGACTCCCGAGCCCCGATCGCGATCGCGATCCCGACCCGCGACCCCCGACTCCCGAGCCCCGGTCGCGATCGCGATCCCCTCGGTCTCACCGAGCCGCCGCCGGCTCGAGCACGAGCAGCTCTCCGTTCTGCTCGTCCGTCAGCACGTAGACGAGCCCATCCGGCCCGACGCGAACGTCGCGAATGCGTCGTCCTTTCTCCGTGAGCAGCCTCTCCTCCCCCACGACGCGCTCGCCTTCGAGCGTGAGCCGTGCAAGGTGCCGATCGGCGAGCGCCCCGACGAAGAGGCTCCCGCGCCAAGCGGGAAACGCGTCCCCTTCGTAGAAGGCCATCCCCGAAGGCGCGATGGACGGATCCCAGTAGTAGAGCGGCTGCTCCATCCCTTCCTGCGCCGTCTTGCCCTCGCCGATGGGCTTCCCGGAGTAGTCCTCGCCATAGGTGATGATGGGCCAGCCGTAGTTGCGTCCGGCGCGTGCGACGTTGATCTCGTCGCCTCCTCGCGCGCCGTGATCGACGACCCAGAGCTCCTTCGTCTGCGGGTGCAGCGCGGCCGCCTGGATGTTGCGGTGCCCGAGCGACCAGATCTCGGGCAGCGCGCCTTCCTTCCCGACGAACGGGTTGTCCTCGGGAATCGTCCCGTCGGGTCGGATGCGCACGATCTTCCCGAGTGCGCTGCCGAGGTCCTGCGCCTGGCGTTGCCCGGCCGGGATCAGTCGCTCGCCGGTGGTGACGAACAGTGTGCCGTCCGGCGAGAACACGAGCCGACTGCCGAAGTGCTTGTCCGAGTCGAGCGCCGGCGTCTGGCGCCAGATCACCTCGACGTTCTCGAGGCGCGGCGGAGGCCCGAGGACGAGGCGCCCACGGGCGACGGCGGTGCCGTTCCCTCCCTCGCGTGGCTCCGAGTACGAGAAGTAGACGAGCTGGTTGTTCCCGAACGCCGGATCGAGCGCGACGTCGAGCAATCCCCCCTGCCCGCGCGCGAACACCTTCGGCACGCCCTCGACCGGCGGTGAGAGCTCGCCCGTGGGGCCGACGATGCGCATGCGCCCGGGCCGCTCGGTCACGAGTTTCGCCCCGCCCGGCAGAAACGCCACCGCCCAAGGATGCTCGAGACCACGGGCGACTGTGCGCACGTCGAACGCGACGTTCGCGGTCCGGTACGGCGCACGCGTCTGTCCCTCGAAGGCGGGCTTCTGATGAGGGGCATTCGCCGGTCGCGTCTCCAAGGGAGTCTCCGGCGTCACCACCCGATCGGCGCGGGACGACTTCCCGCAACCAGCGAGCACGACGAGCGCCAGCGCGCCGAGCATCGAGCGAAAGGGCGAGATCGAGCGAAGGCGGAGCACGTCGAAGGCCGAACGCATGGCGACAACGTGGATCGGTTCCGGCGATGCGCCCAGCGATTCGAAGCGGAGGCGACGAACGCCGCAGCCGACGGGTGAACGGATCGCTGCGATCGCCGGTCGAGGCGCCTCACAGGGGCGCGACGTCACGAGATCAGCGCAGGCCCAGCGTCAGAGCGAGCCCGTGGTCGATGCGTCGGCGTGCGCGAGCGGAGAGGCTCCCGACGAGCTCGTCGAGAGAATCCTTGTGGAGCGTCATGACCTGGCAGACGAGCGCGACGGACGCACGGTCGAGCCCTGTCTCCTCGGGAGAGAGGAGCACGTTACCTGCCGCCTCCGCGCGACGAAGGTTGGACGTGAGCGGCACGACCATGACCGTACGCAGTGCGGACGCCGTCAAGAGGTCGTCTTGCACGACGATGACAGGCCGCCTGAATGCCGGCTCCGACCCGCGTGGCTCGCCGAGGTCGGCCCACCAGACCTCGCAGCGCTTCATGCTCACCACTCGACGTCGAGAAGCGCCCTCCGCGCCGCACGAGCGCGAAGCTCGGCCATGTCGTCCGGCTCGTCTGCAGCCGTCTCCCGAGCTTCTTCGCGTAGCGAGTGGCACGCTTGAAGACGTCGTCGGGAATGGAGATGGCCGTCTTCGTACACTCGAGTACAACTTCAGTAGTACCGGTCGCAAAACGAGCCGGCTTTGCAGCCACGGCCGAGGTCGCCGCAGGACCGCAATCAGAACAACACGCCGAACCGAAGCAGGTCGACCGTCGGCGTCGGAGAGTTGCCGAGCACGTCGGCCACGGTCGCGACGATCGAGTCCGCCTCGAACTCGCTCGCGAGCCCTGCGCTGGTCGCGAGCCCGTTGCGCTCGTAGCTCGGGGAGATGGGAAGCTGGACGCCGGCGTCGATGCCGATCGTGATGCCGCTCGAGAACGTGAACAGGAAGCCGGCGCGCGGGTTGACGAACCACGTCGAGGCATCCATCGACTCGGTGAACGAGCCGTAGCGCCGGACGGTGATCCTCGCGCGCGCCGAGAGCCACTGATGCCCCAGGCGCATCCCGACGAAGAAGGCGTTCTTGAACGGGAACACGCGCACGTCGGTGGCGAAGGCCTCGAAGCGCGTGTCCGCTCCGAAGACGTTCATCGGAGGCAAGAAGCTGTACTCGGCGCCGAAGCCGATGATCCGGTGGACCTTCACGAACGCGCCGACGGCGATCGGACGCGGAAACCCCAAGCCGACGAGCGGCCCGATGCGCAGCCGCTCGGGCTTCTGCTCGCGCCGCTCGCTTCCTGCTCCTGCGCGCTCACCGCTCGCGCGCTCGCCGCGCGACCCCGAGGCGTCACGCGACACCGGCGCGCGAGCGGCGGATGCCGGCGTGGATCCAAATACGAGCGCAGCCACCGCCGCTGCGATCACGCAGAGGTGTCTCGACTTCACTGGACGCGTGCCTCGTGGGGCTCGCTCGTCCGGCGCACCGGATCATCGGAGCCGCGCCGAACGAAGCAGGACGTGGGCCGCCGTCGGCCCGCTGCCGGTGCACGCGCGGAAGCTCGCGGAGCTCTAGAACAAGAGGCCGCTCACGCCGACGAAGACGCCGCCGGGGGAACCATCGCGACCCGGCAAAGCAGACACGACCGGGGCGATGGACGACCGCGACACGAGGCCCGGACGACGGTCGCCGCGTGCGTCCGATGCGAGCGCGGCGTGCCCACGCTCGAGCTCGGATCGGCGCGACGGAATTTCGAGCGGGGGCAGGTCGCGCTTCTTCTTCTCGGCCTTCTCGGGCACGAACGCGATGTTCGCCTGCACGATCCCGGCGACGGCGAGAGCCAGGAACGATCCGGCGAAGCCCAGGTTCGCGAGGCGGATCTCCTCGGCGCGCTGGTGCCATTGCTCGGAGAGCTGGTTCTCGCCGTACAGCTCCTCCGCCTCGCGGCGCCGCGCGTAGCTGTACATCGCGTACGTCACCGCGGTGCCGGCGACGGCCGCGACCTGCGTACCGAGGAACATCGCGCCGAGGACCGTGTCGCCGTTCTGGAACTGACCCGCTCCGAACGGAAGGCACGCGACCAAGCGGCTGTGGCGGACCGTGATCTTCTCCTCGGCCGCCTGCGCCTTCACCTTCTCGAACCAGATGCGCTGCGCCTCGCGCTCCGCCTCCTCGCGCGCCTTGCGCTCGGCCGCGAGCCGGGCGGCCTCCTGCGTCGCGGCGCGGATCTGCTCGAGCAGCGAGGACCGGACGTCGATGTACGTGTTGATCGCGTCGGCGGGGAAGCTGAGCGGGTCCGGCTCGTACGTCGGGTCGTCGAGCACCAGCTTCTCGAAGACCTCCTTCGCCTCCGCGTCCTTGCCCTGGGCGAGCAGCGACGCGCCGAGGTACATGCGCGCCTGCGAGATCAGCGCGCGCTCCCTGAGCCCCGACTTCGGGTCGAGCAGCGCGCGCAGGCGGACCTCCGCATCCTCCCAGTTGCGCGCGAGGAAGGAGGCGCGCGCCTTCTCGAGCTCGGCGCGGCTGTCCGCACGCGCCGGATCGCCCCAACACGCGACGGCGGCGAGGGCGCCGATCGCCACGAGACGTCGGAGGCACGCTGGCCGGGTCACGCCGGGCATTCTACCGACGTCGCCCCATCTACGGCGACTTGAATGAGACCGTCTTCTTCTCACCCGCCGTGAGCGTCACTGCCTGCTTCTTGCTGGGATCGATGCGGTCGAACACCGTGAAGACCTTGGTGCCCGACGACATGGGGACGTCGATCTCCTGCCCGGAAGCGATGATGAGACCGGGCAGCTCCTCGAGCCCGTAAGAATGGCTCGGGTCCCCCTCGACGACGAGCTTCGCCGGCAAGATGGCGAGCTCCACCGAGAGCACCTCGCCCTTGTCGCCCGGCGGGATGGTGATGGTCTTCGGCGCGCAGCGATCGCCGACGCACGTGAACACGAGCGTATGGGCCTTGTCATCGAGCGTCAGCGTCGTGTTCGTGTCCGGATCGGGAGCGGGCACGCCGTCGATCGTCATGCGGACGCCGAACGCGGGCCGGAGCGACGCGAAGGTGACGGTGCGCATCGTCGGCTTGCTCGACGCGGGCGTCGCCACCGTGGGCGTCGCGGGCACGCGCGATGGCGCGGCGGAGGCGGAAGTCGTCGCCGCCACCGAGGCGGCCGGCGGGGCGTCCTGCTTCGGACGCTTCGAAGTCGGCGTCGTCGAGCGTCCCTTCGCGGCGACGGCCGCGGACGGCTTCTGCTTCACCTGCGCCGGCGGGGACGCGTCCTCGGCCTGCTCCTTGATGGCGCTCGCGACGAGATACGCACCCGTGCCGAGCACGAAGGCTCCGACGACGAGCGGCGCGGCCCTGCGGAGGAGACGCGCGCGGGCCTCCGACCGCTGCATGCTGACGACGACCTTGAGCAGCGACGGATCGTTCGGCGCGTAGGCGAGCGCGCGGTTGTAGTCGGCGGCCGCAGCGACCGCGTCCGACCGCTTGCGCGCGGCGGCGCCGAGCGCGCAGAGCCGCCCGATGATGCGTTCCTCGTGCGCCTTCGTCCACCCCTCCGGGTCGTCGAACCACGCCTCGATCTCGACGCGGGGTGCGCCCATCTCGAGCCGCGAGAGCTCGGCGGCGATCGCGTCGCGCATCTCGGCGGCGTCCGCGAAGCGGTCCTCGGCCTTCCTCGCGAGCGCGCGATCGAGGATGCGGCTCCAGACCTTTCCCACCGTCGGACGCTCCGCCTCGGCGGGGGCGTAGATGCCGTCGAGCACACGCCGGAGGACCTGGGCGGGGTTGTTCCCCTGGAACGGCAGGTGGCCGACCATGCACTCGTAGAGCAGCACGCCGAGACCGAAGACGTCGGCACGACCGTCGACGTCGCCGCCCTCGATCTGCTCCGGCGCCATGTGCGCGGGGCTCCCGAGCACCTGACCGGTCGACGTCACGCCCTGCGCATCGAGCAGCTTCGCGATGCCGAAGTCGGTGAGCTTGACCGCCACGCGCTCGCCGCTCCTGGAAGCGGGCGGCCGCCGGTCGCCGCTGGCCGGCCCTTGCGGAAGCGACTTCGGCACGGGGATCGGCGTCGTCGTGCGCCCGGACGCGTCGAGCGGCCGATGCTCGATGAGCACGTTCTCCGGCTTGATGTCCCGATGCACCACGCCCGAGGCGTGCGCGTGGATGATGCCGGCGAGGAGCTCCATCACGATGCACGCCGCGATCTCCGGCGGGAGCGCGCCGCGATCCTGGAGGATCTTGCGGAGGGTCGGCCCACGGACGAGCTCGACGACGAGGTACTGCTCCGTCTCCTCCTCCGAAGAGACGTCGAACACCTCGACGATGTTCGGATGCCGCAGCTTGGCGACGGCCTTCGCCTCGACGGAGAAACGATGGGCGATCTCGCGATTTTCCCGCAGGTGCGGGTGCAGCACCTTGATCGCGACGTCGCGACCGAGGCGCTTGTCGTGCGCGCGGTAGACGGTGGCCATGCCGCCGTGCCCGAGCTCCTCGAGCACGTCGTACTTCGGCAGGACCGGAGCGCGCCCCGATCTCGTCCCGGCGCTCGCCACCATCGGGTCAAGGATAGCCGCGGGAATCGGGGTCCGGCGAGAGGGCTGCGACGCGAAGTCCTAGACGGGCCCGAGCCGCGACATCCGTGCGGAGGCGCGCGTCAGCTTTTCAGACCCAGTCGCTTCATCCGCGATCGGAAGGTGCTCTCGCTCATGCCGAGCGACCGCGCGGCGCGCGACTGGTTGTTGTCGGCGCGGGCGAGCACCTGGACGAGGATCTCACGCTCGAGGTCGTCGAACGTCGTCCCGCCCTCGGGCAGCTCGAGCGAGAGGATGCCCGGCGGAACGGCATCGACGTCCATGCGCGGACGCGACATCGGCGGCGGCTCGCTCTCGTGCGCGGCCCCGTGCCCGTGCACGTCCAGCGCGTGCGGCGGCTGTGCCGCCCTCACGTCGTCGACGAGGTACGGCCGAGACGGCGGCGCGGACGCGGGCGGGCGCGACGGCGGCGAGGAGTGCGCCGGCGCAGGAGCCGACGAAGACGACGCGCCCTGAGGGAAGAGGCTCGCGCGGATCGTCTGCGGCAGGCCGAGGTCCTGGGGCTCGACGTCCCGTCCGGCGTGATAGATGACGAGCCTCTCCATCACGTTCCCGAGCTCGCGGACGTTGCCGGGCCAAGGATGCGCCTCGAGCGCGCGCCATGCGGCCTCCGTGATGCGCGGCAGCTCGCGATTCATGCGCCGTGCCGCTGCTTCGAGCAGCGGGACGCCGAGCCCGCGAACGTCTTCGATGCGCGCGCGGAGGGGCGGCACCTCGATCGGGCAAACCGCGAGTCGGTAATAGAGGTCGAGCCGGAAGAGCCCCTGCTGCGCGTCCGCGAGGAGATCACGGTTCGTCGCCGCGACGATGCGGACGTCGACCTGACGCGGCTCGCTCGCGCCCACGGGCCAGAACTCGTGCGACTCGAGCGCGCGCAACAGCAGAGCCTGGAGGGACATCGGCGCTTCGCCGATCTCGTCGAGGAACAGCGTGCCGCCGTCGGCGAGCTCGAAGAGCCCCCGCCTCGCCTGCTGCGCACCCGTGAACGCGCCCTTCACGTGCCCGAACAGCTCGCTCGTCATGAGCTCGGGCGGGAGCGCGGCGAGGTTCTGCGCGACGAACCGCGCACGCCGCCGACCGCTCCGCTCGTGGATCTCGGCCGCGATGAGCTCCTTGCCCGTGCCGGTCTCGCCGTGGAGGAGCACGCTCGCATCGGTGCCGGCGACGGCCGCGACCTGCGCGACGACCTTCTGCATCGCGGGCGAGATCGCGAGCAGTCGTGGTCGCGCCGCCGACGCCGTGCGCGTGACCGCCTCGACGTCGTCGCGCAGGCGCATGTTCGACGCGCGGAGCTCGGCGGTGAGCCTGCGGTTCTCCAGCTCGAGCCTACGGAGCGTCGCCGCCCGCTGCATGACGAGCCGGAGCTGCGCGTTGTCCCACGGCTTGAGGACGTACGCGAAGACGTGCCCGTGGTTGACCGCGTCGGCGAGGTCGTCGTGATCGGTATAGCCGGTGAGCAGGATGCGCTGCGTGTCCGGGAAAGACTCGTAGGCATGCGCGAGGAGCTCGGAGCCCTTCATCGGGCGCATGCGCATGTCGGTGACGAGGACGTCGAACTCCCGCGATCCGAGCGCCTCGAGCGCCTCACGACCGCTCGCCACGCAGGTGACCTCGAACTCGTCGGAGAAGACGGCCTCGAAGGCCTCTCGAACGTCCTCCTCGTCGTCCGCGTACAGCACGCGCGGCTTCCCCGCCGGGGACGGCGGCGGCCGGTCGCTCGCAGCGTACGTTGGTCCTGCCACGGCCGGGACCTTACCCGGCGAGCGCCCAGGCGCTCAAGGGACGGATCGTTTGTCGCGCAGGAAGCCGCTCTATCCGGGCAGAGATGGTCCCGTCTCGCGAAATCCAGCGTCGCTGAATGTAGGGGTCGGGAGGGACGTCTCTCGTTTCGTGCAACGCGACGAAATGCGAGTCGCCCGACAAAGAAGCCTTGCGCGAAGACCGACCTTGCACCAAGGCAACCAAGTCGAGAGAGGTAGCAGGAAAGCGCACCCTAGGTGCAGTTGGTGAGGAAGGATCCGGTGAGCAAGACGGCTGCGCATCTTCGTCCAGTACCGGCCAGCGCTACGCCCGTGAGCGACATCTCGGAGATCCGTCGCTCGGAAGAGGATGCGAGCGCGATCGTTCAGAGACCGAGCGTTCCGGCGCTGCCCTCGGTGGCCTCGTCGGGGACGTGCGAGATGCTCGCGAGCCTGGCGTTCGATTACGCGAGCGCGGGTGACGACGCCCTCGCGCGTCGGGCGGCCGGCGACGCGATGCTCGTGATCGACACGCTGCTCGGCGATCCCGGGACCTGGCGGGCGTCGATCGACGATCAGCGTGTCGCCGCCGGCGCGGCGCTCACGACGGGCGAGGCCTTCCTCCTCGTCCAAGAGCCGCATCGCGCGAAGGCCTGCTTCACGACGGCGGCACGTGTCTTCGACGGCCTCCAGGACCTCCGCAAGGCGGCAGAGGCCCGGGTCGGGCTCGCGAAGGCGCTGCTCGCGCTCCACGACCCCTCCGCGCGCGCCGTGCTCGAAGACGCTGGCGAGCTCTACGAGGAGCTCGGAGACGAAGAAGCCGTGCGGGCGATCGACTTCGCTCTGCGCCAGGCGAACGCCGAATTCGGGGAATCGCCGCGCTCGTTCCACGCAGAGGCCCCCGTCTCCACACGGACGTGGGCTCCGCGCGAGTGAGCACCGCCTCGACGCGACGTCGAGGCGTGCCGCTCACGCTCAAGAGAGCTGGGCGACGAGCTCGTCGTGGAAGGCGCGGAACGCGCTGTCTTCCGGCCACGCGGGTGCGCCGACGAGGAGCTTGCGAGCCTCCTCCTGCCGCCCGGCGTCGATGAGGAAGACCGCCCGCGCATACCGCATCGCCCAGTGGACCAGAGGCGAGGCCTGCGAGACCTCGCGCAAGAGCTGCTCGTCCTCGGCCCGGCTGCGGTGCGCGAACGCCCGCGCGAGCGCGCCCACGCCACGCCGAAGCAGCGCGATCTTGCGCCGCATCCAGAAGCCCACGTTCGGGAGGGGGAGCTTCTCGAGCTGCTCGGCCTTGGAGAGGGCGAGCGACCGGTCGCCCTCGTACGTGTCGAGGAGCGCTTCGACGAACAGACGCTGCTCGACCGCAGCCTCCCATGCCGGACCGCGAGCCGCACGCGACAGAGCGTCCCGCGCCTGCTGGATGAACCCGTAGGCTGCGTAGGCCGTCGCCGTCACGAGCGGCGTCATCGTGTCGGGATGGCTGAACGGCCGGCTCTGCCAGAGATCGAGCACCCGCTGGATGTCGCCCGAGAGGAGCACGCGACGCATCCGGCGCCGCGCGATCCAGGCCGGGATCACGACGGCCGCCACCGCCGCGATCACGACCACCACGAAACGCGGATCGTGCGCGATGAGGCGGGCGGAGAGCAGGGCGAAGAGCGCGATCGTCGCGAAGGACAGGGCTCGGCTCAGAGTCATTTCGGTCCTCGGTCCTCAGTCCTCGGGCTCGACGGCTGAGGTCTTCACGCTCCGAAACGGCGTGGCGGCTCGGCCGCAGGCACAACATGCGACACGTGCGAGCCGTGCGCAACCATGCGACTGACGGTCGCGTCCACCTCCTGGGGTCGTTCGCGAGACGAGCCAAGCCCTCCCCGGCTCCGCGAGGTGCGCAAGCCGAGACGAGCTCCGCAGTTCGATCCTCGAAGCCGAAGACCGAGAACCGAGGTCTGAGGCCTCGCGAGCGAAGCGAGCGTCAGTCGCTCGACTTCTTCGGATCGCCGATCCCGTGACGCCGCAGGTAGCCGCGCACGTGCGCGCGCTCCATCGCGGCACGACGGCCGATCTCGCTCACGTTGCCGTTGCACTCGGCGTAGAGCGCCGTGAAGTACTCGCGCTCGAAGCGAGCGAGAACCTCACGCTTCGCGTCCTGGAACGTGCGGCCTCGCGTGGGGGTCGACTCCGTGGAGGAGACGAGCGGCGCGAGGTGCTGCGCGAGATCGATCGGGCCCTCCTTGCCGAAGGCGAGCGCGACCGCGATGACGTTCCTGAGCTCGCGGACGTTGCCCGGCCAGTCGTGGCGCATGAGGCGCTCGAGCGAGTCGTTCGTGATGCGGTTGTACGCACCCGGATCGCCGAGGTCCGTCATCATCTTCTTCACGAGCGCCGGGATGTCCTCGAGGCGCTCGCGAAGCGGCGGGAGCTCGATGCGGATCTGCGCGACGCGGAAGTACAAGTCGCTTCGGAACGTGCCCGCGTTGACCTCGCGGACGAGGTCGCGCCGGGTCGCCGCGATCACGCGGACGTTGACGGGGCGGTACGTGTTCGAGCCGACGGCCTTGATGCGCTGCTCGGCGAGCGCGCGCAGGAGCTTCGGCTGGACGTCGAGGGGGAGCTCACCGAGCTCGTCGAGGAAGATCGTTCCGCCGTCCGCCTCGATGAACGGCGAGATGCGCTTGTCGACGGCGCCGGTGAACGAGCCACGCTCGTGTCCGAACAGAGCGCTCTCCGCGAGGCTCGGCGGGATCGCACCGCAGTCGACGACGACGAACGGCTTGTTCGCACGCGCGCTCGCCTGGTGAATCGCTGCGGCGACGAGCTCCTTTCCGCAACCGGTCTCACCGAGGATGAGCACGGTGAGATCGGTCGGAGCGGCCTTGCGGCAACGCTCGAACACGGCGCGCATCGACTGGCTCACGCCGACGAGCGGACCGAACTGCGCCACCTCGGGGATGTCGACCTGCTCGGGCGTCGTCGGATTGAACTCCAAGGTGGAGTCGCCCACCGTGAGGAGCGTGTGTCTCGTGAGGTAGACCTCGCCGATGCGCGTGTCTCCGATGAACGTGCCGTTCCTCGAACCGAGGTCACGAACGCGAACGCCGCGCTCCGTGGCCACGAGCTCGGCATGCACCGCGCTCACTTTGCGGTCGTCGAGAACGAGGTCACAGGCCTCGTTCCGGCCAATCACCTGCGTCTCGGGCCCGATGTCGAGAGACGGCTTGTTTGCTTGTCCGCGGTTCACCTTGAGCGTACCGCCACGGACTTCCAGCCGACCCTTCGCTACGACGGTAGCATCCACGGATTTGCGTTGTATCACGCTTGGGTCCGCATGCGGCAAGAGGAATGCGACCTCGAACGCTCGCGATGGTCGAAAAGCGACCGCGCCGGCGGCTCGCCTCGGCGGTCGCTACAGCTCGTCGGTCTTTCGAGGTCGCTGGCCTCGAAAACGACGAGCCGCTACCGTTGAGGCATGCTGCCCGGGCCGACCAGCCCCCCGCCGGGAGGCTCGCGCCAGGCCGGTCCAGGGCCGATTTATCGGGCTTTTCCTTTCGCCATGCGCTCCTTCGCCTTCCTGCTGTTCTCGGCTGGGGCCGCCGCCGGGCTCCTCGTGGGGGTGGCCTGCAGCGGAGACTCCGAAGACGCGACGGAAGGCGCCGAGGACGGCGGCTCACGCTGGGACAGCGCACCCGTGGCGCCGAGCGAGGGCGGGCCGGTCGTCGACGCAGGCCCCGGGATCGTCTCGAGCTGCGAGAAGTACTGCTCGCTGGTGATGGCGAACTGCACGGGAGACGATGCCCAGTACGCGTCGGAAGCGGAGTGCCTCGCCTTCTGCGCCCACCTTCCCCTCGATCCGCCGTCGCGCGAGGGCGAGGCGAAGAGCTCAGCCTCTGTCGCGTGCCGCCAGTACTGGGCCGACAGCCCGGCGCGGACGGACCCGAAAACCTATTGTCTCGCGGCCGGCCCGTTCGGGGGCAACGTCTGCGGCGACCGCTGCACGGCCTTCTGCACCGTCGTCCTCGCCGCCTGCTCCGCGGACGGCGGGCGTCCGGTCTACGCGAGCCAGCCCGAGTGCGCCACGGCGTGCGCCGGCTTCTCGTACCGCGATCCCGCGGCCGACGGCGGCGGCGAGAGCCCCGAGGGCCCCGCCTCCGGCGACACCCTGAACTGCCGCCTCTACCACCTGCGCCGCGCCGCGATGAACCCGGAAGCGTGCGAGGCCCTCCACCCCGACGCGGGGGTGTGTCGGTAGACAGGCCTCGGTCCTCGGCTTCGGTTCTTGCGGTCTGCATGGCCATGGCGACGACCGCAAGCCGAACGCGTACCGGAAGCACCTCGATTTCACCTCCCTTGCTCGGGACGACCGCAAGGCGATCGCTGCAAGCATCTCGGCTCACGCGTTGGTCCCGAGAAGAACGTGCGTCGAAAGCCGTGGGAAGAATCGGCGAGCACGGTGACGCCGGCCGGGAGCGAAGGGTCGAAAGGAGCGCGCGGATACGCGACGACCTCGCCCCGCTGAGGACTGAGGACTGCCGCCGTAGGCGGCCTACCGACGCCGATACGGCGGCCCGAATGCGTTGCCGTCCGTGAACGTGGCCGCCGTGACCTCCGTGCGGTCCTCCATGTACGAAGGCGGCGGAGGTGGCGGCGGCGGGCGGCGGCGCACGTTGCCCATGACGCGGCAGACCTTGCGCCATTCCTCGAGCGCTTCGAGCGCGGAGCTGAAGCGGCGCTCGCGCTCGCGCGCCATGATCTTCGCGAGGTACCGCTCGATCTTCTGGGGCCACGCCTCGCCCGTCGTCTGCGTGAGCGTGGGAGGATCGCGATCGAGCTTGAGCGCGATGAGCGTGAGGGCGTTCGTGCCCTCGAACGGCAGGCGTCCCGTGAGCGCACGGAACGCGACGGCGCCGAGCGCATAGAGATCGGCGCGCTCGTCGACGCGCGCCGAGCCGCGTACTTGCTCCGGAGCCATGTACGCGAAGCTGCCGAGCGTCGCGTCGAACGCCGTGAGCGACGGCTCGCTCTTGCGCGCGCTCGACTTCATCTTCGAGACGCCGAAGTCGAGGATGCGCGTGCGCTCCTCGTGCTCGCCCGCTTGGATCTCCTCGGGCGTGAGCTTGCGCTTCTCGATGAACAGGTTCGCGGGCTTGATGTCGCGGTGGACGACGTTCGCCGAGTGCGCGGCGTGCAGCCCCTGGAGAGAGTCCTCGATGATCGGCGCGACCTCCGCGAACGACAGGTAGTGCTCGCGGCGGAGCCGCTCGTCGAGGCCTTCGCCGACGAGGCGCTCGAACGCGATCCAGAGCCGGCCGTCCTTCTCCTTGCCGGCCCCGAGGATCGCCGCGACGTACGGCGACGCGATCTTCTTCGCGATGTCGGCTTCTCGGTTGAAGCGAGCGACGAGGTCGGGGTCCTGCGCGGCGCGCTCGTGGAGGATTTTCAGCGCGACCTTCTCGCCCGTGCGGGACTCCGCAGCATAGACCTCCCCCATGCCCCCTTGACCGATCAGTCGACGAATCTTGTAAATTCCGCCGATTATCGATCCCGGCGCGAGGCCAGGCTCAGCTGCCATCCTGCCGGAGAGTAGCACGGACCATTTGGGTGACAGCCCGGTTTTCTTCGCCCCGCGGAAGAAAACTGGTCGCTCGCTCCTTGCCCCTCCGGCCGGAGCTCCTTCGAGGAGCGGTCGGAGCCGCCCGGCCGGTCCGTCATGCATCCTCGCTTCACGCCCGTTTTCGCGGACTTTCCGGCCAACTCCGCCTCCCGACGGCGGGCGGGGGCGCCCCCGACGTGCCGGGGTGCCGCGTCCCCGGTAGGTCCGGCGCCCGCCATCCCGCCCCGTCGAGCGGTCGATGCGCCTCGGCCGCCACGCCCCTCTTCTCGACGTCTCGTCGACGGGCCGTGCCTCACGGAGCACGCGCATCACTCCGCGTCGTGCTCGGCGGGTGGAGGAAGGCAAACCACGTTGAATGGCGAGACGATGGACTCTAGGCTCTGGTGCTCGCTCACCCGACTGCCTCGGCGGCAAGTGGCAGGTGCGATCCGATGGTCAGGATGACGAGCCAGGCACGGCCGAGCCTCGAGGACGTTTGACCGGAGATTTCAGACGGAAGCCATGCGAAGCGCGAACGACGTCGAGGCCTACCTCGGCAAGATGAATCGCCGGTACTCGCCGGTGGAGGACCAACCCGGGACGTACCTCGTCCAGGGCGCCGCGAACATGCCGCCGATCGCGCTGCGGGTCGATCCCCCGCTCGTCGTGCTGCGTGTCCATGTCGGCGACGTGGAAGGAGGCGACGCCAGCAACGCGCCGCTCTACAAGAGGCTCCTCACGCTCAACGCTCGGTCTCTCGTGCACACGAGCTTCGGTCTCGAAGACGACCGCATCGTCCTCGTCGCCGCGCTCGAGCTCGAGAACCTCGATTACAACGAGCTCGAGGCGACGCTCGACGAGATCGACCTCACGCTCGCGCAACAGGTCCCCACCCTCGCCGAGCTCTCCAAGGCCGCCTCCCAGAAGCCGGCGAACGCCGAAAAAGGAAACGCCTGATCATGGGCATCTTCAGCAGGCTCGCTCAGCTCATCAAGTCGAACCTCAACGACCTCATCAGCAAATCCGAAGACCCGGAGAAGATGCTGAACCAGGTCGTCCTCGACATGAACAACCAGCTCGTCGAGGCGAAGAAGCAGGTCGCCGCTTCGATCGCCGACGAGAAGCGCCTCGCCAAGCAGTACGAGCAGGAGATGGCGCACGCTGCGGAGTGGGAGCGCCGCGCGATGATGGCGCTCCGCGCCGGCAACGAGGAGCTCGCGAAGGAGGCGCTGGCCCGCAAGAAGGAGCACGACCAGCTCGCCGAGACCTTCAAGGAGCAGTGGACCAAGCAGAAGCACGCGGTCGATCAGCTCAAGAAGGCGCTTCGCATGCTCAACGACAAGATCGAGGAGGCGAAGCGCAAGAAGAACGTCCTCATCGCGCGGAAGAAGCGCGCCGAAGCGCAGAAGGCCATCCAGGAGACGATGCACGGTCTCCGCGACCAGAGCGCCTTCGAGACGTTCGAGCGCATGGCGAGCAAGATCGATCAGCTCGAGGCCGAAGCCGAGGCCGCGAGCGAGATCCAGGAGGAGTACACGGGCGACATCCTCGCGTCGAAGTTCGCCAACCTCGAACGCACCGCCGGCGCCGAAGAGGACCTCATCGCGCTCAAGCGCAAGATGGGCCTGCTCCCTCCCGAGGAGCCCCCGCAGGTCCGCGCAGAGGCCCCGAAGCGCGTCGAGGCCCCGATCCCGGCATCCGAGCAAGACGAGCTCGCCCGCGCCCTCGAAGAGCTCGAGGCCGAGCAGCAGGCGGAGCAGCAGCGGAAGGCGGGACGCTGATCAGGCTCCAGGCTCCAGGGTTGAACGGGCGTCGCTCCCGGACGCGGCTCGCAGGGACGACCGGCCCTTGCTCGGCGTTGCATTTTTCAGCACGCCGCTACCTCCACCCTCGCCCTGATCCGTCGGGATGTTCGCGAGATGGGGGCAAGGCCGCTCTCGTTCTTCGAGGAGCGGGCACTCGGTCGTGCTGAAGCGTGCTGAAGACTGAA
>CALFEQ010000178.1 GCA_937949945.1 uncultured Myxococcales bacterium
ACCCGTACGGCGGCATGCCGTATGGGGAGTACGGCTACGAAGGCGGACCGTACGAGTACGGTGGACCGTACGAGTACGGTGGACCGTACGAGTACGGTGGACCGTACGAGTACTGAGGAAAGAGGCTCCAGGCTCCGGGCTCCAGGGGGCGCAGAGCTGCGGAGCCCTTCTCCTCGTGCGCGCTCGAGGAGCATCGGGCGCTCGATGGTTGTGCCGCCCTCGCAGAACGCGACGATCCGCTCACACGACGGCGTCGCCGTGGAATGAATGGGGGAGGGAGGCGCCGCGAGAACCGAATCGCCTGGAGCCTGGAGCCTGGAGCCTCAGCTCGCCTGCTACTCCGTCAGCCCCTGCGCGAGCGTGCGTGGCTCGTCCCGGAACAGAATCTCCACCTTCTTCGGGTCGAGCACCCTCGTGACGATGCCGTCGCCGAACTTCTTGTGGCGAACGAGGTCGCCCTCGGAGAACGTCGCGTCGACGCGGTAGGGCTTGAACTCGCTCAAGGCCTTGCCGGCGATGGCCTTCTCCCACGACCGCTCGCGATCGAGGGCGGCCTGCTGGGCCTTCGTGACCAAGGTGCGCGTGGTCTTCGACGACGAGCTCGAAGCGGATGCGCGGGAAGAGCTGCCGGAGGAGGGGGCCTTCTCGCCGGGCGCGCGTGCGCGGTACTTGTGGTGGGACCCGCACGTCGAGCACTCGACCTTCACGGGGACGCCGGCGACCACCGCGATGATGCGGTGATTGAGGACCAGCTTGCACTTCGTGCACCAGCTATCGACTTCACCCCCCGCCCGGAGCGGCTTGCTCATGGCCGGGAGCATACTCCAAGAGGGCGGCGGTCAGGTGCCTCGATCGCGACGACGGCGTCGTTCGTCGCGGCGCACGTGCACGGCCGTGCGGACTTCGGGCTTCGGCAGCGGGGTGCGGCGATCGCTCGGCTGGTCTCCGTCGCCGTCGGCGACCTCGTCGTCCTCGTCGAGGTCGCTCGCTCGCGTCTCCTTCGGCGGGGAGGACGGTCGGCCGTCGTTCGGGGTGAAGCGGATCGTCGTGTTCACCTCGAACTGCACCGTGGTGAGGATCTTCTGGAGCTCGCCCGCGAAATTCGTGTGCTCGAGAAAATCGCGGATCTCCTTGGCGACGACGCGGAAGAGGCCGTTCTTCGTCTCGTCGATCTGCGAGAGGAGGTAGTGCGCGATCTCCTTCGGCAGCTTCAGGTCGCCGACGAACTGTTTCAGGTTGTCGGGAGCCTCCTGCGCCTTCTCGACGCCGAGCTCGACGGCACGACGGACGATCTCCGGGATGACCCCCTCGAGCCGACGCCGTCGCCGCTCGTTCGGGCTGTCGGGCGGCGGAATGCTGTCGCTCTCCTTGGGAGCAGGGGGCGGAGCTTCCTCGTCGCTCATGGCGAGTGCTTAGTCCCTGCCCGGAAAGGCGTCAACGCGACGCGTCAGTCAGGCGGCGGCGCTCAGGATGCGGCAGACCCCGCGTGCGGCCTCGTCGAGGTCGTGCGCGCTCGTCGCGTTCACCTCGGTCGCTTCGCTCCGGCGCTTCTGTCGCGCGCAGAGCAGCACGTGCTGGGAACCGATCGCGACGGAGCGGACCTCGACCTCGCGCCGCAGGGCCTCCACTCTCGAGGAGACCTGCGCGGTCATCGACGCCCATTCACCGTCCGCGAAGAAGGGAGCGTATGCCGCGAGCTCTTCGCAGACGGGCCAGGATCCGGCGCCGGCGACGACGACCCCGGAAGGGTCGGCGACGACGATGGCGTCGAGGTCGTTCCGCGCCCTCGTGGAGCTGAGCTGGTAGTGCAGAGCGACGAGCGGATCGGAGCTACGGCGGCGGCGGCGATCGTCCATGGGCTTCGTTCTCTCCACGGCGAAGTGTCCCGCGCCGGCGTCGCCCGGGCCAAAAAGAGTGCGCCGAAAGCGCGGCCGAGCGGCGCGCGCCCGACCGGGCGGCGCGCGGGTCGCACCGCATCGGTTCGTCACGACACCTTCAGGACCCCGGCGGATCGTGCGACACTACCGGGGCGTGCATCTGGTCGTCCCTCCCGGAGGATCCTTCCGCGAGACGCGGCACATCGAGCTCGGGCCGCGGGAGCTCACCATCGGGCGAGCCCCGTCGTGCGACGTTCGCATCGACGTCCCGGGCGTCGACGACCAGCACGCCACGATCAACGAAGAGGCCGTGACCGCCATCGGGGCGGACTGCGCCGTCGGCGACGTGCCGCTCGACGCGGGCCAGCGGCGCCTCGTCTCGCCGGGCGTCGACATCCAGATCGGGAGCGTCGTGCTGGCGCTCGATGGTGCGCTGCCGAAGGGGCTGGGCGCGATCGACGTGCCCCGGATCCGCGTCGTCGAGGGGCAGAACGTCGGCAAGGAGCTCGTGCTCACGGCGGAGAACCACGAGTACGTCATCGGCCGCAGCCCGAAGGCGGACCTCGTGCTCGAGGACCGCGAGGTGTCCCGCGAGCACCTCAAGCTGGTTCGGCGCGGCTACCAGATCTTCATCTTCGACGCGGCGTCGACCCGCGGCTCGTGGCTCGGGCGGTCGGCCGTCTACCAGGGCACGCGCGTCGAGTGGGACCGCACGCGCATGCTGAAGGTCGGCGCGACCGTGCTGTCGCTCGAGCTGCCGGAGGCGGCGCGGCGGGCGATGCCGGGCGTCCAGATCAGCGCCCCGATGACGCCCGAGCCGAAGGCTCCGAAGCCGCGTCCGAAGGAGCAAGCTCCGGCCGTCCCCGTGGACCCCGGGCCGCCGCCGGCCGGCATCGTCGCCTACCACTACCAGCCGAAGCCTCAGGACCCGAGCGTTCCGCCGCCGCCGATGCCGGTCCTCCAGGGGTCGGTGCCGCCGCCGCCCGGGCGCTCGCCGCTCACGCGCACGGCGTGGAAGAAGAGCGCCCCGACCATCGGCAAGTTCTCGGGGTTCTTGCTCCTCGCGCTCGCGGGCCTCGCGATCCTGGGCGGCCTGTTCGTCCTCTTCTCGTTGATGGAGTAGCGTCGCGTCGCCCTTTCGCGACGGTCACCGCGAGCCGCGTTGTGTCGCGACCGCCGCCGTGGCAAGGAAAGGGCATGTGCACGTGCCACAGCGATCTCTACCCGAAGCGGAGGGCTGCGTTTCTCGATGCGATCGCGGCCATCAACGAAGACTCCGTGGCGGTCTTCGCTGCGGCGCCGGTCTTCACGCGGAACAACGACGTAGAGCACGAGTACAGGCAGGACTCCGACCTCTTCTATCTGACGGGCTTCACCGAGCCGAGCACGGTGCTCGTCCTCGACGCCAAAGAGAAGAAGACGACGATGTTCGTCCGCCCGCGCGATCCGGAGCGCGAGACGTGGGACGGGCCGCGCGCCGGCGTCGACGGCGTGAAGGAGCACTACGGCGCCGACGAGGCCTTCACGATCGACAAGGTCTCCGAAGAGCTCCCGAAGCTGTTCCAGAATCGAAAGCGGCTCTACTACCGGCTCGGGCTGAACCGGCAGTTCGACGACAAGGTGCTCGAGGCCGTCGACCGCGCGCGCGCGCGCGCGAAGCTCGGCTTCTCGTGGCCGGTCGAGATCGTCGATCCCGGCACCATCCTGCACGAGATGCGGCTCTTCAAGGGCCCGGAGGACCTCGCCGCCATGCGCCGCGCCGCCGAGATCACGGCCGAGGCGCACATCCGCGCGATGAAGAGCACGAAGCCGGGCATGCACGAGTTCCAGGTCGAGGCGATGCTCCTCGAGACGTTCCGCATGCACGGCTCCGAGCGGCCCGCGTACGGCAGCATCGTCGGGTCCGGCAACAACGCGACCATCCTCCACTACCGGCAGAACAACCGGAAGATGGAGGACGGCGATCTTTTGCTCATCGATGCCGGTTGCGAGTACGACTACTACGCGAGCGACGTCACGCGGACGTTCCCCGTCGGCGGGAAGTTCAACAAGCAGCAGCAGGCCATCTACGAGCTCGTCCTCGACGCGCAGGAGGCCGGGATCGACAAGGTCCGCAAGGGCAACACGCTCGAGCAGGTCCACCGCACGTGCGTGGAGGTCATCACCCGCGGCCTCGTGAAGCTCGGGCTCCTCCAGGGCGACGTCGAGCAGCTCATCAAGGACGAGGCGTACAAGCCGTTCTTCATGCACAAGACGAGTCACTGGCTCGGCATGGACGTGCACGACGTCGGCAACTACTACGTCGGCGGCAAGGCGCGCCCGCTCGAGCCGGGGATGGTGCTCACCGTCGAGCCGGGCATCTACATCTCGAAGGACAACGAGAAGGTCCCGCCGGAGTGGCGCGGCATCGGCGTCCGCATCGAGGACGACATCCTCGTCACCGAGGGCGATCCGGAGAACCTCACCGCGTCGATCCCGAAGAAGGTCGACGACGTGCTCCGCGCCTGCGCGGCCTGAGGCGGCCCGGCGATCGGCGGCGGGTGGGCCGCGCCGATCGCCGCCTTCACGGCTCGGGGACGGGACCGCTCGTCACGCCGGCCTCTTTCGTCGCGTGTACGGGCGCGGCGTCGCCCACGGCGCCTTGCGCGGCGCGCCGCCGATCGCGTCGCACGGCGAGCGCCCAGGAAGCGACGCCGAGCGCGCCGGCGATCGCGATGCCGACGGGGATCGTGCCGATGCACCAGTCGAGGAGGAGCGCCGGGGCCTGCTCGAGGGCGGTGTCGCGATCGAGGGCGAGCCACTCGCCCGTGCGAAGGCGATGCGAGACCTGCACCTCCGCGAGCACGATGAACGGGAGGAAGAGCCAGTTCGAGACGCGCGACCCGAGCCACGCGAACAGGCGGTTCTTCTTGAGCACCGTCGCGAGCGCGAGGGCGAGCGCACCGTGAAAGCCGACGGCCGGCGTGCACCCGGCGAACGCGCCGATGGCGACGGCCCAACCGATCTCGCGTGGGGAAGCTCGCTCCGACTTCGCGAGCTTCCAGATGGTCTTCACCTTCTGCCAAAGCTTCCGAAGCAAGACACGTCAGCCTAGCACTTCGGCGTGCACGTACCCGCCGCTCGCGAGGCGTCGTCACCCGTCGCTTCGACGGAGCACGCTCGATTCACGGGCGGTTGCGCCGCTTCCGAGTCGGGTCGTCTCCGCTCGGTCTCACGGGTTTCGCGGGCGGAGCGGCGCCGAAGTGGCCGTCGTCCATGCGGCCGACTAAGCTCTCCGTCGTGTCTTCGCTCGGCGAGCTCAAGGCCGCTTTCATCACCCACCTCGCCGCGGAGAAGCACGCGTCGCCGAACACCGTCGCCGCGTACGGGCGCGATCTCGACGCGCTCTTGGCATTCGTGGAGGAGCGGGCGCGCGAGCGCCCCGGGCGGCGATCGACGCCGCGCCTCGACGTGTACGTCCTCCGCGCGTGGCTCGGCGAGCTCGCGCGCACGTGCAAGCCGACGAGCATCGCGCGGAAGATCGCGAGCGTGCGCGCCTTCTGCCGTTGGATGAAGCAGAAGGGGCATGCCGACACGAACCCGGCCGCCGAGCTGGGGTTGCCGAAGGCGCGGCGCGAGCTGCCGACGTTCCTCTCCGCCGAGGACGCGGCTGCGGTCGTCGAGAGCCCGACGCCGGACAACACGGGCGCGCTCCGCGCGGAGGAGGCGGTCGCGGCGCGCAACCGCGCGGTCCTCGAGCTGCTCTATGCCGGCGGCCTGCGTGTCTCGGAGGCGTGCGGGCTCGATCTCGCGAACCTCTCGCTCGCGGAGCGCACCGTCCGCGTGATGGGCAAGGGAAGGAAGGAGCGCCTCGTGCCGATCGGGAGCAAGGCGGAGGAGGCCCTCCGCCGGTGGCTCGCCGTCCGCGGCGAGCTCGCGCATCCGCGCACGGGCTACCTCGATCCGCACGCCGTGTTCGTCTCCACGCGCGGCCGCCGCCTCAACGCACGCGCCGTGCAGCTCATCGTCCGCCGCTACGGGCTCGTCGCGCTCGGGCGCCCCGACCTGCATCCTCACGCGCTCCGCCACACGTGCGCCACGCACATGCTCGACGGGGGCGCCGATCTCCGCGCCATCCAGGAGATGCTCGGGCACTCGTCGCTCTCGACGACGCAGCGCTACACGCACGTCTCCATCGCGCACCTGCTCGCCGTCTACGACGCCGCGCACCCGCTGGCGAAGGCGGCCCACGGGCGTTCCTAGGCGCGCCCGCGCGTCGGCTCGGCGCCCGGGCCGCCTATCGCGCCGAACCCCTCGCGAAGAGCGAGGCTGTCTAGTAGGTTGGGGAGGCCCCGACTTCTGCCCCGTCGACCTCGTCGACGCCTCGAGAGCTCAACCGTGCTTCGCGCGATCCTGCGCCTCGTCTTCGCCCTCGGTGGCGCCGCCGTCGCGGCCATCCTGGTCGCGTTGCTCGAGGCTCGCGTCGTCGTGAAGGCCGCGACGGACGCGGGCGAGCAGCCGCTGCCTCCGATGGGCGGGCTCGTCGCCGCGGACCTCGGCCTCCTCTCGCCCGTGGCGCTCGGCATCGGCGCCGGCGTCGGCGTGCTCCTGCTCCTCGTGCAGCCTGCGGGCGAGCGCGGTCCTCTCCAGATGCTCGCCGCCCTCCGAGGAGCGGCGGTCCTCGACCGGCTCCGCGCGGCGGCGGCCCTGCCGCTCGCGATCTTCGTGGTGTTCGGATGGTGCGTCGCGACGGCCCACCTCGCGCGTGCCGCGATGGGGAGCGGGAAGCCCGCCGAAGCGGGGCTCACGGTCGGCGTCGGCTCCGTGGGCATCCTCCTCGCCGCCGGGGCGATCGCGCTCGCTCTCCTCCCGCTCGTCCGGCGCTTGCTCGCGCTCGGCAGCGCCTCGGTCCCGCGGCTCCTCGATCCTGCGCTCACGGGGAGCATCGCCCTGGCGATCGTCGCGGGCCTCTTCGGGCTCGGCATCGCGATCGGCGACACGAGCGGCGCGAGCGGCGGCGCGCTCGGGATCTTCGGCGTGTTCAAGAGGCCGGAGCTCGATCTACGGCCCGTCGTGAACGCGGGGCTGATCGCGCTCGGCGCCTTCGTCGTGCCGACCGTCCTCGCGCGCCTGCCCCTCGCCGATGCCGGCGGTCGTCCGGACATTCGGCCGCTCGGGGCCGCGGTGGCGTCGGTCCTGTTCCACCTCGTGCTCGTCGTTCTCTGCCGTCACGCCGCCGCCAGCATCGGCGAGCCGCCCGCGGTCGCGCGCGGCATCGAGAAGCACGCGCCGCTCGGGAAGGTGGCGCTCGCCGTGCTTCGGCGCGCGACCGATCGGGACAAGGACGGATTTTCGGCGAGCTTCGCGGGCGGCGACTGCAACGACGCCGACGCGCGCATCAACCCGGGCGCGCTCGACATCCCGGGCAACGGCATCGACGAGGACTGCGACGGCGACGACACGCCCGCGCCGGCGCCCGAGCCCACGGCCGTCACGAGCGCGGACACCGGCTCGCGGAAGCCGAACAAGAGCTTCAACGTCATCCTGATCACGATCGACACGCTCCGGCCCGACCTCGGCTTCATGGGCTGGGACAAGCCGACGTCACCGAACCTCGACAAGCTCGCCGAGAAGGCGACCGTGTTCGAGCAGGCCTACTCGATGGCGTCGTACACCGGCAAGTCCGTCGGGCCGATGCTCATCGGCAAGTACCCGAGCGAGACGATCACGAACTTCAGTCACTTCAACACGTACTACGACGCGAACACTTTCGTGACCGAGCGGCTGCGCGACGCGGGCATCCGCACGTTCGCCGGCATGTGCCACTGGTACTTCCGCCCCTCGTCGGGGTTGAAGCAGGGCTTCGACGTCTGGGACACGTCGGCGATCCCGCCGGGGATGGCCGACAACGACAACTCGATCACGAGCGACCGCATGGCGAACCTCGCGCTCAAGCTCCTCGAGCGGCCCGAGAACACCCTCGGCGTCGCCCCGGAGGACGCGGACGGCGGCGCCCCCGCCGCGGAGCCCGCCGACGGCGGCGCCGGCAAGCCGCATCGCTTCTTCGCGTGGTTCCACTTCTTCGATCCGCACGCGCAGTACGTCTCCCACGCGGGCGCTCCGGACTTCACCGGCAAGGGCCCGTACGCGACGTCGCGCAAGCTCTACGACGAAGAGGTCTGGTTCACGGACAAGCACATCGGCCGCGTGCTCGACTACGTCGCGTCGCAGCCGTGGGCCGACGAGACGGCCATCATCGTGACGGCCGATCACGGCGAGGCGTTCTACGAGCACGGGATGATGTGGCACGGCTCCGAGCTCTGGCAGGAGCTCGTGCACGTCCCGCTCGTCGTCTACGTGCCGGGCGCGCCGCCGCGGCGGGTGTCGAAGAAGCGCTCGCACATCGACGTGGCGCCCACGATCCTCGAGCTGATGGGCGTGCCGCTCCCGGAGGACCCCAACGAGCTGCGCGGCAAGAGCCTGCTCGACGACGTCTACCTCCCGGAGGGCGCCGAGCACGAGGAGCGCGACGTGTACATCGACATGCCGCGCGGGCCGTACAACGGCGTGCGGCGCGCATTCATCTTCGGACCTTCACCCGGGATGAAGCTCATCCACTTCGGCGGCGCCAACTACCAGCTCTTCGACCTCGCCACGGACTGGGACGAGCGCAAGGACCTGTCCAGCGACAAGGAGAAGCTGAAGGAGGCGATCCAGCGGATGAACGCCTTCCGCGGTCGACTGAAGGAGATCGAGGTCAAGCCGCCGCCCTAGTCGATGCGTCACGCGCGCGACGCGCGCTCGACCAAGGCGGGCAGCTCGCCGAGCGACGCGAGGACGACGTCCGGCCGCGCCTCGAGGACGCGCGACCGTTCGGCGATCCCGGGGACGACCACCGTGAAGCAGCCGGCGGCCCGCCCGGCGAGGACGTCCTGCGGGCCGTCGCCGACGAGCCATGCCTGCGAGACGGGCACGCCGAGCGCGTTCGCCGCGGCGATCACGCCGTCCGGCGCCGGCTTCAGCGGTCCGTCCCCGCCGGCGTAGATGGCCGAGAACGCGCCGGCGATGCCGAGGCTCTCGAGGACGAGCTCGGTGATCGCGCGAGGCTTGTTCGTGACGACCGCGCGCGGCAGCGCGATGGAGAGCGCCTCCCGCGCACCGGGCATGAGCGTGGTGTGGACGCAAGGGCGAGCGGCGTAGGCCCGTTGGAAACACGACAGGGTCCGCTCGAGCAGCGCGGTGTCGGCGGCGTCCGTGCCGAGCGCCCGCGTGACGAGCGCCCGAGCTCCGTCCCCGATCATCGGCACGATGGCCTCGACGGGGAGGGGCGCGCGCCCGACGTCCTTCAGCGCCGCGCACACCGCATCGGCGATGTCCCGCTTCGAGTCGACGAGCGTGCCGTCGAGATCGAAGAGCAACGCGGCGGGGCGCGGCGCGTTCGACGAGAGAGCAGAGGCGCTCGGGGCGTCCGGAGCGTGAGACGTCACACGCTCTTCCTAGCCGATCTCGGGGCAGGCGTCCCCGACGGCTCCGGTCACGCCGCGGCGGTGTACGCGTCGAGCTCGCGGTCCTTGAGCAGCGAGCGCAGCCGCGAGCGCGCCCGGTGGAGCCGCGACCGGACGGCGCTCTCCGTGATCGAGAGGCGATCGGCGATCTCCTGGAGCCCGAGGTCCATGTGATAGTGAGCGATGACGACGTCGCGGTAATCCTGGGGGAGCTGTCCGAGCGCGTCGCGCACTTGCTCCTCGCGCCGCTTCGCGCCGATGCCGAGATCGCCGTCCGGATCGTTGTCGTTCACGGCGGGCAGCGTCGCGAGGTCCTCCCAATCGAGCCCCTCGACGAAACGCGCTCGGTGCCGGCGCCGCGACCGCATCAACATCAACGCCTCGTTGGCGGTGACGCGGAACAACCACGTGGAGAAGCTCGCCTCCGCGCGAAACGATCCGAGGCGGCGAACGATCTGCATGAGCGTGGCCTGGAGCAGATCACGCCGGTCCTCGTCGCTGACGGGATAACGCAAGAGCTGGCGCTCGACGTGCGGCGTGATCGTCTTGAGGACCTCTTCGAGGGCGGCGGCGTCGCCGTTGACCGCGGCGTCGAGGGTGTCGCGCTGAAGGGCGAAAGCCATGATGGGATTCCTTTCTGGTGGAACCCCTTCATTGCGACGACCGTGCCGACCGTGATCGGACGGGCGGGGCCGCGAATTCACGGCGTTTTTCGGCCATGGGCCGCGTCGGGAGACCTGTTGCCTTCCCGACAGATGAAGCCTCCCCCAACAGGCCGGCCGCCGTCCCGTGGGCCTGTGGAAAACTCGCCAGGCCCCCAAAAAAAAGGACGCGCAGGAAGTGGACGACGAGGAGAGGGCCGAGGCCCCGTCGCGCGGACTCGAGCTCGGAGTCGGGGGCGTCCTGGTCGGACGCGCCGAGCGAGGAGATCGACCCCGGCGCCCAAAGAGCGCAAAGAGGCGACAAGAGCCGACAGAGCGGGGGAGGAGGTTCGCAAAAAAGCTCCGCTTTCTCACTTGGAGGCGCCCCTGGCACGACGCTACGATTGCTCTTCGAATGGCGGCGAAGCTCGCGCGATCGCAGCGGAGTGCTGCTCGGTCCGCATCGGACCCGAGCCGGTCGCTCCTGAAGGTCGGCGACGTCATCGCCGGCAAGTACCGCGTCGAGCGCCTGTTGGGCGAGGGCGGGATGGGCGTCGTCGTCGAGGCCTACCACCAGCTCCTCGACCAACGGGTCGCCGTCAAGCTCCTCTACCACGACGTCGCGGATCGCGAGGCGCAGTCACGCCTGCTCCTCGAGGCGCGATCGCTCGCGAAGCTCCAGAGCGAGCACGTCGCGCGCGTGCTCGACGTCGACGTCGGCGCGGACGGGCTCCCGTTCATCGTGATGGAGCTGCTCGAGGGCGCCGATCTCTGTCACATCGTCGATACGCGCGGCGCGCTGCCCCGCTGGCTCGTCGTCGATTACATCCTCCAGGCACTCGAGGGCCTCGCGCACGCGCACGCCCGCGGGATCATCCATCGCGATCTCAAGCCCTCGAACCTGTTCCTCGCCAATCGCGAGGACGGCACGCAGGTCATCAAGATCCTCGACTTCGGCATCTCGAAGTCGCAGGACGGCGATGTCGGCAGGAGGGCCGCGCAGCTCACGGGCGGGCGCGCGGTGCTCGGATCGCCGCCGTACATGTCTCCCGAGCAGGTGCGCAGCCCGAAGACGGTCGATCACCGGACGGACATCTGGTCGATCGGCGTCTGCATGTACGAGCTCTTGACCAACTCGATGCCGTTCGGCGGCGACGAGCTCCAGGAGACCTTCGCCCAGATCCTCGAGAAGGAACCGACGCCGATCCGTCACCTCGTGGCGGGCGTGCCCGAAGGGCTCGAGCAGGTGGTGATGAAGTGCCTCGCGAAGAACCGCGACGATCGCTATCCGGACGTCGCCGAGCTCGCGAAGGCGCTCGTCCCGTACGGCTCGGGCTCGTGGATCCAGTCCGCGGATCGCATCAAGGCGACGCTCTCTCGCGCGCACCTCGACGACGCCACGAGCGCCACGCGTCTGCGCAGCCCGGGCTCGTCGATCGAGCGCATCCCGCTCTCGTCGCGACGCCTCGACTCGATCCAGCCGGAGTTCAACGGCACGGCGAGCACCGTCGCAGTGACGGCGCTCGAGTCGAAGAAGCGGTGGATCGTCGGCATCAGCGCGGCCGCCGCGCTGATCGGCCTCGTCCTCATCGGGTTCACGCTCGTCGAGCGTCGGGGCGCGGCTTCGACGGCGACGGTCGCGGCGGAGGGCGAGGCGGTCGATCCGCCGGCGGCTGCCGTCGATCCGGCGAGCATCGCGGCGCAGCGCGCTGCCACGGTCCCGACGGTGTCGGTGGAGAACGAGCTGCCGGGCCTCGCGGTGTCGCCGCCGGGGACGGTGCTCGGCGCGTCTCCCGTTCCGCCGCCCGCGCCGACCGCGTCGGCGACGGCCACGTCCACGGCGTCCACCAAGCGGTCCAAGCCGAGCCAGCCGGCCGCACGCCCAGCCTCGTCGCCGACGAAGAAGTCGACGACCTCCGGGAAGGGACTGCCTCCGGGCTTGCCCCAGACCCGCTCCGGTACATGAACGACACTCCCAGGATCGTGGCTCTTCGTACGCCTCGTCGGCTCTCGTGCCTCGTCGCATTCGTGCTCGCGACGGCTTGGTCGGCGACGGCGGCGGGCCAGCAACCGGTCATCGACAAGGAGGCCGACGCCGAGCGCCTCTTCCGCGAGGGGCAGAAGCTGATGGAGGAGCGTCGCTTCGGCGAGGCTTGTCCGAAGTTCGAGGCGGCGTACCGGAAGGACCATCAGCTCGGGACGCTGCTCAACCTCGCTTGGTGCCACAAAGAGCAAGGCGCGATCTGGCAAGCCTGGGTCGAGTTCAAGGAAGCCGAGGGGAAGGCGATCGAGCTCAAACGCAACGACCGGAGAGACTTCGCGCGCGCGCGGATGGCGGAGCTCGAGAAATCGCTCGCATGCGTCGTGATCGAGCCGACGACGAAAGTCGAGCTCACGGAGGTGCTCGTCGAGGATCGTCGCGTCCCCGAGGCGGAGCTCGGCAAGCCATTCGCGGCCGAGCCCGGGCAGCGCAAGCTCACGTTCCGGGCGAAAGGGAAGAAGCAGGTCGTCCAGCTCGTGACGATCGTGAAGGGCGATCGCCCGCAGCGCATCCCCGTGCCGGACATGGAGGACATGCCGCCGGGCGGCGAGGTGGAGGAGACCACGGCCGAGGCCGAAGAAGAGGAGGCAGCCGAGCCGAAGCCCGTGCCGACCCCGGCCCCGGTCGAGGACCGAAAGGACGGGTCGCTCCAGCGGATCCTCGGGCTCGCGACGGCCGGTGTCGGCGTCGTCGGCGTCGCCGTCGGCGCCGTCTACGGCCTGCAGACGCTGAACAACGAATGCACCGACGGCAAGCCCGCGTACGAGGGCGATCCGAACGCGCCGCCGTCGTGCACGCCCGAGCAGCGCGACCGGGCTTCGGAGACGGGCGCGATCTCGACCGTGAGCTTCATCGCAGGAGGCGCGCTCCTCGCGGGCGGGCTGTTCCTCTACCTCACGGCGCCGAGCGCGAAGTCGAGCGCGACGGTCGGCGTGGCCGCCCGCGCGTCCGGCGACCGAAAGCGGTCGGGTCTCCGCGTGCTGCCGGAGATCGGCGCCGGGTGGGCCGGCGTGCGTGGCGTGTTCTGACGACCGAATTGACGCGTTCCGCACGCCGTGCGACGTGCTCCCGACGTGGATCCGGACGATCGGCATCGCTCTCCACGTCTCGGCCCGAAGGTGCTCGAGCATCCGCTCCCGCCGGGCATGCGCGATCTCTTGCCCGAGGAGGCGGCGGCGCGGCGTGACCTGTCGCGTGCCGTCCTCGAGCGCCTCGCGCTGCACGGCTACCGGCTCGTCACGCCGCCCGCGTTCGAGCTCGCGAGCGTGCTCGAGCGTGGGCTCGGAGCGTCGGCCGCCGACGACGTGATCCGTTTCATCGAGCCCGAGTCGGGGCAGGTCGCGGTGCTGCGTCCGGACATGACGCCGCAGGTCGCGCGCATGGTCGCGACACGCCTCGCCGACCGCGAGCCGCCGTTCCGCCTCGCGTACGAAGGCACGGTGATCCGGCGGCGCGCGTCGCGCGCGAAGAAGCACCGTCAGTTCCCCCAGGTCGGGGTCGAGCTCTGCGGCGTCGCCGGCGCCGAGGGCGATCTCGAGCTCCTCACGCTCGCGGCGGACGTCCTGCGCGAGGGCGTCGGCCTCGAGCGGTTCACCATCGACGTGTCCGACGCGGGCATCGTCCGCGAGCTGCTCGCCGGCGTGCCGTCTGCGCGTGCCGAGGAGATCTCGCAGGCGCTCGCGCGCAAGGACGAGCCGTCGCTCGCCGAGCTCTGCGAGGGCCTCGCGGAGGGACCTCGCGTCGTCGCGCTCGCGCGACTGCACGGCGGCCGCGAGGCGATCGTCGAGGCCGTGTCGCTGCTCGCGAACACGCGCGCCGAGGCGCCCGCGCGGCGGCTCCTCGCGCTCTTCGACGCCGCGACCGCGCGCGGCCTCGGTACGTACCTCTCGGCGGATCCGGGCGAGGTGCGCGGGTTTTCGTATTACACGGGTACGATCTTCTCGATCTACGCGGAGGGCCCGGGCGAGCCCATCGGCGGTGGAGGTCGCTACGACGACCTCTTGGCGCGCTACGGCTCGCCGCTCCCTGCGGTCGGCCTGGGGCTCGACCTCGACGCGCTCGCGTGGGCCATCCGCGCGACGCGGGAGACTCGGCCGCGCCGGAGCGGCGTCGTCGTGGTGGGCGAAGCCTCCGAAGCGCGCGTCGCTGAGCTCCGTGCGCGCGGCGTCCCCGCCGTCGCGGTCGCCGACGTCGAGCGAGCGCGGGCGTACGCGGATTCGTGGGGATTCGCGTACGTCTGGCAGGAGCCGCCCGAGGACCCCAAGAAGACGATGACGATCGACGACGTCGTCCGCGTGGTAAGCAGGTGAGCAGGAAGGCTCCGGGCTCCAGGCTCCAGGCTCCAGGGGGCGTTTTCGTTCGTCATCTCGTTTTCGAATCAGGACAACGTCGAAACAGAAGGAACCGCGCATGCCGGCCGTCGTGATCGTCGGCGCCCAGTGGGGCGACGAGGGGAAGGGCAAGATCGTCGACATCTTCACCGAGCGCGCCGACATGGTCGTGCGCTACGGCGGAGGTCCGAACGCAGGGCACACGCTCGTCGTCGGCGAGGACAAGCTCGTCGTCCGCCTCGTGCCGAGCGGCGTCCTTCGGCCCGACGTCACCTGCGTGCTCGGGCAGGGGATGGTCATCGATCCGAAGAGCCTCGTCTCGGAGCTCGACGACCTCGAGAAGCGCGGGGTGAACGCGAGCGAGCGTCTCGTCGTCTCCGATCGCGCGCACGCGATCCTGCCGTATCACGTGCTCGTCGACGGGCTGCGCGAACGCGGCAAGGGCGCCATCGGCACGACGAAGCGCGGCGTCGGCCCTTGCTACGAGGACAAGGTCGCGCGCCGCGGCGTCCCGCTCGGTGCCTTCCGCGATCCCGCACGCCTGCGCGATCTCGTCGCGCGCGCGCTCGAGGCGTGGGCGCCGGTGCTGCATGCGTACGGGGAGAAAGGTCCCTCCGTCGACGAGGTGCTCGAGGCGATCGAGCCGGCGCGCGCCCGCATCGTTCCGATGCTGGCGGCCACCCAGCCGATGGTCGAGCGCGCGATCCGCCAGAAGAAGCGCGTCGTCCTCGAGGGCGCGCAAGGCACGCTGCTCGACGTCGATCACGGGACGTACCCGTTCGTCACGTCCTCGACGCCGACCGCCGGCGGCGCGTGCGTCGGGGCCGGCGTCGGCCCGACGCGCATCGACGCGGTCATCGGCCTCGTGAAGGCGTACACGACGCGCGTGGGCGGCGGGCCGTTCCCCACGGAGCTGCACGATGCCGTCGGTGAGCGTATCCAGAAGGTCGGCGCCGAGTTCGGCTCCGTGACGGGACGCCCGCGACGCACGGGATGGCTCGACCTGCCCGCGCTCCGCCATGCCGTGTCGGTCAACGGCCTCGACGGGCTCGCGATCACGAAGCTCGACGTGCTCACGGGCCTCGACGAGATCAAGGCGTGCGTCGCCTACGACACGCCGCGCGGGCGAACGCTCGACTTTCCGATCGACGAGCTCGAGACGGCGAAGCCCGTCTACCGGACGTTCCGCGGATGGAGCGAGGAGCTCGGTCGAGCGCGCACGATGGACGAGCTGCCGGATGCCGCACGCGAGTACCTGCAGTTCATCGAGGAAGAGACCGGCTGCCCCATCGTCCTCGCGAGCATCGGCCCGCGGCGCGAGGAGACGATCGTCCTGCGCGATCCGTTCGCGAGCTGACCTCGGGTCGAGGGCCTCGGGCCCCTCGACCGCCGATCCCTGCTAGCTTTGGGGAGCTTGGTCATGAACGCCGCCGCCCTCGCCCTCGTCCTCTTGCTCCAGCCGTCCGCGGCCCGGAGCGCGTTCGGGACGGCGCGACCGGCCGAGTGCGGCATCGGCGACGGGCTCCGCGCCACGAATGCGTGGGAGCGCGCGAAGGAGCCGAACCTCCGGCCCTATTGCGACCTCCTCGCCAGCGGGGCGGCGAAGCTCGTCGGCCCCGGCTCGGGCGTGCTCGTGAGCGAGGTGCCCGAGATCGCGGATCGGGCCGACAAGCTGCTCCCGGGCCGCGCCGCGCCGTGCGTCCTCAAGGGGCGCGCCTTCCTCAAGCTCGGCAAGCCCGCGGAGGCGCTCGCGGCGCTGACCGAAGCGAAGCGGCGCGACGACCGTGCGCTCGACGATCCGGTCGCGCTCCTCGCATGGGCGCGCGCGAACGCTCGCACGGGCCGTCTCGCGGAGGCGGCGGCGGCGTACCGAGCCGCGCTTCCACGGACGTCCGCGCTCTCGGCGCAGGAGCGGTCGTCGGCGTCGTTCGAGGCGGGGATGACCGTCATGGCGCAAGGCCCGGCCGGCATCGACGCCGCCATCGCCATGTTCCGCCAGGCGCGTCGCGACGCGCAGGACGCGATGCAGATCGCCTCCGTCGCGGGGCTCGCGCTCGCGCTCGACCGCGCGGGGCTGCGCGAGGAGGCGAAGGCGGTGCTCGCCGAGCGCGTTCGCTCCGATCCGAGGCCCCTCTTGTCGGATCCCCGCGTGACCGACGCGCTCACCGACGCGGGCGTTCCTCACGAGGCGGACGCGCTGCTCGCGATCGCGCTCGAGGGCTACGACGCCGGGCTCGCGAAGGACGGGTGGCGGCGCTATCTCGAGGGCGAAGGCGGGAAAGGCCCATGGAGCGATCACGCGCGCGAGCACGCGGGCGCGGCGGCGCCGCCGAAGAAGCCGGCGCCCGCGACGAAGCCTCCGCCCGAGAAGAAGCCTGCCGGGCCTCGGAGGACCGCCGGGTGAGCGCGCAGCGATCGGATCCGTCGAACCGGCGTAGCTCGAGCCTCGGAAGGAGGCTCGGCACGCTCGGCCTCGTCCTCGCGATGCTCGCCGGGGCGACGGCCGCCCGGGCCGACACGCCGCCGTCGGTCTGGGAGCGCGCGCGCGACCCCGGCGTCGGGGCCGCCCACGACCTGCACGTGGCCGTGCAGAGGTGGCTCAGCCGGCCGATCGAGCGGCGCATCGGCGACCGCGAGCTCCTCGAGGTGCTCGCTCGGCTCGAACGCTTCGCTCGTACCCACCCCGAGGAGTTCGCGAAGAGCGCGCCGCTCCGGTTCGACCTCGCGTACGTGCACCTCGCGCTGAAGAACCATCCGCGCGCCGCGGAGCTCTACAAGGCCGCGATCGCGGACTTCCCGGACCACCCGGCCGCCGAGGACGGCTGGTTCCGCCTCGCGATCGCGTGCGGTCACATCGGCGATCACGTCTGCGAGCGGGACGCGTACGTCCAGGTGCTCCGCCTCGAGACGGAGGAGGTCCGCCGGGCGACGCCGACGCTGAACTTCGCCGAGACGCAGATGCACCTCGGCGAGCTGAAGGACGCCGTCGAGCTCTACCGCGAAGCGCTGCGCATCGCCGGCCGCATGCCGCCGCGCGAGACCATACCGCTCGCGATGTGGGGCCTCGCGATCGCGCTCGATCGCTCCGGCGATCGCGCCGGCGCCGAGCACCACGCGCGTCTCGCGCTCCAGGTCGAGCGATCGATGGGGATGCAAGGGCTTTTGCGCGACACGAATACGGTGTTCTTCGAACCCGCGTACGAGGTCTTCTGGTACGAGGGGCTCGGGGCGATCGCGCGGGCGCGCGACGCGAAGACCGCGCGCGAGGCGCTCAAGCACTGGCTGCTCGCGGAGCGGTCGTTCGACGAGTGGGTGCGCGCCGCCTCGCGGCGAAACGATCGCTGGCTCCCGATCGCCAGGGCGCGGCTCGCGCAAGTGACCGCGGAGCGCGAGCGCGCCGAGAAGGCGGCTCAGCGCGAGCCGGCGCCGCAGGATCAGGACCTCCAGCTGTGAGCGAGCGCTCGGTGCCGGCCCTCGGTCCTCGAGAGGCGAAGATCAAGGCGGCGCTCGACGCGGTCAGAGCGCGCGAGGACCTCCGCGCGCGGCGTGCGGCCGATCCGGTCGAGTTCGTGCATCGTTTCCGGACGCGCGCGGACCGAGAGCTCGTCGGGCTCGTGTCCGCGAACCTCGCGTTCGGCAACGTGAAGGCCATCCGCGCCAAGGTCGCCGAGCTGCTCGACCGCGTCGGCCCGAGCCCGTCGACGGCGGCGGACGACGAGCGGGCGCTCCGCGCGGCGCTCGACGGCTGGAAGCATCGGGTCTTCCGGGGCGAGGACGTCGCGCGCCTGCTCGCCGGAGCGCGGCGCATCCAGCGCGAAGAGGGCTCGCTCGGGGCGGCGTTCGCGCGGGCGCTGCGCGACGCGGATCGCGCCCTTCCGGAAGAGCCTCACGAAGCGCTTCGAGAAGCGCTCGCGTCGTTCTGCGACCGGATCCGCGTCGCCGGCGGCCTGCCGCTGCCGGGCACGTCGAAGAAGACCGACCGCCGCGGGCCGGTGAGCTTGCTCTCGAACGCGCGAGCGGGCGGGGGCGCCAAACGCCTGCTCTTGTTCCTGCGCTGGATGGTGCGGCCGGCCGACGGCATCGACCTCGGCCTCTGGGACGTGCCGACGAGCCGCCTCGTCATGCCGGTCGACGTGCACATCCACAAGCTCTCCCGGAACCTCGGCTTCACGAAGCGGCGCGACGTGTCGTGGAAGACGGCGGTCGAGATCACGAAAGCCCTGGCGCGCTTCGACGCGGAGGACCCGACCCGGTACGATTTCTCGCTGTGTCACATGGGGATGCTCCAGCGCTGCCCGTCGAGGCGGGACGCGGTGCGTTGCGAGGGATGCGGTGTCAAGCCGGTCTGCATCCACTGGGCGGGCCGCTCGCCAAAGAACGGCGTGACTTCACGAGCCATTTGATGAGATCCTAGGCACGCGCGCTCGCCACCCCGAGGCACTCTCGTTGCTCATGCCCGCCAAGAAACAGTTCCCCCTCGATGCACTGCGGACCGACGGATGGTTCGAGCGAATCGGTGAGGGGATCGGCAGCTTCCAGGCCCTCTGCGAGATCGTCGGCGAGCGCTTCTTCGCGTTCTCCATCATCGTCGGCGCGCGCATCACGGCGCTCACGATCGATCGGCGGAGCCCCGATCAGACGCTCGTCGACTTCGTCGTCGGCTCGGCGGAGGCCGAGGGTGATCTCGAGCCCCAGCGGCTGACGCTCGCCGACTTCCGGCGGCGCCTCGTCGGCGCGCTCCTCGTCGAGGAGGAGAAGCAGGCGCCCGTCCCGGAGCGCGACACGGACATCGAGGCGATCCAGCTCTACATCGGCGTCCGCTACCTGCTCCTCGCGCCGCTCTACGGCTACTCGCTCGTGACGCTCACGATCGATCCGGAGAACGGCACGCCTCCGGAGATCACCGTCCTGCACGACGGTGTCGAGGAGAAGTACGAGCTCGACGCCTTCCGCCTGCGGATCCGAGCGCACGTCCGCGAAGAGCTCGATCGCGTCACGACCGGCGCGCGCTCGGCGATCGACCTCTCGAAGGTCGCCGACGCCGAGGCCTGCGCGCTCCGCAAGGAGTGGCCGAAGGTCATCGCGCTGCTCGGCACGTGGCCGGCGCCGCTCGCGATCTTCCTCCGGACGCCCGAGGGCCAGATGCTCGCGCCCGAGGCACGCGCGCTCATCGCGAAGGGCCTCGGCCTGCTCGGCTCCGCGTGCGTCCACGTCGGCGAGATCGAGCAAGCCGAAGAGGTCTTCCGCATCGGCATCCAGTACGCGCAAGAAGGCATGGCGGCCGCGGAGCTGTTCCGCCGCCTCGGCGAGGCGCTCCTCATGAACGATCGCCCGGGCGAGGCGATCGGCCCGCTCCGCCGCGCGCTCGCCTTCGGCGGCCTCCCGCAGGAGGTCCTCCCGCCGCTCGCCCGCGCCTTCCTCCAACGAGGCCGCTACGTCGCCGCCTTCGCCTGCCTGAAGGACGCCCTCGCTGCCGGCGCTTCGGAGAAGGATCTCGCGGAAGACATCCGCGCCGTCGAAGCGAAGCTCGGTCCGGCCCTCACGGCGTGGAAGGCGAGGCTGCTGACGGTGGAAAAGGCCAGCTGAGCGTGACGGATTCGGACCCGAATCCGTCACGCAGGCTCCGGGCTCCAGTGAGGGCGCCACATGCACGGAGGTCGCTGCACTCACCTGCACGCCGCCAAGCGTGCGTGCTGGACGGAGCGTCGCTCACGGCCCGGCGGTCATCCCTATCGAGCTTGGTCTGTTTCTCATTCGCCGCCGTTTCTCGGACGGACGGTTGCAACGTGACGTCCTGGAGCCCGGAGCCCGGAGCCTGGAGCCTCCGTCGCGACCTCCGAGGTGCGCGTGAACCTCACAAGGTCACCAAAAGCTCTCTGGTCGGAACCCACGCAAGCGTGGTCGCAAACTGGTCGGCAACCTGATACGTTGGAAACGATGGACGTCGACTGCGGTTCAGCCAGAGATCGACTCGGGCGGACTCTCGGCGGCAAGTATCACTTGAAGTCCATCGTCGGGGCTGGCGGGACGGCGGTCGTGTATCGCGCGACGACGCCCGACGGGGAGACGGTCGCGGTGAAGGTTCTCCACGACCATCTCAGTCGCCACGAAGAAGTCTGCCGTCGCTTCGTTCGCGAAGGGCAGCTCGGCAACGTGCTCGATCACCCCGGTGTCGTGAAGGTGCTCGATCACGGCGAGACCGAGGAAGGCTGTCCGTATCTCGTCCTCGAGTACCTCGAAGGCGAGTCGCTCGAAGAGCGTCGCGTGCGCGCGGGCGGCCGCCTCGACATGTGGGAGACGCTCGATTACTGCGACCAGCTCCTCGCGGTGCTCGAGGTCGCTCACGCGAAGAACATCATCCATCGCGACATCAAGCCGTCGAACCTCTTCCTCACGAAGTCGGGCGTGCTCAAGGTCCTCGACTTCGGCATCGCGCGGCTGACCGACGACAACTCCGCGACGTCGACGAAGACGGGCCAGATGGTCGGCACGCCCGCGTTCATGCCGCCCGAGCAGGCGCTGTCGCGTCCGCGCGACGTCGATGCGCGCACCGACCTCTGGTCCGTCGGCGCGACGATCTTCACGCTGCTCTCCGGCGAGCACGTGCACATCGCCGAGACGAGCTCCGAGCACCTCGTCAAGGCCGCGACGCTGCACGCACGCTCGCTCGCCCGCGCGCTGCCCGGCGTCCCGGCGAACGTCGAGGCGCTCGTCGCGCGCTGCCTGGCGTTCGACAAGAACGATCGCTGGCCGTCCGCCACGGCGATGCGTCAGGAGCTCGCCCGCGTGCGCGACGATCCGGGCCGCCGGATCGGCACGTCGACGACGCCGCCGCCGGAGCGCACCCCGAGCAGCCCGCACCTCCCGACGTTCGTGACGCCGCGCGACTCGTCGTCGCTGAGCCAGCTCGCCGCGCTGTCGGCGAGCAGCGACCGCATCAGCGACACGAACATGTCGCTGACGTCGAACCCCGGCGTCTACGAGATCTTCCGGCCACGCAGGAAGTGGCTCCTGCCGTTCGCCGTCGCGTCCAGCGTTCTGCTCGTCGTGATGAGCATGCTCGTGCTCGTGCTCGCGGTGCGCACGACCAACCCGTCGCAGGCGGCGATGTCCCAGCCCACGGGCAAGCCCGTGGCGCTGAACGCAGCGCCGGCTCCGGCGAGCGAGGTCGCCCCCGCGACGACCGGCGCGAGCACGACGCCGGAGCCGCCGACGGTCACCGAGCCGGCTCCCGTCACGACCGCTCGTCCGACGCCGCCGTCGCGTCCGGCGACGGCGAGCACGGCGACGCCTGCCCGTGGCACCGCCAGCGTCACGTCGACGGCTTCGGCCTCGGCGGCCAAGACGAGCACGTCGTCGCGCGTTCCCATGACGGCCGCGCCGACCACCAAGCAGGGCGCTTCGTCGCCGACGAAGAGGCCGGGATCGACGACGACTTCCCGCAAAGACGTTTACCGGCCGTTCTAGGGTAAACTGGCGCCATGCGCTCGATTCGCGCGGGTGTGGTCGCATCGGCGATCCTGCTCTGGCAGGCTCCAGCGGCGGCGGGCGATCCCGTGGTGGCTCGCGAGCAGCTCAAGATCGGCTACACGCTCGCCCAGGAGGGCAAGTGCGAGGAGGCGGTCCCGCACTTCCTCGAGAGCCTTCGCCTCGATCCGAAGGCGATCACGCTCATCAACCTCGCCGACTGCGAGGAGAAGCTCGGCAAGCTCGCCGATGCGATGGGGCACTGGGTGGACGCGCGAGCGCGCGCGCAGACCGAAGGCGCGCGGGCGATCGAAGAGGAGGCCGAAGCGCGCGCGACCGCGCTCGAGCCGCGGCTCGCGCGCCTCACGATCGTGCTCTCGCCGAACGCGCCGAAGGACGCCGTCGTCGAGCGTGACGGGATCGCGCTCGGGCGGCCGTCGCTCGGTATCCCGCTCCCGCTCGATCCCGGGAGCCACAAGCTCGTGGTCAAGGCGAAGGGATACCCGGACGGCGTGTTCGAGGTGAGCCTCGGGGAGGGGGAGAGGAAGAGCCTCGAGGTCGACGTCGGCGGACCGCCCCTGCCGCAGGAACCGACGCCGGCGCCGCCGGCCTCGGATGCGTCGTCCCGGCCGACGAGCACGTCGCCGAGCCCGCTCGTCTTCGTCGGCTTCGGTGCGGCGCTCGCGGGAGCGGCGCTCGGGACGATCACCGGCATCATGGCGCTGAACGCCGGCAGCACCGCCAAGGACATGTGCCCGAACCAGCGATGCGCGACGCAGGCGGACCTCGACGCCGTGAACGAGGAGCTCGCGTCGGGCCGCGCGATGGGGACGATCTCGACCGTCTCCTTCGTCGTCGCCGGCGTCGGCGCGGCGGTCGGAGTGACGGCCCTCCTCACCGGCTCGAAGGGCTCGCCGAAGACGAGCCATCCGACCGTGGGCGTCTCGCTCACGCCCTCGTTCGTCTCGCTGCGGGGGCGCTTCTGATGGGTCGGAGCGGCGCGCGGCTCTTCGGATTCTTCGCGCTGTGGAGCGGCGGCGTGGTCGCCGCGTGCAACTCGATCGCCGGTCTCGACGCCGAGTACGAGCTCGCCGAGGGCGCCGCGACCGTCGACAGCGGCAGCGGCACGAGCGGCTCGTCGGGCTCGACCGGCACGAGCGGCACGTCGGGAACGTCGGGAACGAGCGGCACGTCGGGAACGTCGGGAACGAGCGGCACGCTCGACGCCGAGCCCGAAGACGCGAGCACCGAAGAGACCGGAACGCCGGATGCCGAGCCGGACGCGGGCGTCACCGATGACGGAGGCGTGGACGCGGACGCCGACGCCGGGGGTTGGTGCGTCGGCGCGATCTTCTGTGACGATTTCGATTCCGTGGCCTGGCAGAACTGGACGAGGCAAGAGCAGGTGCACGGGACCTGGTCGCGCTTCGGCGACACCGACAAGGAGCTCCAGGCCGTCGCGAACAACGCGAGCCAGTCGCGCAAGGCCGTGATCTGGCAGCGTGTCGCGACTTCCTTCGCTTCCGGGACGGGCTTCACCCTGAAGTTCCAGTTCCGGATCGTGCAGAACACGCTCGCCTACGGCGTGATCGGGGCGATTCAAATCAACGACGTCCTCGTCGGCGGGAGCCGCACGAAGATGGAGTTCGGTCTTGCGGCGTACGAGAACTGCCCGAAGGGCACGGCGTTGAGTCCTTGCCTCGATCGCAACGCGCCGCCCCCGGAAAACTCGTATCAGGCCAGTCCGGCGCCCATCAAATACGAGCTCGACAGGCCCTACGTCGCCGAAATCACCCTTCGCCGCCTTCAGGACGGCGCGTATCGGGGGACCCTGAAGGTGGATGGGACCACGATCGTCGAAGACTCCGACCGGACGTTCTTCGGAGACGCGGACCCAACCGAGGTCGAAGTCGGCGTCGGGATGTTCTTCACGGACGAGGACCCTGGCTCCGCCGACATCCGGATCGACGACGTCGAGGTGCGGGCGCTTCCCTGAGCCTGCTGTCAGCTCCCGTACTTCGCCACCAGCGCCTTCGCCCGCTCGACGAACGCGGCCATGTGGAAGCGCTCGAAGTCGGCCCAGGTCGTGAGCGTCTTCGTGTCCTCGACGCGGTCGAGGAAGACCTTCCCATCGAGGTGATCGACCTCGTGCTGGAAGGTGCCGGCCGTCAGGCCCTTCACCTCGAAGTCGAGGTCGTCGCCGTTCCGATCCCAAGCGCGTACGCGCACGGCCGTGAAGCGCCGGACCTCGCCGCGGAGGTTGGGCACGCTGAGGCAGCCCTCGTAGCTCATGAACGTCTCGTCCGTCGTGGGCGTCACGACCGGGTTCACGAGGATCGTGAGGGGGTAGTTGGGCTTGTACGGGTAGCGCGGGTTGTTCTTGATCTCGATCGCGCAGATGCGGATGGGCTCGTAGACCTGGTTCGCCGCGAGGCCGGCGCCGTTCGCGTCGCGCATCGTCTCGACGAGGTCGTCGATGAACCGCTGGACCTCGCTCGAGCGCAGCTCGTCGCGCGAGAGCTCCCGCGCGACCTGACGGAGGACGGGGTGCCCGATGGTCGCGATCTTCCGGATGGCCATGGCTCGCTCACTTGCTCGGGAAGCACTCCGGCTTGTAGCGCGTCATCCCGTCCGCGCCGAATAGTAGCGTTCCTACGGCTCGCCGGGGGCGGTCGGACCGTCGGGCAGCCCTTCGAGGGTACCAGGCGGTGGCGGCGAGAAAGGCCGGATCTCGCGGGCATCGTTGACTTTGGTAGGCGGTCGGCACTAGAAGACGGCGGACTCGCCGGCGTAGGCTGGAGCGGGGCGCCTGCCCCGAGACGCTCGTGATGTCGGTGATTTGCCAGCCTCTCTCTGCTCTCCTCGACCAAGGCACCTGAAGGGACACCGATGATCGGGACCTACTTGCCGATGTTCTTGATGATCGCCGTGTCGATCATCCTCGCCCTGCTCTTCTTCACCGGCGCGACGTTCCTCGGCGGAAAGCTGGAGAAGACGCCGGAGAAGATGAAGCCGTTCGAGTGCGGCTCGGAGAGCTCCGGCGGCAATCACCTGAAGCTGAGCGTCAAGTTCTACCTGACCGCCATTCTCTTCGTCGTGTTCGACATCGAGGCGGTCTTCATCTACCCGTGGGCGGTGCAGTTCAAGAGCCTCGGCTGGCTCGGTCTCGGGTCGATGTTCGGCTTCCTCGCCGTCGTCATCGTCGCCCTCGTGTACGTCGTGAAGAAGGGAGCCCTCGAATGGGAGAGCTGAAACCGACCAGGCAGGTCACGATCGAGGGAGGCGCGAGCGGTACGTCGGGCTTCGCGACGACGAAGCTCGAGGCGCTCCTCGCGTGGGCGCGCAAGTGGTCCCTCTTCAAGTACCCGTTCGTGACCGCGTGCTGCGGGATGGAGTTCATGGCGCTCACGAGCCCGCGGTTCGACGGCTCGGCGCGCTTCGGCGCGGAGGCCCCGCGCTTCTCGCCGCGCCAGAGCGACCTGCTCTGGGTCGTCGGCACGATCTCGCAGCGCCAGGCGCCCGTCCTGAAGCGCATCTACGAGCAGATGATGGAGCCGAAGTGGGTCCTCGCGTTCGGCACCTGCGCGAGCTGCGGCGGCTTCTACGACAACTACGCGACCGTTCCGGGGATCGACAAGATCATCCCCTGCGACGTCTACGTCCCGGGCTGTCCGCCTCGTCCCGAGGCCGTGCTCGACGGCCTCATGCTCCTCCAGGACAAGATCCAGCGGGGCGCCACCGGCGATCGCCGGCCCGGCATCGTGAAGCCGCGCGAAGACCCGGTCCGCGACCTCGTCCAGCTCCGGAAGAAGTCGTCGCTCGAACAAGGTAACTCATGAGCCAGCGCGTCCTCGAAACGCTGAAGGAGAAGTTCGGCGACGCCGTCCTCGAGACGCATTCGCATCTCGGCGACGAGACCGCCGTGGTGAGCCCGGAGCGGTGGAAGGAGATCGCTCGCTTCCTCCGAGACGACCCGTCGATGGCCTTCGACATGGCCGTCGACCTGTGCGCGGTCGACTACCCGGACCGGACGCCTCGGTTCGAGGTCGTGCTGCACCTGTACTCGATCTCGAAGCGTCACCGCCTCCGCCTCAAGGCGCGCGTCGGCGACGCGGAGGGCGAGAAGGCCGAGATCGACACGCTCACGGACGTGTGGGTCGGCCTCAACTGGTTCGAGCGCGAGACCTACGATCTCATGGGGATCACCTTCAAGGGTCACCCCGACCTGCGCAGGATCCTCCTTTACCCCGAGTTCGAGGGGCACCCGCTCCGCAAGGACTACCCCGCCAACAAGGCGCAGCCCCTCGTGCCGTACCGCACGGAGGAGGAGGCGGGCGTGCCGCTCGACAAGCTGGCGCCCTTCGGGCCCGACGAGGGCATGCCGTTCGGCCGTAGGGTCTTCGCCGTCGACCGAGGAGAGAGCTGATGGAGCCGATCGATCTCGATCTCGAGGAAAGCGAGCTCGAGCTCCCGTCCGAGCCGATGCACCTCAACATGGGGCCGTCGCATCCCGCGATGCACGGCACCGTGCGCATCGTGCTCGAGCTCTCCGGCGAGACGATCGTGAAGAGCGACGTCCAGATCGGGTACCTGCATCGCGGCTTCGAGAAGATGTGCGAGCGCGGGACCTGGAACCAGGTCTTCCCGTACGTCGACCGCCTGAACTACGTCTCGCCGATGCTGAACAACGTGGGCTACGCGCTCGCGGTCGAGAAGCTCTGCGAGATCGAGGTGCCCGAGCGTTGCCAGTGGTACCGCATGATCCTCGGCGAGCTCTCGAGGATCTCGGACCACCTCACGTGCAACGGCGCCATGGCCATGGAGCTCGGCGCCTTCACGCCGTTCCTCTACTACATCAAGGCGCGCGAGATGGTCTGGGACATCCTCGAGGAGGAGACCGGCGCTCGCCTCACGCACTCCTTCGGCCGCATCGGCGGCATGGCGCATCCGCCTACGCCGGCGCTGAAGGACATGTGCCGCAACGCCATCCCCGCCATCCTCAAGCTCGTCGAGGAGGGCGAGGGGATGCTCCTCCGGAACCGCATCTTCATCGACCGTCTCGAGAACGTCGGCGCCATTTCGGGCAAGGACGCCATCGCGTTGTCGTGGACGGGCCCGTGCCTTCGCGCGACGGGCGTCCCGTACGACGTCCGCAAGGCGCACCCGTACCTCAAGTACGACGAGGTCGACTTCGACGTGCCCGTGGGCACGCGCGGTGACACGCTCGATCGCTTCCTCGTGCGCCTCGGCGAGATCCGCCAGAGCGCGCGCATCATCCTCCAGTGCTGCGACCGCATGCCGGACGAGGGGCCCGTCAACGTCGACGATCCGCGCTTCGTCTTCCCGCCGAAGAGGGACGTCTACACGACGATCGAAGCGACCATCCAGCACTTCAAGCTCGTGATGGAGGGCGCGAAGGTCCCGAAGGGCGAGGTCTACTCGTACACCGAGGGCGGTAACGGCGAGCTCGGCTTCTACATCGTCTCGGACGGCACCGGCACGCCGTGGCGCGTGCGCATCCGTCCGCCGTGCTTCCCGATCACGCAGGGCCTCTCGGAGCTCATCAACGGCGGCATGTTGAGCGACATCATTCCGGTGTTCGGATCGCTCAACATGATCGGCGGGGAGTGCGATCACTGAGCGAGGAGGCTCCAGGCTCCGGGCTCCAGGCTCCAGGTTTGCGAGTCCTCAGTCCTCAGTCCTCGGTCCTCAGCAAGTCAGCGTGAGCTAGCGCCAGCGAAGTAGCCTTCCTGGCGGCTGACTCGAGCGTCTGATCGCACGGGTCACGCGCGGGTTAGGCGCGCGCGATTTTGCCCTTCGTGATGACCACGAAGCGCCAGAACAACAGGATCGCCACGAGGGTCAGGCCGGCGAGGAGCCCGAGCCACAAGCCCTGAGCGCCGAGGCCTGCGGCGAAGGCGAGCCAGAGCGCGAGCGGGAGCCCGACGAGCCAGTGCGCGCCGACGTTCGCGACGAACGCGAAGCGCACGTCGGCGGCGCCGCGGAGCGCGCCGGCCGCGACGCCCTGCACGCCATCGAAGAGCTGGAACGCCGCGGCGACGACGAGCAAGGTCGTGCCGAGCGCGAGGACCTCGCCGTTGTCGGTGAATGCGCCGACGAGCGGGCCCCGTCCCAGGAGGAACACCACCCCGCAAGCGGACATGAACGCAGCGCCGATGCCGATCCCGACGAGACCGGCGGCACGCGGCGAGCGGCCCTCGCCGATCGCATGACCGACGCGCACGGCGGTCGCGCTGCTGATCCCGAGCGCGCCCATGAACGTGAAGCTCGCGAGGCTCAAAGCGATCTGGTGAGCCGCGACGGCGATGGGGCCGAGCTTGCCCGCGAGGACGCCGACGAGGGAAAAGACCCCGATTTCGGCGAGGAGCTGGAGGCCGACCGGCGTTCCGATGCGCACCACCTTCCGGATCGGCGCGTCGCGGAGCGAGCGCCGCGCGCCCGCGGGCCGCATCTTCCACGCCGCCGCGAGCACCCAGGCGGCGAGGGTGATGGTCGCGATCGAGCTCGCGACGCCGGCGCCGAAGGCTCCGAGGCTCGGCAGCCCGAGCGGGGGGAGGCCGGCCGCGACGAGGGCGTCGTCGCCGCGTACGAGGAGATTGCAGGCGACGAAGTTCACGACGTTCGCGACGCCCGCGGCGACGAGCGACGGCATCGTCCGCTCGTGCGCCTGGAGGAACGCCTTGGCCGCCAAGAACACGCTCCACGCGAGCATCCCCGGGAGCTGCGGAACGAGGAACGCGCGCGCGGGTCCGATGAGCTCGGCCTCGATCCCCAGCGGGGCGAGCAGCCAGGTGGCGCCGAACGCGAGGATCGAGCACGGGATCCACACGAGGACGCAGCCGATGAGGCCTGCGACGAGCGCGCGCCACGCCTCCTCGTGGTCGCCCGCGCCGACGGCCTGGGACGCGAGCGGCTCCATGGCCGCCGCCACGCCCATGCCGAGCGAGATCGCGGCGAAGTTGATGGATCGGCCGATCGAGGCGCCGCCGAGCTCCGTCGCCGACACGTGGCCGAGGATCGCGACGTCGACGAGGCTGATGGCGTTCAGCCCGAACTGCGCCAGCGCGATGGGCGTCGCGAGCCGTGCGATCGCCCCGACCTCACGGGACGCGACGGTCAGAGCGGGAGACGAAGCCATGCGCGAAAGAAGACTCGCCGAGGGCGATAGGGCGGCCGGGCGGCGGCCGAAGGCAAAAACGTACATCGTAGTACCACGACCGCCAGGCCGGGTGTGATTTCCTTCCGCGCCGCTTGACGCCCGAGCAAAGAGGGCGCCTCATCGAAGAGGGTCTTCGCACGGGGGGGAGGGGAGAACCCTCCGTCGAGGAGGAACGCATGCCGCCTAAGCCACCCAGCAAAAGGACGAAGACTCAGGTTGGTTTGGGGCCAGCGGAGCTCCCCCGCACGGACAGCGCGGAGATGCAGCGTGTCCGCGACAGCTTCCGCCAGGAGGACCCGCCGCCGCCGCTCACGACGCTGGAGCGGCCCAAGCGCATCCGCGACAGCATTCGGCGCGAGGAGCCCGACGACGAGCCCGTCCGGTCCGAGCGCGTCCGCACCGCCGACGCCACGGGCCCGCAGCGCGCGTGGGCGCCCGAGGCGACGACGGGGACGCACCGCAAGCGCAGCAACCGCCCGCCCGTGACCGTCGACGAGGTCGGCGCCGCCGCCGTGAAGCTCGCCCGCACGACGCGGCGTGAAGGCGCGCCCAAGCTCGTCGCGTCTCGGGCCACGGTCGCCAAAGCGCCGATCGACTCGCGGGCGGCGTTCGTCCTGTCGCTCGTCGACGGACGGAACACCGCGAGCGCGATCGTCGACATGTCCGGGATGCCGGCGGAAGAGGTCAACGCGATCCTCGCCCGCCTGGCCAGGCTCGGCTTGATCGAGCTGCCCTGAGCCGGAGCGGCGTCGCGCGCGTCGGGCGGCGGAAATCGCGCGCGGGCGAGCCGAGCCGAGGACGGATGGGCCGAGGCCGGGGCTCTTGCCGGAGCGCTGCGCGAGAAATGCCTTCCACGCAAAGGGGTTTCGGCGTAAATCCCCGGCCACCGGTGTGCTCACGGTTCCGCTTCGAAGCCGGGCCACCGACCGAGCTCCATGCCCACCTTCAAGCTTGACGGCAAAGAGATCCCCTTCGAGCCGGGGGACAGCATCATCAAGGCGGCGGCCCGACAGGGCATCGAGATCCCGCATTACTGCTGGCACCCGGGCCTGAGCGCACCGGCGAACTGCCGTATGTGCCTCGTCGAGATCAAGCCTGGCCCGCAGCAGCGGGCGATGATGCTCGACGTCCTCGAGTTCGACCCCTCGATCAACGACTACCGGCCCGCGCAGAAGCCGAAGCTGCAGCCGGCCTGTCAGATGCCGGCGGTGGAGGGGCAGGAGGTCCTCTCGGAGACGAGCCCGCACGTCCTCAAGGCGCGCAAGACGGTCCAGGAGCTGCTCCTCCTGAACCACCCCGTCGACTGTCCGATCTGCGATCAGGCGGGGGAGTGCAAGCTCCAAGACTACTGGCTCGAGCACCAGAAGACGCAGAAGCGCATGCGCGACGAGCCGATCCACAAGCCGAAGGCGGTCGTCTTCGGCCCGACGATCGTCTACGACGCCGAGCGCTGCGTCATGTGCACCCGCTGCATCCGCTTCATGGCGGAGGTGGCGAAGGACCCGGTGCTCGACATGCGCGAGCGCGGGAACCTGAACGAGATCTGCGTCGCGCCCGGACGGCAGCTCGACGGGCACTACACGTTCATGACCGAGCACGTCTGCCCGGTCGGCGCGCTCACGACGAAGGACTTCCGCTTCAAGGCGCGCGTCTGGTTCCTCCGCTCGGCCAAGAGCATCTGCCAGGGCTGCGCGACGGGCTGCAACGCGTGGCTCGATTACGACCCGCGCTACAACAAGGCGTACCGCTACCGCCCGCGCGACAACGAGGCCGTCAACAAGTACTGGATGTGCGACGGCGGCATGCTCTCGTACCGCGCGGCGCACGTCGGTCGCGTGACGAGCGCGAAGGTGAAGGGCAAGACCGTGACCGTCGAGGCGGCGCTCTCCGAGGTGACGAAGCGCTTCAGCGACACCTCGCGCGAGAGCATCGCCTTCGTCCTGTCGGCGCAGCACTCGCTGGAGGACAACTGGGCGCTCCGCGAGGTCGCGCGACTCGCCGGCTCGAGCAACATCTACGTCACGGGCGCGGGCCCCGGGTACAAGGACGACATCCTCATCGACGAGGACAAGAACTCGAACACCGCCGGCGTCGTCGAGCTCGTCCCGTCGCTGCGTCCGTTCCCGCAGCTCATCGAGGACATCCGCGGCGGGCGCGTGACGCAGATCATCGCGCTCGGCGGGGTGACGCCGCGCAACGACCCGGAGGACGTGACGGCGCTCGGCATGGTGAGCACGCTCGTCACCGTGGCCGCCCACGAAGGCGCGCTCACCGAGGCCGCGCACGTCGTGCTGCCCGCGACGTCGTGGGCCGAGCAGTCGGGCACCTACGTCAACCGCCAGGGCTTCCGGCAGGTCGCCGACAAGGCCCTCGAGCCGCAAGGAGCCTCGCGCCCCGCGTGGGAGCAGCTCCGAGCGCTCGCGCTGGCGCTCGGCCTCGAGCCCACCTGGACGAAGCTGAAGGACATCCGCAAGGAGCTCACCGTGAGCGCCGCCGCCGTTCAGAGCGCCCCCGCGGTGGAGCCGTCGCCCGCTCCCTGATCCAGCGAGAAGACTCTCATCATGAACGGAACGCAGCTTCTCTGGACCGTCATCAAGATCCTGGTGATGGTCGGCTTCATCGTGAACCTCGCGGCGCTGCTCACGTGGTACGACCGCCGCGGGGGCGCGTTGATGCAGGACCGCATGGGTCCGCACCGCGCGGGGATCAAGATCGGCAAGTTCTACATCCGCGTCGCCGGTCTGCTCCACACCGCCGCCGACGGGCTCAAGTTCTTCACGAAGAAGGACTTCATGCCGCCGAAGGCGGACAAGCTGCTCTTCAGCCTCGCGCCGATCCTCGCGCTCGCGTCCGTCGTCGCGCTCACCGCCGTCATCCCGTTCGGTGAGACGATCGTTCCCGAGTCGATCGTTCGCACGGTCTGCAAGAAGGGCACGGAGTTCGCGGCGATGACGAACGGCGTCTGCCCGGAGGGCTTCTCGCCCGAGAGGGTGTGGCCCGCCGTTCCGCGTCACGGAATCGCGAACGCCGCGAACGCGATCCCGCTCCAGATCGCCTCGCTCAACGTCGGCATCCTCTACGTCTTCGCGATCGCGGGTCAGGGCATCGTCGGCGCCGCGATCGCCGGCTGGGCGAGCGACAACAAGTTCTCGCTCATGGGCGCCCTCCGCGCCGCGAGCCAGATGGTCAGCTACGAGGTCACGCTCGGCCTCACGCTCGTCGGCGCGTTCATGATCTACGGGTCGGTGCGCCTCGAGGACATGGCGCTCTGGCAGGGCGAAAATACGTGGGGCATCTTCGTTCAGCCTCTCGCGTTCTTCCTCTTCTTCGCGGCGGCGGTCGCGGAGACGAAGCGCATCCCGTTCGACCTGCCCGAGGCGGAGAGCGAGCTCGTCAGCGGCTACTTCACCGAGTACTCGGGCATGAAGTTCGGCATGTTCTACTTCGCCGAGTACATGGAGGTCGTGACGAGCTCGATGCTGCTCGTCGCGGTCTTCCTCGGCGGCTGGCATCTGCCGTTCCTCCACCGAGACGGGATCACGATCGCCTTCGGCGAGACGGTGCTGCTCCACCAGCGGATGCCGCACATCTGGGTGGTGATCATCAGCGTGCTCGCGTTCTTCGGTAAGACGATCGTGCTCTGCTGGATCCAGGCGTTCGTCCGCTGGAGCCTCCCGCGCTTCCGCTACGACCAGCTCATGAAGCTCGGCTGGACCGTGCTCCTCCCGGCGTCGCTCGCGAACATCCTCGTGACCGGCATCGTCTGGCTCGCGCTCCAGGCGGGCGGCGACGGCGTGCAGGCGGGCCTCAAGCTCGCGGCCGACATCACGCAGGGCTTCACGGCGGCCGCGATCACCGGCCTCGTCATCTGGGCGCTCGTCGGCTTCTTCCGCACGCCGCGGCGTCAGCCGACCGTGGTCGGGTCGAGCGCGAAGTTCGCCGCCGCTGCGGGCGGCACGAAGGAAGCGCCGATCACGGCCTGACGTCAGCCTCCAGACCCCAGTCTCCAGTTTTCAGCCGAGCCCAGGCTCCGATCCCTGGAGCCTGGAGCCCGGAGCCTGGAGCCTCCGTGATATCCCTTCAACCATCCACGCTTAGGCGCTAAGGTCTCGCGCGGTCATGCCTCGAGCTTTTCCGAAGAAGCCCCCTGCTCCGCTGAACGCCAAGCCGGTCGAGTACGTCGAGAAGACGCCGACGGTGCAGTCGTACCTGCCCGAGATCTTCCGGGGCATCGGCACCTCGATGCGCCACTGGTTCAAGAACACGCGCGACCTGATCCGCGGCACCCGCCCCGATCCGGTCACGGAGCGCTGGGCCGACGGCATCACGACCATCGCGTACCCGGAGCAGAAGCGTCCGTATCCGGAGCGCTTCCGCGGCGTGCATCGGCTCACCGTCCGCGACGACGGGAGCCCGCGGTGCGTCGCGTGCCTCTGCTGCTCGACCGCGTGCCCGGCGCAGTGCATCTACATCGAGGCGGGCGAGTACCCCGAGGGCGACAAGCGTCGCGGCTACGAGCGGTACCCGGTCAAGTTCGTGATCGACGAGCTCAGGTGCATCTTCTGCGGCTTCTGCGTCGAGGCGTGCCCGTGCGACGCCATCCGCATGGACACCGGCATCCACGCGGTCCCGTACGATTCGCGCGACCAGTTCCTCTACGACAAGGACATCCTCATCAACTTCGTCGGTCGCGACGGGACCCGCGAGACGTCGAACCCGCGGCACGAGCCGGGTGATCCGACGCACCCGGGCATCACGCGCGATCACATCAGTCACTGAGCCGAGCTCGCGTGGAGCGTCGCGCGCTGGCTCGGGCCGAGGCTCGGTGCCGCAGAGCGCGCCGCCCTCGAAGATGCTCGGGGAGCGGCTCGGCGGTGTATCGTCTCGTCCCGTGGGCATGCGAAGGGTCTCCTCCGTTTCCGAGCCCCGCCCCCGGACCCGAGGCCCGAGGCCGGAGGCCTGACGTGGATCTGTCCGGCCGCGGGCCCGCTTATCGAAGCACCATCGTCCGGTGCCCACGTTGCGGCAACGCGATGCGCTGCGAGTCCGTGCCTTCGGCGGAGGTGGACGTCTGCGATACGTGTGGAGGCCTGTGGGTCGATTGGTTCGACGGCGACGTCCACACGCTCGCGGCGGAGACGGAGGCCGCGCGGGTCGATCGCGGCACGCCGCCGCCGGGCATGCTCGACGAGCGCATACCCGAGGGCGGCACGCCGTCGTGCCCGCGCTGCATGCGCGAGCTGACATCGGAGCTCTATCGCTTCCCCGACGCCGCCGACGACGAGCTCGTCGCCGGAGTCGAGCTCCTTCGCTGCGGAGAGTGCGCTGGCAGCTTCGTCCCTCGCGCGAGCGCGCACCTGTTGCTCGATCGCGTCCGTGAGCCCCGCTCCGCCACGCTCTGGGAGGCGTTCGTCGCGCTGTTGCGTCGCCTCTTGGGCCGCTGACGCCTGCTCGAGGCCAAGCGCCCGAGCTCGGTGCAGGCGTCGCGACGGCAGGGCTCGAGCCGCGTGAGCCCGACCGTTCCGCCGCGCCGGAGCGCGGGGTGAGCGATGCGAGGCGACGGATCGCGTCGGCGGCGCGACGAGCCACACGTGTGCGTCGACGTCCGGGCCGTCACGGTTCGTGCGCGAAGGGCGAGGGGCACGTGCGTTTGAGACGCTTCGAAGACGCGGGTGCTCACGTCCGCGAAGAGCGGAATTTCCGGAGGACAATCAACGCTTCGCGGCATCGTCCAAGGGGTGCTTTTTGAGCTTTCGACGCGGAATTTTCCGCTAAGCTCCCGCCGCCGTTCGTTCACCCGTGAGCGCAAAAGGGGGTCTCGGCGCGAGGCTCTCCGTGCGGGCGGGGTCGACTTCCGCGAGGAACAGCAGCACATGAACCCGACGATCGACATTGTCCGCGCTGAGCTCGAGCGCCTCTTCACGCTCGAGGAGATGACGAAGATGAGCGAGCGCCTCCTCGGCCTCGCCCCGTCCGAGGTCGGCGGCGCGAGCGCGAAAGGGAGCTTCGCCCTCGCTCTCACGGAGCGCTGCCTCGACGGCGATCGCATCGACGCGCTCGTCGACGTCATCCTCCACTCGCGCAAGGAAGTCGATCCTCGCGTGCGTGACATCGTCACGCTGCTCGGGAAGGAAGAGCTGCCGGTCGGCAAGCAGCTCGGCGACTTCACGATCCAGAAGAAGATCGGCGAGAGCGACCTCGGGATCGTCTACCAGGCCGTTCGTCAGGACGGCGGCGCGAAGGCCGTGTACGCGCTCAAGGTGCTCCGTCGCGAGGCCTCGCGCGATCGGCGCGCCGTGCATCGCTTCCTCACGGCGAACCGCCTCGTCGGCACCGTCGATCACCCCGGCCTGCCGCGTCACCTCGAGGCCGGCGAGATCGAGCCCGGCGTCTTCTACGTCGGCTACCAGTACGTCGACGCGCAGCCGCTCTCTGCGCGCCTCGCGCGCACGGGGCCCGTCGCGTTCGCCGAGCTCCGGCCGATCCTGCGCGGGATCCTCGAGCCGCTCGCCGCGGTCCACAAGGCGCATCTCGTCCACGGCGATCTGAAGGCCGAGAACATCCTCGTCTCCACGGGCCCCGACGGGCTGCCGAGCGTGTGCCTCATCGACTTCGGCAGCGACCGGCTCCGCCTGCGGAGCATCGCCGCGAACGGCCACACCGGGCTGCTCGCGGTGTACGGCTCGCCGAAGACCGTCGCGCCCGAGATCGTGCGCGGTCGTCCCGCGGACGCGAAGAGCGACGTGTACGCGTTCGGCGCGGTGCTCTACGAGCTCCTCACGGGCAAGCCCGTCTTCCCGCACGAGAGCGCGACGGACGCCGCGTTCGCGCACCTGTCGACCGAGCCCGAGCCGCCGAGCCGTCGCGCCCCGCGCGGCTGGGTGAGCAAGGAGGTCGACGAGTTCGTCCTCTCGCTCCTCCAGAAGGATCCGGCGCGCCGCCCGAAGGACGCCGGGGCGCTCCTCGAGGCGCTCGACTCGATCGGCCGTGCGTCGGTGACGCTCGGCGTCGGCGGCGTCATCTCGCCGGAGAAGGTGGAAGAGCTCATCGACAAGCTCCTCGCTTCGCCGCGCGACCTCGAGGTCGCGCTCAACCTCGAGCACGCCGTCGACCAGGGCGCGGACCCGATCCGCGTCGGCGACGCCTTCGGTGCCGCGGCCGCACGGCTGCAAGGGCTCACCCCGGAGGAGCGCGAGACGAAGAAGACCCTCCTGTTCCGCGCCGCCCGCATCTACGACGGCGCCGGGCGCGACAAGGGACGTGCGGAGGCGATGTTCGCGGCGATCGTCAATCTCGATCCGCAGGACGACATCGCGCTCGTCGCGCTGCAGGACGTGCGCAAGGCGCTCGGCAAGTACGAGGAGGTCGTCGAGATGCTCCTCGCGAAGAGCCAGTCGGCGCCGCCGGGCGAGGAGCGCGCCCGTGCGCTCGCGGAGATCGGGCGCCTCTACGCGAACGAGCTCGACGATCCGGAGCAGGCCGTCGTCGCGTTCACGCAGGCGCTCTGCGAGGACCCGACGAACGAGGAGTACGCCGAAGAGGTCGAGCGCCTCTGCGGGACGAAGACGCAGGTCTGGAACGAGCAGCTCGCGACGATCAGCGAGACGCTCAAGGGCGGCACCCTCGCGCCGGCCGACTACGTCGCGCTCACGATGCGTGCGGCGCGCTGGTACGAGACGAAGATCGGCCGCGCCGACATGGCGCTGGCCGGTTACCAGGCGGTGCTCGCGGCCGATCCGGTGAACGAGGCCGCCGCCGACGGCATGACCGAGATCTACCGGCGCGCCCAGCAGTGGCCGGAGCTCGTGAGCATCCTCATGCGGCGCGCCGACGTCACGGCGAGCGCGCCCAAGGCGCGCGATCTCCGCGCGGAGGCGGCCGAGATCCTCGAGACGCGGCTCAACGATCTGCATCGCTCGCGCGAGATCTTCATGACGATCCTCGCGGACGATCCGGGGCACGCGCGCGCGTGCGACGGCATGGCCCGCATCGCCGAGCGCACGGGCGACTTCACGACGCTCGCGAAGGTGCTCGAGCGCCGCGCCGAGGCCCGACGAGGCGTCGAGAAGGCCGAGGCCCTCGTGAAGGTCGCGGAGGTCTACGAGGACCACCTCAACGATCTGGCGGAGGCCACGCGTCGCTACGAGGCCGTGCTCGCGGTCGATCCCGCCAACCTGAACGCGCTGAAGGGTCTCGATCGCTGCTTCAACCGCACGGGCAAGTACCGCGATCTGCTCGAGGTCCTCGAGCGCCAGATCGAGGTCGCCGCCACGCCTCGCCAGAAGATCAACCTCTACGAGCGCATCGCGGCGCTCCACGACGAGGAGTTCCTCGATCACGAGGCCGCGGCGGAGGCGTGCTTGGCGATCCTCCGCATCGACGGCGCGCACGACGGCGCGCTCTCCGCGCTCGCGCGCCACTACCGCGCGATGCAGAAGTGGGAGCCGCTCTGCGAGCTCTACGAGAAGCACGCCTCGGTCACGACGGATCCGAACCGGCGCATCGACCTGCTCCTCGCGCGGGCGCGCACGCTCGCCGAGCAGATCGGCTCGCCGGAGCGCGCCATGAAGGCGTACGAGCAGGTCCTCGCGATCCAGCCGGCGCACGCCGGGGCGCTCGAGGCGCTCGCGCAGCTCCGCGAGACGAGCGGCGACGCGCACGCCGCGCTCAGCGCCATCGAGGCGCTGGCGATGAAGGCGCCGACGCCCGAGGCGAAGTGCGAGCAGTGGATGCGCGCGGCGCGGCTGCTCGAGTCGCGCGGCGACAAGGACGGCGCGATCGAGCGCTACAAGCTCGCGCTCGACGCCAACCCGCGCGATCCGGGCGCGGCGGCGGCGCTCCGGAAGGCGTACGCGCAGCGTGGCAACTGGCTCGCCGTCGTCGGTCTCGTCGAGCGTGAGCTCCAGACCGCCGAGAGCGATCTCGCGCGGGCGCGCCTCTGGGCGGAGCTCGCGAAGGTCTACCACTTCAAGCTCGTCGATCCGCAGAAGGCAGAGGCTGCGGCGAAGAAGGCGATCGAGCTCGATCCTTCGAACGCCCACGCGCTCATGGTCCTCGGCGATCTCGCATTCGAGGCCGGCCGCATGATCGAGGCGACGAAGCACTACGACAGCCTCGTCGGTCGCGCGAACGTCCTCGAGAAGGAGGACGCGGTCCGCGTGCTCGTGCGCTTCATGGAGGCGTTCGGCAAGTCGCAGCCGAAGCCGTCCGCACCGGCGCCGTCGGGGCCGCTGTCGCAGCCGGGAGGGCTCTCGCAGACGTCGCTGCCGGACGGCCCGCCGAGCAGCCACTGGATCGGCGGCGGGCCGGCGAGCCAGGCGCGCATCTCCGTCGTCCCGACGGCGCCCGCGTCCGTGCCGCCGCCGCCGGTCACGAACCCGCGCATGATGGCCGCCGTCGAGGCGCTCAAGGAGCTGGCTCCGCAGGACGTCGACGCCGTCGCGCGCGCCGCGAACGCGCTCTTCGAGTTCGGCGATCCCAAGAGCGCGTTCCGGATGCACGAGGAGCTCTTCAAGAAGCACGGCCACGAGCTCGCCGGCTCCGAGCGCGCCGAGGCGCTCTATCACCTCGGCGAGAGCGCGCGTCGCTCCGGTGAGCTCGACGTCGCGATCCAGCCGCTCCGCGAGGCGATCGACCTCGATCCGTCGAACCCGCGTCCGTACCGCTCGCTGGCGAAGGTCTACGACGAGAAGGGCGACTGGCACAACGCGCTCGCCGTTCGCCGCTCGCGCCTCCAGCTCGCGACCGGGACGGAGCGCTTCGAGCTCCTGCTCGAGATCGGCGACGTGATGTTCGGGAAGCTCAACGATCGCGCGGGCGCGTCGAAGGCCTACACGCAGGCCCTCGAGGAGCGTCCCGACGATCGCAAGCTCCTCGCGAAGCTGATGCAGCTCTACTCGGAGGAGAAGGACTGGGCGAAGCTCGTCGACGTCGTGCTCCGCCTGGCCGACTTCGTCGAGGATCCGAAGCAGCGGGCGAAGTACATGCACACCGCTGCGACGATCGCGTCGCGTCATCTCAACGACGTCGACAAGGCGCTCGACTTCTACGAGCGCGCGCTCGAGTTCGACCCGACGATCGAGAAGGCGCTCAACGAGGCGATCGAGCTGTATCGCCACAAGCGCCAGTACGATCAGGTCGAGCGGCTGCTGAAGCAGCAGCTCGATCAGGCGAAGGTCGCGCAGGACCGCGACAAGATCGTGCGCGTCCTCGACAAGCTCGGCGAGCTCTACCAGAAGTTCCTCGACGAGCCGGATCTCGCCGTCGACGCGTTCGAGGCCGCGCAGGCGTTCGATCCGGAGAACCGCGCGCGCGCCGAGAAGCTCGCCGAGATCTACGCCGCCGATCCGGCGCAGTACCTCGACAAGGCCGTCGCCGCGCAGGCCGGCCTCCTCCGCAAGAACCCGTACCGCGTCGAGAGCTACAAGGTCCTCCGCCGGCTCTACACGGACGCGAAGCGGGCCGATCCGGCCTGGTGCCTCTGCCAGGCGCTGTCGATCCTCCGCCTCGCCGAGCCGGAGGAGGAGCGCTTCTACCGCAAGCACCGCTCCGAGAACGCCGCGCCGGCGCAGTCCACCCTCGACGACGACGCGTGGCAGCTCCTCATGCACTGGGAGCTCGACCCCATCCTCACGCGCATCTTCGCGATGATCCAGCCGACGATCGTGCGGCTGCGCACGCAGCCCATCGAGCAGCTCGGCTTCGATCCGCGCTACGCGATCGACACGTCGATGCATCCGTACCCGGTGTCGCAGACGCTCTATTACGCGCAGGGCGTCCTCGCGATGCCGCCGGTGCTCACGTTCCAGAACCCGAACGACGCCGGGACGCTCGGCATCGTCCACGCACGGACGCCCGCCATCGTCCTGGGGCAGGGGGCGTTCGACAGCTCGATCGCGAACCAGACCCTCGCGTTCCTGGCGGGCCGGCACCTCACGTCGTTCCGTCCGGGCTTCTACGTCCGTCACCTCGTGCCGACGGGTACGGGCCTCAAGGCCTGGCTCTTCGCCGCGATCAAGCTGTGCGTCCCGCAGTTCCCGGTCTCGCCGGATCTGATGGGGCAGGTGAGCGAGGCGATGCAGGCGATGGCGCAGGACTTCGTCGGCGCGGAGAAGGAGAAGCTCGCGAGCGCGGTCTCGAAGCTCCTCCAGACCGGCGGCGCCCTCGACCTGAAGAAGTGGGTGGCGGCGATCGACCTGACGGCCGATCGCGTCGGCCTCCTGCTCGCGCACGACCTCGAGATCGCGACGCAGGCCATCCGCGCCACCGAGGACACCTCGAGCGTCCCGGTGAAGGAGCGCATGAAGGACATCGTCGTGTTCTCCGTCAGCGAGGAGTACTTCTCGCTGCGGCAGAAGCTGTCGATCAGCATCGACGCCTGACGGCGGGCGCGCCGGCGAGCTCCGCTCTCGCCGGCGCTTTCGCGGGGGCGCTTCACGCGTCGCGCATGGCGGTCGGGCAGCGCGCCGCTCAGAACATCTGGCCGTCGGCGGCGTAGATGCCGAGCGGGAAGTTCGGGTTCACCGACGTCGCGTCGGGCGAGTACGCGAACTCCACGCGGAAGACGGCCGCCGTGCCCCAGACGACGAAGAACCCGCCTCCGACGCCGTACTTGAGGCCGAGCCCTTTGCCGTCGCGCGGGTCGGGCCCGTACCTCGAGAAGACGCGCCCCGTGTCGACGAAGGCGACGTTGCCGACGCGGAAGTCGTCGCCGAAGAGCCGGAAGCGGAGGTGCGTGACGCGCAGCTCGGCGTTCGCGACGACCTTGACGAGGCCCTGGTAGCGTCCGTTCGGGACGCCGCGGACGCCCTGTGGGCCTCCGGGCATGTCCATCGGGATGAACGGTCCGCCTTGCGAGAGGTCGTAGAAGGCGGGCTGTCCGAACATGGCGTCCACGAGCCCGCGCATGGCGAAGACCCACTCGCCGCCGAGGGGGACGTAGCGGCGGAGGACGACGTTCGCGGCTCCGTAGTAGACGCCCGCGCGCGTCGGGGTCGCCCCGCCGAGCCGGAGCGCCGTCTCGGTGAAGAAGCCTCGCTTCGGCGTGATCTCGTTGTCGCGGGTGTCGTAGACCCAGCCGCCGGCCACCATCGCGTGGTTCAACGTCTCGACGCCGCGGATGTACGGCTTGCCGTCCTCCGTCAGGCGGCGCGCGTCGAGGTCGAGCTTGCTGCCGGCATAGGTCGACGGGTTCACGTTCCGCAGCGTGATCCCGTACATGACGCTGTGCGGCCCCTTGATTGGGGACCTCAGGTTCACGCGCGCGCGGATCTCCTGGTGGATGTATTGGTAGCGACTGCCGTACGTGCCGTCGGGCATCTTCAGCGCGCGGGTGTCGTTCCCGACGCCGAAGTAGCCCGCGTTGACGGTGCGCTCGAAGAACACCGCGGGCATGACGCGGACCTTCCCCCAGACCGCGCGCGGGACGTCGACGCGGAGGTCGTGGCTCTGCTGCGCGGCCTCGAGCCCGCGCGGGCCGTCCTTGATGCTCGCGGAGAAGAGCCCGTCCATCTTCCAGCGGTACGGGACGTAGCGCGGCGACACGCGCGTGTACGTGGCGGCGACGCCGACCTGGAAGCCGATGTCCGTGTTGCCGCCGATGATCGGAGCGCCGGCGAGCTCGTTCTCTTCCTTCTCGGGTTTGTCGCCGACGGGCTTCGTCGGCGGCAGGAGCTCCACGGTCTTCGCGCGGGGAGGAGGAAGCCCCGGCGGCGGCCTCCGGTCGATCGCCGTGGCCGGAGACGACACGTCGAGGGTGAACTCGCGCGGAGCCGGCGCGGGCTCGGGGGCGTCGTCGGCGCGCCCGGGCGAGGGGACGAGCGCCAGCGCGAACCCAATCAGCGCTGCGAAGGCGCGCGCCCTCATCGCCCCTCGCGTCTTCCCTCGAGACCGGAGCCTGGAGCCTGGAGACGAGCGGCGGTGCCGCTCGTCAATCGTTCGGCGGCGGCGTCGCGCACGGCTCCGTGAGCGCCGACTCGTTCGCCGCGCACGCGGCGGGTGCAGGACCGCCGAGGACGACGCTCGCGATCCAGTCGGCGACGTAGTCGCCCTTCGACGACACGATGCCGCCGTGGGTCTCCTCCGCCTCGACGCAGACGCTGAGCTTCGCGCCGTCCGCCTGGAGTCGATCGAGCGCGCACTTCATCCGGCTCGGCGGAATGGTCGTGTCCTTCAGCCCGTACGCCATCAGGATCGGCACCTGCGCCGCCTTGCCCGTGAGATGCGGGCGATCGGCGGTGTAGCGGCCTATCCACCGCTCGCAGAGCTCGCTCGTGCAAGGCGCCCCGGCGGCGGCCGAGAACGCGACCTCGGAGACGAAGGTCGAATCGAACAGCTCGTCGGCATAGGTCCCGAGCTCGGCGAGCTTGGTCGATCCCCAGCACTCGTTCTTCACGAACGCCTCGATCCCGTCCTGTACTTCGGGCTTGAAGAGCGCCTTGCCCTGTCCGGGCCCGTCGAGGAGCTCGGCCTGCGTGTAGTGGTACCAGACGCTGACGGCGCCGACGGACGACTCGGCGAGGGGGAAGTCCTGTCCGGCGGGACGATAGAGGACGGCGCCCCAGGAGCGCTGGCTCAGCCAGAGCGGCGCGAACACCGCCACGCCGACGATCTCGCCGGAGGCTCCGTACGACTCCGCCATCGCCAGCGCGGAGAGCGCGCTGTGCCCGCCTTGCGAGTGGCCCACGAGGACGACCTTGTCGTCGAGGGCGGGGAAGAGCTGCTTGAGCGCGCGACTCCCGTCGAGCGTGCTCTTGCCGACGTCGGCCGCCTGCGCGTAGGCGCTCGGCGGATTGTTGGGCGCGCCGAAGTTCGCGTACCCGGCGAGATCGGGCACGATGAGCGCATAGCCGCTCCCGACGAGCGGATAGATCATGCGCCAGGCGTCCCCGTTGATGCCCTCGAGCGAGGGATCGAACTTCGACAGCGTGCAGCGCGCCGCCTGGCCGCGGCTCCCTCGAGCGGCGACGACGACCGGCAGCTTGTCCGCGCGCGGCGTGTCGGGCACGTACACGATGGCGCTCGAGACGCCCGGCGTGCCGTTCGCGTCGCCGCGCTCGGTCCGGTACGCGATCTTGTAGACCCGCGCGCCGCTCGTGAGGGGCTTGCCGGCGTATCCGAGCTCGGTGAGCTTCGCCTGCATCTCCTCCTTCGAGAGGTCGGCCTCCCGGGCGCACTTCACGATGGTGCCGCGCGCGCTCGGATCGGCCGTGAGCGGGCCGGGGTCTCCGTAGACGGAGTCGGCGGGGTCCGTGCACGGCAGGCTGGGGGTATCCAGCGTGGGGGCGCCGGCCTCGGGCCCGGCGTCGGAGTCCTCTCCGCCGAGCGGCTTCGGCGTGTCCTCCGAGCACGCGACGAACGCGCCCGCGAAGACGAGCGGGAGCACAGCGAGCGAAGCGAGCGAACGCATCACGACCTCAGAACGTGTAAGCGACGTTGACGTTCACGAACCCGATCTGGGAGCGGTAGTTACCGTCCGCGCTCGGCGAGCGCGACGCGTTGTAGTCGCCGCCGCCGGGCGAGCTCGCCGGGTGCGCGGCGATGTTCTGGTCGTTCCTCCCGTCGGTGTTGATGGGGAAGAAGAAGATGTGGTTGTAGCTCGCGGCGAGCGCGAGCTTCTCCGTGAGAGCGAACTTCGCGCCGGCCGTGCCGTAGAGGCGCGTCGAGTCGATCGTCGACGCGTCGATCGTCTCGACGGGCACCGCCGACGTCGTGAGCCCGAGGCTGCCGAACACCTCGGTCTTCTCGTTGAGCATGTAGCCCGGACCGACGCGCAGGCCGATCGCGTTGTTCCACCGACGCGGGACGTTGAGGATGACCTGGCCTCCGGACAGGTCCCTGCCGTCGTCGGCCACGTTGCAGTCCGCCCCGGGGTTCACGACGCACTGCCGCTCGAACACGTTCCAGCGGACGAACTCGAAGTCGCCGCGGAGCACGAGCCGCTCGGTGGCCTTCACGTCGGCGCCGAAGCGGATGATGTCCGGGTAGTTCTGCAAAAAGTCGATGTCCTGCTTGGTCACCGGGTTCGAGCCGAGCTTCGTCTGGAGCGTTCCGCTCAGGCGCGTCTCGCCGCCGTTGTAGAAGCCCGGCTGCGCGAGGTACGAGAGGCCGAAGCGGAGCGTTTCGGTCGGCTCGTAGTAGACGCCGGCCGACGCGGACAGGTTGAAACCCGTCGCGTCGAGGAGCGACCGCCCTTCGACGAGCTGGCCGTTGGCGATCGTGTCGTCGCTGCCGTCCGGGTTGCGGGCGCGGACGGTGACGACGTTGTGGATGATCGGGCTGACGCTCAAGCCGACGGAGACCTTGCCGAACCGGTACGCCGCGGCGAACGTGTTGTAGATGGCGAGGATCTGGCCGCTGATGTTGTGCCAGCGCTGCACGCCGTCGACCGAGCCGGGCACGCCCGGGACGCCGTCGCGCCGCGTCCACGTGGCGAGGCCGCCGAACGGGACGTACGCGGCGTAGCCGGCGCGGAAGTTCTTCGTACCGAAGTCGCTGGTGACGCCGAAGAACGGCAGCGCGAGGAGGTTCGTGAGGTTCGCGACGCCGGTGTTCGCGTCGATGTAGCTCTGATCGGCGAGGAAGGCGTCGTTCGACGGCGAGAGCGCTTCGGCCGTGCGGTTGTACCGCACGAAGCGGAGCAGGACGGAGACGTCGCCCGTGATGGTCGTGCCTTCCGTTCCTCCGAGCGCGGCGGGGTTGAAGTAGATCGCGAACGCGTTCGGCTGCGCGGGCGTGCCGTGATCCGCGCCGAAGCGGGCCGTGAGGTAACCGCTGGCCTCGGCGTCGCTCGGAGCGAGCGTGACCCCGGCGAACAGGGCCGCCGCGAGGGCAGATTTGAAGCCGAAACGAACCGAAGGACGCGACGCGAGCTGGGCGCTCATGGTGGCCCGTCCCCTACCATGATCCGCACGCGGCGTGGGGGGCGATCCGCCGGGCCGTCGTCGCGGCGTCGTCGTCGGGGCTCGCGGCGAGAGACGCGTGACCGGCGCACGGGATGCGCGCGGACGGCGAGCACGGAAGGCGGGCCGAGCGACCGCGAGGTCGGCGATGCGTCGCCGCGAGGCTGCGCGAGCTGGCCGTCGGCCTTGCACGCGGCGATGCCCGCCGCTAATAACCACCTGGAAATGCGCGCCCGCTACCCGCTTGCCTTCGCCGCCGCGACGGCCACGATCCTCGCCTGCATCCCGCACCCGCACGACGACTTCGAGGACTACGGCAAGCGCGCGGCTGCGTTCGAGCCGTCGACGGACGGCGGCGGCGGCGGCTTCGAGGCTTCGGCTCCTCCGACGGAGGCGGTGAAGGGCACGTACTATGGCGCCTGCCTCTCGCAGCTCGCCTTCGGTCAGGTGTCGAAGGTCTTCAACTTCTGGACGGAGACGAGCTTCGAGCCCGATCCGGCCGGGGGCGGAAAGTTGAGCCTCTCGCTCCAGGCGCTGAAGCTGTCTTCGGGCGGCCCGCCCGAGACCGTCTCGGCCTCGGGCGTCACCGGCGAAAAGAAGGAGGCGCCCGCGACCTCGTCGAACGTCGACGCCGCCGACGGCCGATACACCGTCGAGCTCGGCACCGTGAACATCCCCGGCGACGCGAACCCGATCACGGGCCGCGACGTCGTCATCGAGCAGGTGAAGCTCACCGGCTTCTTCGGCACCGAGCGCTTCTGCGCGCGCCTGAACGGCAACGTGACCGTGCCGATCCCGCTCACCCTCGAGCCGGAGAGGAACATCTGCCAGTTCGTCCCGGTCAAGGACGGCGACCCGACGCCGACCTTCACGAACGACGACTTCCAGGCGGGGTCCTGTCCGTTCTGAGGTTCGGGCAGGGAGGGGAGACAGGAAGGCGGGGAGAGCGGACGAGACGCTTCGCGTTTCGCCGGCGAGAGGGAGTCTCTCTGCCGACCTGCCGCGCCTCGCGCGCGACCGCGGGGCGGGTTCCCACCGGCTGCCGTCGACGGAAGAACGGACCGCCACGCTCGGCGGCGAAGCTTCTCGACAAAAGGCGACGGCGCCGCTCCGCGGAGGGAGCGACGCCGTGCGCGTCAGACCCGACGATCAGCGATCAGGGCTTGTAGGCCGTGACCGGCGGATTGTTCGGGAACGCGAGGTAGTGGAACGCCTTCGGGTTCGGGTTCTCCGGGGTCGTCGTCTCCTCCGGGTCGCCCACCGCGATGAACGTGAAGGCCGCGCCCGTGCGAATCTCGCCACCGTCCGGCACGCCCGCAGGGTAGGTCGCCGCCTGAACCAGCGCGAGGGGCAGGATCGCCGGCTGGGTGAGGGGGTTGGCTGCCGCGTTGGGGTTGAACGCGAAGAAGTCGGTGGCCGGGTCGACGCCTTCGACCTGGACGAGGTCCGTCTTCTGGCCCACCTCGACCGCGCCCGTCGAGATCGGCGTGGCGGAGCCCGCATCGGCGTTGTCCTTCATGAACGCGGGCTCGAAGGCGAGGGCGGCAGGGCCCTTCGTGAGGGCGAGATCACCGGCCGGGGACGCGTGGATGAACTGCGCGCCGATCTTGCCGGCCTCGATCGCCGTCGCGCGGTCGACCTCGAAGATCTTGACCTGCAGGTTCCCGATGCCGGGGCCGCCGTCGAGGGCGTCGGAGCCCTCGCCGCACTTCGCGGCAGGGATCGCCGTCGAGTCCTGCGTGCAGCCCATGAGCACGAGGATGTAGCTCTTCTCCGGCTGGAACGTCCCCGCCGGGATGACCGGCAGCTTCCAGTAGTCGACGTTCTCGACGAGCGGGCCGTTCTCGCTCAGGACGCCGCCGTCGAAGTTCTCGGAGAGGAGATCGGAGCACGCCGTGCTCGGCACGCCCGGGCCGGGCTTCACGACGCCGCGCGCGAAGAGGCGGCCGGCGTTCATGATGTACGGCTGGATGTGGAAGCCCGAGATGTCCGTGCCGGTGCCCTGGACCGCGCCGCCCGTGCCGATGTACGCGCCCGGCGGGACGCTCGGGGACGGGCTCTCCTCCGGCAGCGCCGGGAGGGTCGCGATCGTGAAGTTCTCGCCGTCCTGCGAGAGCGCGAAGCAGATGCGGAGACCACCGCTCTCGTTGTTCGGCCCGAAGTCGGTCGCGGCGTTGACGAACTGGATGCGCGCCGGATCGCGCTGCGGCGCCGCGTCCTGACCGCCGGAGTCCTGCTCCGGGGTGCTGCTGTCGGGGAGGGGAGTGCTCGCGTCGTTCTCCGACGGCGGCGGCGTGACCGTGTCGTCGTCATCACCGCACGCAACGAGGAAGACGCCGAGGCTTGCGCCCAACAGCGTCATCGAAGCAAGGCTGTAACGAAGCAACTTGGTTCGCATCACGGTACCTACTCCTTAGTGGCGGTCTCGGGGGTCGTGGCTTCCCGGAAGGTGACTGCTCCTCGGGCGAGACGGCGCCCAGGCGCAAGCGGTAGGAACTTAGAAGCTGGAGCGGCGGCCCGCAAGGAAAGTTGCCGGCGTGTGAAGCCGTTGCAACACGCCTCGCAACTCGCGCGAGTGACCAGGATCGCAATGTCATAGGTAGCGCTTTGCGCAGTCGCCGTGGGCCGCAGCTCGAGGTGCGGCCCCTTGCATGCGGGAGCGTCCTCGGTGATGTTCCTCGCGTGCGTATTTCCCTTCGTCGTTCCGCGAGGATGCTCGCCGGCCTGAGCCTCGCCATCGCCGCGGCAGCCGGCTGCGGGCGGTCCAAGACGATGACGCCGGGGCCCTCTGCCTCGAACGCGGACGGCGTGAGCGCCTCATCGACCGGGGGCGTAGAGGCCGATGCCGCTCCGTCCGAGAAGCTGGCCGCCGACGCCGGCGGCGGCGCGGCGGAGCCGAAACTGCGTGCAGACTACAACGTTCTCGTCATCTCGATCGACAGCCTGCGGGCCGACATGCCGTGGGCCGGCTATCCGCGTCCGATCGCGCCGCGGCTCACGGAGCTCGAGAAGCGCGCCGTCAGCTACACGCGGGCGTACTCGATCTCCTCGTACACGTCGATGAGCCTGGGCGGCTTCCTCGGCGGGCGCCTCCCGAGCGGGATGAAGCGGAGCGGCTACTTCTTCGGGAAGTACCCGCCGGAGAACGTGATGTTCCCCGAGGTGCTCCAGGCGGCGGGCGTGCGGACGATCGCGGCGCACGCGCACGGGTACTTCAAGAACGCCGGGTTCGAGCAGGGGTTCGACAAGTACGAGATCGTCCCGGGCATCGTCTTCAAGAACGAGACGGACCCGAACGTCACGAGCCCGAAGCACGAAGCGCTCGCCGAGCAGCTCCTCTCCGATCCCGAGCTCGACACGAAGCGCTTCTTCGCCTGGTTCCACTTCCTCGATCCCCACGACATGTACGTCTCGCACGAAGCCGACGGCATCCCGTCGTACGGGCCGAAGCCTCGGGACAAGTACGACGCCGAGGTGACGTTCACCGACCGCTACGTCGGCAAGCTCCTCGACTTCGTCGCCAGCAAGCCGTGGGGCGAGCGGACCGTCATCATCGTGACCTCCGATCACGGCGAGGCGTTCGGCGAGCACGGACAGCACGCGCACGGCTTCGAGCTCTGGGAGAACCTCGTGCGCGTCCCGCTGTTCTTCGTCGTGCCGGGCGTCCCGCCGAAGCGCATCGACGTGCCGCGCAGCGCGATCGATCTCGCGCCGACGATCCTCGAGCTCCTCGGCGTCGACCCGAAGACGAGCGTCGACGGAGGCGTGCTGTCGCTCGAAGGCAAGAGCCTCGTCCCCGAGATCATCGGCAAGGAGGAGCCCGAGGAGCGCGACGTCGTCCTCGACCTTCCGATGACGAGCGACAACGACAAGCGGCGCGCGCTCGTCCGCGGCAACCTGAAGATCATCGCCTTCGGGAAGGAGGAGACGCTCAAGCTCTTCGATCTCGCGGCCGATCCGGAGGAGAAGAACCCCATCACCAAAGGCGAGCAGTTCGAAGAGATGGCGCGGCGCTATCGCGAGCTCTCGAAATCGATCGTCGAGGTCCCGCCCTACGCTTGCGGCGCGAACTGCCTCAACCGGGCCTACGTGAACAAGGGGAAGTAGGCCCGAGCCCGAGCGGAAGGGGGAGGCGGCGGGAGTGCTAAGATGCCCGGCCTCGGCCGAGCCCGGCGGCGGGCGGCCAAGGAGAACCGATGCGCATCGTCCCGATCCCGTGCCTCTCCGACAACTACGCGTACCTCCTCGTCTGTCGCGAGACGAAGGAGGCGGCGATCGTCGACGTGTCCGAAGCCGGGCCGGTGCTGTCCGCGATCGAGCAGGGCGCCGGCACGCAGGACAGCCGTCGTGACGTCAGCGCGGCGGCGAGCAGCCGGGAGGACCTGCGCATCGTCGCGATCCTGAGCACGCACCACCATTGGGATCACGTGGGCGGCAACGAGGAGGTGCGGTCGAAGCTCGGGATCGATCGCGTCTACGGCCACACGAGTGATCGCGGACGCATTCCGGGGCAGACGCAGTACCTTCAAGAGGGGGACACGTTCGAGATCGGACGCCTCCGCGTGCGCGCTCTCCACATCCCCGGGCACACGCTCGGAGCGGTGGCTTACGTCGTCACGCACGAGCCCGACGATCCCGTCGTCTTCACCGGCGACACGTTGTTCGTCGGGGGCTGCGGACGGCTGTTCGAGGGCGATCCGCCGATGATGCACGCGTCGCTCTCGAAGCTCGCTTCGCTCGATCCGCGCACGCGCGTCTTCTGCGGTCACGAGTACACGGAGTCGAACCTCCGATTCGCTGCTCACGTGGAGCCGTCGAACCCGGCGGTGGCTCGGGCACGCGAGCGGGCCGCTCAGCTCCGCAAGGAGGGGAGGCCCACGGTTCCGTCCACGATTGGGGACGAGCTCGCGTACAACCCTTTCCTGCGCACGCAGTCGCCAGAGATTCGGGCCACGCTCGGCATCTCGCCCGACGCTTCGCCCGCCGAGGCGCTCGGGGCGATCCGCAAGGCGAAGGACGCCTTTCGAATCGGTGCGTAGCCCATCACGCCGTACCGCCGTGTATCACTCCGGGAAGCACTGATCGAAGCACTGGAAGAGGAGGTCGCAGGCGGATGGCGCTCGGGAACAGAGCTGGTCCATCAGCTGGTCGCACCGCAGCAGGCAGGCGTTGTCCGTCTCCGAGCACTGCTCGTAGCAGGCGCCCAGCTGAGCGTCGATCTGCTGTGCGGTCGGATTGCCCGCGATGCAGTCGAAGAAGCACGCCTCGGCCTGGTCTTCGGCGCCGGGCGGAAGCTGGTCGCCGGGGAACTCCTCGCCGGGGGGCAGATCTTCGTCGGGCAGGTTGTCGGTCGTCGGACGGGGGTTCTTGGAGGAGCTCGACTTGCTCTTCGAGCTCGACTCCTCCTCGTCGTCGTCGCTCGACTTCTTCTTCTTCTTGGTCGCCGTGATCTCCTCCTCGTCCTCCTCGAAGTCCGGCACCGGGGGCGCCGAGCATCCAGCCGAGAAGGCGAGGGAGGTGAGAGCAATCGCCGCCGAGATCGTGAGAAGGTTGATCGTCTTCATTTGGTCTGGCTCCTTCGCTGCCGCCGCGTTCTGCCCGACCTGAGTGCAGCCGCCGGACCAACCCCGTTCCGATGTGGGATCACCCCCCACGAGGCCTGATCGGGCGTTTTCGGCGGGCTGATCTGGATCACGCCGGGAGCACTCATGGACGCCGCCGGGCGGATTCCCGAGGGTGATCATGGGGTTATGGCTCCGGCGTGGGGTGATGTCGGATGCGAGGTGCCGACGTGGGCACGGCGCGGGGCTCACGCGTCGTCGCGGCCGGCGATGTAATCGGCGACGGCGCGTCGCTCTCTCTCGAGGAACGCGTCGAGGATGGCGCGAAGGCGCGGCTCCTCGATGTGGTGGGCCGAGCACGTCATCGTCGGCCGGAAGCCGCGGACGCGTTTGTGCTCGCCGCCGGCGCCCGGGTTGAACGTCGTGAGGCCCTCGCGGATCGCCTCCTCGATGCCGTGGTAGTAGCAGACGTTGAAGTGCAGAAACGGTAGCTCGACGGTCGTGCCCCAGTAGCGGCCATAGAGCACACCGTTCTTCTTCACGTTGAACGCGCCCGCGACGATCTCTCCGCGTCGATCGCGCGCGACGACCCACGCGAGGCGGTGCGGCATTCGCTGGCGGACCAGATCGAAGAAGCGCGCGTTCAGGTACCGGCGGCCGTAGAAGTACTTGTCGACGGTCGTGAGGTAGAGATCGTGCATCGTCCGCGCGATGCCGGCGCCGCTCGGGCCCGCGAGATCGTCGGGACGTAGCGTCTCGATCGTGATGCCGTCCATCGCGGGCTGCTTCCGCTCGCGTCGGATCTGCGTGCGCTTCTTCTGCGGGAGCGTCGCGAGGAAGTCCTCGAAGGTCGCAAACCCCTCGTTCGACCAGTGGTACTGCACGCCCCTGCGCGCCATGAAGCCGGCCTCGCTCCACAGGTTCGCCTCGGCCTCTTCGGGGAAGAGGACGTGCGCGCCCGACAGGCCGAGCTCCTTCGTGATCGTCCGCAGCGCCCCGGCGAAGGCGGCCACCATCTCGGCGCGGTCCTTCGACGGATGCCAGAGCACGCGATGGCCCGTCGCGGGCGTGAACGGGACGGCGAGGATCAGCTTCGGGTAGTACGGGACGCCGAGGCGATCGGCGAGGTCGGCCCAGCTCCAGTCGAAGACGAACTCGCCTTCGCTGTTCGTCTTCAGATAGGCCGGCGCCGCGGCGACGAGCCTTCCGCCCTCGTACACGGCGAGGTGGTGCGGGAGCCAGCCGGTACGTCCGCCGACGCAGCCGGCCTCCTCGAGGCTGTGAAGCCAGGCGTGCTCGACGAACGGCGAGGCGTCCTCGCGGACGAGCGCGTCCCATTCGGCGGCCGGTACCTCCGCGATGCGCTCGATGACGCGCAGCTCGAGAGACAACGTGCTTCCCAGCCTCGTGAGCGCGGCGCCGCGCGCGTCAGGTCGGATCCCTCCGCACGAGCGCGAACCACTGATTGCGGTGCTTGCCGTTCTTGTACGCGACGCCGATCGAGACGTGCTGCGAGATCCCTCGCAGGTAATCGATCATCCCGCCGTTGACGATGCCGCTGATGAGCCCGTCGTTCGCGCGGATCTCCGGCCAGCTCTCCGGCTTCTGCTTCGGGACCTTCGTGTAGTCGAACACGAGCTCGCCCTCGTGCTCGCCTTCGCCCTTCGTGACGGCGAAGTAGCCCGGGCCCGTCAGCGCCTGCATCGACTGGTGGTTGTAGCCGGCGATGGGGAAGTCCTCGCCCTCGACCTTCGTGAAGCGCTTCTGGAAGCGCTTGAACATCGGTAGCGTGTTTTGGCCGTCGTGGATGACCTCGACCAGCGACCCCACGCCGTCCGGGACCAAGAAGTCGAGGTCGAGCGGGCGGAAGCCCTTCGCGGCCTCGAACAGGCGCTGGTAATGGCGCTTCGTCCACGTCCGGATCGTGTGGTAGCGCCCCTCGTGCCCGAGCCCATCGAGGATGTGCACGAGGCGCGGCAGATCGATCTCGGGCTCGAGGAAAACGGTGACGTCCATCGCGCCAGATACCTAACACGTAACTTGGCCGCTTGCGGCCGGTGCTGGTTCGATCCCGCACCATGGCACACCGTCTCGCTCCCTTCCATGTCCGCGCCCTCCCACTGCTCGCCGGGGTCGCTGCGCTCGCGCTCGTCGGGTGCGATTCGCCCGGTTTCTCGTCGAAGAAGGCGAAATCGCCGAACGAGCTCGCGAAGAAGCCGGCGGTCGGCCAGACGACCACGACGTCCGCCGGGCCGCTCGAGGGTCGGACCGACGCGGACGAAGACTCGCCGCAGAAGCCCAGTGTCTACACGCCCGGCCTCAGCGTCTCGGATCGCATCGCGCAGGCCTGCGGGATCGCGCCGCGCGCGGCGGACAAGACGGTCGCGCCCAGCTTCGAGTTCGATTCGGCCGCGCTCGGGGAAGAAGACCGGGAGATGCTCGCCGAGGTCGCCCGGTGCCTGACCACGGGCCCGCTCCGGGGAAGGTCGGTCACGCTCATCGGCCGCGCCGACGCTCGCGGCGAGCCCGAGTACAACATGAGCCTCGGCGAGAGCCGCGCGAACGCCGTCCACCGCTACCTCGTCGACCTCGGCGTCGGGCGCGACCAGATGCGCGTGACGTCGCGCGGGGAGATGGACGCGACCGGCACCGACGAAGAAGGCTGGGCTCGCGATCGCCGCGTCGACATCGAGCTCGTCATGTGAAGCGGGCCCGAGAGGGCGACTAGAATGGGGCCGTGGTCGACGGCCTCGAGCTCGAGCGACAGCCTCTCGGGCGGGCGGATCCGCCGCATCCGCTCGTGCCTCTTCCGCGCGCGTTCTTCGAGCGGGACGCGCTCGTGCTCGCGCGCGCGCTCATCGGCACCCGCCTCGTCGTGCGTCACGAGGACCAGATCCGGGTCGCCCGCATCGTCGAGACGGAGGCCTACCGCGGGCCGAAGGACCTCGCTTGCCACGCGCGCGCCGGCGTGACCCGACGCACACGCACGCTCTACGGGCCGCCGGGGCATGCGTACGTCTTCCTCATCTACGGCATGTACGACTGCTTCAACGTCGTCTGCTTCGGCGAGGGGAAGGGGCACGCCGTCCTGGTGCGCGCCGTCGAGCCGATCTCCGGACTCCCCGACGGCGCCGGCACCGACGGACCCGGCAGGCTCACGCGCGCGCTCGGCATCACACGACGCGACGACGCGATCGACCTCGTCGCCGGCGACCGCATCTTCCTCGCCGCGCGCGACCGGAGGCCGAAGATCGGCGTCACGCCTCGCGTGGGGGTGGCCTACGCGGGGGTGTGGGCGGACAAGCCGTGGAGGTTCTTCGACGCTGGGAGCCGATTCGTTTCCCGGCCGCCGGCGCGGATGATTGGACGGGGGCGCTGAAAAAGGCCTCAGGCCTCGGGCCTCGGGCCTCGAAGGAGGCCTCAGGCGCGTCCGTCCTCAGTCCTCAGTCCTCAGTCCTCAGTCCTCAGCGTCTGAGGATGCGCGCGCGAAGCGCGCGCTACTGGAGCCTGGAGCCCGGAGCCTGGAGCCTCCTTCACGGAGACTGCCAGACGACGGCTCGCGCCACGACGCTCGGTGACGACGCCTCGACCACCAACCGGAGGCGCTCGCCTTTGCGCGCGCACGCGGGGCCGCGCGGTGGGACGAGGCCGGCGGATTCGGCGTGGGCGCCGCGTGGGGCTCGGGCGTCGTCTTCGAACCACGCGCGGACCGGGGCGCTCGCGGCGACGAGCGCACGGAAGCACGTGTCGGCCGACTTGGCCTCGAGCACGACAGGCGCGGAGAGGACGTCGTCCGTTCGCAGCGCCTCGCGCATGAGCGGCAGGTCCGTCGGGCCGCGGGCCGCGAGCTCGTCGAGGGAAGGGACGGCGGGCTCCGGCGGGGCGGCCGCTTCGGCGCCTGCGTCGGACGGCGGCGCGGCGACGGGCCTCGGCGGCGGGGCGGGGCGGCGGTCGGACGCCGGCGCGCAAGCGAGCGCCGTCGCGGCGAGGACCGCGAGCAGGTGCGGCGATCGTGCGGCCGCGTGGACGTGACGGCTCACGCGCGCGGCTGATCCGCCTTCTCCCGCGACGCGCGGGCGTCGTCCTTGCCGTTGTCCTTCGACTCCTTCGCGGACTTGTCCTCTTCGGGCTTGTCCACGTCCATGCGGCAGGAGCCTTGGAACTCGACGCCGCGCTCGATGTACAGGGACGGCGAGCTGATGTTCCCGATCAGCTTTCCGGGCGCGTGGATCTCGATCGCCTGGGTCGCGCGCACGTTGCCGTGCACCGAGCCGCCGCGGATGATCACGGTCGCGACGTCGATCTCGGCGTGCACCTCCGCGCCGTCGCCGATGATGAGCGTGTCGTCGCTCTTGATCTCACCCTTGAAGATGCCGTCGATGCGGACACGTCCCTCGAAGTAGAGCTTGCCTTCGAACCGCGTGCCGCGACCGAGGAGTGCCGTGATTTCCGTGGCGGGGAGAGCGTCCATGATGGGGCACCCGGTAGCAGCGCGAGCGGGTGTTGGCAACTGCGTTGAGCGCTCGCGGGCGCGCCGAAGGCCCCCGCGCGCCACGGTCGAGATCGCCCGCACGCCGTCCGCGGCGCGCTTATCGAAGCGTGGCGGCGCGACGGGCCGAACGTGACGGGCGGTTTGTAGCGCGCTCTTCCGGCGTGCTCTAATCGTGACCATGAAGCGCGCTTTGTCCTTCGCCGTCGCCGCGAGCGTCGCCCTCGGCCTGGTCGGCCGCGCGGACGCGCAGCCTGCGCAGATGCCGGACGTGCTGCCTCCTCCGCAAGAAGGCAGCGGGCCGAACCCGGACACTCCGGAGCAGCAGGCAAAGCCGAGCATCCCGGCGGCGGGTTACGCGTACAGCGACCGGCCGGTGAAGTCGGGGAGGGGGGCGCCGCGCGTGAAGTACCGCCGCACGGGCCCCGTCGTGAACATGCCCGGCTTCGAGCAGACGAGCGACGGCGGCTCGCGCCTGTTCGTCGCGCTCTCGCAGGCCGTCCCCGTCGAGGAGCGGAAGGCGCACGGGTCGCTCACGTACGTGCTCAAGGGCGCGAGCCCGCGCGTCTGGAACAACACGAACGCGCTCGTGACGGTGCACTTCAACACGCCGGTGTATCGCGCGCGGCTCGTTCCGCAGGGCCAGGATCTGCATTTCGTCGTCGAGCTCCGCGCCGACGTCACGCCGACGTGGAAGATGAACGACGCGTCGGGGGACAAGCCCGCGATGCTCACGATCGACTTCCCGAAGGGCGATTACCTCTCCATCGCCCAGCCCATCGCGAGACGTGCTCCCGCGAAGGCGGCGCGGACGAAGCGGGCCTCGAAGCCCGCGCCGGCGAAGCCCTGAAGGGCGACCGCGCCGAGCCTGGATGCGAGCGACTGCGGCTTGCCTCGCTGTCGTCGTCTTCGTCGCGTCCCGCACGGCATCCGCGCGCGAGGCAGGTGCGCTGCACGAAGACGATTCCGAGGAGCTGGACGGCCTCGAAGAGGAAGCCTTCGGCACGCGCGGCCTCGTGAAGACGCGCGCGGAGGTGGTGAGCTTCGACGCGCGCGAGCGCAGCCTCGAGCTGTCCGGCGACGTGCGCATCGATTCGCCGCCGTTCCATCTTCGCAGCCAGCGCATCCGGCTCACGCGCACGCGGTGGGGCATCGAGGCCGACGGCCGGGGTCGGCTCGCGTTCTGCCCGTGCCTCGGGACGCCGCTGACGATCGAGTTCGACAAGGCGATCGTCGCGCCGCCCGGCGAGCTGATCCTGAAGAACCCGAAGCTCGAGTTCTACGGCGTACCCGTGATGTACCTGCCATGGTTCTGGATGCGGTCCGACGAGAAGATCGGGCTGCTCCCGCCCGACGTGGCGTACCGCGGCCAGGACGGCCTCTTCGTGGGAGGAGGCGTGCACCTGCCGTGGCGCGATCGCGGCGACAAGCACGCGCTGGACCTTCGCGGCGGGGCGTACACGCGCGGCGGCTTCGTCGCCGACGCTCGCCTCCGGTCGCCGGTCGCGACGACTCGGATCCGCTGGGACCGCTTGCCCGGCGCGCAGGCTCCCTTGCTGCCGTGGCCGGACGCGGGAGGCTCCGCGGACGACGGCCTGTGGGTCGACGCCCGAGGCGCGAGCGGCGCGGACGGCCTCACGGTCGCCTGGGACGCCGACGTCCTCCGAGGACGGCGTGGCGTGGCCGCCACGAGCGACGTCGACGCGGCGGCGAAGCCATGGGACCGCGCCGCGTTCTCCGGCGCCGTGCGCGTGGGCCCCATCCTCGCCGAGACGGGCATCCGAGCCGTCACGCGGCGCGGCGGCGATCTCACCGCGGTGGACGCGTCGGGCCCGTTCGTCGCGCTCCGATCCTCCGGCGCGGTGCTCTCGACCATCACGTGGGACGCCACCGTCGAGGGCGGCGCGCTGCGTGTCTCGAGCGCGGCCGCGAGCGCCGTCGCGAGGGAGCCGCCGCCGATCACGCCCGACAGCATCAGCTATGCGCGCGCCGAAATCGGCGCGCTGGGCGGGACCACCTTCGGCCCTTTCGCGGCGTCGCTCGGCGCGCGTGCGGCCGGCGACGTCGCGGCCGAAGGGCGCCGCAACGGGAGCGATCAGGCGGCGAGCGCGCGCCTGCACGTCGGCGCGCCGCTCGTGAGGGCGTTCGCCTCCGCGCACGACGATCCGTACGAGCGCAACGATCCGCTCGTCCACGTCATCGAGCCCTTCGTCGCGGCGTCGGTGCTCCACGCGCGGGGGGACGCGATCCTCGGGACGCTGCCGGGACGAGCGATGGCGACGGTGTCCGGAACGGCGCCCGTGACGGAGACGGGCCTCACGTCGACGCTCGGCCGCTGGGGGCGTCGCGAGGCGGTCGAGGTCGCCGTCGCGGGCGGCGCCGCGTACGGTGACGAAGGCCCGTCTCCGCTCGCGCGGGCGCGCCTCTCGGGATCGATCCCTTGGCTCGGCGCTCAGGTCGAGACGGGGCACGTGGTCCCCGTGCGAGGGATGCCGGGAGGCGACGTCGTCGTCGCGCGGCTGCGCTTCGGTCGAAGCGACGGCCCGCGCGTGCTCTCGAACATCGCGACGCGCGAAGGGATCGATCCGGTCCTCGCGCGTGCGTTGTCCGAGCCGGCCCTCGACGTCCCCGCGGGCCTTCTCGCCCGCGAAGGCACGACGGCAGGCGCCGGCCTCGTCGTCCCGTGGGCGCGCGCGATCACGACGAGCATCGGCGCGGACGCCGACGTGACGGCGCAGGCGCTGGTCGCCGCGCGCGCCGGCCTCGAGCTCCGCGATCGCTGCCAGTGCGTCACGTTTCGCGTCAACGGCTCGCACCGGATCGGCCGCGACGGCGTGGACGTGTGGGTCGCCCTCGACTTCGCGGCCGATCGCTGACGGATGCGGTGTGTAGTGCTCGAGGTCGTCGCTCGCCGCCGCGCGGCGTGGCCTCGTGCGCCGGGGCGAACCGCAGCGTGCCCGGCGATCCACGTCGAGAAACCGCGTCTGCGCCGGCACGGCAACCCGCATGCATCCGGGCACGGCACGAGGCTCGACCGCTCGAGGCCTCGCGGTGAGGGAGGCGGTGATGGCGACGAATCGAATGCAGCAGGCCTACGAGGAGTGGCTCCGCAGGGTGCTCGCGGCGGTCCGTTGCCCGACCCACGACGCGGCCCCGGCCAACGTGCGGTTCTCGTGGCGCGCGGACGACGATCGCGTCTGCGACTTCGCGATCGACCGTTGCTGCGACGAGCTCGATCGGCTCGTGTGCCGGACCCTCGGATCGGTGCCGGGCGCTCGCCTGCCGTACTGACGCGCACGGCGTCGAAGGCGAGAGCCTCCGCTCGCGCCGTCGAGAGCTCGTGCGCTTGCATCATGCACGTCGGCGCGTGCGCGCATCGACGTTCGTGGAGGCACGAGCGCGACGCTTGTCGAAAGCGATTCTCAGAATCGCTTTCACGTTCTGTTCTTGCACGCGTGCGCTCGCGGTGCTGGATTCGAAGTGCACGCGAGTCCGCGTGCGACGAACCTCAGCGAAGGAGGACGCCATGAAGGGCGATCCCAAGGTCATCGATCTCCTCAACGAGATCCTCACGGGCGAGCTCACCGCCATCAACCAGTACTTCTTGCACGCGAAGATGTGCGCGAACTGGGGCTACGAACGGCTCCACGAGAAGATCCGCAAGGAGTCGATCGACGAGATGAAGCACGCCGAGATGCTCACGGAGCGCATCCTCTACCTGGAGGGGCTCCCCAACCTGCAGCGTCTCGGCAAGCTCAACATCGGCACGACCGTGGTCGAGATGCTGAAGAACGATCTCGCGGTCGAGCAGGTCGCCATCCCGCTCCTCAACAAGGCGATCGAGGCGTGCCGCCAGCTCGGCGACAACGGCACCGAGGCCATGCTGACGAAGATCCTCACGAGCGAGGAGGAGCACGTCGACTGGCTGGAGGCGCAGCTCGAGCTCGTGAAGCAGGTCGGCGAGGCGCAGTACCTCTCGCAGCAGATCCGCAGCTAGCGCGGCGGAAGGCCCCGGCTCGGCCCCCACGGATGGGGTCGATGTCCGTTGGTCAAGTCCGCGTAATATTTCTTGCTTTCGTGGGAAGCTCGACGGGGGACGAGCTCCGCTCTTGAAATGAAAACGGCTTTCATTATCTTTAGCCCGAGATGTACGTCTGCGTCTGCATGGCGGTCACCGAGGCTGAAGTCGAGAACGCGATCCGCGGCGGTGCGACGACGCGTGAAGCGGTGACCCTGGCGTGCAAGGCCGGCGGAGACTGCGGCGCCTGTCACGGCATGATCCGCACGATGATCGAGGACTACCTCGAGGACTGCGAGGCGACGGCCGAGCGGCGTCCCGTCGCAGCCGATCGGCTGGTTCCGGACTCGGCGTTGCTCCGTACGCGCGCGGCCTGACCCCGCCTGGCGCGGGCCGAAGCTAGAAGATCAGCACGCCGACGGCGGCGAGCACGATGCCCGTCGCGGCGATGGCGAGCTCGCCCCACGCGAGCGTCTTCGAGCGCGCGAAACGCACCGCGCCGGCGAGGAAGAGCGCACCGCCGAGCGCGAGGAAGGCGAAGACGGCCGACGAGGGTACTGGGTTCGTCGCGAGCGCGGCGCGGAGCCGCTCCTCCGTCGCGGCGGGTGAAGGCGTACCTCCCGCGGCGGCCGCGGCCATGTCGATCCGGTGCTCGAGGCGCGCGATCTCGACGTCGGCGCGCTGGCGTCGAGACGGCGAGCGATCGAGGACGATCGTGCCGAGCGCTGCCGCGCGCACGGCGCGCCACGCGGCGACGGCCTCCGCGTGGTCGCCACGTGCCTCTGCGTCCTTCGCGATCGCGTAGAGCCGGGCGTAGCCGAGCTCCGACGACGTGCACGTCGGGCAGCGCGCCTCCGCCGCCGCGCGGGCGAAGACGATCGCCTCGACCCGATCGGCGCGCGCGAGCGCCTCGTCGCACGCGGCGAGCGCCCGGTTGCCCTCGCGGATGCGCGTGATCCACGCCGTGACGACGACCAGCAGCGCGAGCGCCGCGACGAACGACGGTCGCCGAACGGCGTTCCACCGGGACGGGCGCGCCTCCTCGGCCCCGGTCGCGGCAGCGGCTCGTGCGTCGACCTGCGTCACTGGAAGTCGCGCCGCCGGAAGACGATCGCGCTGAGCACCAGCAGGACCCCCGCGTACAAGAGCGCGTTCGCCCACGCGCTCAGGAGGTAGCTCGTCAGCGACATCGAGGGGACCTGTCCGAGCAGGATCGGACGTGCGGGCACGTAGACGTTCAGGTTCGGCACGATCTTCGAGACGACGATGCCGAGCGACCGGACGATGCCGCCGATCGGGCCGAACAGCCGCGCGGGGAGGTTGGAGAGCGTGTCCGCCGAGCGCCCGACCAAGAAGACCATCACGGTGAAGATGGCCGTGAGGAAGGGCGACGAGAACGAAGAGAACAGCATCGCGATCGCCGTGACGATCGCGATCTCGGCGGCGGTGAGGCACGCCGAGACGAGGACGACTTGGCGCTCGGCGCCGGCGCTCGCCGAGACGATTGCCATCGTCGCGAACGCCAGGATCGACCACGGGAGGACGACGAACACGCGCGCGAGCTTCGCGCGCCACAGCGCGAAGCCGAGCACGCCGAGGAGGGAGCCCGCGGTCGCGAGCGTGAGGGGCACGTTCACCTCGGACTGGATCGCGACGATGCAGAGCACCGACGCGCCGTCGATCGCGACGAACGCGAAGAGAACGCCGAGGATGCCCAGGTATTTGCCGACGACGTACTCGTGCCTCCGGAGCCGGCGCGTGAGGATGGGGAAGACCGTCTTGAGCTCGAGCTCGCGGTACAGCGAGGTGGCGCCGAGGATGATCGCGACGAGCACCGCGAAGGCGGAGATCGAGGCCGACCCGATGTCCGCCACGATGCGCATGCCCTGCCGGATCGACATCGCGGCGATGACGAGCGAGTAGGCGCTCGCGGCGAGCGCGGCGGCGAGCAAGCCGAAGAGCACGCGCGCTCGCACGGCCTCTCGATAGGTGTTCATCGCGATGGCAAAGACTCTCGAGAGCGAAGCGAGCATCTCTGTCAGGGTCGCCTCAGCTCGGCCACTTCACGGCGAACGAGCTGCGGGACCGAGAGCAGCGCCGCGCGAACGCGTTCTTCGAACAGCTCTCGGACGAGGCCCGGTCCCATGTCGACCAGGACTCCGTAAGTCAAGAGGACCCGCGGCTCACCGTTGGGGCCGACGAACGGCTGGTAACGGAAGAACCCCCAGGCGTCGTCGATGCCGTGCGGCCGCGATGGCTCGAGCCAGAAGCGCACCTCGTCGCGGGTCCGACGGACGCGGATCGTGTACTCGGCCTCGACGAGGGCGTTCCCCGAGACGAGCTCGACGAGCCTGTCGCCGCCGATCGTGCCCACGAGGCGTGCGCGCTTCGTCTTCGGGAGGACGCGGCGGAGGGCGTCGACGTCGTCGAGGATGCTCGCGACCTCGGTCGCGGTGCCGTCGACGACGGTGTACGTGAGGCCGCCGATGTAGCGGCGCTCGCCCCGCTCGACCGTTTGCTCGCGGACGACGGTCTCGCCACGCGCGAGCCGAGCCGACTCGTCCGGCGTCAGCGGCCCTTCCTGCGCGCGCGCGGGCGCCGCCACGCCGAGGAGGCAGGCGAGCACGAGCACGGCGGCCGAAAAACGCCTCATGTTCGGTCGCAGATTAAAGGGGCGGGCCGATCCACGCAAGCGAGCCCAGCCGCGGATCGAGGTCGCGACGGGCCCCTCACACCGCGAGCCAACACCGCGGTATGGCTGCACATTCCCGCGAAGTCAGGTCCCCACGACGATGCGTACGCGCGGGCCGATCGAGACGACGAGGGGACCGGCGCATTCGTGCAAGTCTCCGTCGATCATGTAACGGAGCGGCGCGCGCGGGGAGCGGATGACGGCGTGGTCCGTCACGGCTTCATACGTATGCCCCGGCTGCATCGGCGCGGCCCGCCAGATGCGCGGGAGCTGCCGGACGAACCCCATCGGTGACGTGTAGATCCCGAGGAGGTGGAACGTGTTCGGCCTCTCGGCGTAGCGGTAGAAGGGCCGGAAGTTGAGGCCGATCTGGTCGACGGTGCCGCCGGCGATCGCCAGATAGTCGCGCTCGGGCCACACGGTCCCGTCGCCGAGCTCGACCGAGCCGCGGAACGGCTCGGCCATGCGCTTGATCATCTCGCCGCCCACGGCGGCGCTTCCGACGCCGCGGAGGAGGGTCTTCGCGGCGACGAGGGGGCTCGGCGGCTCTCCGTAGCCGTAGTACTCGGAAAGGAAGCCGCAGACGACGCCCGTACCGAAGTTGAAGCCGTATTTCACCGCCATCGGCGGTGACCGCATCGACGTGGGGCCGCCGCTCCCGTCGCCGCGGAGCGGCCGCGCTCCCTCGGCGCGGATGCACATGACGTGGCGCTCCACGTCGGCCAGCGGTCGCGCTGCACGCTGGACGTACGCGCGGCAGAGCCGTTCGAGCAGCCCCTCCGGTCGGCCGCGGCGCACGCCGACGGAGTTGGCGACCGTGTTCATCGTCCCGCCGCGGAGGAACGCGATCTGCGGGAGCGCATTGCCCTGGTAGACGTCGAGGAAGCCGGTGATCGTGGTGCCGTTCGTGCCGTCGCCGCCGCTGATCCCGAGCACGTCGATGTCGAGGCGCCGGAAGTCTTCGGCGACCCGGTAGAGCTCGTCGATCGAGCGCGCCTCTCGGACGACGCCGTGATCGCCGAGCGTGCGGGCGAGCCGGCGGCCGGCGTCCGGGTCTCGCAGGTTGCGGCCGCTGCGCGGGTTGAAAATCACTCCGATGCCGGGCATGTGCTTCTTGCCGCGAGCTTGGGATGCGGCCGTCCACCGTCGAGTCGCTGGGACCCGGAGTCGCCTGGCCCGAGCTTCCCGATCACAGTTCTCGGGCTCGCAGCCTGACCTCCGGAAGGGGAGTTCGTCAAGCCGACGCCCGTGGAATTCTCGTGCCTCGCGGGTCGTCTTGCGGAAAATCGCCCGCCGGCGCCCGTCGGAGCGGAAGGTCGCTCGCGTTCGAGCTTTTCTCGCCGTCGCGGATGGCGCAAGGTGAGGGGCCATGGGCACGAGAACCGGCGAGCGCGAGGCTCGCGCCGCACGTGAGGCGGTCTTCGCCGTCCAGGCCGCCGATCGCACCGGCATCATCGTCCGCGGAAGCGACCGGGTGAGCTGGCTCAACGGCATGATCACCTGCGACGTGACGAAGCTCGGCCCCGGGAGGAGCCTCTACGGTCTGCTCGTCGAAAAGAAGGGCCGCATGCAGACGGACATGTACGTGGTCCCTTCGCGAGCGGACGACGTGCTCGCGCTCGCGGTGCCGGCCACGCTCCGCGACCAGACCCTCGCGACGCTCGACCATCACCTGGTCATGGAGGACGCCGAGCTCGAGGCGGCCGATCTCGCGTTCTGGCTCTTCGTCGGCCCGCGATCGCGCGAGGCGGCCGACGCCCTCGCGGCGCCGTTCTCGGGCGCGCTCGACCTGACCGGGCACGGCGGAGCGATCGTCGCGGCGCCCGCCGCCGAAGCGGACGACCTCGCTCGTCGCATCGCCGGCGTCGTTGCGGATGCGGGTGGAGCCGTCGGGGACGACGCCGCGTGGGAAGCCATCCGCATCGAGCACGGGCTTCCGCGCTTCGGGGTCGAGGTCGACGCGTCGCTCTACCCGCAGGAGGCCGCGCTCGAGAAGCTCGCCGTGTCCTTCGACAAGGGCTGCTACCTCGGGCAGGAGGTCGTCTACATGCTCGAGAACCGAGGGCACGTGAAGCGCAAGCTCGTCCCGCTCGACCTCGAAGGCGAAGACGTCCCGCGGCCGGGCGATCCCGTCACGACCCCGGACGGTACGGCCGTCGGAGACGTGAAGAGCGCCGTCCTCGGCCCGCTGTCCGGCAAGCCGGTCGCCATCGCGATGGTGAAGTGGGCACACTCGAAGCCCGGCACCGACCTCTGCGTCGGCGACCGCCCCGCCCGCGTCCGCGGGTGAGGGCGGGCGTAGATGCGCGAGACGCAACGTGTTTCTCCCTGGAGCCTGGAGCCTGGAGCCCGGAGCCTCCTCGGCGCTCGCAGCCTGACTTCCCCTGACTGCCTTCTTCGACCTGGCAGCCTACCAGGTGGGTGCTACACCCACCCACGTGCACATCCGAGACGCATCGCCCTGGCTTGCAGGACCCCTCGTCGCAGCGCTCGCTTCGTTCGCCCTCGGCTGCTCGCCGCAGCACGAGACCGACGACTTCGAGAGCGCCGAAGCCGATCTGTCGACGAGCCAGTTCGACGAGGCGTGCAGCGAGCCGGTCCGGTCCGAGGACGGCAAGTACTTCCTCCTCGATCTCTGTCCGAAGGGCAGCACGCCGGGTCGGATCGTCCGCGTGGAGACCGCGACGGGCACGCAGACGGAGGTGACGACGTACGCCACGGGCGATCGCGTCGAGCGGCTCACCGCGAAGGGACCCGCGTTCTGGTTCGGCATCCGCCGCGCGGTCGACGGCCTCGGGCGGGCGACGCAAGGGATCGACGTCGTCGTACGGGACTGGGCGCTCGAGCGAGGCCGGACGTTCTCGGCCGCCGCGCCGACGGGCGTGGACGGAGCGCCCGGCGCACTGCGCATGCTCATGCTCACCGCGGACGGCGAGCACGTCGCGTTCTCGGCGGCGGACGGTGAGCTCTCGAAGCTCCTCTTCGTCGCGCCGGTGACGGGCTCGGCCGAGCCGGTCGCGCTCGACGTCGGCGTCCCGAGCTCCGAGGTGCGGTGGTCGTCGGCCGGAAGCTCCCTCGTCGGGCACGTCCCCGACGACACGGGAGAGACGTTGATCCTCGTCGACGTCGGCGGCGAGGACCTCGCGAAGATCGCCGCCAAGCGCCATGTCGACTGGAGGTCGTTCGCGTTCGGGATGGGCGGCACCCGCGAGCAGGCTCCGTTCGACGGGACGCGCATCGTCGGCTTCAAGGTCGCGCCGGATCGGCAGTCGATCGGCACGGTCGATCCACGCACCGGAGAAGAGAAGGTCCTCGACTCTGCTCCGCTGCTCGGCATCGTGACGGACCTCGGTCCGGACGTGCTCTACTCGCGCGTGACCGAGGCCTCCGGCGGCGGCTTCGTTCGCGAGCTCGTGAAGCGACCGCGCGCGGGCGGCGACGCGACGGTGCTCGTCTCGAGCACGGCCGCTTCGCGCGACGAGCTCCGCTACGGCTTCGAGCCGATCGCCGTCAGCGAGAGCGGAGCCTTCGGCGTCTTCGCGACGCACACGGGCGGGACACAGGAGCGCTTCCTCGTGAAGCTCGACGGAAGCGCGCCCGCCACGACGCTGGGCTCCGCCGTCCGCGTCGTCGAGCAGCTCGGCGAGCTCGTTCTCGTCGTCGACGGCGGGGCCGACCCCGCGGTCTTCCGGATCCTCGACCTCGCGACCGGCACCTTCACCACGCTCGGCCCGTCCGGCGGTCCCCATGCGTTCGCTCACCTCGTCGGGGACGGCTCGATCGTGCAGCTCGAGCAGTGCACGACGCCGCAGGGGCGTCCGGGGCGCAGCGTGCGTCACACGACGAGCGCGGGGACCGAGGTCTCCGAGTGCACGTGGATGCCGTGGGCGTCCGTCCCGCTCGCGGTCGCAGGCAGCGACACGCTCGTCTTCTACAACGCGCGTGGGCCGTTCCCCGACCTTCGCTACGACGTCGGGATCGTGAAGCCCTGATCAGAGCTTGCGGTCGAGCCGGAAGTGCTTGCCCGTCGATCCTTCGACGGCGGGCAGCGGCGTGACCTTGAGCATCTCGAGCGCGATCTCCTTGATGCGTCCGTCCTTGCCCAGGCGGAGGTGCAGGCGGTCGCCGTCGCTCTTCACGACGTCGCATCGGCCGAAGGCGAAGTGCTCCACGACGTCGCCGGCGTCCGGATAGATCGCCTCCTCCTCGACGACTGCCGGCTTCACCGGTCGCAAAGGAAGCGTGCCGCCGAACGTCGACCTCGGCGCGGCCGCCGGCTTCGCGGGCTCGGGCTCGCTCGGGCGCGCGGGCGGGATGGCCGGCGAGGACGGGGCCGCCGCCGGAGCCGATGGAGCCGCCGCCGGAGCGGACGGCGCTGCGGCGGGTGCGGACGACGCCGCCGCAGGGGCCGACGGAGCCGGTGCCGGAGCGGCGGCCGCGGCCCGCGGCTGCGCGCCCGAGGGCTCGAGAAGCCACACGCCTTCCGGACCGGCGGAGCGCGTCGCGGTCACGTCGTCGAGCGCTGTGACGAGCACCTCGAGGGCGCCCACGCGCGCCTCGACGATCTCGCCGGCTACGGTCTCGAGGCCCGTGTCGGTCTCGCGCGAGAGCACGGCGCGGAGCCCGCACGTCACGTCGCCCTGCGAGAGGCCGACGCTCCCTTCGAGCACGACGGCGTGGAAGGTCCCGGAGAGGGCGCGCGTCCCGTCGGAGCCGAGCGCCCGGATGCGCACGTCGGAGAGCACGCCGCTCGCACGCATCCATCCCGCCACCACCACCTCTTCGCGGAGCACGCCGAGCAGGGCGTCGGGGAGGCGGGCCGGCTCGGTCAGGCGGAAGACGAGGTGGCGGGCGTTGGACGTCGTGACCGTCATCGAGGTGTCTCCAGCGTAGCGTTGCCGCTCGTCGGCGGGGCGGGTGGTGTCGTCGGTGGTGTCTCCTCGGGCGGGCAGCCGGGGCGCTCGCTGCTCTTTTCGCCGGGCTGCGACGGGCAGCGGTCGATGCGGTCGGGGACCCCGTCGCCGTCGGTGTCGCGCTGGACCGGCGCGTACGTGACCCCGAGCACGAAGCGGAACCTCGGGACCGTGATCGCGGCATCGCTCAGTGGGAGCGGGCCGCCGCCGCCGAGGAAGAAAGAGACGTCGCCGGCGAGCAGCGGCGCCGACCGCACGCCGAGCATCCACTCGGCGGGGATGATCCGTTTGCCGTTCGGGATGCTCCGCGGCCCGAATGCGGACTGCTGCGTGTCGTGCTGCTCCGGGAAGTTGTAATAGGCGCGGCCCTCGAGGAGCACGGACAGCACGTCCCGCTCGAGGATGTCGAACCCGGCGCCGAGCGCGGTCGTGATCTGCGATCCGACGCGCGCGCCCGCGAACTCGGTGACCGGGCGGATCCGCGCGCCGACCTCGGCGCCCGTGAAGAAGCGGGAGACGCGCCAGTCGGCCGCGATGCTGGGGACGAACACCGCCGACCGCTCGCCCGCGAAGTCCGAGTCGTCCCCGATCGGCGCGGAGAAGAACATGCGACCCGCGACCGAGAAGCTCTTTCCGGCGCCGCCCTCGGCCGCGGCCGTCGCCGGATCCATGCGCACACGCGGGACGAGCGCGTACGTGAGCCCGAACCGCGCGTCGCGGACGGCGGTGTCCCGGAGGCCGCGACCGCCGGTGAGCGGGCTCGTGCCGGCGCCGTTCTGCGCGAGCGTGATCGGCAACGCGGCGCCGAGCTCGAGCCGGTTCGTCACACCGTAGGCGAAGAGGAAGTTGGCGTTGACCTGATCGTCGACGACGAACTGATCGCTGCCGCCCGGGCCCGGCGACGCGATCCGGACGATGATCGGCCGCGACTGGTACGTCGTCACGAGGCCGAAGCCAACCTGCCGCTCCGCGACCGTCTCCGTGCCGCCCACTGCGGCGAAGCGCTGCGGGCCCGGGTGCGGCCAGAACGTGTCGCTGTTGATGCACGTGCTCGTCAGCGGGTTGTGGCACTGCGCAGACTCCGGTGAAGGCTGTGCGTGCGCGGAGTTTGCTCCGAACAACGAGGTCAGGAGAGCTGCCGCGGCCACGGCCTCCCGTGCCTTTGCGCTTCGCATGAGCTGGCCGGCACCATACCAGACTTGCCTTCGCGGCTTCATTGGGAAAAAGAACCGGATCGCATGCCTGCCCCTGCCTCGCCAGCGCCGCCGCTCGTCCGCGGGCCCCTCTCGGAGGCCGAGCCGCTGCTCCTCGCCAGCGGATCGCCCCGGCGCCGCGAGATCCTCGCGAATCTGGGCGTGCCCACGCTCGTCATGCCGGTCGACGTCGACGAGGTCGCCCTGCCGGAAGAGCCGCCGGACGCCTACCTGGTCCGCATCGTCGCCGCGAAGCTCGCCGCGGCGAGCAAGGCCTTCGTGAAGACGGACAAGCCGCCGCGGGGCGATACGCTCCAGGGGGTCAACGTCGCGTCCGCCGCCGGCGCGGTGCTCGTCGCCGACACGATCGTCATCGCGGACGGCGCCATCCTGGGGAAGCCGACCTCGACCGAAGACGCCGAGGCCATGATCACGCGGCTCGCCGGCCGGACCCACGAGGTGTGGACGCGCTTCGCGATCGGCGCGCCCGAGTCGCCCGCGCGCACGCTCCACGAAGAGACGGTACGGACGTGCGTCACGTTCCGGCCGCTCACCTCGGAGCGCGTCCGCGCGTACGTCGCGAGCGGCGAAGGGAAGGACAAAGCCGGTGGCTACGCCATCCAAGGCCGCGGCGCCGGCCTCGTGTCGCGCATCGAGGGCTCGTACTCGAACGTCGTCGGCCTGCCGGCGTGCGAGGTGATGGTGGCGCTCGAGCGACTGGGCCTCTGGCCGTGAGCGGTCCGCGCCGCGACGCGCTGATCGTCGCGGTCGTGTCGCTCGCGGTCCGCGTCGCGGTCGCCGTCTGGGCCGCGGGACGATTCCCGCCTGCGGCCGACGGCACGTACTACCACCAGATCGCGACGCGCATCGCGGAGGGGCACGGCTACACCTGGGTCTGGCCCGACGGCGTCGTCACGTACGCGGCGCACTATCCCGTCGGCTATCCGGCGCTCGTCGCGCTCGGCTACGCCGTCTTCGGCGCGAAGCCTGCCGTGGCGATGGCGCTCAATGCCGTCCTCGGAGCGGCCTCGGCCGTCGCGGCCTGGTCGCTCCTGCCTCGCGCCACGGCACGTGCTGCGCGTCTCGCCCTGGCGGGAGGCCTCGCCGTCGGGCTGCACCCGGTGCTCGTCCCGTACACCGCGGCGGTCATGACGGAGGGCGTGACGACCTCGCTGCTCGTCTCGGCCGCCGCCCTCGCGGCGCGCGCGCGCGTCGCGCTCGAGCCTCGGCCGTGGATCGTCGCGACCGGCGTCCTCATGGGCGTCGCCACGCTCGTCCGTCCGCAGTCGCTCGTGCTCGCGCCGGTGCTCGGCTGGCTCGCCGCGTCCAGCGCGAGCACCTCCGGCGCGACCGCCTCGAAGCATCGGTACGCTGGCTTCCGTCGTACCGCGATGCGCGCGATCGTCGTGACGGCGACGGCGCTCGCGATCTGCGCCCCGTGGACGGCGCGCAACTGCGTGCGCATGGAGCGATGCGCGCTCGTCAGCGTGAACGGCGGCTGGAACCTCGCGATCGGCACGCAGACGGAGACGGGAGGCTGGCACGAGATCACCGTCCCGGAGGCGTGCAAGACGGTGTTCCAGGAGGCGGCGAAGGACGCGTGCTTCGGGCGCGAGGCGATGAAGGTCATCGCGCGCGAGCCGCTGAAATGGCTCGCGCGCGCGCCTGCGAAGCTCCGCATGACGTTCGATTACTTCGGCGCGGCGCCGTGGTACCTGCACGCTTCGAATGCCTCGAGCTTCCCCGAGAGGGCGAAGCTCGCGCTCGGCGCCTTCGAGACGCTCGTGTCGCGCCTCTTCCTCGCGGCCGCGCTCGTCGCGGTGCTGAAGATGCGCCCGCGCCGCACCGGTGCGCTCGGCGCGATCCGGACCGCGCTCGTCGCGCTGGGGCTCTTGGCCTGCGTGCTCGTGCCCGGGACCATCGGGTACCTCGCGCTCGCGCTCGCCGTGACCGCGCTCGGATGGAGAGAGCTCGGCCGAGCTCCGCTCGTCGTGCCTTTTTCGGCGGCGGTGATCCTCGCGACCGCCGCGACGCATGCGGTCTTCTTCGGAGCTGGGCGCTACGGGATGGTCGTCGTCCCGTTCGTGACGATGCTCGCGTTCGTGCGCTCCGACGAGCGGGGGGCGCGCACGGACGAAGAGAGCGCCGGCGCGCACGCGCCCCGTCCGGCCGCGTGAGCAAGAGCGTGCCGGAAGACCTTGCGAAAGCGCGCCGGTGAGCCCATTCTTCCTCCGTCGACGCCGTTCAGGCGATCGCCGGCCGCGGGCCGAGAGGCAACCGCGGCGGGAGGAAAGTCCGAGCTCCACAGAGCACGATGCCGGGTAACGCCCGGTGGCGGAAACGCCAAGGAAAGTGCAACAGAGAACAGACCGCCTGGCCGGCGCCGAAAGGCACCCGCCAGGTAAGGGTGAAACGGCGGGGTAAGAGCCCACCGCGTCTCCGGTGACGGGGACGGCACGGCAGACCCCATCGGGAGCAAGGCCATGTAGGCGGGCGTGCCGCTCCGAGGATCGCGAGGTCCGAGGGGCGGTGAAGGATGGCTCGTCCGAGCCCGTGGGTAGGCTGCTCGAGACGCCCAGCAATGGTCGTCCTAGAGGAATGATCGCCACCGCGTCGGGGGCGACCTCGATGCGGAACAGAACTCGGCTTACGGACGACGTCGACCACGAAGCCCTCGCGCGAGCGAGGGCTTCGCGCTTTCGCGCACGTCCTTGCATGTTTCGTGATCGCCGTCGCGCGATGAGGACTGCCGGCAGCACACGCCGTGGCCGCCGAAGACGACGAGCGAGGCATCGAGCCATCGAGGCCCGAGGCCTCCCATGTACCGACATGTGAGACCGATCGACGCTTGAGACGCTCGCGAGTCGGCAAAGGACGCGCGCTCTGAACGTAGCTTCGCGTGCCTCCGATCGGAGTGACGTCATGAAGGGGTCGCCGATTCGCACCGCGCGCTGGCTCGCCGTGTCCCTCGCGCTCCTCGTGGGCGGCGCGACGGGATGCGCAGACGTCGGTGCCGAGTCGGTCGATCGGAGCAGCGCCTACAGCGCGCGCGGCCTCTCGACGAGCCAGCACGGCGGCATGGGCGCGACGCTCTACGACGGCGGCGTCGCCTTCCGGATCTGGGCGCCGTTCGCGCGACGCGTTTGGGTCGCGGGCGACTTCAACGGCTGGAACCCGCACGCGAACGAGCTCGGCAACGAGTTCAACGGCAACTTCTCGACCGACGTCCCGGGCGCTCGGCGATGGCAGAAGTACAAGTACATGATCGAGGCGCAGGACGGATCGCGCTTCTGGAAGGCCGATCCGCGCGCCGCGCGGATGGAGAACTCGGCGGGGGCGAGCATCATCCACGATCCCGGCGCGTACTGGTGGACGTCGCATTTTTCGACCCCGCCGTTCCGCGAGATGGTCTTCTACGAGCTGCACATCGGCTCGTTCGCGCGCGGCTGGGGCCACCACGTCGGCACGTGGCGCGCGGCGATGGAGAAGCTCGATTACCTCGCCGGCCTGGGCGTCAACATGCTCGAGGTGATGCCGGTCGCCGAGTTCCCCGGCGATCACTCGTGGGGCTACAACCCGAGCCAGCCGATGGCGCCGGAGAGCGCGTTCGGCACGCCCGAGGACATGAAGGCGTTCATCGATGCCGCGCACGCGCGCGGGATGGGCGTCGTCATCGACGTCGTGGCGAACCACTGGGGACCGACCGACCTGCCCATGTGGTGCATCGACGGCAACTGCCTCGGCCACGGCGGCGCGTACTTCTACACCGACCACCGAGCCTGGACGCCGTGGGGCGCGACGCGACCCGACTACGGCCGGCGCGAGGTCCGCGACTACATCAAGGACATGGCCATGATGTGGCTCCACGAGTACCGCGCCGACGGCCTCCGCTGGGACGGGACCAAGTACATCCGCACGATCGACGGCGACGGCACCGGTGACATCGGCGACGGCGTGAGCATGCTCCGCTGGGTCATGGATCAGGCCAAGTCGCAGCCTTGGAAGATCCAGATCGCGGAGGACTTCGGCGGTCACGACTGGGTCACGAAGCCGACGTGGGAGGGCGGCCTCGGCTTCGACGCGCAGTGGGACGGCTCGTTCGTCCACCCGATCCGGGAGGCGGTCGTCCAATCGAACGACGCCTGGCGGAGCATGGCCGCCGTCCGTGACGCGATCACGCACTCGTTCGGAGGGCAGGCGACGCGGAGGGTCATCTACACGGAGAGCCACGACGAGGTGGCGAACGGCAAGCAGCGCCTGCCGGAGGAGATCTGGCCGGGCAACGCTTCGAGCTGGGCGTCGAAGAAGCGCTCGACGCTCGCCGCCGCCGTGATGTTCACGTCGCCCGGCATCCCGATGCTCTTCCAGGGGCAGGAGTTCCTCGAGGACGGCTGGTTCACCGCCGAGAGGGCGCTCGACTGGGGCAAGGCGCACACGTACCACGGCATCACGCAGCTCTACCGCGACCTCGTCCGTCTGCGCCGCAACTGGTACGACAACACGCGCGGCCTCCGCGGCGATCACGTCAACGTCTTCCACGTCAACGACGTCGACAAGGTCATCGCCTGGCACCGCTGGGACCAGGGAGGCCCCGGCGACGACGTCGTCGTGGTCGCCAACTTCTCGAGCCGCTGGTTCTCCGACTACCGCATCGGCTTCCCGCGCGGCGGTCGCTGGTACGTCCGGTTCAACAGCGACTGGAACGGCTACTCGAGCGACTTCGGCAACACACGGACGCTCGACATCGACGCGAACGGCGGCGGTCGGGACGGCATGGGCCAGAGCGGATCGTTCGAGCTCGGACCGTACAGCGCGGTCATCTTCTCGCAGTGAGCGCCGCCGTTCGCGCGGCCCCGTGACGCCGGTGCGCACGAGCTCGGGGCCGTGCAGCGGCGCTGCTTCGGACGCGCGCTCGTGCGGCACGGCGCATGTATCTGCGCGCCACGCGAGGTGGGCCATGCGCAAAGTCCGCGACGTCATGGAACCGGACGTGCTCTGGGTGCCGGCGGACATGCCGCTCGGGCGCGCGGCGGAGATGCTCGCGGAGCACCAGATCAGCGGCGCGCCCGTGTGCGAGCGCGACGGGCGGATCGTCGGCATCATCACGATGCGCGACCTGACGGAGCACTACGGCGGCAGCAACGAGATGCGGCTCGTGCGTGACGTGATGACGCCCGAGGTCTTGGCGGTGGGGCCGGACGATCCCATGGAGCGGGCGATTCGCATCATGGCGTTCGAGGGCGTCCACCGCTTGCTCGTGCTCGACCGCGACGATCGGCTGCTCGGCATCGTCACGTCCATGGACGTGCTCCGCGAGCTCGCGGGCTTCCCGCGGAGCCGCCCGGGCATGTTCCCGCGGACGTCACGTCGGGCGTGAGTCCGTCCGCGTGGCCCGCGCGTTGCCGCGCGAGGGCGCATGGGGCGACCTTCCTCCTCGAGCTCGGAGGCGAGCTGGGCAGGTATCGACGTCTTCACGATCGGCCACTCCACGCGCTCCCTCGACGAGCTCGTCGCGATGCTCCGCTCGTTCGGGATCGCGCTCGTGGTCGACGTCCGTACGATCCCGCGGTCGGGGCACAACCCGCAGTTCGACGGGCGAACGCTCCGCGAGTCCTTGCGTCGCCACGGGATCGACTACGTCCATCTCCCGCGGCTCGGAGGTTTGCGCCGTTCGCGCGAGGGCTCGCCGAACACGGGATGGCGGAACGCGAGCTTCCGCGGGTTCGCCGACTACATGCAGACGCAGGAGCTCGAGGAGGGCCTCGCCGAGCTCCGCGCCCTCGCTTCGGAACGGAGGGTCGCGCTCATGTGCGCCGAGGCCGTGCCGTGGCGGTGCCATCGCTCGCTCCTGGCCGACGTCCTCGTCGCGCGTGGGGCGCGGGTCGAGCACGTGACGGGCGTGTCGCGCTCAAGCTCGCATCGTATGACGAGCTTCGCGCGCGTAAAGGACGGTCGCGTCACGTATCCGGCGCCCGAGCGATCGCGCACGACGCTTGCTCGCCGACGATCGCATCCGCGACCGGCGTGACGTCGCCGCGCGGCCGAAGCGAGGAAGGACGGATGCGTGACGGTGTCAGGGAGATCCGAACGGACGTCGCCGTCATCGGCGGCGGCCTCGGCGCGTGCGCGGCCGCGATCGCCGCCGCGAGCCTGGGCCGTCGGGTCGTTCTGACGGAGGAGACGCACTGGGTCGGCGGTCAGCTCACGAGCCAGGCCGTGCCGCCGGACGAGCATCCGTGGATCGAGACGTTCGGCTCGACGGCCAGCTATCGACGGCTCCGGCGTGGCATCCGCGACTACTACCGGGAGCACGTCCCACTCACGCCGGAGGCGCGCGCCGAGCGCTTCTTGAACCCGGGAAACGGTTGGGTGAGCCGGCTCTGCTTCGATCCGCGCATCGCGGTCGGCTTCCTCCACCAGCTCATGAACGCGCACGAGCTGAGCGGACGGCTCCGGGTGCTGCGCGAGCACAGGCCGATCGCCGCCTCCACCGACGGCGATCGGGTGACGCGCGTGGAGCTCCTCGACATGGACACGGGGCACCACCGCTTCGTCGAGGCGCCGTACTTCATCGACGGCACGCCGCTGGGCGACCTCCTCGAGCTCGCCGGCGTCGAGCACGTCGTCGGGCCCGAGCGCCAGGCCGATACGGGCGAGCCGCACGCGCAGGAGGACCCGCCGCCGGTCGATCACCAGGCCTTCACGGTCTGCTTCGCGATGGAGTACCTGCCCGGGGAGGATCACACGATCGACAAACCGGCGCAGTACGAGCGTTGGAAGGCGCTGCGCCCGAAGGGCTGGCCGGGGCCGCTCTTCGACTGGACGACGGTCGACCCCGAGACGCACGAGCTGCTCCGCCGGCCGCTCTTCGCCGAGAAGGACGGCAAGTCGTGGTGGGCGTTCCGGCGCATCCTCGACCGGTCGAAGTTCGTGGAAGGGTTCGCTCGGAGCGACGTCACGATCGTCAACTGGCCGCACAACGATTACTGGTTCGGCCCCGTCATCGGCGTCGACGAGGCCACGCGCGATCGCCACCTCGAGGAAGGGCGTCAGCTCAGCCTGAGCCTCCTCTACTGGCTACAGACGGAGGCGCCGCGTGCGGACGGCGGGATCGGCTACCCCGGGCTGCGCCTGCGCGGGGACGTCGTGGGGAGCACGCGCGACGGGCTCGCGCCCACGGCCTACGTGCGCGAGGCGCGGAGGCTCCGCGCGGAGTTCACCGTGCTCGAGCAGCACATCGCGTACCCGCTTCGGAAGAACGGCGCGGAGCCCTTCGACGACTCGGTCGGCGTCGGCTGCTACCGGATCGACCTGCATCCCACGGTGAGCGGGAAGCCGTACCTCGACATCGGATGCTGGCCGTACCAGATCCCGCTCGGGGCGATGATCCCCATCCGCGTCGAGAACCTCTTGCCGGGAGGGAAGAACCTCGGCGTGTCGCACATCGCGAACGGCGCGTTCCGCGTGCATCCGACGGAGTGGAACGTCGGCGAGGTCGCCGGATACCTGAGCGTGTTCTGTCTCGAGCGGAACGTGACGCCTCGCGCGGTACGCAACACGCCGCGGCTACTCCGGGAGTTCCAGTCCTTCCTCGTCGATCGGGGGGTCGAGATCGAGTGGCCGAAGATCACCCCCGTTTGAGGCGCCATGGAAGCGAACACGAAGGTACGGATCGGGATCTCCGGGTCGTACGGAGGATTGAACCTGGGCGACGAGGCCATCCTCCAAGGGATCCTGAGGGAGCTCCGGCGTTCCGTGCCCGCCGAGATCACCGTGTTCTCGCGCAACCCTGCGGACACGCTCGCGCGGCACGACGTGGAGCGCTCCGTGGAGCCGCGCTCGATGACGCGGAAGGAGGTGCGCGAGGTCATCCAGGACCTCGACGTGTTCGTGCTCGGCGGCGGGGGAATCCTCTACGACGCGGACGCGGAGCAGTACCTCCGCGACGTCTTCGTCGCGCACGACCTCGGGATCCCCGTCGTCGTCTACGCGATCAGCGCGGGTCCGCTCGAGCGCGAGTCGTCACGGCGCGCGGTGCGCGATGCGCTCAACGAGGCGGCGGTCGTGTCGGTGCGCGATCGCCAAGGGTATCGGCTGCTCGAGGACGTCGGTGTGACGCGCGAGATCCACCTGACCGCGGATCCGGCGCTGCTCATCACGGAGGAGGAGCTGCCGATCGAGGCGCTGCGTTCCGAGGGCGTCGCGTTCGATCGGCCGCTCGTCGGCTTCTCCGTGCGCGAGCCGGGCCCGGCCGCGCCGGACCTCGACCCGGAGGACTACCACGAGCTCTTGGCGAACGCGGCGGACTACATCATCGAGCGCTACGGCGCGGACGTCGTGTTCGTGCCGATGGAGAAGATCGACGTCCAGCACAGCCACGGCGTCGTGGCGCACATGCAGAACTCCGAGCACGCGGAGATCCTGCGGCGCCGCTACTCGCCCGGGCAGGTGCTCGATCTCATGGGTCGCTTCGAGCTCGCCGTCGGGATGCGCCTGCACTTCCTCATCTTCGCCGCGCTCCGCGGGACGCCGTTCACCGCGTTGCCGTACGCGTCGAAGGTCACGGGGCTGCTCGAGCAGCTCGGTCTCGAGTCGCCCCCGCTCGAGAGCATCGGGATCGGGCAGCTCATCGCACAGATCGACCGATCGTGGGACCGCCGGCAGGAGCTCCGCGCGAAGGTCGTCGAGCGGATGCCGGCGCTGAAGGCGAGGGCGAAGCGGACGAACGAGCTGCTCCTCGAGGTCCTCGAGAGCCACGCGTCGGAGCAGCGGCCGGTGCATCACTGATCCGCCCGGGACGACACGGCGCGGCGTCGTGACGAATTCGGACGAGGGTGACCGAAAGCTGACAGTCCCCTGTCATTCGGGCCGGGCATGTACCTCCGTCGATTGGAGGAACCCATGGCAAAGCTCCCTCGTCCCGATGGTCATCACACGGTCACCCCGGCCTTCGTCGTTCCCGGTGCGGCAGAAGCCCTCGCGTTCATCGAGGCTGCCTTCGGCGGGAAAGTCGTCGAGCGCTACGACGGGCCGAACGGCTCGGTCGCGCACGCCGAGATCCGACTGGGCGACTCCGTCGTGATGTGCGGAGAGCCGCTTCCTGGAGATCCGCCGATGCCCGGCGCGTTCTCGTACTACGTCGACGACGGGCCCGCCGTCGATGCGGCGTACCAGCGCGCTCTCGCTGCAGGCGGTGTCTCTCTCAGCGAGCCGAAGGACGAGTTTTACGGCTACCGCCGCGCGTGCGTGAAGGACCCGTGCGGCAATCGCTGGACGATCTGCGCCGTCGTCGAGCTCGTCTCGCCCGAGGAGATCCAGCGCCGCATGGCCGCGATGGAGAAGTCTTGAGCATCTCGCCGTCCGGCGAGGTCACGGTAGCGCCGCGACCTCGCTGGGCGTGAGCTCGCGCGCGAAGCGTACGGGCGGCGAACGACTGCTTCTCCAAGGTCGAGCCGGGCATCCACGGCGTCCTGGACAACCAACCACTGGTACGCGACGTCGCTCGACCCGTTCTTCGAGGTGAAGGCGGGCTGTGCGATCCCGTCGCTGATCGACATTCCGTCGTACCGCCCCGCAGACAGCAACAACTTCTCGATGGGCACCATGCGCATCCGGCACCTCGGTCACCTCGCGGGATCCAGCGCGATGCCGCTGAGCTACGCTGACGGGACCTCGACGGGGATCACGCTGAGGACGAGCTCGCCTGCGAGCTCGCTGCAGACCATCACGTTCGAAGCGCAGTGAGCGTCGGCAGCACGAGAGGATGCGGCCCGCTTTCGTCCACTGGAGGAGGGGGCGGGCCGTCCTGTTTTCGCGATGGCCGCGTCGGCGACGAGCGCGAGCACGAGATGCCGAACGGCTCCGAGAGCTCGACTCGCCGAGTCGAGGTGATTCGGCGTTCTCGGCGTGGTTCGCGAGTCCGTCTGTTGCATGCCCGTGGTTCGACGATCGAGCGAATGAGCTTCGCGTCGGCGCACGAAAGCTGCGCGATTGCCGCATCCTCGCGCCAGGTTCCACGGTCGAGCGATGCAGGTTTTGCGCTTTGCGCATGTCGTGCGCAGCCCGAAGAAATCCGGATTGTTCGATTGCGAGATCGCGCGACATGTGGCTTTGTTCGGCGCGAATGCAGCGCCTCGTCGTCCCCCTCGTCGTGGCCTTCGCGCTGAGCGGGCTCCTCGTCGTCGGAGGTCTCGCGTACAGGTCGCCCCGCGCGCCGGCGGAGGCGATCGCGGAGCGAGGTGCGGCCCGATCGCTCGCGCCGCTCTGGGACGCTCCCGACTTCCGTTACGTCGACCAGAACGGCAACATTGTGACGCGTGCGTCGCTCGCCGGCGACGTGTGGGTCGCGAACTTCGTCTTCACGCAGTGCCGGACGATTTGTCCGCTGCTCACCACGAAGATGGTCGAGCTGCAGCGGCGCCTCGCGGGCGTGAAGGTCCGCTTCGTGTCCTTCTCGGTGGATCCGGCCCACGACACGCCGGAGGTCCTGCGTGCCTACGCGCGGAGCTGGGCGCCGGAGGAGACGCGCTGGTCTCTGCTCGCGACGGACGAAGAGACGCTCCCGCGCCTCGCCGCTGGGTTCAAGGTCGCCGCGGAGAAGACGAACGACCCGAACGACCCCATCCTCCACACGAGCGCCTTTTTGCTCGTCGACGGCGCCGGACGCGTGCGCGGGGTGTTCGACAGCGAGCACGACGGCGGGCTCGCGGCGCTCGAGCGGGCCGTCCGCGAGCTCTTGGGCGCGGAAGGGAAGGGCGCCGCTCTGCCTACCGCGCCGGAGGAGCTCTATCGGGTGCTGTCCTGCGCGAACTGCCACGACCGCCCGGAGCTGGCCCCGCCGCTCGTCGACCTGCGCGGCCGGCGCCGCGAGCTCGACAGCGGCCTCGTCGTCGTCGCGGACGAGGCGTGGGTGCGCGAGTCGATCCTGCAGCCCGACGCGAAGCGGGTGAGGGGCTATCCGCTGCGGATGCCGTCCTACGCGGACGTCCTCGACGAAGAGCGGCTGCAGGCCCTCGTCACCTGGGTGCTCGAGCGGAAGAGCTCCGCGCAGCCCGAGCCCACGCGAGAGGAGCAGGCGGTCGCGGAGGATCCGGTCTGTCACATGCAGGTGCGCATCGGGCCGGGAGCGATTTCGGCCGAAGCGGGCGGGCGCACGGCGTTCTTCTGCTCGGAGTCCTGTCGTACGCGGTGGTTGGCCGACCCTTCGGCCTTCGAGCCGCGCAAGGCGCCTTCGTCGCCATGACCACGCTCGGGCCAAGGCACTCGAGCCGACTTCGACAACCACAACGAGGTACGAAGATGAAGCTCCAGGTTCTCGTCATGGGCATCGCGCTCGGTGCCGCTCTCGTCGCTTGCAGCAAGCCGGACAAGAAGGAGCCGATGCGCGAGGGCCAGCAGGCGCAGCAGACCGCGGCGTCGAGCGGAGCGAAGGCGCTCTTCGAGGCGCGCTGCTCGCCTTGCCACGGCACCTCGGGCAAGGGTGACGGGCCCGCGGCGGCGGCGCTCGACCCGAGGCCGCGCGACTACACGAACAAGAGCTGGCAGGCGAGCGTCACGGACGAGGAGCTGAAGAAGGTGATCGTCAACGGCGGGGCGGCCGTCGGGAAGAGCGCGGCGATGCCCCCGAACCCGGATCTCGCGGGCAAGCCGGAGCTCGACGGTCTGGTCGCCGTCGTGCGCTCGTTCGCCAAGTGATCGGCGCGGCCGCCCGCCGAGCCCGTCAATCGAGCTCGATGTCCGTGCGGATCGGCGGCCCGCGGACGTCGAGGCGCTCGACGTGGACCTGCTTGCCGACCTGCCGGAAGCGGATGTCGACGCGCGAGGCGCCGACGCGGAGCCCTTCGAGCGTGATCCGCTTCATCGACGGCGGCATGCTCGGGTTGCGGATCGACAGCCGGCTGTTGGGGCCGTCGATGTGGATGCCGAGGATGGCCTGCGTCAGGAGGAACGGCGAGGCGGCGGCCCAAGCCTGCGGCCTGCACGCGACCGGGTATTGGACCACTTCGCCGCCTTCGCGCCGGTGCCCGCAGAACAGCTCCGGGAGGCGGTGATCTCGCAGCGACGACATGGCCGCCACGAGGCCCTCGAAGATGCGCGTCGCGTGCGAGGTCAGGCGGTAGTTGGCCATGCCCTTCGCGATGAGGGCGTTGTCGTGCGGCCACACCGTGCCGTTGTGATAGCTGAGCGGGTTGTAGACCGGCTGTCCGGTGGCGAGCGTGCGGATGCCGTAACCGGAGAAGGAGCGGGGATCGGTGAGCAGCTCCGCGGTCGCGACGGCCCGGTCCGGGCGCGGCACGCGCGACCAGAGCAGGTGGCCGACGTTCGAGACGATCGTGGGGAGCTTGGCGCCGTGCCCGTCGATCGCGAACGCGTACCGGCCCTCGTGCTCGAGCCAGAGCTCCGACTCGATCTTGTCGCGTAGGCGCTCTCCGAGCGTGCGGTACCGATTCGCGCGCTCGTGATCGCCGAGGTGGGTCAGGATCCGGGCCCCGCGCATGTAGGCGTCGACGCAGTAGCCCTGCACCTCGACGAGGGCGATCGGGGGCTCTGCCGGGCGTCCGTCGGGGAACGACACGCCGGAGCGCGAGTCTTTCCAGCCCTGGTTGTCGAGGCCGCGCGGGCTCTGGCGCTGGTACGTGACGAAGCGCGTGCCCTCCTCCGTGCGCTGGTCGATCCACTCGAGCGCGCGCAGCACCGGCGCGCGCATGTCCTCGAGGAAGGCGCGGTCGGCGGTGATCTCGTACGCGGCGTCGGTGACGATGACGAACAGCGGGGTGGCGTCGATCGCGCCGTAGTACGGCCGGTGCGGGATCTCCCGCGTGTCGACCATCTCGCCGAAGCGAAGCTCGTGGAAGATCTTTCCGGGCTCCTCCTCGGTCTCCGGGTCGAACGTCTTGCCCTGGTAGCTCGCGAGCGCGCGCACCGACTCGATCGCGAGCTCCGGATCGAGCAGGAGCGCGGAGTACGACGCGATGAGCGCGTCCCGCCCGAAGGGGCAGCAGAACCAGGGGATGCCCGCGGCGACGATCTCGTGCGGCCCGATGCGCGTGCGGAGGGCGGCCAGATCCCTGGCGGACTGATCGAACACGAGCTGGATCGTCGCGTTGTCGCAGACGAAGCGCGCGGAGCGCGAGCGGATCTCCTCGGCCTCGGCGCGGAGCCGCTCGGCGCGCTCCTCGAACGGAGCGCCCTTCGTCACGCGCCCTCCGGATCGCGACGGCCGTACGCGGACGGTGACGGTGACGGTCTCGCCCGGCTCGATGGCGAGCTCGAACTGCGCCCCGGTCGGCCGGATCGACGAGGGCCGCGGCGACAGCTCGATGCGGGTCCGATACGTCTTGCCATCGCGACCGCGATAGGCGAGCTCGATGACGTCTTCGGTCACGCGCGGCGCTTGGAGGACGCCCCGAACGGGCCTGCGCGCCCCGCGGACCTCGAACATGTGGGCGAAGTCCGCGGCCAGCTCGAGCCGCGGCCTCACGACCGTGCGCTGCCGGAGGAAGCTCGTGAGCTCGATACTCTCGACCAGCTCCTCGTCCACGAGCTGGCGCCGGCGTACGTGGAGGAAGTTCTGCGGGTCGTCGAGCACGTCGCCCGGCTCGAGCCCGGAGGCCATCAGGTCGATCTGGTTGTACGCGTCACCGCGCGACGAGGAGGAGAGGTGGACGAGCTCCGCGTCGCTGATCGACAGCTCGAGGTGCGAGAGGTGCCGCGTGTCCTGCGAGAAGAAGCCGAGCTCGCGCGCGCCCGCCGGCGCGATGTCCCCGCGTCGGTTCGTGACGAGGAACGTCGTCCCGTGGGCGCGTACGAGCTGCTCTACGTCTCCGGCCGTCGGCAGCACGAGCACGGCGGGAGCCGGCTCGCACTCACCGTCGGCGATCGTCGTGGCGCTGGGCTGGTCATTCGGCGGCATCGACGGCGGCGCCATTGTACCTCTCCGTACGCGGACGGGTCGGCGCGCCGATGCCCTTTCCGATGGCGTCGTCGTAGACGCGGACGTAGTCGCTCGCCATGCGGAGGTGCGACCAGCGCTGACGTGCGCGCTCCCTGCACCTCTTTCGATCGATCGTGGCCGCACGGCGGATCGCGTCGGGCAGCTCGTCCGTCGACTTCACCACGAAGCCGGTCACGCCGTCCTCGACGACCTCGGGCGCGCTCCCTCGTGCGAGCGCGACGACCGGAGTGCCGACGAGCATCGACTCGATCATCACGAGACCGAACGGCTCCTCCCACTGGATCGGGAAGACGAGCGCGCGCGCATCGCGCAGGAGCGCGACCTTCGGCGCGTGCGAGACCTCGCCGACCCACTCGACGCGGTCGCCTGCGGCCGCGAGGCGAGGTGCGACCTCGCGCTCGAAGTAGTCCTTGGACACTTCGTGCGGCGCGCCGCCCATGCGCAGCTTCATGCCCGCCGCGAGCGTGGCGTCGATCGCGAGGTGCGGCGCCTTCTCGGGAGCGAAGCGCCCGAGGAACGCGACGTAGCCGCCTCGGCCTTCGCCGGCGGGGTACGCGCTCGGGTCGAGGCCGTGGTGGACGACGTGCGCGACCGGCACCTCGGGAGACAGCTCCTGCTGCCGCCGCGAGATCGCGACGTACGTGACGTTCGGGAAGTCGCCGTACAGGTCGACGAGAGACTGCACGCGCTCGTGATGGAGCGTGAGCACCGCAGGCACGCGACAGAAGTGCGTGAACGGCAGGGCCATCGCGTGGTTCACGTGGACCACGTCGAAGCCGCCCTTCGCGATCTCGCGCCATGCAGCGGTCGCATGGCGGAGCTCCGCGACGTCGTTCGGGGGCCAGACGGGCGTCTGGAAGTGATGCCGGAGCCTCCCGGCTGGGCTCGAGTCGCCGGTCGCGAAGACCGTCACGTCATGGCCGAGCGTCGTGAGCGCGTCGGCGAGGTTCGCGACGACCAACTCCGTGCCGCCATAAGCCCGTGGAGGGGTCGTCAATGCACACGTCGAGACGAGCGCAATGCGCATAGATCAGCCTCCTGGGAAGCCCACCCCCGTTTTTGCGAGCGCGAGGAAAATCATCGCCGCGGCACTGCGCAAGGTGGCAGAATGCCGCACTTGGCGATCGGCGGCCGCTTGCCGCATGCGACCAAAAGCTCAGCAGTTTCAACGCGGTAGGCAGCATGCGAAGGGGGCTCACGCGCGTCGAGAGTCCAACCCCAGAATCATCCTTCCGTCTTCCCGCTCTTCGCGTGCGATCGACCGTCGTGCGGCCGGCTTGATGCCGACGAGGAGCACCGCCGCGACGCACGCGAGCAAGAAGACCCACGACTGGAAGTAGCAGCGCGAGTCGTACGTCTCGGACACGCGCGTCCACGTGACGAAGAGCGCGCTCAACGCGGAAGTGCCGAGCGCGACGATCTCGAACGTCGCGCCGATTTGCGCGAGCAGCGGCAAGAGCAGGAACGCCGAGTAGTAGTAGTTGCTGAGCTCGGTGCACCCCATGACGAGCGGCAGGCCGAGCGGCAGGAGCATCCAGAGCGGGAGGCGCCGGCGCGCCGCCCAGACGACGAGGACGAGGCAGGCCGCGGCGGCGACGGCGAGGGCCGGCGCGCGGCGTGCGAGCCTCTCGTGGCGGAGCCGCTTCCAGCGCGCGAACTCGTCGCGAGCTCCGCGCTCGCGCGTGACGTCGACGCGCTCGGCCCAGTCGAACGCGGCGATCGTCCGGACGCCCATCAGATTCGTCGTGGGCGAGGACTCGTGCACGGCGATGCGGTGGGCGAACTCCGGCCACGCCTTCGCGCCGAAGGCGGCGATGCTCGCGCCACCGACGAGCGCCACGGCGACCGCGGCTCCGGCGACGAACCTCGCGAACGGACGGAGCACCCGCGACGGGACGGGGCGCGCGCTTCGTCGCGCGACGACGAAGCGCGTAGTGGCGGCGGCGAGGACGGGCACGAAGAAGAGCGCGGGGAAGAGCCGGATCGCCGCCGAGTACGCGAGCGCGGCGCCGGCGAGGGCGTAGTACCTCTTCTTCGCGAGACAAGCGGCGAGCACGAGGAGGAACACCCAGTCCTGTCGCAAGAGCGCGCCGAACGTGAACGTGCGGTCGAACGGCCACTGCGTGCCCCAGAAGACGACGGCGATGCACGCCACGCGAGGCCCGAACGCCCACGCGATCGCGGCGAACAGCGCGGCGAGGAGCACGAAATCGATCGCCGCGAGGCAGCGGAAGGACGTGTCGCCCACCGGCGCGATGGAGGCGACGGCGCGCCCGAGGAGCAGCCAGGCCGGGGACGCGTTGAAGCCGTGGTCGCGCTGGATGTCCGCCCACCACTGCGGATCGCACGTGTCACGCAGCCACGCGACGTCCCGCTTGAACGACTCCCACTGTTCGGGGGTGAAGCGCGCCTTGATGGCGTCGGCATTCTCGAGCGCGACCCTCGCCGGCACGATGGTGTCCGTCGCGAGGTCGCGGAACGAGCGCGACTCGACCTCCTTGCGCATCGCCGGCGAGGTCTCGGCCTGCGCGACGGCGGTCGCGGCGTAGATGCCGTCGTAGCGGAGCGCGCTCTGGTACTTCGCGCCGAGGTAGTAGTGGAACAGCTCCCAGCGGTGATAGCCGCGGACGTAGCCGACGTCGCCGAATCGCAGGTAGCCGGCGACGCCGAGCACGGCGAGGCCTGCCCATACCCCGAGCTCGGAGCGCGGCGCGAGCGGTCGCTTCGTCGCGCGGCGGAAGGCGCAGTAGACGGCCCAGCCGACGCCGACGAGCGCGACGACCGCCCTGAGCGCGGCGACCACGTCGTCCGGCAGGCGCGGGTCGCCGCCGTCGGCGAAGCGGAGCGGGTAGAGCACGAACGTGTAGAGGCAGACGAGCGAGACGGCCACGAGCGGCGCGACGACGAGAGCGAGGCGGCGCGGGTGCATGCGAGGACCGAGAGCAACGCCGGTGCCGCGGGCGTGCGCGCCCGCGTGCGCCGCCGTTCGGCCGTCGGGAGCGCGGTTTTCCGCGGACGGCTGGACCGACGACGCGCATCACGAACGCGTCTCGTTCGACGTCTCGCGGGAGCGTCCGAGCCGGCGGTGATCTCCGGGCTCACCCCACGGACGTCGGCGGGCCGCCGCGGAGGCCGAGAAACACGAGGCGTGGCCGCGCCCCAGCGCACGTTTGGGCTGGATCGATCGATGCTTCACGTGCAGGGTCGAGAGAGGAGACCGCAAGAGGTCATGGCCATCGAACCGACCGCGACGAAGAGCCGACACCGGCCGCCGCCGCTCCGGCCCGAAGGAGCCTCGTGGCAGCTGCGCGTGATCGGCGGACCCGACGCCGGGATGACCGCGCTGCTCGACGGATCGCGCCCGCCGCGCGTCCTCGTCGGGACGAGCCCGGCGTGCGAGGTAAAGCTGAACGATCCGCTCGTCTCTCGACGCCATCTGGCGCTCGAGCTCGGGGGGCCGCTGCTCCGCGTCCAGGATCAAGGATCGACGAACGGGACGTTCTTGGGCAGCACGCAGATCGTCGAGGCGCTCCTTCGCGGCGGCGAGACGCTCGTGCTCGGCGACACGACGGTGCGCTTCGAGCTCGCGCCCCAGGCGTCGAGCGAGCCCGGCTCGCGATCGATCCGCTTCGGCCGCGTGCTCGGAGCGAGCGAGGAGATGCGCCGGCTCTACCCCCGCGTCGCGACGCTCGCGCAGAGCTCGGTCCCGATCATCATCGAAGGCGAGACCGGCACCGGCAAGGAGGTGCTGGCGGAGTCCATCCACGAGGCGAGCCCGCGCGCGCGTGGTCCGTTCGTCGTGTTCGACTGCTCGAGCGTGTCGCCGTCGCTCGTCGAGTCGGAGCTCTTCGGACACGAGAAGGGCGCGTTCACGGGCGCCGTCGCCACGCGCCGCGGCGTCTTCGAGGAGGCGCACGGCGGGACGTTGCTGATCGACGAGATCGGCGAGCTCCGGCTCGACCTGCAGATGAAGCTCCTACGCGTGCTCGAGCGCGGCGAGGTGAAGCGCGTGGGCGGCTCGCGTTGGATCCGCGTCGACGTCCGGGTGATCGCGGCGACGCGTCGCGATCTCGACACCGAGGTCGAGCTGGGCCGCTTCCGCGACGACCTCTTCTACCGCCTCGCGGTGGGCCGCATCGAGCTGCCTCCGCTCCGGCGCAGGACCGGAGACATCCCGCTCTTGGTCGATCATTTCTGGCAGATGTACGGCGGAAACCCGGACGCGCTGCCGCCGGATCTCATCGAGCGCTACGAGGCCTACTCGTGGCCCGGCAACGTCCGCGAGCTCGCGAACGCGGTCGCCCGGCAGCTCGCGCTCGGCGAAAGCGACCTCGGTCGGCCGGAGCCGGATCCGCGGGCCTCCTCGGCGCAGTTCCCGTCCTTCGACGAGGTGCTCGACGAGGTCTACGACTTGCCGTTCCCGCGCGCGAGAGCGCGCGTCATCTCCGAGTTCGAGCGCCGCTACGTCACGCGGCTCGTCGCGGTGCACGGGACCGTCGCCCGCGCCGCGGCCGCCTCCGGCCTCGCGCGCCGCTACTTCCAGGAGCTCCGCGCGCGGCACGCGAACAAGTCGACGTGAGCGGATCGACCGCGACGCCTGCTACCCTGAGCTTCGTGAGCGGAGCGATCGACCTGCCGGAGCCCGGGACGACGCTCGGTCGGTACGTCCTCGACGAGCGTGTCGCGACGGGCGGCATGGGCGTGGTGTACCGCGGTCGAATTCGCGGCGCGCACGGCTTCGAGCGGAAGGTCGCGCTGAAGACCATCCATCCCTCGCTCATCGAGAGCGAGGCGCACCGCGCGCGCTTCCTCGACGAGGCTCGGATCATCTCGACGATCCACCACGACAACATCGTCCAGGTCCTCGACGTCGTCGACGAAGGAGGGCTGCTCTTTCTCGTGCTCGAGTGGATCGACGGGCCGAGCGTCCGCCGCCTCCTGAACCACGCCGAGGCGACGAAGACGCGCGTGCCGTTGCCCGTGGTCGTGCGCATCGTCCTCGACGTCCTCGACGGCCTGCAGTACGCGCACGAGCTCACCGACGAGGCGGGCAAGCCTCGCATGCTCGTCCATCGCGACGTCTCGCCCGAGAACATCATCGTCAACGAGCTCGGAAAATCGAAGCTGATCGACTTCGGCATCGCGAAGGCCCAGGGCCGCCTGGGGACGGACACGGCCACGGGGCAGGTCTTCGGCAAGGCCGCGTTCATGGCGCCCGAGCAGGCGCGGTCGCTCCCGGTCGATCGTCGCGCGGACATCTGGGCCGTCGGCGCCGTGCTGCGGCTGCTCGCGACCGGTACGCTCGCGTACGACGCGCCCTCCCAGATGCAGCGCATGTACATGCTCGCGCTGGGGCAGGATCCCGATCCGCTGCCCGAAGACGCGCCGGCGTGGCTCGCCGGGATCCTCGCGCGCGCGATGGCCGTCGACCCGAACGAGCGCTTCGCCACGTGCGCGGATTTCGCCGCCGCGCTCCACGAGGCGAGGGTGGAGATCGAGAGCCACGCCGGCGTCGCCGCGTACGTCCGTGCGTTCGGGAGGCCCTCGATGCCGCCGCCGGACTCGCAGGTGGCGCCGACGGAGGTCGTCGCACGGACGTCGATCCCGCCGTCCGACGAGCTCGACACGACCGCCGAGGAGCTCCTCACGACGACCGAGTCGACGCTGCCGGGGGCGAACGCGGCGCCGACGCTGCCCGGCGCCATCGAGCCGACGCTGCCGAGCGCGACGCTGGAGCCCGACGGCGTGACGACGGAGATCACGAGCGTGCTTCCGGCACCGGCTCGGACATCCGAGGTGCCGCGACGGGTGGGCGCGCGTCCGCAGGACGGATCGTCGCGCGCGAAGCGGATCGGCCTCGGCGTGTTCGGCGTCGCGGTCGTCGCGCTCGTGCTCCTCCTCGCGCACGCGGCCGTGAGCGACGATGCCCCGACCGCCGGCAACGCCGGGGGCGCGAGCGAGCGGGCGTCTTCGGCTCCGGCGAGCGCGTTCCTTCCGGTGACGGAGCCGGCGCCTACGGCGGAGCCGGCCACCGCTTCGGCGTCGTCCGAGGAGACGTTGGAGCTCGATCCGGATCCGGTCGCCTCGAGCGAGCCCGTGCGGACCACGACGCCGCGCCCCCCGACCTCGCGCCCGCCGACGGATCGGCGCTCGATCCCGAGAGCGGCGCCGTCCTTCAACGACTACGGCTTCTGACGTGGGGTGAGCCCGGAGATCACGAGTGGTGCGGGCCGCTGATCGTCGGCCGCCCAAGTTGCGGAGATTCTGGAATTTTCGACTGGCGCGGTCACTGCACTCCGAGCGGTCGTCATGCTCGTCGCGGACCGTCTGCTCTCCACGCTGTGCCTCACCTCCACGCTGCTCGTCGCATGCGCGGCGCCGTACGACTCGGGCGCGCTCGTCGAGGCGCCGAGCGAGCCGTTCACCTTCGAAGAGCTTCACGGCGTTCGTGCCGAGCCCGTCGACGTCGTCGCGGAGGAGCACCTCTACGCGATCACGCCTCCAGGCCGGCCGACGCGGTACGTACGCACGCTCGTCGTCGCGTTCGGCGAGGAGGACCGCGTCGCCGATGGGCGGCGGAACGAGTTCCGTCTGCTCGTCTCGCGGACGTCGACGGCGGAGCCGCCCGATCCGATCGCGGCGGGGACCTACGACTCGGATCTGTGGCTCGAGGAGGAGACCGGCGAGCATGACGACTCGGGCGAGATCACTGTCGCGGCGCGCAAGGTGGCGGGCACGATCACGATCGTCCGGCGCACGGAGTCGAGCGTCGAGGGCACCTTCGAGGTGGCGGACGCGGACGGGGAGGTGGCGCTGCGGGGAAGCTTCGTCGCCCCGATCTGCACGACTCCCGAGGCTCGCTGAAGGTGCGTTCGCCGGCCCGGCGGACGTGGACTCTCGGTACACTAGCGGCTCGTGATCCGTCGAAGGACAGTCGGCGTCGGCCCCTGCCTCGCCCCGATCGTGCTCGCGGGATGCGGGCTCCTCACGGGGATCGACGAGTTGACCAAGGTCGACGACGTCGCGGACGCGGCGCCTCCTCCAGGGAACGGCGACGGGGTGGAGCAGGTACGTCCGAAGCGTTGCGACCCGAACAAGCCGTTCGAGCGGATCGTGCCGGTCGAGGAGCTCTGGAGCCCGGACCCGCACGAGGACGCCGACGCCCGTCTCACCGAGGACGAGCGGACGATCTATTTCCAGAGCACGAGGGGAACCAGCGACCCGATGATCCATCGCGTCTGGGTGGCGACGCGGCCGGATCCGAGCGCGAAGTTCGGCGAGCCGACCCTCATCGAGCTCGCGCCGGGCGTGAACTACCGCGATCCGTCCGTCACGCCCGACGGCCTCACGATCTTCGTGCAAGCGGGGGTCGAAGATTCGCGCATCCAGTTCGCGACGCGTCCCGATCCGGGCGCCCACTTCCTTCCGCCGCAGGACGTCCCGGGGCTCGATCTCGCGAACGAGGACGAGCGCGATCCGTTCCTCACCCGAGACGGCCGATTGCTCTACACGCGGATGGGACCGCGCGACGCGGTGCAGCCCGATCTCTACGTCGCGACGGGCAACGTCGTCGACGGCTTCCAATCCACGGGGCTCGCACGCATCAACTCGCCGACGGCGCTCGATCGCAACCCCGTGCTCTCGGCGGACGGGCGGCGCATCTTCTTCTCGTCGGATCGCGACGCCGCGCCGGGCTCGCAGCGCATCTGGACGGCATACCGCGACGATCCCGCCGGCGTGTTCGGCGATCCCGTCCCCGTGACCGAGCTCGCGGTGCCCGACGGGGCCCACGACTACGACGCCCCGACGTGGGTGTCCGCCGACGGCTGCGTCCTCTACTTCGCGAGCAATCGCCACTCGAACGCGTGGGCGGGCCCCATCCACATCTATCGCGCGGAGCGCGGGCGGTGATTCAGAAGCGGCCCTCGACGACGCCCACGCCGATCCGCACCGGCGCGGAGCGCGCCGCGCTCGCGCTCGGTCCGGGCAGGAGCCACGTCACCGCGGCGGCGGCGAGGCCGATGCCGGCGGCGACGAAGGCGATGGTCGAGACCGTCGCCATGTCCTTCGCCGCGTCGACGTCCGCGTGAGCAGAGGGCGGACAGCGATTGTCGACACAGCCGTTCGCCTCTGCGTCCGCCTTCCGTCCGAGCGCGACGAAGCCCGCCGTCGTCCCGACGGCCGCGCCCACGACGGCCACGCCGAGGCCGGCGAACACCCAGGGCAGTCGGTCGTCGGAGCGTGCCGACGGAGCTGCCTCGCGGCGTGGCGCCGCCGGCGCATCGGGCGGCGTGCTCGCCGCCGGCGCATCGGGCGACGTGCTCGCCGCCGGCGTCGACGCGATCGCGGTCGTGAGGTCGAGCGTGACGGTCGCCTTCTCCGCCTCGGCGAGCTCCGCGACGGCGCTCACCTTCGCGCCGTCGACCGACGCTTCGATCGTGTGGCGGCCGGGGTTCAGACGTCGCGGCGCGACGAGGGCCTCCACGGGGACGATCGCGTCGTCGACGCGCACGATCACCGGCTGCCCCTCCGCGCCGACGATCGAGATGGTCAGCTCGGGGATCCGCGCCGTCGTCTGCGCGAGCAGCTCTGCGGCGTCCGCGCGGGCGCGCTTGAAGGCGACGGGCTCGTCGGCAGGGGCGGGGAGTCGAAGCGTCGCCGTCAGCGTGTCGTGCGCCTCGACGAGCTGTCCGAGCGCGAACTGGGCGCGCGCGACGGCGAGCTTCGTCGAAGGCGCGCCCACGAGCGCGTCGGCGCCGATGAAGCGCTTGAGCGCCGCCTCGGCGTCGCCCTTCGAGAGGAGAGCGTAGCCGTCGTCGAGCATCGCTCGTGCGGTCGCGCGATCGGCCGCCGTGGGCTCCGCGGCGGCCGGCGTCGTCTCGAAGAGCGCGAGCGCGGCGCCGAGCGCGATGACGGCCATGCGGTACGAGCGACGCACGGGCCGCATGATACGACGGGTCGCCCGTCACGTCCCAACGCGCCGGCCGCCGGGAGTGGACGGCGGCGCGGCGCGCGGGGCTCGACGCGGGCGCCGTGCGCGCGAGCGAGGGGGCTCGGCTCAGAGCGTGCCCACGTAATGGCTGACGTGGTAGGCCGTGCTGCGGCCGTCCGGGCCGCGGGTCCACTTCGAGACCATCATGTGGAGGTCGTTCGGCTTCGACGTGGACCACGGGTGGATGAACCCGCCGTAGAGGGCCGGCTCCTCCAACGTCGTGAGCTGGATCTTCTCGTTCGACCAGGGGCCCTCGGGGCGGGTCGCCTTGCGCGACACGATCGAGCCGATCACGGTGTTGAGATACGTCATCGCCCACGTGCCGTCGGAGAGACGACGCACCGACGGCTCGCCGATGAACCCTTCGAAGAGCGGCGTGCAGGTCGGGCCCCAACCCCAGTCGGCGCCGTTCTTGCCCCAGCACTGGTACTCTTCCTTGTAGAACATCTTCGTCCAGTGGACGCGGCGGAGCATCATCGGTCCGAACTGACGGCCTGCGCGGACGCTGTAGACGTAGACCCATTCGCCGTCGCGCTGCATCGTCCACATCTGGAACGGGTCGGTGTTCGCCTCGTTGTTCGGCCAGATGGGATCCTTGAGGCGGACGAAGTCGTTCCCGTTGTCGGAGTACGCGAGACCCGCGTAGCCGGTGCGCCACATCGCGAGGCCGTTCGGATCCCAGTGGTTGACCGACATGAACGAGATGATCTGCCGCTTCGTCTCGGGGAAGCTGATGCCGTCGTTCGGGATGGCCGTGAACTCGGACGGCGGGTTCCCCCAGACCTTCCTCGTGTCGTGCGCGTTGAAGAACAGCTCGGGCGCTCGACCGTTGCCCGCCACCTTCGCGGCGCTGTCGAAGACGATCCCGCCCGGTGCGTTCGGGTGCACGTTGGAGCGGAGCATGACCGGCGAGCGCCAGTCGTTCCCCTCCTCCGGCCACGCCGAGCCGAACGTGTCGCCGAAGAGGTAGCCGATCGATCCGTTCTCGAGCACGTAGGGGATCCCGAGATCGGTCCCCGCCACGCGCCACCGCTGGGCCGTGTCGAGGTCGGCGCCCGTCAGGCGCTTTCTGAACTTCGCGGTTCCCGGCAAGAAGCCATAGGACCCGGAAGAGCCGTCCGAGGAGGGATCTCCCGACGCGGACGCGCCCCGCTCGGGCGAGCCCGTCTCCTCCTCCGCCGAGTCTTGCCCCCTCCGAGACTTCTTCAACGAGGGGTCATCGACCGAGTCGACCACGCATCCGGCGAGCGCGACGGTCGCGATCATCCAGGCGACCGTCGCGAGGCGCCGGTGTCCGAGTCCGCGAACATCCTCCGTTCCCATTCGTCCTCCCGTTCGTCAGAGAGCACGTGGCGGGCCAGCCCGAAGGGGCCCCCGGCGAGGCGCCGGCGCTCGCGGGACGCCGCCGGGACGAGGCGCGGCAGATCGTGAAAATATCAAGGAAATCAATGGAAAAGACCGCGCTCCTCGGGGAGGCGGGGCCGCGCGGTGGGCCGCGTGAGTCGACGGGAAGGTCACGAAGGTGACCGGTCTGGAGCGTCGAGATGGCGGGCGCCGAACCCCCGCAGCATTTGCGTTGTCCCGGTGAGACTCGGCGCGCGCGCGACGCGTGGAAGACTTGGAGCATGCGTTTCGTAGCCGTCTTGTCGCTGCTGGTCGTCGTGGCCTGCGGAACGAACGGTGACGCCGACGCGACCAAGGTTCGGCGTGTCACCGACGGCGGAGCGGACGACGGCGCGAAGTCGCGGCGTCCGCTCGCGGACATCTGGGGGATGCCGGCGCTCGAGGACGAGAACCCCGATCCGGACATCGTCGAGGTGAGGCTGAGGGCGGGGAAGGCGCGCGCGGTGCTCGACGACAAGGAGATCGACGTCCTCGCGTACAACGGCACCGTGCCCGGACCGGTCCTGAGGGCGCGCCCCGGGCAGAGGGTCATCGTCCATTTCGAGAACGCGCTCGACGAGCCGACCACCGTGCATTGGCACGGCCTGCGGATCCCGGACACGATGGACGGCTCGCCGCGCATCCAGGACCCGGTGCCGCCGGGCGGGACGTTCACGTACCAGTTCAAGGTGCCGGAGGCGGCTTCCTTCTGGTACCACCCGCACGTCTCCACCCACGACCAGCTCGAGCGAGGGCTGTACGGGCCGATCGTCATCCAGGACGATCTCGATCCGATTTACGACCTCGAGCGGTTCCTCGTCCTCGACGACGTGACGCTCGACGCGGAGGGGAACATCGCCCCGCCGAAGCTCGACGGCCTCGACGGGCTCACCGGGCGCTACGGCGACCTCTTCCTCACCAACGGCAAGAACGCCAAGACGGTGAAGGCGTCCGCGAAGAAGGGGCAGGTCGAGCGATGGCGGCTCGTGAACACCGCCAACGCGCGGAAGATGAGGCTCCGCATCGAGGGCGCGCGCTGGCGCCTCATCGCGACGGACGGCGGCCTGCTCGAGGCGCCGCTCGAGCCGAAGGAGCTCACGCTGGCCGTCGGCGGTCGTCTCGACGTCGAGGTCTCGTACGACACCGCCGGGTCCGTCGCGCTCGTGCACGACGACGGGAAGGAACGGACGACGATGTTCGCGGTCGACGTCGAGGACGGTCCGGACGCACCGCGCACGATCCCGTGGCCCGAGGTGAAGCCCCACGTCGCCGAGCGCGCTCCGAAGCAAGAGTTCGAGATGTCGTTCGACTTCGTCCAGCAGGGCGCGAGCGCCCAGTGGTTCATCAACGGCGAGTCGCACTGGATGGAGCCGATCCTCACGGTGCCGCAAGGCACGACGATGAGGATGCGCCTCGTGAACGCGAAGGGCGGCATCGCGCACCCGTTCCACCTGCACGGCCAGTTCTTCCGCGTCGAGCATCCCGACTGGCCGGGACTACGCGACACCGTGCAGGTGCCGGAGAACGAACCGATCACGATCGTCGCCTACTTCGACAACCCCGGCACGTGGATGGCGCACTGTCACATCCTCGAGCACGCCGAGCTCGGGTTCATGGCGGAGATCCAGGTCACGTCCACGGGCGCGCCGCCTCCGTGGACCGGCCCCGGCGGTGGACACGGTCACTGATCCGAGCTTCGGATCGAGATGGGGCATGCTGCCCCGCTCGGCGTTCGGCGAACACCCTTGCGGCGCGGACGCAGGTCCGTCACAAGGGGCGGCCATGTCCATCAAGATTGGTGACCGCATTCCGGACGCAACCCTCTACGAGTCGACGGAGTTCGGGGACGCTTGCCCCGCAGCGCCCAAGAGCGTGTCCGTCGCCGAAGCCGTTCGCGGGAAGAAGATCGTGATCTTCGGCCTGCCGGGCGCTTTCACGCCGACGTGCTCCGCCCAGCACGTGCCCGGCTACGTCGAGCTCCTCCCGCAGCTGAAGGCGAAGGGGGTCGACGAGGTCTGGTGCGTGTCGGTCAACGACGGCTTCGTCATGGCCGCCTGGGGCCGTGAGCTGAAGGCCATCGGCAAGATCCGCATGCTCGGGGACGGCAGCGCCGAATTCGCGAAGAAGCTCGGTCTCGAGCTCGATCTGACCGCGGCCGGCATGGGCGTCCGCATGCAGCGCTTCTCGATGCTCGTCGAGGACGGCGTCGTGAAGCAGCTCAACGTCGAGCAGCCGAAGAAGTTCGAGGTGAGCGACGCCGCCACCATGCTCGAGCAGCTCGGCTGAGAGCGGCGAGCGGTCGAGGTCGCGGCGTCGCGCGCGTGCTCACGCGAGAGCGTCACGCATGCGGGCGACGCCGCGGTCGATGTCCGTCTCGTCGTGGTAGATGCCGAACCCGAAGCGCAGGCGATCGCCGCGCACGTCGGTGACGACGTCGGCGCGGAGCAGTCGCTGGTGGATGTCGCTCGCCGCGCTCGTCTGGAACGTGAGGAACTGGCCGCGGCTCTTCTCCGAGAGCGGGACGACGAGCTGATCCTCGCGCACGGGGAGGGACTCCTTCCGGAGGTGCTCGACGAAGCGCTCCTGGAGCCTTTCGACGTGCGCGTGGATCGCGGCCGCGTCGAGCTTCTGCTCGTCGAGCCAGTCCATCACGGCGACGAAGCGGTAGAGCGCGCTCGGATCGAACGTGGCGCCGAACAAGCGCGCGCCGCCGGGCGCGTAGGCGACCGCACCCGGCGCCTGCGCGTCCTCGAGCGCGCCGAAGGCCGCGAACCAGCCGGTGTCGCGCGGCCGGTCGCCGTAGCCCGGCGGGGCGTGGACGAAGCAGCAGCCTTCGCCGCTCATCGCGTACTTGTAACCGCCGGCGAGATAGAAGACGCGGTCCTTCATCGTCGAGAGGTCGACGGGGATCGCGCCGAAGGCGTGGTAGCCGTCGATGACGACGAACGTCTCGCGCGGCACGGCGGCGACGATGCGCGACAGATCGGGCACTGCCCAGCCCGAGTTGAAGAACACGTGGCTGAGATAGACGAGGTCCCAGCCCGGCTTCGATGCCTCCGCCGCGAAGCGCTCGACGAAGGAGGCATGCGGCTCGGCGGCGACGCGCGTGACGGCGAGCAGGCCGTCTTCTTCGAGCCGTGACGCTTGGCGCGCGAACGAGTGGAACTCGGCATCGGTCGTGAGGACGCGGAGCGCGCGGCCATACGGCAGGCACGACAGGATGCGCATGACGAGCTCGTGCGTGTTCGGCGCGAACGCGACGGCGTTCGGCTCGGACGTTCCGAGCCGCTTCGCGACGTGGCGCTGCGCGCGAGGGAGCACGTCGGAGAAGACGACGTCCCACTTGCGGTCCGCGAGTCGTGCGGCATCGAGCCACGCCTTCACGTGAGCATCGAAGCTGACGTCGGGCCAGAGGTGATGGCTGTGCGCGGCGAAGTGGATGCGCTCTGGCGCGGCTTCGAGGAAGCGGCGGAAGAAGGATTTGTAGCTCACGCGGCGCAGCGTAGCGGGTTCGGGGGAATGGGGAACCGGGATGGGGATGGTGGTCGGGCTTGCTGGGGGTTCGGAGACGGTGGATGCGCTTCGAGGGATTTCGGGAACGGGACGGAGGGAGCTACCTCATGTTTCCAGCAACGTCGTGCCCGGCTGAGCCTCTGCTTGCCATCCCGAGGGATTTCGGCCAAAAGCCCGGCTAAAGACGCTCGTTTCCTTTCGACCTTCCATCGGGAGCCCACAGCCCTTGCTGACCGAAGACAAGCTCCGCGCCCTTCTCGACGAACGGATCCTCGTGATCGACGGAGCGATGGGCACCATGCTCCAGCGCTACCGGCTCGACGAGGCCGACTACCGCAAGAACGGGCGTGAGTCGCACCCGACGGACCTCAAGGGCAACAGCGACCTCCTCTCGTTGTCGCGGCCGGACGTCGTCCGCGAGATCCACGACGCGTACTTCGCGGCGGGGGCCGACATCGTCGAGACGAACACGTTCACGGCGACCTCGATCGCGCAGGCCGAGTACGGTCTGTCGCACCTCGCATACGAGATGAACGTCGCTTCGGCACGCATCGCGAAGGAGGCGGCGAAGGCGGCCCTCGAGAAGGACCCGAACCGCGTCGCGCTGGTGGCCGGGTCGATCGGACCGCTCAACCGCTCGCTGTCCTTCTCGCCGAAGGTCGACGACGCCTCGTACCGTGCGGTCACGTTCGACGAGGTGAAGGCTGCCTATGCCGAGCAGATCCGGGGCCTCATGGACGGCGGGGTCGACATCCTGCTGCCCGAGACGACGTTCGACACGCTGAACCTCAAGGCGTGCATCGTCGCGATGGAGGAGGTCTTCGAGGAGAAGGGCCGGCGCCTCCCGGTGATGCTGAGCGTCACCATCATCGACAAGAGCGGACGCACGATGTCCGGCCAGCTCGTCGAGGCGTGGTACGAGAGCATCGCGCACGCGCGGCCCATCAGCGTCGGCGTGAACTGCTCGCTCGGCGCCGCGGAGATGCGCCCGTACGTGGCGGCGCTGGCGGCGCGGGCGCCCGAGTACGTCACGTGCTACCCGAACGCGGGTCTGCCGAACGCGCTCGGCGAGTTCGACGAGACGCCGGAGATCACGTCGCGCCTCTTGCGCGAGCTCGCGGAGGCGAACCTCGTGAACGTCGTCGGCGGATGCTGCGGGACGACGCCCGATCACATCCGCGCGATCGCGCAGGCGGTCAAAGGCCTCCGCCCGCGCAAGCCGCCGGCGCCGGAGAAGCCGAAGCCGACGCGCTTCGCCGGCCTGGAGGTGCTGACGATCGGGCCGAGCTCGAGCCGCGCGGGCGAGGGCGGCGACGCGTCCGGCGCCGGCAGCTCGGGGTCGACGTTCATCATGATCGGCGAGCGCACGAACGTCACCGGCAGCGCCCGCTTCATGAACCTCGTCAAGAACGGGGACTTCCAGACGGCGACGCAGATCGCGCTCGATCAGGTGAACAACGGCGCGAACATCATCGACGTCAACATGGACGAGGGCATGCTCGACGGCCCCGCCGCGATGACGAAGTTCCTCAACATCATCGCGACCGAGCCCGACATCGCGCGCGTGCCCGTGATGATCGACAGCTCGAAGTGGGAGGTCCTCGAGGCAGGCCTCAAGTGCGTCCAGGGCAAGGCGATCGTCAACTCGATCAGCCTCAAGGAAGGCGAGGCCGACTTCCTCGAGAAGGCGAAGAAGATCCGCCGCTACGGCGCGGGCGCCGTCGTGATGGCCTTCGACGAGCAGGGGCAAGCGGTCACGACCCCACGGCGCGTCGAGATCTGCGAGCGCGCGTACCATCTCCTCGTCGACAAGGCCGGCTGGGACCCGAGCGACATCATCTTCGACCCGAACGTGCTCGCGATCGCGACGGGGATGGAGGAGCACGCGGACTACGCGAAGAGCTTCATCGAGTCCGTCGCCATCATCAAGGAGAGGTGCCCCGGCGCGAAGACGAGCGGCGGAATCTCGAACCTGTCGTTCTCGTTCCGCGGCAACAACGTCGTCCGCGAGGCGATGAACTCGGCGTTCCTGTACCACGCGATCAAGGCGGGCCTCGACATGGGCATCGTCAACGCGGGGCAGATCGTCGTCTACGAGGACATCGATCCGGAGCTGCGCGAGTACGTCGAGGACGTCATCTTCAACCGCCGGCCGGACGCCACCGAGCGCCTCGTCGAGCTCGCGGAGAAGTTCAAGGGCACCGGGAAGAAGAAGGTCGACGAGCTCGCCTGGCGGCGCGGCACGTACGCGGAGCGCATCACGCACGCCCTCGTGCACGGCATCGTCGACTTCATCGAGGCCGACGTCGAGGAGGCGCGCAAGGCGCTGCCGAAGCCGCTCGACGTCATCGAGGGGCCGATGATGGACGGCATGAGGATCGTCGGCGACCTCTTCGGTCAGGGGAAGATGTTCCTGCCCCAGGTCGTCAAGAGCGCCCGCGTGATGAAGCGGGGCGTCGCCTACCTCGAGCCGTTCATGGAGGCCGAGAAGCAGCGGACCGGCGCGCGCGTGCAGGGCACCGTGGTCCTGGCGACCGTGAAGGGCGACGTGCACGACATCGGCAAGAACATCGTCGGCGTCGTCCTCGCCTGCAACGGCTACCGGGTCGTCGACCTCGGCGTGATGGTCCCCGCCGAGAAGATCCTCGACACGGCGATCGCGGAGAAGGCGGACGTGGTCGGCCTCTCGGGCCTCATCACGCCGTCGCTCGACGAGATGGTCTACGTCGCGAAGGAGATGAACCGCCGCAAGATGAGCATCCCGCTGCTCATCGGCGGCGCGACGACGAGCCGCCAGCACACCGCCGTGAAGATCGCGCCCGAGTACGACCACGCCACGGTGCACGTGCTCGATGCTTCGCGCGCGGTCGGTACCGTGACGTCGCTCATGGACCCGGCCAAGCGCGCGGCGTTCGACGCGGAGAACCGCGCGGAGCAGGCGAGGCTGCGCGAGCTCCACGCCGGCAAGCGCGTGCGCCCGGTCCTCCCGCTCGCCGAGGCACGCGCGAACGCGCCGAAGCCGTCGTTCGACGCGCTCCCGCCGCCGCCGTTCCTCGGGGTCGAGACCGTCGAAGCCGACCTCGCCGAGCTCACGAGGTACATCGACTGGACGTTCTTCTTCACGGCGTGGGAGCTCCGGGGCAAGTTCCCGCAGATCCTCGACGATCCGGAGAAGGGGAAGGCCGCGCGGGACCTCTACGAGGCCGCGCAGAAGCTCCTCGATCGCATCGTGAAGGACAAGCTCCTCCGAGCGCGCGGCGTCTTCGGCTTCTGGGCCGCCGCGAGCGAGGGCGACGACCTCGTCCTCTTCACGGACGCGTCGCGGAAGACGGAGCTCGTGCGCATCCCGATGCTCCGCCAGCAGCAGGCGAAGGCCGCGGCCGGAGCCGACGCGGACAAGGGGCCGCACCTGTCGCTCGCGGACTTCGTCGCGCCGCGCGGACTCGGGCTCGCCGATCACGTGGGCGCCTTCGCGGTCACGGCCGGCCTCGGCGTCGACGACCTCGTCGCCGACTTCACGAAGCGGCACGACGACTACAGCGCCATCATCGCCAAGGCGCTGGCCGATCGGCTCGCCGAGGCGTTCGCGGAGATGCTGCACGAGCGCGTACGCCGCCGCTGGTACGCGCCCGACGAGCGCCTCTCCAACGAGGACCTCATCGCGGAGAAGTACCGCGGCATCCGCCCGGCGTTCGGCTACCCCGCGTGCCCCGATCACGCGCCGAAGAAGAAGCTCTTCGAGCTCCTCCGTGCGAACGAGGTCGGCATCACGCTCTCGGAGACGCTCGCGATGGTGCCGGCAGCCAGCGTCAGCGGCCTGTACCTCGCGCATCCGGAGTCGCGCTACTTCAACATCGGCAAGATCGGCCGCGACCAGGTCGAGGACTACGCCCGCCGCTCGGGAACGACCCCCGAGGAGATCGAGCGCCGCCTCGGCCCGATCCTCGGCTACTGAGCTCGGCTGGCACCTCCTACCGGTCGTCACCGGCGGTCGGCGCCGGCATGTTCTGCGCGAATCACTTGGGCTCATGGCGCGCGATCCGCGATGATCCGCGCGTGGAGATCCCTACCGTCACCGCGCTCTACGGAGCACTGAACGCCATCTTCAACATCGGGCTCGCGGCGCACGTCTCGGTGGTCCGCCGGCGCGAGAACATCTCCATGGGCTTGGGCAGCTCGGAAGCGCTCCTCGTCGCCAGCCGCGTCCATGCGAACAACGCGGAGTTCGTCCCACTGGGCATCCTCATGCTCCTCCTCGCGGAGCTCTGCGGCGGCTCGAGCTTCTGGCTCCACATCGCCGGCGGCCTCCTCTTCCTGGGCCGCCTCGCCCACGCCTACGGCCTCCCACGCCCGGCCCCGAACGTCTTCCGCGTCTTCGGCACCGCCGCGACGTGGGGGGTGATCGTCGCGCTCTCGGCCTGGACGCTCTGGCTCCGCCGGTAGGAGGCCTCGGGCCTCGGGCCTCATGAAGGCCTCAGATGTACACCACATCCATTCCTACCGACGTTGGGAAAGTGTGCAGGCTGCAACCATTCCTACCGACGTTGGGAAGGGCATGGCGCCGTCAGCGTCAGCGCCGATGGGCGAGAAGTGCTTTTCGTTGAGGCCCGAGGCCCGAGGACTCCCGCTCACCGACACACCCGGCGGCCGAACTCGTCGCTTCCGACCTCTTGGAGGCCGGGCTGGCAGACGCATTCGTCGGCTCTGGGGTTCGTGCCGTTCGGGTCGGGCTGGGTGCCTTCGGAGCAGGACCAGACGCAGCGGCCGTCGTCGGTCTCGACGTGATACGGAGGCACGCACGGCTCGGCCGAGGCGTCGGCGGTCAACGGTGAGCCGTCCTCCTGCTCGGAGTCCGGCACGGGTTCGGGCTCCGGCTCCGGCTGCCTAGGCGGCGGTTCGCGAGCCGGGCCGCAAGGAAGGGCGGTGCACATTTCATCGTCCACGAGGCCGCCGCAGGCGATGAGCGGAGAAGCAAGGGCGAGGAAAGACGCGAGGAAGAGGCGAGCCGGGCGCATGCCACACGCTTCGGCAACCGCCATGCCACTTCGAAACGAGGCCTTTTTCTCGGGCCTGTCGTGCAGTGGCCTTGGGCCACCGTCCTGCGCCATGACACCCCTGACAGGGCATGTGCCACGGCGCTCTTTGGTGGCCTCAGGCCCCGCGTTTGTAGGATGCACACATTCCTACCGACGTCAGGAAAGGGTGTAGGTTGCATGCATGCCTCGGCACCGAAGGGGACACGGGTGCGGCCAGCCTCGCGGAAGGGGGCGGTGTACCGGCTCACCGCTGAGGCCTGAGGTTTGAGGCCTGACCTCAAGTCCTCACCAGCGGCACCTGCGCCGTGAGCTTCCAGTCGAGCGGCGGGCCTACGTCGGTCCGGCGCCAGCGGAGGGTCGCGGTGCCCTTCGTCGGATCGGTGATGACGACTTCGCCGGTCATCTCGACCGCCGGCAGGTTGCCCGAGACGTTCTTGGTGGTGAACGGGCCCTCCGTCGGAGCTTCGGGGGAGTACGTGTACTTGTGGAGGTTGGGCGCGATCGTCTCGAGCTCGCAGCCGTCGAGGCCCTCTTCTTCCGCGGTGGCCGTCACGAACGTCGTCGCGATCCGGCCGGTCGCCGTGAGCCGGACGGTCACGCGTACGTCGACGAGCCGAGCGCGGTACTTGCAGAAGCCCGAGCCTCCGAACTCCACCCAATCTGTGCTCGGGAGGCCCCCGAGCCAGTTGGTGTCCGGAGGCGGCATGCCGGGCGGCAGCGGCGGCTCGACGTCGTTGGGGTCGACACCATCCGAGGGGAGCGGGTCGCCCTCGCTCGGCGACGTGTCGTCGTCCGTTCCGTCGGTTGGCGTGCGCGAGCGCTTCTTGTCGACGTTCGTCTTCGTGCTCTCGAACGGCCGCGGTGACGAGACTTCACCGGCACAACCGACGAGGAGCGCGAGCCCGATGACGAGGGCCCATGACGACGAGTACCTCATGGCCTTCGGCCGCCATGAAGCAAGGACGCTGCCACGCGCTCAGCGTGGAAAATTCCGGGCTTTCCGGCCTCGACGCTCGCCGTGATGGTCGGGTTGGGGAATGCCGGTGGTCACTATCGTGAAGGCCGAGCCCCCTCAGCGCGGGCCCTCCTTCAGGACCTTCACCGTATCGCCGCGGAGCTCCAGGACCTCGATGGGACCGCCGTAGAACTTCGACATGCCGACGTCGATGCGCCAAGCCTTCTCGTCGCACGCCGGGGTGATGCCGGGCCGCTGCACCGTGTGGCCCATCACCATGCGCTTCGCGTTGAGGGCTCGGAGCGTCTCGTCGAGCTTGGCGCACTCCTCGCGGCCCGGAGCCGCCGAGTACATTCGCGTCCAGAGCGGGCCGTCCTCGGCGGTGAGCTCCTTGGGGACCTTGCGCGTCTCTCCCATGAGCCAAGCGCGCGTGCCCTCGTTGATCTCGTCGAGCCCTGCGCGCACGTGCTTCGGCAGGACGCCGCCGTGGACGAAGATCGTGTCGCCGACACGCGCGACCACGGGGCGGCGCGCGAGCATGCGGGCGTAGGGGCCGCCGGGAAGGAAGGCGAGGGCTCGCCCGCGTTGGATCGGCTCGAGGCCCGCGATTCTCTGCGCGAGCCTCTCGTCGGAGGGCGTCACGTCCGCGAACGCGGCGAACGCGCCGCGCGTCACGTAGCGGAAGTCGAGCTCCACGTTCATGATCTCGTGGTTGCCCACGAGCGCGACGACGGCGCCGCCGGCCTTCTTCGCCTCGTCCTCGAGGCGCTCGATCATGTCGAGGATCTTCCGATCGTCGTCGCCACGATCGATGAGGTCGCCCGTCTGGACGACCACGAGCTTGCCGCCGATCCACGCGTCCTTGTCGTCGATCGCACCGGCGAGCTTGAGAGCGCGGCGCGTCGCATCGAGATCGCCATGGAGGTCACCGATGGCGACCACGCGCTCGGGCGCCGGCTTCGACACCGCGAGCGATCCCGGGCCTTTCGCCGGCGCCGGCGTCGTGCTCACCGCGGCTTTCTGGACGGGCTCGGGCTCCTTCGTCTTCTCGCAGGCCGCGCAGCCCAGGGCGAGCGCCAGCGTGGCGGCGAGGGAGATCAGCGCTCGCATCGCTCCTTCACGGAATGCAGCGTCGCCCTCGACGGACGAGGGCCGGGCCTCGGGGAGGGGGACGACCCGGCCGTGCGTCCGAGCACGAGGCCACCGGTGGCTGGCCTGTGAGCGGTCCACGGCACGGAGGCTCGCTCCGTGCGGAGGACCGCGAGCTGCCCTGCATCAGAACTTCACCGACGAGCCGCAGCCGCAGCTGCCGGTGACGTTCGGGTTGTTGAACTTGAAGCCCGAGCCGTGGACGCCCTCCACGTAGTCGATCTCGGTGTTCTCGAGGTACTGGTAGCTCAGCGGATCGACGTAGAGCTTGATGCCCTTGTCCTCGAACTGCTCGTCCAGCTCGGTCGTCTGGTCCTCGAAGTAGAGGTCGTACGTGAACCCGGCGCAGCCTCCGCCGACGACGCGAAGGCGAAGACCCTGGTTGGTGAGGTCCTCGGCCTCGGCGATCTCCTTCACCTTCGCCGCAGCGCGCTCCGTAAGCGTGATCATGCCTGGACTATAGGCAGAATTCTTGCGGTGTGCCAGGTGGCGCGCCGCCGGCGCGCAGTCCTCAGTCCTCAGCAGGAAGCGTCAGAGGCTCAGGCTCTCCGGGGAGGCACCATCGAGCGCAGGCGGAAGAGCCGCTCGTGCATCTGGAGCCTGGAGCCCGGAGCCTGGAGCCTCTCGAAGCTGAGGACCGAAGCCTCACTCCTCGGGATCCCGCGGGTCGGGCCGCTGGACGTCCGGTCCGGCCGAGCTTCCCGGCGGTACCGGCCGCCGCGGGACCGTCGCGAGTGCGCTCACGATCTTGGCGACGACGCCGCCCTCGCACGTCACGACGAAGGCGCCGTCGCCGAACGGCGTCAGCCCGATGACGCCGGAGCGCGTGCCCCTGGAGCAGACCGTTTCGCCGATCGTCTCGACCGCTCCCTCCGGGCTGACGACGCCGATCTGCCCCTCCGTCGTCGCGAACGCGATCGCGCCGCGCGCGTCGACGAGCGTGCCGACGCTCGGGAGCGCGACCTGCGGGGCGCTGCCGCCGTCGGGGAGGACGATCGGCGGCAACGAGGCGATCGGCGCGCGGACGAGCTCCTGGCCGCTCGGATCGACCGTGACGGCGAGGAGGCGCGCCTGCGTCGGCGCGCTCATCCTCAGCGCGAGGAGTGTCGCGAGCGACCGGCCCTTCCCGAGGGACCGCGCCGCGGGCGGACCGGCGTACAGGCCCGTCTGCGCGATCGCCCGCGTGGACCGGGTGCCGCGCGCGAGGTCGACCTCGACGAGCTGGCCGTTGTCGACGACACCGAGGAGCGTCGTGTCGTCGACGAGCACGGCGCCGCCGTCGACGCGCCCACCGAAGGAGCCGAGCCGAACGGGCTCGCGACCGGGCGCCCAGCCGTAGACCGCGCCCGAGGTCGTCACGGCCAGCACTTTGTCCGAGGAAGCGAGGAGGGGAGCACCTGGTGGCTCGGGGATCGCGCTCCGCGAGCGGACGTTCCCCTCCGCGTCGAGGACGACGAGGTCGGTCATCGTCGCGACCACGACGCCGCCGTCGTCGAGGGCGACCGGCGCGGCGGCCGGGTTTCGCTCGCCGCCGATGCGCGTGGAGAAGCGGACGCGCGCGAGCGAGCGGCGAACGCCGATGACGTCACCGGTGCCCGTCGTGAAGACGACCGTCCCGTCCGACGTGAGCGCGGCGGGACCGACCTGCGCCGCTCCGACCTTCACCATCCCGCGCTCTTCGCCGTCGGCGTCGAGGAAGGTCACGTCGCCCCGCGAGGCGATGACCGCCAGCGTGCCGTCGCCTCCGCTCAGGGCCGGTTGTTCGAGCGTGAGGCCCGTCGCCTTGCGCCAAGCGAGCCGTAGCGTGCCGGACGGCAGCGGCGTCTTCGAGAGGCCGCTACGGCGCGCGTCGACCCGGTGCATCGGCGACGCGCCGGGAGGCGGCCCGACGACGAGCACCGTGGGGCGCCGCGGATCGATGCGCTGGGCCTCTGCATCGCGGAGCCCGAATGCGAGACCGGCTCCGGCGGCGACGGCCGCGATCGCCGCGACCGCGCGCCACGGGCGTGCGCGGAAGGCGCGGGCGAGGCTCCTCGACGACGCGGGCGACGCGCTCACTTCTTCGCTCCCGTTCGGACGATCACGAGCACGCCCTCCACGTCGGGGACGTTCTTCCCGCCCGAGCTGACGGTTCCGAGGATGCGTCCGTAGGCACGGACGGAGGCGCCGCGCGCGGCTCTGACCTCCTCGCCGTGCACGACGCGTACGACGCACGCGCCTTTGGCCGAGCACGCCCGCTTCTCCTCGACGAGCATCACCGTGTAGCCCTGCGCGATGCGGATCTCGAGGACCTCGCCCTCGACGACCGCGAGCTTGCCGACGTTGGCGGCCGTGTCGGCGCCGAACGTGTCGACCCCGATCGGCCCCTGCGCATCGAGGGTCTTCGCGGCGGCATCCAGGGAGGCGACCCGCACGACCTTCGCGCGCGCCGTCCGCGGCGCGAGCGGCGGTGCGCTGGCGACGAGCGTGAGCGTCTTGTCGCCTTGCGCCGGGAGCTCGACGCGGACCGCGAAGCGACCCTGCGCGTCCACCGCGACCGACTGCCCGTCGATCGAGAGCGTTCCGCCCGGCTTCGTCTGCCCGACGACGGCCGCGGTCGAACGATCGGTGAAGAGCTCGACGCCCGGCGCGTCGAGGTGGAGCGGCGTGATGGTGGCGCGGACGACGAGCTGACCGCTCTCGGGTGCGGTGGAGCCCTTCGGCTTCACCGTGAAGGGGATCGTCCGCTCGAGCACCTTCTGCTCGCTGCTCGTGCCTTCGACTTCGCCTGCGACGTCGATCGATCGCGACCCTCTGCCGGACGCGTCGAGGGTCACCGGCTGACCGTCGACGGTGATCTCGGTGCCTTCGAGGGCCTCGACGCGAACGGTGATCGCCGGCGGCGTCGAGGTGAGCGTCGAGAGGTCCGCCTTCACCCGGTAGGCGACGGGCACGTGGATCTTCACGGTCTCGTCGCGCCCAGCGCCCGGTCGATCGATCTGGACCTCGAGCCGGTTGTCGCCGATCGACAGCGGCGCGGGCAGCGGAAGAACGGCGGCTCCGCCCTCGACCTTCGTCGACGACGCGCCGAGCGCGATCACGGTCCCGTCCGGGCAGGACTCGCACCGGATGGCGAGCGACTCCTTGCCCGTCTCGTCGAGCTGCGGCTGCGCGCTGAGGGGCGCGCCGGAGCGGAGGACCAAGAGCGCGGCGCCGCCGCCGATCAGAAGGACGATCACGAACACGATCGCGACGACGGCCACGGCGGGCACGCCCTTCTTCGCGACCGGGCGCGGCGGCTCGGGCAGCGGCTCCACCACGAGCGGCGGGGGAGGCGGGACGATGGGCGGCGGCGCCTCGTCGACGCGAGCGCTCGGAGCGGGGTGCATCGGTGCCGACGGAGAGGCGCCTTGCTCTCCCGGACGCGTGGGCGCGATTCCGGGGACCGCGACGCCGAGCAGCGTCCCCATCCGGCCCGGCGGCTCCGGCGGTCGCTCGTGCGTCGGTGCGATGCCGGGCATCGCGACGCCGAGCATCGTCTTCATCGCGGAGGGGAGCGCTTGCGGGTTTGCGACCGGGGCGTTCGCCGGCGCGCCCACTGCAGGCATCCCGAGGATCGTCTGCTTGTCACCCAGCGCCGGCATCGCGGCCTGACGGGCCCCTCCCTCCACGTTGACGCTCTGCGAGAGCGGGCTCTGGCTCCGCGGGCTCTCGCGCTGGGGGGCCTTCGTCGCGTCCGAGGACTGCGCCGCGCCATCCGTCGGGGACGCGCCCGCCGGCGTGGGCGCCGCCGCGTCGACCGAGCCGCCGAGCACCATCGTCTTGCCGAGCGCCGGCTCACGCCCTTTCGCCGGCGCGTCTTTCGGCTCGGGGCTCGCTGCGGGCGCCGGCTGCGGCGCGGCTTCGGCGCTCGCGGTCGGCTCCGGCGCGTCGGGAGCTCTCGGCGCGTCGTCGGGCTTCGATCCCCGAGGAGAGGGATCGAACAGCGTCTGGCCGAGATTCGTCGGAGCGGCGACCGGAGCGACCGCGTGTCCGATCACGGTCGCCATCCCGGGACGCGCGCCCGCGTGCGGGGACGCGACGGGCGGGGGATCCGCGGTCGCGTCGTCGATCGTCTTCGGGATCGCGCGCGGGCCGGGCTGGGCCGCCACGTCGAACGTCCGCCCGCAGTGCCCGCAGAAGCGAGCCTGAGCGGGGGAGTCGGCGCCGCAGTGAGGACAGGCCTTGGTGCTCACTCGACGGGGACATTACGCCGAAAGTCGCCGAAATCGGAGGCCGGAGTGCACGGCCGTCGCCGAGCGCCCCCGGTCGCGGGGCGGAGCCGGCTCCGACGGATGGGCACGAGAAGCGCGAGCGCGATCGCAGCGCTTGCCAGACCGAGCCCAGCCTGCGATGTAGAGCCTCGTGCGCGCCTTCGTGCTCGGGAGCGGATCGAGCGGTAACGCGCTGCTCATCGAGTCCTGCGGCACGAAGGTCATGATCGACGCGGGCGTGGGGCCGCGCCTCGTCGCCGCACGTCTGGCCGAGCTCGGCATCGAGCTCCGCCCAGGCGACCTGCACGGCATCGTGGCGACGCATCACCACGGCGACCACTACGCGCACGCCGACCGGCTCGCGGCCGTTTTCCAGACCCCGCTCTACCTCCACGCCGGCCTCGAGCCTCCGCCTCCGCCCACGTCCGGGCGAGCCGGCGATCCGGTCGAGGTCCGGCGCTACGAGATCGGGCGCGATTTCAGGATCGGCGACGTCACGGTGAGCACCGTGCAGGTCCCGCACGATGCGACGCAGGTCGCCGTCCGCGTCGCCGGGAAGAACGCCGCCATCGGCGTGGCGACCGACGTCGGGCGCGTCACGCCCGGCCTCGTCGCGCTCCTCGCCGACTGCGACGCCGCGCTCGTCGAGGCGAATCATTGCCCGGAGATGCTCGCCGCGAGCGAGTACCCCGACGTGGTGAAGCGGCGCGTGAGCGGCGGCTTCGGACACTTGTCGAACGAGCAGGCCGCGGAGCTCGCGGCGCGGCTGGTCGGGTCGAGGCTGTCGAGGCTCTGGCTCGGACACCTCTCGCGATCGAACAACACGCCGGAGCGCGCGCTCGACGTGGTCGCGTCGCGGGCGCGTCGCATCGACGTCGACGTGGTGCCCGGGACGTCCCCGGTCGCTCTCGACGTCCGCTCGGTCCGACCCTACCAGCTCGGCCTGCCGTTCGCCTGACTCGAGGGTCGGTCGAGAGGCGCGCGGCGGAGCTCGGCCGAACGCATGGGCTAGCGCCCGGCGGGCCGCACAGGTAAAGAGCCGCTGCCATGAGCGAACCCCGTCTCGTCAAATGCAGGAAGCTCGGTAAGGAGCTGCCCGGACTCGCGAAGCCTCCTTACAAGAACGAGCTCGGCAAGCGCATCTACGAGGAGATCTCGAAAGAAGCGTGGGACATGTGGGTCCGCGACTCGGTCAAGTACGTCAACACGTACCGCGTCGACCTGACCTCGCCGGAGGGGCAGAAGTTCATGTTCGAGCAGGCCGAGATCTACTTCGGCTTCAAGGAGGGCCAGCTCGCCAGGACGGCGTTCACGCCGGCGGAGCCCGAGGCCGGCGCAGGCGACGAGAAGAAAGACGACGAGTGAGGGAGAAACCGTGACCGTCGCCTCGCCTTCCTTTCGCGTTCAGAGGAAATCGTTTCCGCCGCCCGAGGGACTGCCGAGCTCGGACATGCCGCTCGGCATCGAAGGCTTCCGCTTCGCGGACCTGTTCGTCCCCCAGCGCCTGAAGGATCTCTACGACGTCTTCTGCACGGAGCTCGCGCAGAAGGCGCCCGACACCTGGCGCAAGTACGAGTCGTACCGTGCGTCGCAAGGCGCCGGGATGAAGCCCGAGGAGATCTCGGACGTCGTCGTCTCGGTCGCGCCGCACGTCGGCGCGTTCGTCGCGCGCCTCTTCGGCGTCGAGAAGGAGGCGGCGACGCTCGCGAGCGAGGTCAAAGATCGCTCTCCGCTGTGGAAGTTCAAGGCGGAGTTCGCGAAGAAGCGCGTCCTCAAGGAGGGCGCCGGCAAGGCGTGGAAAGGCACCTTCGCCGAGGCGAGCGCGGTCGCGACCGCCGCGATCGCCGCGATGTTCTGGGGCGACACGAACGATCCCGCTCGCGCCGCGGCGCTCTTGCGCGGGACGCAGAGCTACCCGGACGAGGAGCTCGCCGTCGCGAAGGCGGTGCTCTTGCTGGTCGAGGTCGACGAGACCGCGCGCAAGGCCGCGAAGGCGGGCGGCGCGTCGTGGACCGACGAGCTCCGCGCCCGCGCGGTCACGGTGCGTACGGCGCTCCAGTCGAGCTACAACGCGTCGAAGGTCAGCGAGGAGGCATGCGCCTGCGCCGATCCCGCGGCGCCGACGGACGCGGAGAACCAGAGGGTGGTGGCGTTCGCGCTCGACGCGATCGAGGCGTGGCTCGCCCACAGGCGCAAGGACCACCACGATCCGGCCCACTACTGGCCGTCGCTCCACGTTGCGAAGGCCGTCGACTTCCAGCAGCTCGTCAAGCTGCGGCGCCCGGAGCCGAAGCTCCCCGAGCTGTTCGTCGGCCCCGAAGACGAGCGGCGCGAGCGCGACGGCTTCCCGCTCACGGATCGCCGCGCCGACCCGCGTCAGGTGGAGGCGGAGATCGACTACTGCCTCTACTGCCACGGTCGCGACAAGGACTCCTGCTCGAAGGGCCTGCGCGACAACAAGACGAACGAGGTCAAGAAGAACCCGCTCGGCGTCTCGCTCGACGGCTGCCCGCTCGACGAGAAGATCAGCGAGATGCACGTCATGCGGCGCGAGGGCGACGCGCTCGCCGCGCTCGCGATCGTGTGCATCGACAACCCGATGTGCCCGGGCACCGGCCACCGCATCTGCAACGACTGCATGAAGGCGTGCGTCTTCCAGAAGCAGGAGCCGGTGAACATCCCGCAGGTCGAGACGCGCGTGCTCACGGAGGTGCTGTCGCTCCCGTGGGGCCTCGAGATCTACGGCCTGCTCACGCGCTGGAACCCGCTCGACGTGCGCCGGCCGTACTCGCTGCCGTACAACGGCAAGAACGTCCTCGTCGTCGGCCTCGGGCCCGCCGGCTACACGCTCGCGCACCACCTGACGCGCGAGGGCTTCGGTGTCGTCGCCATCGACGGCCTGAAGATCGAGCCGCTCCCGATCGAGCTCACCGGCGACGCGACGACGCCGCCCGTGCCGATCAAGGACTTCGGTGTCCTCTACGAGGAGCTCGACGAGCGCACCCTGCTCGGCTTCGGCGGCGTCAGCGAGTACGGCATCACCGTCCGCTGGGACAAGAACTTCCTCACGCTCCTCTACATCACGCTCGCGCGCAAGCCGCTGCTCCGCATCTACGGCGGCATCCGCTTCGGCGGCACGCTCACGCTCGAGGACGCGTGGGAGCTCGGCTTCGACCACGTCGCGCTCGCGGCCGGCGCGGGGCGGCCGACGATCATCGATCTCAAGAACAACCTCGCGAAGGGCATCCGCAAGGCGAGCGATTTCCTCATGGCCCTGCAGCTGACGGGCGCCTACAAGCGAAGCTCGCTCGCGAACCTGCAGATCCAGCTCCCCGCGGTCGTCATCGGCGGAGGCCTCACGGCGATCGACACGGCGACCGAGCTGCTCGCGTACTACCCGGTGCAGATCGAGAAGGTCGCCAAGCGCGTCCATCAGCTCGTCGCGGAGAAGGGCGCCGAGGCCGTCCGCGCGATGTTCGACGACGAGGAGTGGCAGGAGCTGCAGGTGCAGCTGCAGCACGCAAAGGAGCTCGAGGAGGAGCGCGCCCGCGCGGCGAAGGAGGGGCGCGATCCGCGCATCCAGCCCTTGCTCGACAAGTGGGGCGGCGTCTCGCTCGTCTACCGCCGCTCGGTCCTCGAGTCTCCCGCGTACCGCCTCAACCACGAGGAGGTGCAGAAGAGCCTCGAGGAGGGCGTCCGCTACATCGAGAACCTGTCGCCGATCGAGGCCGTGCTCGACAAGTACGGCCACGTGAAGGCCGTGAAGTTCCGCAAGAACACCGGCGATCGCGAGGAGGTCGAGATCCCGGCGCGGACGGTCTGCGTGGCCGCGGGCACGAGCCCGAACACGATGTACGAGAAGGAGTACGAGGGCACCTTCGCGCTCGACGCGAAGAAGCAGTACTTCCAGGCGCACACGGCGAAGCTCGAGGACGGCAAGGTCGTCCTCACCCCCGTCGAGGGCCGCGCCCCGGAGGCGTTCTTCACGAGCTACCTGCGCGACGGTCGCCGCACGGTCACGTTCTACGGCGACAACCACCCGTACTACGCGGGCAGCGTCGTCAAGGCGATGGCGAGCGCGAAGCGCGGCTTCAAGCACGTCGCGGCGCTCTTCCCCGAGGTCGCGAACCTGTCGCCCGACGACCAGCCGGAGCGCGATCAGAAGCTCGCGAGCTTCTTCGAGCGGCTCGACGAGGCGCTCGTCGCGCGCGTCGTCGAGGTGAATCGCCTGACGAAGACGATCGTGGAGGTCGTCGTGAAGGCGCCGATGGCCGCGCGGAAGTTCAAGCCCGGCCAGTTCTACCGGCTCCAGAACTACGAGTCGTTCGCCCCCGTGATCGAGGGCACGCGCCTCGGCATGGAAGGCCTCGCGCTCACCGGCGCGTGGGTCGAGGAGGACAAGGGCCTTCTCGGGATGATCGTCCTCGAGATGGGCGGCTCCTCGCGCCTCTGCGCGGCGCTGCGCCCGGGAGAGCCGGTCGTCGTCATGGGCCCGACCGGTACGCCGACCCACGTGCAGAAGAACGAGACCGTCATGCTCTGCGGCGGCGGTCTCGGGAACGCCGTGCTCTTCTCGATCGCGCGCGCGATGAAGGCGCTCGGCAACACCGTCCTCTACTTCGCCGGCTACAAGAAGGGCGAGGACCTCTTCAAGCAGGACGAGATCGAGCGCTGGACCGATCAGGTCATCTGGTGCACCGACACCGGCGCGGAGATCACGCCTCGCCGCCCGCAAGACGCGCACTTCCGCGGCAACATCGTCCAGGCGATGGTCGCCTACGGGAAGGGCGAGGTCGGCGAGCGGAAGATCAAGCTCTCGCAGGTGAACCGCATCATCGCGATCGGCTCCGACCGCATGATGGCGGCGGTGAAGGAGGCACGCCACGGCGTCCTCGCGCCGATGCTGAATCCTCTGCACGTCGCGATCGGCAGCATCAACTCGCCGATGCAGTGCATGATGAAGGAGATCTGCGCGCAGTGCCTCCAGAAGCACACGGATCCGAAGACGGGCAAGGAGCTGCTCGTCTTCTCCTGCTTCAACCAGGATCAGGATCTCGACGCGGTCGACTTCAAGCACCTGTCCGATCGCCTCCGCGCCAACTCGATGCAGGAGAAGGTCGCGAACGCGTGGCTCGACAGGCTGCTCGAGAAGCACCCGGAGATTCTGCGCGTCTGATCGAGACGGGGAGGGGGCGGGAGACACCTCTGGGCCTTCCCCGCCGGAGCTCACGGCTTCACGGGGCGCAGCAGCACGCCGAAGCGGACGTCGAGCATCTGGCGGAGGCTGGCGTAGCTCCTGGCGGGTGCCGCGAGGAGCTCGTCGTTGTCGACGACGCCGTCGCCGTTCGTGTCGGCGGCGGCGAGCTCGCCGAAGCCGACTTCGCAGCGGAACACCTCCTCGGGGCGAACCTCGAACGGGGCGTAGACGACGTCGTTCGCTCGGACGTCCACCACGGGGTCGTCTTCTTCCGGCGGCGGAGGCCGGCGGACGTCCTCGTCTCCTCCGGGCGGCCACCCGGCTTCTTCGTCCTCGTCTCCGGCGCACGACCCCACCGGCGAATCGGTCCTCGAGTCGACTTCGAGGGCGGCTCGGACCGTGACGCGGGAGGCGCCGCGCTCGCCTCGGAGGACGACGAGGACCGAAGCGCTCGAGGCGGCCTCGAACGACGACGGCGTGACGAAGACGGGATCCGTGAGCCAGCGCAGGTCGTCGGGGGCGACGCCGGGGAGGACGACGGCATCGTCCCATTCCGCGTCCCAGGTCCCTTGCTCGCGGAAGAACTTCCGGGTCGCGAGCTCGACCTGGACACGGGCCGGGCCGACACGGAGGCCCGGAGCGAAGATCTCCGCAGGCCGCATGACGTCCGCGATGTACGTGTCCCAGCCGTAGCCGTTCGACCGCACGCCGAAGGCGTTGATGCGCACGCGCACGACGAGCTTCTCGACCGTCACCCGCCAGCCGTCGCTCTCGAACGGCTCACCGCGCGCCGCGGCGGAAGGCTCGAGCCGAGCCCCGGCGGCTCCGGCGGGAGGCGGCGCTTCGGACGCCGGTACGCATGCCGGGATCGACAGGAGCGCTCCGAAAAGCGCCGCCACACGCTTCGTCGAGCGGCTCACAGTGCGCCCTCCACGCCGATGCTCGGCGCGACGACCGGGCCGAACTCCTCGTGGCGGCAGCGGCCCTCGATGCAGGTCGTCGCCAGGACCTCCTCGTTCGCCGTCACGTTGAGCCCCTCGAGCACCAAACCCATGAAGCGATGCTCGCCCCAGATCCAACGCTTTTCGAGCCGCAGGTCGAGGCGATGGAACGGCGGCAGGCGTCCGACGCCCGGCTCGTCACTGGGCCACCCGCCGTAGCTCAGGTAGCGCGCCGAGGCGCGCCAGTTGCGGCCGAGGTCGACGACGCCGCCGACCTGGGCGACCCACGTCCGATCGAAGGGGCTCACCCCCGCCGGCTCCGTCCGCGTCGAGCCGAGGACGGCTCGCGAGAGCGTCCCGCTCGCGAACGCCGAGTAGCGCTCGGAGAGCTTGCGCATCAGGAACACCTCGAGGCCGTACGCCTGCGTCGGAGACGACGGCTCGCCCGCAGTCGGCACGATCTCGATCTCGATGTCGTTGCGATTGCGCGCGAAGGCACGGAGGTCGAAGTAGCTGTGGTGGAAGCCCACGGTCTTCAACGTGAAGCGCCACGGCAGGCGCAGCTCGGCGCCGGCGCTCTTCTGGTACGCGAACGACAGACCGCCCGGGAGCCGGCGATAGCCGATCGCGGGGATCGGGATCGCGAACGCGGGGGGCTGTGGCGCCACCCCGAGCGCGCCGAGGAACGCGACCTTCGACGTCACCGGGACGCGCATCGATGCGCGTGGGCTCGGCCCGACCGCGGCCGCGCCGTCGCTGGTGAAGACGTCACCGCGGAGCGTGCCCGTCAGGTCCCATCCCGGACGCGGCTTGTACGTCGCCGAGGCCCACGCGCCCGTCGCGGTGTCGACGCGCGCACCGAACAGCTCGAGGGCCTCTTCGTACGCCCGCCGCGAGACCGAGTAGCGGTTCGGGATGTCGCCGCTGTAGCGCTCGGCGAAGACGTCCGCGCCGAGCTCGACCTCGACCTCGCGCGACACCGGCCAGCGATGCCGGCCACGCACGCCCGCCACGAGGTTCTGGGCGAAGCGCGCGTCTTCGAGGCGGGTGCGATCGATGCCGAACGTCGTCGCGATGCGGGTCGTCGCGCCGTCGCTGCCGCGCCGGTCCGCGCGGAGGTCCAGGCGATGGAACTCCGATGCGAAGTACACCTCCTCGATGCCTTCTTCGACCTGCGAGGCGTAGTCGAAGGAGCCGATCGCGAGGGCCGAGAGACGCCACCGATCGTCGAGCGCCCAGGAGAAGCGCGCGTTGTAGTCGCGGTAGTCGATCGTGACGTCCGGCGCGAAGAGCGAGACGAGCCCGGCGGTGTACGAATAGCGCCCGCCGACTCCGACGGTCGCGCGTCCGTTCGCGAGCGGCGCCTCGACGTATGCGCCGGCATCGAAGAGGCGGATCTGCCCTTCGCCGTAGAGCTCCTTCGGGGGATCGCGCGTCGTCCCCGCGACGATGCCGCCCGAGAAGCGGCCGTAGCGCCCGGGATAGGCCGCGGGGTGGAGGGCGACCTCCTCGACGAGGGCCGGCTGGATGACGCCGGGGCCGAGGCCGAAGTGGAACAGGTACGGGACGCGGACCTCGTCGATGAAGTAGCCGACGGCCGACGGCGGCGCCCCGCGGATGTAGTAGTACGGCAGGCCCGAGACGATCGGCACGACGCCCGGCAGGACGTCGATCGCTCGGAACGGGTCACCGAACGCGCCGGGCAGGAGGCGCATCTCGCTCCGCCCGAGCCGGTGCTCGGTCGGTGTTCGTGGCTCGTCGCGGCGGCCGGTGACGACGACCTCCTCGACGTCGGCGGGCTTCGCCACACGTGCCGGCGCGGGCGGCGGAGGCGCAGGGCTCGTCGGGACGGGGCGGGTGTCCAGCGGCGGTGCCGTAGGTGGATCCGCGGATGCCGGCGGCGGCGCGTGGAACGACACCAAGAGGCGGATCTTCGCCGCCGTCGGCTGCCCCGCACGCCTCGCGGGCTCGAAGCGCGCGCTCCTCGCGGCCTGCGTCGCTCGCGACGCGAAAGGCTCGGTGCCCTCGACGACGTCGACGCTCTCCACCGAGCCGTCCGCTCCCACGACGATCTCGAGGACGACGGAGGCGTCGCCGGTCGCGCCTTCGGGATACGCGGGCTTCACCTCGTCCAGCAGCTTCGGCGGGACCACCTCGGCGGGCGCCGCGGGCTGCGCGAAGGATGCCTTCGGGAGCGCGGCACAGCACAGCACGAGCGAGAGGAGGAGCGGCGCGCGCACCGTGCTTTCGTAGCCGAAGAGTATCCGACGAGTGAGCGCAAATCGCGCACGGATCCTCTCGCTCGAGCGTTCCGTTTGGGGTGGAATCGCGCGGCATCCAGGCGTAAGCCCCAGTCCGTCGCCCGGCGGCGCCTGCCCGACGGGCGACGCGCGAAGATCCCGAGACCAACAGCGAGGTTGCGAAGGAAGTGAACGAGACGCCGGCCATCGTCGACGAAGCACCCGAAGCCGCAGTCGTCCCCGAGCGCACGCGCGACCGTCCCGCGCTCCACGAGGCGCATTTCCTCCGTCGAGCGGCGCGGTGGGGGGCGACCCGCGGACCGGACTGGTGGCTCGCGTACGGACCGCTCGTCTTCGGCTGGGCCGCCGCCGTGCTCGTCCCGTCCGCACGCCGGGCCGTGCGCCGGAACCTCCATCGCGTCCGCGGTCCGGCCTCTCCGCTCCGAGATGCGCGCGACGTGCTCGCCACGTTCGGCACGTACGCCTCGTGCCTCGCCGAGGTCCTCTCGAACGACGCGCCCGGCGGGCCGAAGCGACCGAACGCGCTCATCATCGGCGAGAGGAACGTCCGCTCCGCGGTGAAACAGAAGCGCGGGCTGATCGTCGTGACGGCGCACACGGCGGGTTGGGAGGTCGCGGGGCCGCTCCTCGGCAAGAGCTTCGGGCTGGAAGTCATGCTCGTCACGCACGCGGAGCCGAACGCCCGCGCGGGGCGCCTGCAGGACGAGGCGCGCCGGCGCGGCGGCGTTTCGATCGCGCACGTCGGCGATCCGCTCGCGTCGTTGCCGCTCTTGCGTCACGTCCGCAACGGCGGCGTGGTGGCGCTCCAGCTCGATCGCGTCGTCCCCGGCATGCGGACGCGCAAAGCGCCGTTGCTCGGCGTCCAGGGCGAGGTGCCCGAAGGACCGCTTCGGCTCGCGCAGCTCTCCGGCGCGCCGATCCTGCCCATCTTCTGCGCGCGGCGGCGCTTCCGCGAGTACGTCGTCCACGTCTTCGAGCCGAGGACGCTCGACCGGAACGCGACCGACGCGACGCTCGACGAGGTCGCGGTCTATCTCGCCGACTGCATGACCCGCTTCCTGCGGGCGCACCCGACGCAGTGGTTCCAGTTCGGAGGCGGCTGAGTCCGCAGGGACGGCCCGGGAGAAGCCGAAGACGAGCCGCGAGAAGGGAGGTCCCACGCGGCACGTTCTCCCGGACGCGGAAGTAGTCTATAGGGTCGCTTCCCATGCCAGCGACCCGTCTGCACGTCGGAGCGAAGGAGCTCCGCGGCGAGCTCAGTGCCTACGCGAAGCGCTTCGACCTGCTCGAGGTGCGCGGGGTCGAGGCGTCGAAGCTGCGCCAAGCGCCGAGCGCGGCCACGCTCCGGCGTTGGCGCCGGACGGTGCCTCCGCACTTCGAGTTCGCGGTCGTCGCGGGACCGAACCTCGGGCGGCTCAAGCCGTCGGACGCGCTCGAGGCCGAGCTCGAGGCGATGCTCGCCACGGGCCAGGCGCTCCAGTCGCGTCTGTTCGTCATCCCGACGCCGCCGGACGTCACGCCGAGCAAGCTCTGGAGAGACCGTTTCGCGGCGGTGCTCGAGCGCATCCCGCGCGACGTCGCGACCGTCGTATGGGAGCCGAGCGGGCCCTGGGAGCTCGAGGAGGCGGCGGTCCAGGCGAGCCGGTGGGGCGTCGTCCTCTCCGTCGACCCGAACCGGGATCCGGTTCCGCCCGGGCCGGTCGCGTTCGGCCGGCTGCGGGCGCTCGGCGGGACGCGATCGTACAGCGCGGCCGCCCTCGAGCGGGTGGCGCGCGCGCTCCTCGACCGGCGCGACGCGTACGTGATCATCGAGACGGCGAGCGCCCTCAAGGAGGCGAAGACGCTCCGCCGTCTCGTCCGCGAGGTGGGCTCGAAGAAGGCGGGGGGGTTGACGCGGCTCGTCCGTCCGAGGGGCGCGCCGCCCGAGTTCGACGACGACGAGCAGGACGAATAGATGGCGTTGCGCAAGGCAAGGGCGGCGGTCGCGTCCGCCCCGGAGGTCGAGGCTGCAGCCGAGGAGCTGCTCGGTCGCGGCAACGCAGTGGACGCCGTGGTCGCGGGCGTGTTCGCGGCCTGCGCCGTCTCTCCGGGCGTGCTGCTCGGTCCCGTGCAGCTCCTGGTCGGCGGCGGCGGCGCGGGTCTCGTCGCGATCGACGGGCGTGTCCGACAGCCCGGCATCGGCGCCCCACGCCCGCGTGGGTTCACGAGCGCGGAGGAGATCCCGGACGCCGCGCGCGTCGGCGTCCCCTGGCTCCCCGCCGCCCTCGCCGTCGCGATCGCGTCGATGGGCACGGCCACGTTCGCGCAGGTCCTCGGCCCGGCGGTGGCGCTCGCGAAAGGGACGCCGCGCGCGGACATCCTCTCGCGGATCGCCTCGCGCGGGCCGCGCGCGATCGAGGAGCGCCCGCTCGCGAGCGAGCTCCTCGCCTCCGCGGGACGTCCGAGCGGCGGCCTGCTCACGAGCGACGACCTCGCGTCGCCTCGACCCGAGGTCCAGCGCGCGAGCCGCGTCGAGCTCTCGGGGCCCGAAGGCGCGCCCCGCGCTCGCTCCGCGGAGGGCTCGAAGAAGAAGGCGAGCGATCCGGGGCCGAAGGTGCTCGTCACCTTCCCGTGGACGCAGCTCGAAGGCACGGTCCCGGTGCCTCCGGCGCACGAGGTCGACGTCGCGCGCGTCCGCGCGGTCGCGGCGGTCGACAGGAACGCGACGTTCGCCATCGCGTGCTGGGAGGAGGCGACGGAAGGCCTCCTCCTCGGCGACCTCGGCCTGCGTGCGCCCTTCTTCGCCGAGCCGGTTCGGCGCGGGCAGACGCGCGTGCGTCCCGGCGAGCCGCGCCCCGCGGCGGGACCGGCGGCGCTCGTGGGGACGGCGGCGGCGCCGGAGGTGGCTTTCTGCGCGTTCGGAGCCGCGGACGCCTACGACGTGCTCGCGCAAGCGATCGACAGCCTGCTCACGGACGAGCGCATCGAGGCTCATGGCGAGGCGCGTCTCGTCGCGTTGTCACACGCGAACGGCACCGCGTCCGTGCTGCGTGGCTGATCGCTCCGCGAAAGCGAGGAAACAAAACGCCGAGCACGCGTGCGCTCGCTCGACGAGCGCCGCGCGCTGTTGCTCGGCTCCGGCCGACCGCTGGCGGACGACGACGGGCTACAGCTTCACGCCGTAGCGCTTCGCGTACTCGAGGACGCCGATCTTGTCGATCGTGCGGATGTCGCGCGTCGTCAGCTTGAGCGTCACGAAGCGGTCGTACTCGGGCACGTAGACGCGCCGCGTCTGGATGTTGATGTTCTGCCAGCGCTTCGTCTTGATGTTGGAGTGCGAGACGTTCTGCGCCTTGAGCTTGCGCTTGCCGGTGATGTCGCTCTTCGCCATGACGTAAAGCCCTCGAAAGGCCGCGGAACTTGGCGGAAAGTCATCCTTCTGTCAAGCACGCCTTGACCTTGCCGTCTCGATGGCCGTCAAATGGCCGAGCTCTTGGGGGAGGCCAGGGGCGAACGTCCCGCCGAACGTAAAGAAAATCGAGGGGTTACGATGAAGAACACTGCGCTCCGTTTCCTTGTCGGGCTGACGGGTCTCGCCGCCTTCGCCGTGGCGTGTGGAGGGGAGTCGACGCCGGAGCCGCAGGTTCCGGCGCAGGAGCCCATTCCCGTGCCGCCGGCTCCGACGGCCGCCACCGCCGAGGCTCCGGCGCCCCCGCCGAAGAAGTCGCTCGCGGAGCTCCAGCAGGCCGCGGGCAAGGCGCTCGCCGAGGCCTTCGCCGCCGGCGACGCGGCCAAGTACGCCGCGGTCTACACCGAGGACGCGGTCATCAAGCGGCCGGGCGAGCCCGACCTCGTCGGTCGTGAGGCGATCACGAAGTCGATGACCGAGTTCGCGACGGCGTTCTCGAAGGCGAAGCTCGGCGAGTCCCGCGTCTTCGTGAAGGGTGAGGTCGTCGTCTCCGAGTGGGTCATGAACGCGACGCACTCGGGCGATTTCATGGGCTTCAAGGCGAGCGAGAAGCCCGTCGGCGTCACCGGCGCCAGCATCTACTGGTTTTCGCCCGACGGCCTCATCAAGGAGGAGCACCGGTACTTCAACGTGTCGACGGTGCTCTCGCAGACGGGCATCTCGAAGGACAAGGGCCGCGCCGTCCCGGCGTTGCCGTCGGGCGCGCCGGAGGTCGTCGTCGCCAAGGACTCGCCCGAGGAGAAGGCGAACGTCGAGGTGCTCGAGAAGATCAACAAGGCGTGGGAGGCGAAGAAGGTCGACGATCTCACCGCCCTCTTCACCGACGACGCGACGTGGGACGACGTCACGCTCCTCGACCCGTCGAAGGGCAAGAAGGAGATCGGCAAGTACGCCTCGACGTTCTTCAAGGCCGTCCCGGACGGCAAGCTCGCCACCACGAACGTCTGGGGCTTCGGCGACTGGGTCGTCGAGGAGGGGACGTTCTCCGGGACGCACAAGGGCACGATGTTCGGGATGGCGCCCTCGAACAAGAGCTTCACCATCCACGAGGTGACGATCGCGAAGATCGGGCCCGACAAGAAGATCGTGCAGGCCGTCACCTACGGAAACGATCTCGAGCTCGTCGCGCAGCTCGATCCGAAGAGCTTGCCGAAGCCGCCCGCCGCGAAGAAGTAGCCGCCTCGGCGCGCTTCGTCGCGTGACGCCAACGGGAGAGCATGCGGCGCCGCCGGGCGCCCGTGCTCTCTCGCACGTTCGTGCGGCCCGTGCGCGTCAGGGCTTCGTGCGGCCGACGCACGCGACGAGCTCGGTGCAGAACTGCTGCATGCGAGCGAAGTTGGCGTTCTTCTGGAGCGTCTTTTCGTCCATGTAGAGGCGGCGCGCCAGCTCGACCTGGACGACGTGCGCGCCCTCCTTCGGGCGCCCGTAGTGCTGGGTCGTGAATCCGCCCTGGTACGGATCGTCGTGCGCGACGGTGAAGCCGCTCGCCCGCGCGTGCGCGTCGATGGCGTCGATGAACGGCCGGGCCGCGCTCGTCCGGCCGCGCGTGCCCGGTACGACGTCGGCGCGACGCGCGTTCGTGTCGCCGTGGGCGGCGCGACCGACGCTCGGCATCGAGTGGGCGGCGACGACGACCGCGTAACCGAAGCGCGCGCGCTTGGCTTCGATCGCGGCCGCGATCGCGCGGTGGTACGGGCGGTAGTACGTCTCGAGACGCCGATCGAGCTCGTGCCGAGGGAGCGGCGCGTCGAGGACGCGCACGCCGTCGCTCGTCAGGCGCCAGACGATGCCCCGGGTCGCGCGGGCGCCCGGCGGGGCCCCCTCGACGGACTCGACGTCGACGTCCTTCTCGCTGCGATTGAGGTCGATGACGTAACGAGAGACGTGCGCGACGATCAGGGTCGCGCCGCGCGACGGCGCCTCGGCATAGAGCTCGTCCACGAACAGATCGGCGTCGCGGCCGATCGAGCGGGCCGGTGCGGCGAGGGTCGCGAGGGCCGGACCGTCGACCCAGAGCCCGGCATGCGGTACCTCGACGATGACGGGTGTCTCCTCCGCAGACGGCTCGATGACCGAGAAGGCAGCAGGCATCGTCGAACTTCACCCTAGCGCGTTCGGGGCCCGGCGTCGCGCACCGTCGCTCGGAGACGTGTTTCGCGCGGATCTCGAGCGCCGGCGGCGGCCTGCCGCCCGGGCCCGCCGTCGCGGACCGGACGCTCAAGCGCGGGGGTGGGCACGCTCGAAGGCGGCGCGGACGTGGTCCTGGGCGACCCGCGTGTAGATTTCCGTCGTCCCGAGGTCGGCGTGTCCCAGCATCGCCTGCACGGCGCGGAGGTCCGCCCCGCCTCTCAAGAGGTGCGTGGCGAAGGAGTGCCGGAGCTTGTGCGGCGAGATCGGCGTCGTGATCCCGCACGCTCGCGCGTAGGCCTTGAGGAGCTTCCAGAGTCCCTGCCGCGTGAAGCGCTTGCCCCGAGGCGACAAGAAGAGGTGCTTGTCCTTGTCGGCGCCCTTGTTGTGCACGCGGACGAGGTCGATGTAGCGCTCGACGCGCTCGAGCGCGATCTGCCCGACGGGCACGACGCGGCGCTTGCCGCCCTTGCCGAGGGGCGAGACGGTGCCGACGCGCCGATCGAGATCGCCGAGCTCGAGGTCGCACAGCTCGCTGACGCGCAGGCCGGACGCGTACATGAGATGGATCATGGCGCTGTCGCGGAGACCCCGCGGCGTGTCCTCGGCGGGCGCGGCGAGGAGGCGGTTCACCTCCTCGTACGAGAGCACCCGCGGCAGCTTGCGCGCGAGCTTCGGGCGCTCGACGAGCTCCGTCGGGTCGGTGGCGATGGCGCGCTCGCGGACGAGGAAACGGAAGAAGCCGCGTATCGCGGAGAGCTGGCGCGCGCTGGAGCGAGCGGACTTGCCCCTGCGGCTCGAGCTCACGACGAAGTCGAGGACGTGCGTCGCGTCGATCTTGCGGACGTCCCGCGCGAGGTCCTCGCCGAGGTGCGTCGCCAGCTCGCCGAGGTCGCGCGCGTACGCCTCGAGCGTGTTGCGGGCGAGCGCCCGTTCGACGCGGAGGTGATCGAGGTACGTGTCGATCCACGCGTAGAGGTCCACGTCTACTCCGACGATAGCCTCGGCCGGGCGAGGGGCGCAAAAGACGGGCGCGCGTTCATGGCCGACCCTCTCGAGCGTGGCCGCGAGGCGGGCGCTCGATCCCGAGGGCCCGCATCTTCCGATACAGCGTGGGGCGGGGAATGCCGAGGAGACGTGACGCGGAGACGACGTTCCAGTCGGTCTCCTCGAGCGCCGCGACGATGCGCGCGCGGAGGGCGGCGCTCGGGCGGCGCTCGGGCGGCGCGCTCTCGCCGAGCTCGAGGTCGCCCGCCTCGAGGACGCCGCTCTTGCCGAGGAGGAACGCCTTCGTGAGGACGTTCTCGAGCTCGCGGACGTTTCCGGGCCAGTCGTGGGCGAGGAGCGCCCGCTCGGCGCTCCGATCGAGCCTCGCCGCCGGGCGGCCGAGCTCCGTCGCGAGGCGCGCGAGGATCTGCTCGGCGAGGGGCAGCACGTCTTCGAGACGATCGCGCAGCGGGGGCAGCTCCACCTCGACGACGGCCACGCGGTAGTAGAGGTCCTCGCGGAAGCGCCCGGCGCGCACCTCCTCGAGGAGGTTTCGGTTCGTCGCGCACACGACGCGCACGTCGACGGCCACGGCGTCGGACGCGCCGAGCGGGCGGACCTCGCGCTCCTGGAGGGCGCGCAGGAGCTTCACCTGCATCGACGGCGACATCTCGCCGAGCTCGTCGAGCAGCAGCGTCCCGCCGTTGGCCGTGACGAACAGGCCGGGTTGGTCGCGCGTGGCGCCGCTGAACGCGCCCCGCCGGTATCCGAAGAGCTCGGCCTCGAGCAACGACTCCGGGAGCGCGCCGCAGTTGATCGCGACGAACGGCCCGCCGCGCCGCGCGCTGTTCGCGTGGATCGCGCGCGCGATGCGCTCCTTGCCCGTGCCGCTCTCGCCCCGGACGAGCACGGTGATGTCGGTGTCGATCACGCGGTCGAGCACCGAGAGCACGCGGCGCATCGCGGCGCTCCGCGCGACGATGTCGCCGTAGTCGAAGCGGCGTGCGGGGTCGGGCCCGCGGCGCTCGTCGTCGATGGCCTTCTTCAGGCGCGCGATCTCGAGCGCCTGACCGCGCGCGAGCCGCTCGATCTCGGCGTTCCGCTCCTCGAGCTCGCGCGTCTTCTTCCGTAGCTCCTCGACCAGCCGGGCCTTGACGAGCGCGAGCGCGGCCTGGTCGCCGAGGGCGAGCAGTACGTCGACGAGCTCCGGGCGGAAGCTGCCCGACGTGAAGCGATGGTCGACGTATATGGCGCCGAGGATGCCGTCGGGCGATCGGATCGGCACGCAGAGGAGCGACTTGAGCTTCATCGCGTGCACGCTCCGCGAGCGCGCGAACCGCGGATCGAACGCGGCGTCCACGGTGATCACCGGCTCGCCCGTGCGGACGACCCGCTCGGCCACGGTATGACTGAGCTTCAGGTGTCCCTGGCGGATCGTCTCGCGATCGACGTTGCGCGCGACGGCCACCTTCAGCGAGCCGCCCGTGTCGACGAGCAAGAAGCCCCGCTCGGCGTTCGTCAGGCTGATCGCCGCGTCCATGGTCTCTTCGAGGACCGCGGTCGTGGAGGCGGCCGAGTTGAGCCGGCGGTTGATCTCGAGGAAGCGCCGTGCCTCGATCGGGACGAGGTCGCGCGGCGGCGTCTCGGGAGCGGCGAAGACGGCCGCGCGGGCAGGGTGGCGCCGGAACGCGTCGTGGAGGTCCGGCGGCAGCGACGCGAGCGTCTTCTCCCAGAGCTCGCGTGCGCGCGCGCGGTGCCTGTCGGCGAGGAAGGAGCTGCCGGCCGCGAGGAACGCGTCGGCGATCCGCGCCTCCAGCTCCGCGACGAGGCCGCGCTGGCCGCTCGCGTCCGCGAGCTCGATGGCGCGCTCGAGATCGAGCGACGCGTCGGACGGACGGCCCTCGGCGAGCGCGATCGCCGCCCGCGCCCCGAGCCACGCGGCCTCCGCGTCGCGCGTGCCCACCGCGCGGACCATGGCTTCGCACTCGGAGAGCCCCTCGGCGGCGAGCGCGAGGTCGCCGGCCGCGATGCGCGCCTTCGCGCGCTGGACCGCGAGCGCGAGGAGCTCGCGTTCGCTCGCGCCGGCGGCGAGCCGCTCGGCTTCGTCGAGCCAGCGGGCGGCGGCGGCGTGGTCGCCGCGCGCCGAAGCCACCTCGGCGAGGACGGCGGCCGCGCCCGCCTCGATGAGCGGCATCCGTTCGCGCCGCGCGGCGTCGGCCGCCGCCTCGGCGTGGCGCGTGGCGAGATCCCAGCTCCCGATGTCGGCGTGCACCTTCGCGCGGTCGAACTCGAGGGTGGCCACCGTCGTCGGCATTCCGAGCGCGACGGCGAGGCGATGACCGCGCCGGTACGCCTCGAGCGCGCGTCCGAGGTCGCCGAGCTCGTGGCACGCGCTGCCGTAGTTCAGCGCGGCGGACGCCACGAGGTCGTCGAGGCCGTTCTGCTCCGCGAGATCGAGCGCCAGCTTGTACGCGCGCACCGCGGCCGGCGTCTCGCCGGCGACGTACTCGACGAAGCCGGTCGCGCTCGCCAGCCGGAAGCGCCCGCGCGGCGAGGTCCCGTCCGCGATCTCTCGCGCGCGGGCGAGGTCGGCGCGGGCCTCCGCCGTCCGTCCGGTCCGGCTCTTCGCGAACGCGCCGTTGAGGAGCAGATCGAGCCGCACGTTGGGCTCGGCGTCCGTCCGTTCGAGCGCGGCGCGGACGACCTCGATCGCTTCGGCGTCCGCGCCGCGCTTGAGCAGCGCGAGCGAGAGCGCCGCGGCGACGCGCGCGTGCTCCGGCCCGCCGATCACGCCGGGCAAGAGGCGACCGAGGACGGTCGCGGCGCGGCGGCTGTCGCCCATCTGGGCATAGCACTGGCCCGCGAGCCTTCGGAGCGCGCACTGCAGCTGTTGCCCGGGGCGCCGCCGGAGCGCACGCGCGACGAGACCGAGGGCGCGCGCGGGCTCGCCCGCGTCGGCGTAGATCTCGGCGCAGCGAAGGAGAACCTCCGGCGAAGCGCGATGGTGCGCACCGACCACCGCGTCGGCCGCTGGACGGAGCGCGACGGCGGAACGGCTCGACGCGGAGGCGAGGCGACGCGCGGCCTCCTCCGGATCGAACGCCGCGAGGTGGACGACGAGCGCGGCGAAGCGGTCGTCGCGCTCGGGAGCGTCCGCGAGCTCCGCCTCCGCGGCCGCTGCGAGCTCGCGGTGCGCGGCTCGCATCGCGTGGGTGCCGAGCGCGGCGGCGGCGCGTGGCGCATCGGAGCGACGAAGGAGGCGCACACCGGCCGGATCGACGGACACGAGCCCGCGCTGCACGAGCGCTTCGAGCGCGGGGCCACCGGCGCCGGGGAGCGTCCCCGCGGCGACGATCTTCGCGAGGAGCGCGCGGGCGTCGTCGTCGAGGTCGTCGAGGTGGAGCTCGCCGCGAGCGGTGGCGGCGTTCGCGACGGCGCGCGCGAGCGTCCGCGATCCCCACGCTCCGTCGTCGAGCTGGCCGAGCAGCGCGGCGATCTCCTTCGGGTAGCCGCCCGTCGCGCGGAGGATCTCGTCGAGCGCGGACTCGGGGATCTCCGCGCGGAGCCAGGCGCGCACGTGGCGCGGCTCGAGCGGCTCGAGCGCGATGGTGAGCTCCGCCGACGCGGCCAGCGTGCCGTTCGCGACGACGACGACCGCGACGGGGCCACCGCGGGGCGTCGAGCGCAAAAGCGCGCGCAGGCGTTCGAGCTCGTCGGGCGGCAGCGCCTCCGCGTCGTCGACGAGGAGCAGCACCGGCTCGCGGCGAGTCGAGAGGTGCTCGAGGGCGGAGAGCACCGACGACGTCGTCGATACGTCGGCCCGAGAGCCCGACGCGATCTCGAGCAGCGTCGACAGCGCCCCGCGACGGCCGCGCACGAGCACCGTCCGCGTCTTCGCCTGCGCCTCCGCCTTGAGCTCCTCGAGCAGGCGCGTCCGACCCACGCCGTCCGCGCCTGCGAGCGCGATCGTGCGTGGGGCGTCGCGGCCGCGCACGAGCGCGTCGAGCGCGCCGCGCAGGCGCGCGAGCGCGTCGTCCCGCCCGACGATCGCGCCGCCGAGCATATCGGACGCGCGCGGCGAGGTCCAAGGGACGCCGAGGGCCGCGGCCGCCTCTTCCGCGCTCCGCGGCCGATCCTCCGGCCGCTCGGCCACGAGGCGTGCGACCGCGCGCTCGACGCGAGCGGGGAGGGGCACGTCGAGGGCCTGGATGGTCCTCCCGAGCGCGAACAGATCGGCCGTGCGATCGACGACCCCGCGCAAGAGCTCGGGCGCGACGAAGCCGGCCGTGCCCGAGACGTCGTGCGCGTGCTCGTTCGAGAGCGGACGCACGCAGCTCAGGTCGATGAGCACGCCACGCGAGGAAGCATCGACGAGGACGTTGCCGGGGTGCACGTCGCCGTGCAGGAGCCCGCGCCGGTGCAGCGATCCGATCGCGGACAGGACGTCGCCGATCGGCTGCGCCAGCGCGTCCCAGCTCGCCGTCTTCGCGAACGTCCGGATGTCTGCTCCGTCGACGAGGCTCGACGTGTAGAACGCACGGGGCGCGCCGCGGTCGCGCCACCATCCGAAGTCGTAAACGCGGACGAGGCGGGGATGGCTGCACGAGCGCAGGGCGATGAACTCGCGCTTCAGGATCTCGCTCGACGAAGCGTCGGCCGCGACGAGCTTGAGCACGACGTCGGCGTCGTAGGCGCGGTCGCGCACGAGGAACGTGCTCGCGAGCCCGCCTTCGCCGAGCGGACGCACGACGACGTAGCGGTCGGCGATCGTGTCCCCGGCGCGCACGGTGATGAATGTATCACCGGATGGTCACCGATACAGGAGTGAGACACTCGTGAGACATATTGCGAGGATGACCGAAGGAATTTCGAGCATTTCCGAATGGCCTGAGCCATGCTTGTGGGCAGCTCGTGATGCGTCGCTTGCTCTGCCTGCCTCTGGTGCTCGCCGTCGCGGCGGCCTGCGAGTCGAGCTCGCCGGAGCAAGGTCCCCAGAACATCCACCCGCAGCCGCAGCCGAACGACGGCCGGGTGCGGATCAGCGCTCCGTGCACCGCGGCGGAGTGCGGGGACGCTCCAGCGTTGCTCGCGAGCCCGCACTGCAAGCCGGAAGGACCGAGCTGCAACTGGTCGGACGACACGTCGGCGAGCTATCGGCAGTGCGCCGACGAAGAGTGCGGCGTCGCCCCGAGCCCCAAGATCTGCCCGATCGGGACGAACTTCCGAGGCAACACGTGCGGGAGCGAAGACGGAGCTCCGTGCAGATGGACGACGCACTGCGCGCCTCCGCCGAGCACCACGCCCTGCCCGACGGCCGATGGCTGCGGTCCGAAGCCGGAGATCGGCGTCGTCTGCAGCGACGGCGGGATCGGCGAACTCGTGTGCATGGAGTTCCCGTCGCGCTGCGCCTGGCAGCGGACCTGCGATTGAGCACGCCTTCTTCTCCGGGCTCGTCCGAGCTCGGCATCCGACGCCTCGAGGAGGCGTCTCCCTCCACCCGCGCGCGGTGAACGCGAGCGCCGCGCGATGGGCTCCACTCGTCTCGCCCTTTTTTCGGCCATGAACCACCTCGACAAGATCCATGCTTCGCATCTCGCCGCCGTCCTCTTCCTCGTCGCCTGCGGCAGCTCGTCGACGACTCCTCCGTCGACTCCCACGGACGGCACGGGGGAAGAGACGGAGACCATCCGTGAGGCGCTCGACTTCGTCGAGCCCTGTACCGCGTCCACCTGCGGAGAGGTTCCTCCGTCGACGACGTCGTCGCGACCGCAGTGTCGCGCATCGACGAGCTCGTGCGCGTGGAGCGATCCGCCGTCGCCCGACGACAACGTCTCGTACCGTGCATGCGAAGAGAGCGAGTGCGGTCCGAAGCCGGACGCGAGCGTCTGCCCGTCGGGCACGACGTACAAGGGCTCGGCCTGCGGAAGCGAGAACGAAGGCCCGTGCACGTGGCGGACGACCTGCGCCCCGCCGCCGAGCACGACGCCGTGCCCGGACGCCGACGGCTGCGGCCCGAAGCCGGAGCTCGCCGTCATCTGCGACGACGGCTCGGTGGGCGACCTCGTCTGCATGAAGCTCGGCGCGAAGTGCGGCTGGCAGCGCTCCTGCGAGTGATCCGGCGCCGAACCCGGCTGCGCGAGCCGCCCGTGAGCACCTCGCTGCGTTCACGGACGGCTCGCGCGCGCGGCGGCGACGGCATCGGGAGCCGCTACCATCCGGTGCATGCGGATCGTCGCCGTCGCCGACACGCACCTGTTCCATCACGACCTCGTCGTCCCCGACGGTGACGTGTTCGTCCACGCCGGCGACATGTGCCGTGGCGGCGACCTCGCCGAGCTCGCCGAGGCGGCGGAGCACATCCGGTCGCTACCGCACCGCCACAAGATCGTGGTGGCCGGCAACCACGACTGGGCCTTCTCGGACCACCCCGACGAGGCGCGCGCGCTGCTCGGCGCGGAGGTGCATTACCTCGAGGACTCGGGCGTGGTCATCGACGGCGTCCGGTTCTGGGGGAGCCCCTGGCAGCCGGAGTTCAACGGGTGGGCCTTCAACCTCCCTCGTGGCCGGGCGCTCGCGGAGAAGTGGGCGCTCATCCCGGAGACGACGGACGTCGTCGTCACCCATGGGCCGCCGCTCGGGATCGGCGACCGCTCCACCATGAACGGTCGGCAGGGCTGCGCGGACCTGCGCGACCGCATGTTCGCCATTCGCCCGCGCCTGCACCTGTTCGGGCACATCCACGAGGACGGAGGCGCGACGATCAGCGACGACGGCGGCCGGCCGATCACGTTCGTGAACGTCACGACCTGGGAGTGCGAGCGTCCGCCGACCGTCATCGACATCGATCCGCGCACGCTCGCCGTCTCGCTCGTCTCGGTCCCGCCGTCGCGGCGGTGACGATGCCGTCGCCCCGCGTCCGACGGGAGGCGGCTCGCCGTTGGACGCCGGCGTCGTCGGACGACGGCACGAGATGATACGACTGCTCGCATGCGTCCGACGTTCGCCCTCCTCGCGGTGACCGCCGTCGCCGCGTGCGCCCGCCCGCCGTCTCCTCCGGAGGTCGCACCGAGCATGCCCCCTGCGCCTCCCGCAGGCCTCGCGCCCGCCGCCGAGGCGCGGGCGGTGAGCCGGCACACGCTTGCTCTCACGGACTTCAGCGACTGCGCGGTGGGGAAGGCCAAGCGCGTCTACTGCTGGGATCGGGCGTTGCCGCCGTTCGTGCTCGACGCGCTCCCGCCCGACGAGGGCGGGGCCGCACGGGTGGCGATCTCGGACCGCGCGCGCGATCGCGTCTGCGTCGTGAGCGAGGCGGGGCGCGTCTTCTGCAACGAAGGCGTTCATCCGCAGAACACGCGCCTCGTCCGCGTGAACGGCATCGAGAAGGCCGTCGACATCTCGATGGACCGGGAACGCGCGTGCGTGACCACCGCGGAAGGCCGGGTGCTCTGTTGGAGGCACGATGATGGGCGCGGCGAGACGGCGAGCGCCGTCGACATGGGGCTGACGGACGCCGTCGAGGTGAGCGTCTGGTCGACGACGACCTGCGCGCTCGTGAAGACGGGACGGGTCTGGTGCTGGGGCGCGCAGGACGAGCCCCGGCCGCAGGTCCTCGAGCCATACACGGACGTTCGACGGCTCGGCACGGGCGCGAAGCCGTGCATCGTCCACGCGGACGGACGCGCGACGTGTTGGGACGCCGATCGCCCGGCTGTCGTCGAGCGGGGGCTCACGGACGCCGTCGCGATCACGAAATCGAAGGGCGATTTCTCGTGCGCCCTCCGGAAGGACGGCACGGTGTCGTGCGGCGGCAGGAACGCGTTCGGTTATCTCGGACGAGGCGACTGGAACGACGCCGACCACGGCAAGCCCGTGCTGGGTCTCACCGACGTGGTCGAGGTCGAGACGAGAAACGACGAGGTGTGCGCGCGCCGCGCCTCGGGATCGATCCACTGCTGGGGCCGGGTCCATCACCGCGACCCGAAGGCGCCGTACTTCGTCGCGACGCCCACCATCGTGTCCGGGGCTTCTCCCTCCGAGGAGGTCGTGTGCGCGGGGTGGCACTGCTGCTCGCGGACGCGCGACGCCGGCCTCGAGTGCTGGGGGGAAGAGACGATCATGGTGGACGCGAGCCTGCGCGCGCCCGTCGAGCGTCCGCCCGACGTTCCGACGCTCGAGGTGTTCATCGGCGAGCCCGAGAAGATGCCCGTCGACGACGTCGTGGCGCTCGGAGGGAGCTTCGTCGTGACACGCCCGGGGAAGCTCCATCGTATCGCCCCGACCACGGGCCTCGACCACCAGCGCTGGAGCTTGAAGGAGGCGATCGGAAACATCCCGCCGGTTGCGAGGCTCTTGTCCGACGATCCTCTCTGCTTCGAGGACGAAGGCGGACGGATGTGGTGCGCCGGCCCTGCGAGCTGGCGCGTGCCGCGGCGCTGCAACACGGCCGGCGCGCCCTGGCCACCGTGGGACCCGCGGCTCGGGCTGAAACGCGGTGCGATGGTGAAGGCGGGCCCGGACGGAGGATGCGCGACCGATGGAGGAGCCGTGCGCTGCTGGGGCGAGCCGGGCCTCGGCGTCGACGTTCCGGCGAACGCTTCCTGCGACAAGCCTTTCGTCTTCACCGTCCCCGCCGTCGGCGCAAAGCCGCCCTACACGCGCATCGCCCGCGCCGGCTCCTCGCTCTGCGTCATCGACTCGACTGGCGCGCTCTTCTGCGCGGGGCGCAACGACCGCGGTCAGCTCGGGCGCGGGACGAGGTCGCCGAGCGAGCCGCGGCTCGAGCGCGTCCCGAACCTCGAGCCCGTCGTGGACGTCGCCATCGCGATCGCTGCGACGTGTGCCGTCGGGAGGAGCGGAAAGGTCTTCTGCTGGGGTGCGAACGACTTCGGGCAGCTCGGCGACGGCACCGCCGGCGTGTCGAACGTCTCGCGGGATCCGAAGTGGGCGGAGTCCGCGGATCGTGCGACGGCCGGTGAGGCACGTGGCATCACGAATGCGAAGGCGATCACGGCCGGCTACGGAACGTTCTGCGCCCTCCTCGCCGACGGGAAGATCGCGTGCTGGGGAAAGAACGAGCACGGCGAGGTCGGGATCGGGGGGCGCGGCCGGACGTACGTCCCGCGGCCGATCGAGGTCGTCGAGCCCACGGAAGGCCGAGCCGTGAACGCGAGCCCCTGATCGGCGAGCGTCAGCCGTGCGCCGCGAGGAGCATCGCGCGGAGCAACGGTGACGGATCGTCCTCGCGCATCAGGGCCTCCCCGACGAGGGCCGCGTCCACGTCGGTCCGCGCGACGACGCGCACGTCGTCGGGGCCTTTGAGGCCGGAGAGGTGGACCGCGATGCGATCCGACGGGACGGCCGCGAGCACGCGTGCGGCGCGCGCCGGATCCATGGCGAGCGTGTCGAGATCGCGCGCGTTCACCCCGATGACCTTCGCGTCGGCGTCGATCGCCGCCGAGAGCTCGTCTTCGTTCACGACCTCGACCAGAGGCTCGAGCGACAGCTCGCGGGCGCGGCGGACGAGCGCGCCGAGGGTGTCGTAGTCGACGATCCGCGCGATCACGAGCACCGCGTCCGCGCCGCACGCGGCGGCCTCCTCGATCTGCCGCGGATCGAGGACGAACTCCTTCGCGAGGAGGGGGACGACGAGGCCCGCGTCGTCGAGCGCGCGCCGCGCCTCGACGAGGTGCGACCACGAGCCGTCGAAGAAGCGCGCGTCGGTGAGCACGCTGATCATCGCCGCGCCCGCGCGCGCATACGCGAGCGCGCGATCGGCGACCGAGAGGACCGTCGAGAGCGGCCCCGCGCTCGGGCTCCGGCGCTTGATCTCCGCCATGAGGCGCAGCGGCTCGCCGCTCGGACGGCCGAGGCTCGCCACCACGTTCTTGCGCGGGCCACGCGCGATGCGCGGCTCGGCCTTCGTGCGCGACAGCGCCGCGATCTCCTCGCACTTCGCGCGGAGGATGGCGTCGAGGACGTGGGTCATGGAGTCGGTGCTCCTGCAGCTTCCCGCGCGCGGCGGGCGGCCGCGCGCCACGCCTCGAGCGTCCGAATCGCGCGACCGCTCGCGATCGCGTCGCGCGCCTCGGCGGCGGCGTCTTTCGGAGAGCCCCCGCGAACGACGACGAGCGCCGCGGCCGCGTTGAGGACGATCGCCTCGGACGCCGGGTGCGCCACGCCGCGGAGGATCCGCGCGATCGCGTCGGCGTTCTCCTTGGCGTCGCCGCCTGCGAGCGCCGAGAGGGGCAGCCGCTCGATGCCGAAGTCTCCGGGCTCGACGACGTGCTCCTCCACGCGTCCTCCGTCGAGCACGCTCACGCGCGTGGGCGCGGCGGGGCTGATCTCGTCGAGCCCGTCTTCGCTTCGCACGACCCACGCACGCCGGACGCCGAGCTTGCCGAGCGCGGCCGCGGCGATCGGCCGGAGCGCGTCGTCGTAGACGCCGACGAGCTGGTGCGTGGCCCGCGCCGGGTTCGCGAGCGGCCCGAGCGCGTTGAAGATCGTCCGCACGCCGAGCTCCCTGCGCGCGGTCGCGGCGTGCCGGAGCGCCGGGTGGTGCGCGGGCGCCATCAAGAAGGCGATGCGCGCCTCCTTCAGGACGGCGGCCTGACGCGACGGATCGATGTCGATCGGGATGCCGAGCGCATCGACGACGTCGGCGCTGCCGCAACGGCTCGAGACGGAGCGGTTGCCGTGCTTGGCCACGTGCACGCCGCACGCGGCGACGACCAGCGCGGCTCCGGTCGAGACGTTGAGCGTGTGCGCGCCGTCTCCGCCGGTCCCGCAGGTGTCGACGACCTCGTCGAGGCCGTGGTCCACCGCCGTCATCACCGCCCGCAGCGCCTCGGCGGCGGCGACGATCGCGTCGGCGGTCTCGCCGCGAAGGCGGAGCGACGCCGCGAAGGCACCGATCTGCACCGGCGTCCATGCGCCCGCGAGGATCGCGCCGAACGCGCTCCGCACGTCGTCGGTCCCGAGCGCGCCGCGCTCGAGCCGCGAGAAGATCTCCGCGAAGGACGGGTGCTCGCTCACGCCGCCGCGCTCCTTCCGAGAGACCGCACCCAATTGGACACGAGCGCCTTGCCGTGCGTCGTGAGGATGCTCTCGGGGTGGAACTGGACGCCCTGGATGGGCCGCTCCTTGTGTGCCAAGCCCATGATCTCGCCCTCCTCGGTCCACGCCGTGATCGCGAGGCAGTCCGGCAGCGACTCGCGCTCGACGAGCAGCGAGTGGTAACGCGTCGCCTCGAACGGCGAGGGGAGCCCCGCGAAGACGCCGGTGCCGTCGTGGAGGATGGGAGACGTGCGCCCGTGCATGAGGCGCTTCGCGCGCACGATCTTGCCGCCGAACGCCTGTCCGATCGACTGGTGCCCGAGGCAGACGCCGAGCAGCGGCACGCGTGCCATGCGAACCGCGTCGAGCGACACGCCCGCCTCGTTCGGGGTGCACGGCCCGGGCGACACGAGCACGCCCTCGACCTCGGCCGCCGCGACGCCGGGGCCGTCGATCTCGTCGTTCTTCACCACGCGCACCTCGGCGCCGAGCTCGCCCAGGTACTGGACGAGGTTGAAGGTGAACGAGTCGTAGTTGTCGATGACCAGCACCCTCGGGCGAGGGGACGTGGCGTCGAGCGGGCGAGGGAGGTTCATCGAGCCGTGCCGTACGACGAGAGCCTACGCAGAAACGCCGGCCGCGCGACGAATTTGGCGATTCGATCGTCGTGGTGTGACAATGTGCGCGTCGAGGTTGGGATGCCTCGGCCTTTCTTCCTTCGCTGCTCGTGCCTCCAAGGGCCCGCCTACGCGCCGGTTCTCACCGGGCATGGGCTCGGTTCGACGTCACGGTCGAGCGCTCGTACGAGCTCTGCTCGAGCCGAAAAAACCACGTCGACGGCAGGCTCGAGCATCTTGGCTATCTTGCGTAGACCGACGGAAAACAATATCGTGACGCGCGCTTTCTGAAGCACGACTCGATCGGGGCAGGCGCCCCGGCCAACGGGATCGTTCCGCACCCTCTCGCATCCTCCTTTGGGGGCTCGATGGCCGACGAAAAGAAGCCGAAGATCGATCTCAAGGCCCGCCTAGGCAAGACCGCCATGGGCGGCGCGACGCCGCCGCCCCCGGGCGTAGGGGGTATCCCGGTGCCTGCGCCGACGCCCACGCCGGGTGGTGTCGGACCCGGCGGCATTCCCGTTCCCACCCCCGCGCCCGCGCCCGTCGCCGGGCTCCCGGTGCCGCCGGGGATCCCCGTCGGACCTCCGCCGGGCTTCAAGCCGGGTGGCATCGCGATCGATCCGTCGAACCCGCTCGCCGCCGCGGTCGCTCCGCCGGCGCCCGCCAAGCCGGCGCCTCCGCCGCAGCCGCAGCGCATCGAGGTCGACGAGCTCACGGTGCAGGAGGCGCGCAAGGGCGCGCGCAAGCAGGGGTTGCTCGCCGGCGTGGTCATGGCGGTCGTCCTCGGCGCGATCGGGTACGTGATCGGCGGCGCGCAGGAGACGAGCAAGGCCCGCGCGATCTCGGTGTCGCATGCGAAGTCCCTCGCGGCGGACGTGGAGAAGTCGCGCGAGCAGCTCAAGACCCTCGCCGAGAAGCTCGAGGCGGGGCGCGACTCGATCGTCAAGGAGAAGAAGTTCCCCGAGACGCTCATCCAGGATCTCGGCGGCATCAACATCGACTTCGACGGCTCGAAGCTCGCGGGCGTGCGATTCAGCGGCTTCTCGCAAGAGACCACGGCGGGCCTCATCGAGTACATCACCGCGGTTCAGGCGACGAACGACCGCAAGAACACGCTGAAGAACCTGCTCGAGAGGCTGCAGAAGCCGCTCAAGGAGCAGTTCGCGGCGGCCGCGGCGAACAAGGCGCCGCCGGTCAACTTCGTCGTCCTCCTCAACAGGGACAGCGCGAAGAACCCGTACGGCGTCCTCGCTCCGCTCACCAAGCCGATCGAGCTCAGCGCGAACATGCCCGCGGAGTTCACGGCGACGGATCCGATCTCCAAGACGAACGTCACCGCGCCCAAGTTCACGAGCCTCGACAAGCCGGGCGCGGCCTACATCGTCCCGAAGTCGTTCGAGGCGGCGTGCCCGAGCGAGACCGCCGGTCAGATCGCGCAGCTCGGCGGGCAGCTCAACCGCCTCATCAACGACATCCGCGGTGAGAAGGTGGCCGAGGGGGAAATCGCCGAGCCGAAGCCGGGCCTCATCGAGCGCGCCGATCGCCTCGTCACGAACCTCAACAAGGTGCAGTGAAGCGCCCGGCGTGAGCCGCACGGGCAGCCGGACGTGGGGCCCGCGTCGCCTCAAGAGGCGGGCGGCGCGTAGCCCCACGCGAAGTCGCCGTGCTCGTCTTCGCACGCGCCGACCCGGACGTATCCACGGGCGACGAGCGCGCTGCAGCGAAGCGCGCGAGCGACGGTCTTCGTGCGGCCGAAGACGGCGAGGACGCTCCTCGCGAAGCTGCGGCCTCCCGCGATCTCGCCCGGAACGAGGACGAGCGAGCCGGCGGGGAGCTCGGCGGGGTCGGGGAGCTTCTCCATGATGCTCGCGACGGACGCGGCGTCGGCCTCGGAGAGCGCCACGGTGTGAGCCTTCGCGCGCTCCTCCGGGGGAGGCATCTTCGCCGCCGTTCGCGGACGGCGCACCCCGGAAGGACGGCTGGGGCGCGGGGTCGGGATCGCCTTCTTCGAGCTCGTCATGACCGCTTCACACGGGCGCCTCGGCCGCGAGCTCGGGCTCGGCCCGCACGATTTCGACCTTCACGACACGGGTCTCGTCCGCTTCACGGACGATGAGCTTGTAGCCGTCGAGCTGCACCGTCGCGCCGACCTCGGGCACGCGCCCCGCGCGGTGGACGATGAGGCCGCCGAGCGATTCGAAGTCGCCGTCCGCGGGGAGCTTCTTGCCGAGGTGATGCTCGAGGTCCCCGAGCGGTATGGCCGCGTCGGCGACGAAGCGGCCGTCGGCGAGCTTCTGGATCGGAGCGAGGTCCTCGGTGTCGTACTCGTCGCGGATGTCGCCGACGATCTCCTCGATGATGTCCTCGAGCGTGACGATGCCGCTCGTCCCGCCGAACTCGTCGGTGACGATGGCGAGGTGGAGCCGCCGGCTGCGCATCTCGCGAAGGACGCTGAGCGCGCCCTGCGTCTCGGTCACGAACAGGACGGGCTTCCGGATGACCTCCTCGAGCTTCATCCGGTCGAGCGTGCCCGAGCGTACGACGTCGAAGAGGTCTTTGACGTAGAGAAGCCCGATCACGTTGTCGAGCGACTCGCGGAAGACCGGGTAGCGGGAGTGGCCGTCCTTGATGACGTGCTCGAGCACCTCGGTGAGCGGCGTCTCCACCGGAATGGCCGAGACGCGACGCCGGGGCACCATGACCTCCTTCGCGGTCAGGTGCTTGAAGTCGAGCACGTTGCGGATCATGGTGGCCGGCTCCTTCTCGAGCGCGCCGGCCTTCTCGCCCTGGGCGACGATCCACTCCACCTCCGTCTCCGTCAGCCGAGCGTCGTTGGCGGTGGAGGCCTCGGGCACCTTGCGCCCGACGAACCGGCCGAGGACTGCGAGAGGCTCGGCCACGGGAGCCATCAAGAGCTCGATGGGCTTGAGGAATCGGAGGGCGTACCGGCCGAACTGCTCCGGCCGCCGCCGCGCCACGGTCCCGAAGACCTCCACGAACGTCGCGGATGCGAGGACCGAGGCGACGACGGCCGCGACGGCTCCGGCCGTCGGGGGCAGGTACTGCCGAAACACGTCCGCGAAGACGACGGACGAGAAGCTGACCGCGAGCACACGGGCCACGAGCCAGCGGGAGAGCAACCTCAGCCGGTTCTGGGAGTACCGGACGAAGCTCTCGTCCTTCGCCTCGACGAGCGATTGGAGGCGCGCCTCGGGGAGGCTGGTCAACGCGGCGTCGGCGGCGGCGAACAGCGATCCGACGGCGGCGGCCGAGACGGCCAATACGATCGGTCCTAGGGGGACGGTCAAATCCGAGAGCGCTCCTCGCGGCCGACAGGAGTCCGCCGGCGATCCCGCTGAGGACCGTGGGCGGCCCCCCCGGGCCGACTCAAACGGTAGCGTGTGGTATGGACGGCTTCAAGGTCACGACCTGCGGCCATGTGCCGCATGACGCCGGCCGGATCGCAGAAAAATGCGCGCAACCGCGGAGCTGGAGGGGCCGACCCAGCGTCCGTGAGCACCTCGACGCTTTCTCCTGCGAACGTCTCGGCGGCGGGTCCCTCGACCCCGGCGCGACCGCCTCCGGCCACGAGCGCGACGTCACGACCGTGCCGGCTCGCGGATTCGAAGGCCTTCACGAAGGTCCTCGCGGCCGCGCTGGCCCGGAACGAGCGACCTCCGCTGCCCGTTGGCCCTTCTGGCCCTTTCGTCACGCAACCACCTCGTCCGCCGGAGACGACGTCCTCGACGACGACCTCTTTACCGCGAAAAGAGGCGCACGCCGAGGTCAGCGACGAGGCGCTCGATCCGAGCGACCTCGACCTGCTCGACCCCGCGACCCGTCACGCGGCTCAGCTCGGCATGCCGTTCCACCAGGCCACGCCTCCTCCGCCGCTCGAGGCTTCCCCGAGCGCGCCCGCCGAGGCGGCGCCCCGAGCGCCGCTCTCGATGGAGGACCTCCTCCCGCAGCTCGTGCGCCGCATCGCGTGGGCCGGTGATCGGAGGCGCGGCACCGTCCACATGGAGCTCGGCGCCGGGCGCCACGCGGGCTCGACGGTGACCGTCCACGCCGACGACGGCCGCATCCGCGTCGAGGTCCAAGGCGCCGACGCGGACGACCTGCGCGCGCGCATCCACGAGCGGCTCGAGCGGAAGGGGATCGATGTGGAGAGTGTGAAGTGACAAGAAGAGGCTCCAGGCTCCGGGCTCCAGGCTCCAGGGGCGCGCGCTCTGCGCGCGCATCCTCAGACGCTGAGGACTGAGGACTGAGGACTGAGGACTGGAAAGGCTCCAGGCTCCGGGCTCCAGGCTCCAGGGGCGCGCGCTCTGCGCGCGCATCC
>CALFEQ010000179.1 GCA_937949945.1 uncultured Myxococcales bacterium
TCCAGGCTCCAGGTGCGCGCGCTTCGCGCGCGCATCCTCAGACGCTGAGGACTGAGGACTGAGGACTGAGGACTGACTGACAGCGCGCCCTCGATCGAGTAGCGTGCACACGATGCCGAAGCGGCACCGGCCGGGCGCGAGCGCAGCGAGCGTCCTCCGGCACGTCGAGGAGGTCGTCCTCGCGACGAGCGGAGAGGACGCCTTCGAGATCGTCTTCGCCGTCGCGGCGGCGCGCGTGGCCGGCCCGAGGCGTCTTGCCGGCTCGCGTTCGCCGACGGCTCTCCGGCGAGCGATCGCCGAGGTGGCCGCGCGCCATCCCGACCTGGAGATCGATCGCGTCGAGGACGCGAGCGACGAGCTGCTCGCGCGCGTCGACGAGCTGCTCGGGGCGGCGCTCGGCGCCCGTCCCTCCGACGGCGATGCTCCCGCATCGTATCGCGACGAAGGCGTCCTCGACGCCGTCTTCGAGTCGCTCGTCCCTCGCGTCTCGAAGGCGGACAAGGGCCAGTTCTTCACGCCGCGTCACGTCGTCGACTTCGTCATCCGGATGCTCGGGCCGCGCGCGCGCGAGGTCGTGGTCGATCCGGCATGTGGCTCGGGAGCGTTCCTCGCCCATGCCCGCGTCCACGGCGGCGCGCGGACGTACGGGTGCGACGTCGACCCGCGCGCGGTGCGTGTCGCGCGGCTCCTCGCGCTCGCATCGTCGGCCGATCCACGCTCGATCGCGCGCGCCGACGGGCTGCGTGGGGCCTCGCTCCCCACCGCGGACGTCGTCGCGACGAACCCGCCCTTCGCCGGGCGCGCCCCCGCGGACGGCTTCGAGGTCGCCCGCCTCGTACGGACGCCGGAGCGGGACGTGCTCTTCCTCGAGCGCGCGCTCGACGTGCTCCGTCCCGGCGGACGGCTCGGCATCGTGCTGCCCTACAACAAGGCGAGCGGCGAGGCGTTCAGCGCCCTTCGCAGGTGGCTCGTCGAGCGTGCCCGCGTGCTCGCGATCGTCGGGCTCCCGCGGGAGACGTTCCTACCGCACACGTCGCAGCGGACGTTCGTCTTGTTCGCGCAGAAGCGCTGGCGGCGAGCGTCGGCCGCGCGGCCCGACGAGCGGACGATGTTCGTGGTCAGCGAGCGCGCCGGCAAGGACTCCGGTGGCGAGCCGATCCTGCGCGACGGTCGTCTCGATCACGACCTCGACGAAGTCGCCGCCGAGCTCGGACCCTTCTTGCGCGCGGAGGGATTCGCGTGAGGCGCACCGTCAAGTCGCTCGCGGAGCTCGGCGACGACGTCGTCCTCGCGCCCGATCGCTGGGTCGCAACGGACGACCTCGGCGAAGGGATCGCGCTCGCCGATCTCGTCGTCGAGCGACGCGAGCGCGCGGACGCGAAGGACGTCGTGGTCCTCGACACGACGCACGCGCGCGACGGCGTGCTCGACATCGCGTCCGCGATGCGCGCCGCGACGCCGGCGAAGAGCGCGAAGAAGCGCGCACGCCCGGGCGATCTCCTCGTGTCTCGGCTCCGTCCTTACCTCCGCCAGATCGCCTTCGTGCATCCTCGCGCGGTCGAGGCGGCGGGCGGTCGCGAGCTCGCGGTCTCGACGGAGTTCTACGTGCTCGCGCCCCGTCGCGCGGGCGACGACATCGCCTACCTGCTCCCGTTCCTTCTCGGCGAGCGTGCGCAGTCGATCCTCGCCGCCGCGCAGGAAGGCGGTCACCACCCGCGCGTGCCACGCGCTTGCGTGATGGCGCTCCGCGTGCCCGAGGACGTCGTGCGATCTCGCCGTCGGATCGCGCAAGAGGTGAGGCGGAGGCTCGACGACCTCTACGTGGCGATGGAGCGATGGAGGGGCGTGCTCGCGGGCGATCCGCCGGCGGCTCGGGGCGCATCCTCCTCGCCGAGCCCCGCGCGCACGACGAATGGCTCGGCGTCGGCCGGCGAGGGGACGTGAGGGGGCGAACGTCCGGTCACGGACCGGCAGCGGGCTTGGGCGCCGGCGCGAGGCACTCGCGATCGATCGCCTGGGCGTGCTCGCGCGCGACCGGGTTGCTCGGATCGATCCGCCGGGCGCGCCGGATGGCCCGGTCCGCCTCGGCGCAGTCGCCGCTGCGCGCGGCGCGCAGGCCCGCGCGAGCGCGCTCCTCGAGGCTCATGAACAGGTACGGATCGGTGCGGTTGCGGACGTACACGGCGAGGCTCGAGACGATGACGAGGGCGATGCACCCGCCGAGGATCAACCGTTGCTGGCGCTGCGTGTACGTGACGCCCCTTCGCCACGTGGCGGCGATGATGACGCCCCCGAGCGCTCCGCCGATGTGAGCGGCGTTGTCGACCTGGACCATCCCGCCCTGGAGGTTCTTCGCGAGACCGAGCACGAAGAGGAACGCGAGCCAGCCCGCCATCTGGCGCGCCAAGGGACCGCGCCAGCCTTGCGTGCGGGCCCCGAGGACGAGGATGGCGCCGATGAGCCCGCAGATCGCGCCGGACGCGCCGATGCTGAGCGACGCGCCCCAGAGGCGCCCCGCGATGGCGCTGAACGCGCTGCCCATGATCCCGGCGCCGAGATAGAGCGGTAGGAAGCGCGCGCGGCCGACGGCGCGCTCGAGGAACGGACCGACCTGCCAGAGCACGAGCAGGTTGAAGCCGAGGTGGAGGATCGATCCGTGGAGGAAGCACGACGTCACGAGCGTCTCGATGCGCGTGTCCGCGATCGTGAACATCGAGTCGTTGCCGCCGAGCCAGCGGAGGATCGCGTTCCACACGGAGTGGTCGTGGAGATCCGCGCCGCCGAGCGCGAAGCGCACGTGACCCGCGAGCGAGACCTGCGCGGCGAAGACGCCCGTGTTGGCGGCGAGCAGCGCTCCGGTGATGGGGGCGCCGCGCAGGCCGCGCGCCTCCTCTGCCTCGTCCACGGTCGTCCGCTCGCGTGTCGCCTCCGTCACGCGGGAAGTTCTACGCACGCCGGGCCGAGCGTGCACGTCGAAACGAGCGTCGTAGGCGGCCTTCGGCGCGAGCGGCGCGCGCGCGGACCCTCCGAGCCGACGGCGGGAATGAGGCGAGCCGTTCGCTTGTCCGTCCCGCGGGCGCCGCGTCGCGGGCCGAGGGGACTTCCGTCGCGCGTGTCAAACAAGCGGACGAGATCGCCGTTTTCTGGCTACCGAACGGCTCGGCCTGCTACCGGACGGGGTATATGGACTCGCTCGTCCGTGCGTCGCTCCTGGTCCGCCGGCTCGTCCGCGGCGGCTACGGGCTGGCCCTGACGTGCGCCCTGGCCGCCTACGTGATCGCGGGCGGCGCGACGGCCCCGCTGGGGGTCGTGCCCGTGATCGCGGCGCTCGTGTGGGCGCTGCTCTTGGGCAAGAGGCTGAGGTCGAAGCTGCGCCTCATGGGGGAGGCGCCGTTCCTCCTCGACTTCGAGCTCGGTGCGTTGCTCGCGGTCGGTCTCGATGCGCTCCTCCTCCGCGTCGAGGGGACGCTCTCGGGCCGCTTCTCGCCTGCGACCTACGTGCTCGTCGCGCTCGTGGCCTCGTTCGGCCGGCCGCTCGCGGGGCTCGCCGTCGTCGTCTGGGTCGTCGTGCTCGATGCGCTCATCCGGTTCATGACGCTCGGGCAGGCGTCGATCGAGGCGCTCGCGACCCAGGCCGGCTTCGCGTTCGCGTTCGCGCTCCTGAACCTCCTCCTCCTCCGCGCCGAGGTCGCGCGCATCCGCGTGACCGCGCGAGCGCGCGTCGAGCGCGAGCTCGAGCGCCTGCGCGAGGACGCCCGCAGCTACCGCCTCCTCGGCGCGGGCGAGGGCGCGGCGAAGAAGGAGGACGCCGAGGAGCGGCTCGCTCGCTCGAGCGTCGAGGAGATCCACCAGTCCGTGCACTACGCGCTCGAGCTGCTCCGCCGCTCGCTCGACCTCCACACGGCGGTGCTCCTCTGGCGGACCGACTCCGGCACGCACCTCCGCATCAGCGAGCTGTCGACCGCGTCGGACGACATCAACGACGCGCCCTTCTCGATCGGCGACGGCGTCTGCGCCGCGGTCATCGCGAAGAAGGAGGCCGTGCTGCTCTCGAACCTCCGGCCTTCGTACAAGGTGCCGTACTACAACGGGCCGTGCCCCATCCGCGCGCTCGCCGCGATCCCCGTCATGGAGGACGGGATCGTGCGCGGCGTGCTCTGCCTCGATCGCATCGAGAGCCGGCCGTTCTCTCCTCACGAGCACGATCTCGCCGCGCAGGCCGCGCGCTACTGCCTGCGCGCCATCCAGAACGAGCGCGTGTTCGTGCAGCTCGAGCGCGCGAAGGTGGAGCAAGGGAAGCTCTATCGCGCCGCCCAGGCGCTCGGCGCCGCGCTCAGCGAGCGCGAGGTCGTCGAGGCCGGCGTGCGCGCGGCGCGCGAGATCGCGAGCTTCGATCTCGCGGCGGTCACCATCTGGGACGAGGCGACGCGCACGCACGAGGTCTGCGCCGCGACGAGCAACGGCGGCGAGATCGACGATCTCGTCGGGCAGCGCTTCAAGCACAACACCGGCCTCGTCTCGATGGTCGTCACGAACAAGTTCCCGCTGCCGTACAAGGGCGAGCACGACCCGGCGCATCAGGTCGTCCTCACCAAGCGGCTGCCCTGGCCGAACCTCCCGTCGCTGCTCGTGCTCCCGCTCCTCCACCACGGGCGCGTCCTCGGGACGCTCATCCTCGGCGCGCGTCGTCGGCACGCGTTCGGGGACACCGTGCGCCCGACGCTCGAGGTCCTCGCGAGCCACCTCGCCGTCAGCCTCTCGAACGCGCGCATGGTCCACAAGCTCGAGACCATGGCGACCACGGACGGCCTGACCGGCCTCCTCAACAAGCGCGCGATGCTCGAGGCCGCCACGCAGAAGGTGGCCGCGGCGCAGCGCTTCGGCCGGAAGCTCTCCGTCCTCGTCACCGACATCGACTTCTTCAAGAAGGTGAACGACACCTACGGGCACGACGTCGGCGACCTCGTCATCAAGGGCCTCGGCGACATCCTCAAGCGGACGAAGCGCACGACCGACGTCGTCGCGCGGTTCGGTGGCGAGGAGTTCGTCATCCTCTGCGAGCAGACGGACGAGGCGGGCGCGCTCCAGCTCGGCGAGCGGATCCGCGAGGAGCTGAAGAAGACCGTGTTCCACACACCGACCGGACCGCTCAACGTCACGTGCTCGGTCGGCGCCGCCACGTTCCCGGCGGCGGGCGAGACGTGGGACGACCTGTTCAAGGCCGCCGACGAGGCGCTCTATGCCAGCAAGCGCGGCGGTCGTGACCGCGTGACGATCTGGTCGCCGCCGTCGATGACCAGGATGAAGAGCGCCTGACGGGCCGAGACGCGCTCACGCTCGAGCTTGGCAGCCTGGACAGACGCTCTTCGCGTGGTCATCATCGGCTCATGAGCGACGACAAGCCGAGGCCGCTCGACGATCTGAAGCAGGGGTTGGGCCTCCTGTTCCGAGCGGCGAAGGGTGCGGTCGAAAGTATCCCGACGGACAAGCTCGAGAAGCTCGAGGACGTCGCCAAGGACGCCGCGCGCGAGGTGGGCCGAGCGTTCGAGTCGCTCGGCAACGAGATCGAGAAGGTCGTCCAGCGCGCGACCGGCACGCAGCCGCCGGCTCCGCCGCCCGCCCCGCCGCCGGAGGCGCAGCAGGCTCCGCAGGAGCAGTACGACGACGCCTACGCGCCGGAGCCGCCGAAGGGCCCGCGCGTCGGCTGACGCGGACGATCAGAAGACCTTGCCGGGGAAGCAGATGTTCTCCGGCCCCTTCGCGTAGTAGTCGCGGACGAAGGCGGCGAGCGTCGGCTGGTCGGCGCAGTCCGCCGTGTAGGCGGCGCCCCATGCCGCGGCGGCGACCTTGGTCGGGATCGTGGGGCTCGGCGCGATGATGATTCGCTTCGGGGTCGGCTGCCCGTCGCAGATCGGATCGGCCGCCGCCTCGTCCCGCACCTTCCGGAGGACGTCGACGATCTCCGGGCACGCGGGATCGCACTTGTAGAGCAGGACGATCGCGCCGTGCTCCATGCTGTGCACGAGGTACGGCCACTCGACGGGCTTGTCGTACTCCTGGAACGCCGCCCAGATGGGGTAGTGGTCGCCTCCCGACGGGGGATTCGTGCAGTACTCGATCGCGGTCCCCTCCGGGACGTGCCGGACCGATGGCGAGACGGGCGAGACGTGGATCGACACGTCGCACGAGGCCGCGGGCTTCTGCGGCGCGGGCGGCGGATCCGGGCAGACGGCGGGGGCCGGATCCGTGCCCCCGTCGGGCGTCGGCGTCGTGTCCGACGAGTCGTCGTCTCCGCCGCAAGCAGCGATCGATACGGCAAGAAGGACCGTCGTGGAGGAGAAGAGGCGCTTCACGGCCGACACCATAGCCCAGCGCTGGTGGTCGCCAAAGCCCGTACCGCCGTGCAGTCGTCGTCGACGGCATCACCGACGCGCCGATCGGCCCGTTTGACGTCCTCGGCGAAGCCGCGTCTCCTATTTCCGTGCCCGCGCCGTCGTCTCCGCACGAGCTCTCGGACGAGAGCGCGGACCGAGCGTCCGCGGTGGCTCCGCCTCCGGAGTCTCGAGCGCCCGCCTCGCGTCGAGACTCGGGGGTATCGCCGGCTCCTTCCGTGCTCCACCCGCGCGGGCGGATCGCGCCGCCGCTGCCGGCGTCGGAGCCGGCGTGGAAGAAGCTCCGGCGCGGCGTCGTCCGCCTCGTGCAGGGCATCTACCACCACGAGGACATCTTCCACGCGGCGCCGGCGATGGCGTTCCACTTCTTCCTCAGCCTGCTGCCGCTGCTCGTCTTCGTCGGCTACGTCCTCGGCCTGCTCGCGCAGCGTCAGGGGATGAGCGCCATCATGGGGCTCGTGCTCCAGAACCTGCCTGCGACGACGAGGCCCGTCCTCGAGGGAGAGATCGTTCGTCTGGCGAGCGCCGACCGGCTCGGACCGATCGCGGCCGTCGGCTTTCTCTGGATCGCGTCCGGAGGCGCGCAAGGGCTCATGCAGGCCATCGAGCGTGTCGTGGGCGTGCCCCGGCGCGCTTGGTGGAAGCAGCGCCTCATCGCGCTCGCGTGGGTGATCGCGACGCTCGTCGCGTGCGCGGTCGCGTCGTTCGGCCTCATCGAATGGGACAACGTCCTCCACGCCCTGGACGACGCCGCGGTGGAGGCGCCTGTCGGACAAGCTCCCAGCGAGCCGCAGGCTGCGCCTCCGCCCGCGGCGAACGCGGCGCGCGAGGCCGTCGCGGTTCCCGCGCGCCATGCTCGCCGCCTGCTCCGGGCCGGTGGGGAGCGCGTCCTGACGATCGGCGCCTCGCTCGTCGCCGCCATCTGCGGTCTCGCGGCCTTCTACTGGTTCGCCATCGCCCACACACGTCGTGTCCGCAGGCGCGTCTTTCCCGGCGCGGTCGTCGCCATCGCGCTGATCGTGGGGATCTCGTGGGCCTTCAGCCTCTACGTGCGCACCCTCGCCAGCTACACCGTCTACTACGGCAGCCTCGCGGCCATCGCGGTGCTCCTGATTTGGTTGTGGTTGGTCAGCCTGGCGATCCTCATCGGGGCCGAGCTCAACTCGCAGCTCGAAGGTCTTCGCGACCTCGACAGTGAGCTCACGACTCATGCAGACGATCGCCGCTGATCGGCGCTAGCACCGCTGCATGGACGAGCGCGTACGCTCGTGGTGCATGAAGGTGCGCATGTAGTCGAGCTGTCCCGACCTCGAGCGAGGCACTCTTGATCCATGCGTCGGAGTAACGCTCGAGCACACCGTGTAAGCCTGATTTTCCAAGCTTTTTTGTGCGTCTCGGACTCGCGAAGATCGTGGCGATCGTGCAAGCTGATGGATGGGTGTGAGGCAGTCTTGCGAGGACTGAATCGTCCGAGCTCACTGCCGCAGTTCCGCCTCCGCGAACATGACGCACGCACTACGTCGAGCTCTCTTCTCAAGGTCGACAAACTCCTCGCCGTTGCGGGCGGCGACGATGGTCGTAGCGACGCTCGCTCTGCTCGGAGCTGGATGCGTTCGGCGCCAACAGACTCCCGATGATCGGATGGTGCGCGCCATCGAGCAGGAAGCTTCGTCGGGCGTCGTCGCCATCGCCACGACGATGTCCGATTCGCCTTCGCACATCACGTTGTGCAGCGGCGCGATGGTCGCGCCGAACCTCGTGCTCACCGCTCGTCACTGCGTGTCGCGCGCGGTGACGGCGACGCCGTCGTGCGATGCTCGCGGTCGTTCGCACAACGGCGATCACCTCGCGGAGGACGTCGACCCCTCGGCGATCGCGATCTACACCGGCACGCACGTTCGTCCCGACGTCGACACGCCGGTCGCGCGCGCGGTGCGCACGCTGCATCCGTCGGGGCAGGTGCTCTGCGATTCGGACGTCGCGTTCCTCGTCCTCGATCGTCCGCTCAACAACGTGACGATCCTCTCGATGCGCTTGCACGCGCCCGTCGAGACGGGAGACATCGTCGTTCCCGTCGGCTTCGGCGGCGGTCCGCTCAACATCGTCGGTCACAAGGTGGCGCGCTCGAAGAGCGTCGTCCTCGCGACGGGCCCGAGCGCGAACGCGGCGACCGGAGCGGTGCTCGGACCGCGCGAGTTCGAGGTCGATCGCGCGACGTGCCGCGGAGACTCGGGCGGCCCCGCGATCGACGTCATGACCGGCGAGATCGTCGGCGTCGTCTCGCGCGGCGGCAGCTGCTCCGCGCACGGCAACCACGTCTACACGCGCGTCGACGCGTACGCGCGCCTCGCCACGGCGGCCTTCGCCGCGGCGGAGCGCGAGGCGAAGCTCGCGCAGCGCGAGACGCCGGTGCCGGATCGGCGCCGCTGAGCGCCGAGACGCGATCGGATCGGCCGTTCGCGTGAGCGTGCGGACGCTCACGCGCGCGTGGCCGGTCGCGAGAGCCCGAGCTCCTTCATCACCGCTTGCAGGTCTTCCCAGGCCTGGCGCTTCGCCTCGGCCTGCGTCGGGCTGGGACGCAGCAAGTACGACGGATGGTACGTCGGCATGACCGGGATCTTGCCCGCGTAGAGCTTCCACGAGCCGCGCACCTTCGTGATCCCGAGCTTCGTGCCCAGCAGCGACGCGACGGCGGTGTTCCCGAGCGCGACGATCACGCGCGGGTTGCAGTGCGCGAGCTGCTCGTGCAGGTACGGGATGCACTGCTCGACCTCGTCGGGCTCGGGCCTGCGGTTCCCCGGCGGTCTGCACTTGATGATGTTGCAGATGTAGACGTCCTTCTCCGGGTCGAGGCCCATCGCTCGAATCATGCGATCGAGCAATTGTCCGGCGCGTCCGACGAACGGGAGCCCTTGCGCGTCTTCGTCGGCGCCCGGCGCCTCTCCGACGAAGCAGAGCTTCGCCTCGATGTTGCCGCGCGCGAAGACGGTGTTCGTTCGCGTCGAATGGAGCCGGCACTTCGTGCAGCCCTTCACCTCCTCCTGGATGACGGGCAGCGGACGAGGCGTGACGTGCAGCGGGGAGGGCTTGCGAGACGCGTCGCTCGACGCCGGCGGCTTCGGCTGGATCGGCGCCGGCACGACGGGGGCGGAGGGCGCGACGACCTCGGGCGATCGGCTCGGCGCGCTCGCATCGTGCGCCGCCTCTCGCGGCGTCTGGGGCGGAAGCTCGGCAGCGATCGGTCGCGCTCCTTGGGCCACGCGCTGCTCGCGCGGCCGCCGCGGGATGCCCGAGCTCCCGCAGTCGACTTGCCACTCGAGGTAAGCGCGCAGCGACGCGGCGATGCGTGCGAGCTCTTCGCGCGGCTCGAGGTTCGACATGCCCCCGGCTTAGCGAGAACCGACCGGGGGCGCAACGCACGTCGTGTCTTCGGCGCGTCAGCGCTCGAAGCGCACCCGGAAGGGCTTCGTCGTGCCCATGACGGGACGGCCGTCGGGATCGAGGCCGGGGGAGAACTTCTTCCGCATGGCGCACTTTCGCGCTTCGCGGCCGAAGCCATGGCCGGGATCCTGGAGGACGGTCACGGACTCGGGCGAGCCGTCGGGTCTCACCCGCACCTGGATCATCACGAAGGCCTGATCGATCTGCTCGGCGTCGGCCTCGGCAGGGAAGGGGCAGTCGTTCCAGTCGACGGAGCCGAGCAGGCCCGGCGGACGCGACTTGTCTTCCTTGCGCACGACCGGCGGCGCCGGCGCGGTGCCGGTACCGCCGGGGACGCCGGTGTTGGCGGCGGCGGGGTTGTAGATCGCCTTCTTGCTCGTGCCGGTCGAGGACGTCTGGCCTCCGGCGTACGTGTCGGCGCTGCCTTGGACGAACGAGTCGGTGAGGTCCACGGGCTCGTTCGGATCGGGATCGGAGGCGAGGATCTTCCCGGCCTGCGCGGGCTGCGGAGGAGGCTCCGGCTGAGGCGTGTCCTCCTTGACCGGCTTCGCCTCCGGCGGCGGCTCCTTCACCTCCTTCACCTCCGGCTCCGGAGGCGGAGGCTCGGGCTCGGGCTCGGGTTCCGGCGGAGGCGGCTCTTTGTCGATCTCGATCTCGTACTGCGAGAGCCGGTACGCGATGACGTCCCGGATCCCTCGCTGCCAGGCGAAGATCTCCTCGAACATCGCCGCCGCCGTCGCGCCGGCCGCCACGCCGACGTGGAGGAACACGGCGGCGGCCACCGTCACGGCGACGGGGATGCGCGGGCCCGTCGCGAGCACGCGTGACATGGGGTCGACGGCGACGGAGCCGGCGTCTCGACCAGGCTGGCCCTTCTTCGGTGCTCGGGCGGATCGCTCGGGGGCTTCCGCTGACGCTCCGTTGAGTTTGCTGGCCATGGTCTTCGCCTCGCGGGTCCGGTGCCCGCCCTCGCAATGATTCTGCCAGATCCCCCTACTGCTTCGGCGCCGTCGGTGCCGGCGTGCCGGTGGGGACGACTCCAGTGGTCGGCTGGACTCCGAAGGCGATCTTGGCCACCTGCGCCTGCTTGAGCAAGTCGAGCACGTGGATCACGCGCCCATGGGGGACCGAGGCATCCGCTTTGATGACGGCACGGAGCTCGGGGTTCTTGTCGTGCGCCTCCTTCGCGAGCGCGAAGATGGCGTCGTCGCTCGGCACGATCTTGCTGTCGACCTGCGTGGTCCCGTCGGCCGCGAGCACGATGCTGAACACCGTCTGGATGTCCGAGCCGGTCGCCGCCTTCGGGAGGTCGAGCGGGACGGACTTCGAGACGATGAGCTTGGCCGTCACCATGAAGATGATGAGGAGGACGAGGACGATGTCGACCAGCGGGGTGACGTTGATCCCGGTGATCGCCTCGTCGGTGTTCTCCTGAGCTCCACCCGCCACGGACGCTTACTCCGCTTCTTTGGACGTTTCCTTGGAGCCGCCGCTCTTGCTCGGCCGGTCGGCGCGCGACGCCGCCGTCTCGAGCGCCTCTTCGACGGCGGTGCCGGAGTCGGCCGTCGCCTTGAGGTGGGCCAGAAGGACGTGGCTCAAGGCCTCCGTGTTGGACAGCGTCGTCTTCACGATGCGCTGGAAGGCGTTGAACGCGGCGACCGCCGGGATGGCGACGAGCAGACCGACGGCGGTCGCGACGAGCGCCTCGGCGATGTTGTTCATGACCGCCTCGGGGGCGACCTGCGCCGCGCCGGAGAGCGTCGCGTCTTTCGCCTTTCCGAGCTCGTCGAACGCGCCGACGATGCCGATGACGGTGCCGAGGAGGCCGATGAACGGCGCGTTGTTCCCGAGCGTTCCGAGGAAGGTCAGCCGTTTTTCGAGCTTCAGGCGCTGCAGCGCGCTCGCGCCGGCCATCGCCTCCGCTGCGGCCTCGTAGCCCATCTTCGCCTCGACGATGCCGGCGATGACGACGGCGGCCTCCGCGCTGGGCGACGCCTCGAGCCGGCGGCGTGCGCCTTCGAGATCACCGCCGCGGAGGAGTCGACCGAGATCGCGCATGAGGGCCGCGGCGTCGTCGCGCAGCGACCAATAGAGCCATGCGCGCTCCAGCATGATCGCGAGGGATATGACGCTGAGAACGAGCATCAGGACGAGGACCCATCCGGCCCCCAGTCCGACCATCGCGGTTTTGACCTTCTCGATCATTCTTCCTCTGTCTCGAGCTCTTGACGGTGATCCGGCTCCGTCGCCCCGCGCGCCTCGCCGGTGGCTTCCATGCGCGCCGCATCGACGACGGAAAAGACGTTCTCGAGGACCGTGGTGGCGTAGGCCCCCTTGGGTAGCACGAATCGAACCTCGATGGCGCCTCCCTTGGTCCCATTCACGGCGTTATCCGACGAGGAAGGTTCATCAAGTGACGAATCGATGGGCGAATGCGACAGCTCGGCAACACGCAAGACCAGCGCTCTTCGCGTGCCTTCGCCGAGCGATCGGGCACGCCGGAGATCGATGCCTTCGATGAACGGGCCGACGATCCGTTGCTCGAGCTCCCGGGCTTCGCCCTCCGGCTGCCTCATCCGATCCCCGACGATGGGACCGGTCGGACACAGCTCGGCTGCGGCCGCGCGTTCACGGTCCATCTGAACGTCCGTACAGACGAACAGCCCGCCGGTGTCCTCCTTCTTGAGGAGATCCCCTGGGATCGGGACGTTCCAGATCCCCTCCCGCACCCGGTGCTGGAGGACGGCGTTGAAGGCCGCCGCCTGGACCGCCGAGAAGTGCAGCCGCCGCAACTGGTGATCCCCCGGTGCGCGCTCGCGCCCGGTGAGCCATGCGCGCGCACGCTCCACGTTGTTCTTGTCGCGCCCGAACCGCTGGGCGCCGAAGGCGTTCGGCACTCCCTCGCGTGCGATCCGCTCGAAGGCCGCCCGGATCTCGTCGAGCCGGCTCGGGTCGATGCCCCGCACGACGATCGCGAAGCGGTTCCCGCGGAGGTGGCCGGTCCGCAGCTTGTTGCCGTGGCGCCGGTGCGCGAGGATCTCGATGCCCTCGATCGCGAGCGTCCCGATGCGCGCGTCGATCGACGCGTCCTTCGCGGGCACGCTGATCCACTGCGTCGTGACGCCGACCTTGTCCTTCAAGCCGGCCACGCCGATGTCGCGCCGGTCCACGTCGAGCGCGCGCGCGATCGCGCGCACGGCCTCGTCGGTCGTGAGGTTCGTCTTCCGGAAGTGCACGAAGACGTGCGAGCCCTCGCCGCTCGGCTCGTAGGCGGGGATCTCGTCGACGCGGAAGTCGAGCGGTGTCGACTTGATGATGCCGCGCGGCTTGTCTCGTTCCATGGGCGGGAGGGGCGCGATGCGCCGTGACCGCCCGACTTACTACAACCCGATCTCGTGGGCCATCACGTCGCGCGGGCTGCGGAAGGTCTGCTGCGGCGAGTACGAGAGGAAGTTCGAGACCCGCGACGTGTAGAGGCAAGCGTAGTCGTCGACCTGCTTGCCGAAGCTCGACTGCTCCGCGCTCTCCTTGAGCAGCGAGCCCCAGTACGGGTGGAAGCGCAGATCCGTGCGCCGCTCGAGCGCGGTGATCTCCGCCTCGATCTGCCGGAGCTTGCCGCGGATGCGCTCGACCGCGCGCTTGAAGCGCATGCGATCGGCCTCGAGCGCGGCGGTGCTGTTCACGAGCGTCGTGCCGTTCGTCGCCTCGCGCTGGACGTCGGTCGAGGACGCGCGGCCGCCGCGGTGCTCGAGCTGCCGCGTCAGCTCCTTGATGCGTGCCTGGTAGAAGCGCAGGTCGTCCTCGAGGCGCTCGCGCTGCTCGTCGAGCTCCTCGATCTTGGCGAAGTCCTCGCGGCACGACTCGTAGGCGGCGATCTCGGTCTCGAGCTCCTGCATGATCATGGCGGTCCGCCACGCGCTGTCCTTCTTCGACCGGAGGATGTCGCCGTAGATGTGATCGCCGACGTAGAGGATCTCGTCGCCGGTCACGCCGAGCGCGCGCTCGAAGTCGTGCAGGTTGCCGCCCTCGTAGATCTTGCCCCGCTCGAGCGGCGGCTGGGCCGGCCGCAGCGTGTCGCCGTCGCGCTCGAGGAGCGGCCTCCGCTCCGTGAAGAAGATGGGCTTCGTCGCCGCGACGATGACGACGTCGAAGAAGTTCCTCCACGTCGGGTACTCGCTCATCGCGCCGTCGAGGAGGTACGTCATCATGCGGTCGGTGTACTGCCAGCGCGAGTTCGTCAGGAGGAAGAGCTTCTTCCCCGCGCTGCGCATCTTGTGGAGGGTCGGCGCGAGGTTCGGATCCTTGTGGACGTAGTGCGGCAGGTTCGACGCGACCTCGTCGAGGATGGTCCCGTCGCGGTGCGCCTCGTCGATGCACTCGCGGATGTCGGTGAACAGGCGCGCGTAGTCGAGCGGGTAGCCCTTCTTCTCCATCGCGTCCACGAGGGCCGCGTAGGTCGCGACCTCGGAGAGCGCGTAGAGCGTGTCGATCCAGTGGTAGCGAGGCGTCGCCGGGCGGATCTTCTTCGAGTGGTAGAGCGCGCGGAGCTCCTCCTTCGTGAGCTCGCGGAAGCCGTGGTAGCCCTTGTGGACGTGCTTGTGGCGGTCCATCTTGAGCACGTGCCCGAAGCGCTTGTCGATGAGCAGGCCGCGCACCGGGAACTGCGTCGAGACGGGCACCGTCTTGATGAACTCGGGGTAGCCCCGCTTGATCAGCTTGTCGATCGTGGCGCGGATCGACAGGTCATCCATCGCCGGCTGGTCGTAGATCGCCAGCGTGTAGTCCATGTCGAAGCCGACCCAGCTGATGCTCGACATCTTCAGGTTGCGGTTGCAAAAAACCCGATTCGCTCGCGGGATCCCGTGCCCGCGGGCGCTGCGAGATGCGAAGTCGTCGAGCGGTAGGACGAGCTGCTGCGAGTGCGGAGGCGCTTCGCTCTGAGTCACTGGAACAAAAGTCTTTCACGGCGAAAGCTGGATGCAAAAAGACTTTGCCGTGACGCTGGAGATCCGGCCCGCGGCGAGCGCTCGGCGCCTACGCGGGCGCCGTGAGCGACGGCCGAACGAGCTCGGCTGTCGGCCGCGCCGGCCGCAGGCGGGCGCGTCGACGCGCCGGGGCCGGAAGCATCATTTGACTCCGGGGAAGCCTTTGCAAGCCTCGGCGAACTTGGCGATGGCCTCTTGGAGGCCCTTGGTGAGATCGCCTTCGCAGATCGACGAGAAGACGCCGTTCGCGCCGACCCCGGCGATGAACTGCTTGAGGCGTTTTGCGTCTGCGGCCATGCCGAGCTCGGACGTGCAGCCGCGATCGCCGGCGATGACGGCCGCGGCCCAACGCCCGCGGAGGCCCGCCTTGACCGCGTCGAAGTCGGCCAGGTACTCGGTCACGTTGTTCTTGAGCGGCGCCGGCGGGGGGTCGGTCCCGTCCGCGCCACCCTCGTCCTCGTCCGTGATGATGACGAATGCGAGCAGGGCGTCCTCGCGGAGGAACGGCTCGATGCCCTGACGCGTGTTGGTCCCGTCCTGGATGCGCGCGGTGACGGCCAGCTTCGCCGCCTCGAGCGGGCGCTCGACGTTCGAGCCGAGCGTCCCGAGCTGCGCGCGGCATGCGAAGTGGTCCGCGATGTCGGGGTCTTCGCGGGTGAGCCACCGCTCGTTGTTCGGACCAGGATCGCACGTCAGGTCTTTCTTGCCGCCGCGCGACCGCGTGAACTTGCCTCGCGTCCAAGGCTCGAGATCGTCCCCGGCGTCGTCGGTGCTGGTGATGGCGACGCGGTAGTCGAGCGGTTCGCCTTCCGCCGTGCGGTAGTCGTTGAGGATGTCGATGAAGGCGGGGAAGTTCTTCGCGAGGTTGTCCTGCTCCTCCTCCATCGACTGCGAGTTGTCGATGACGAAGACGATGTCCATCTTCTTGCACTCGACGGGCGGAGGAGGAGGCCCGGAGTCCTGGACGAAGCCGCCCGAGGAGCCGCCGTCTGCTTCGTTGCCGCTCGAGGTCCCGAACTCGCTCGGTGGCGTCTCGCTCCCGCAAGCAGCGACGAGGGCGACGATGCCACCGACAAGGCCTATCGCGAGATTTCGAAGCATGCTCGAGCTTAGCATGGACATCAGGCTCCAGGCTCCAGACATCAGGCTCCAGGCTCCGGCTCCAGTTCGCGTGGTGAGCGGACGATCCACTCCGCTCGGCTCGCTCAACGGAGGCGGTGGATCGCGAGGAACGTTTCGAGGTCCGGATCTCCGAGCGAGACCGCGCGCATGTACTCCGGGCCGCCGGGGCGGTCTTCCGGACCGAGGAGGCGGCGGCGCCACCATGCGTCGCCCTCGCCCCACCTCGTGAGCTCGTAGCGGTAGAGGCGCATGCGGACGAAGCGTGGCGGACGGTCCGGAAACGGGTCGTGCGCGAGGAGCGTCTTGATCGCCGGCTCGCCGCGGAGCAACGCGTGGGCGAGCTCGACGATCCACGGCTCGTACTCGTAGCTCGACATGGCGGCGAACCACATCTGCCAGTCGAGACGGTAGTGGTACGGCGTCACGAGGCACGGCCGGCGCATCGGGTCGCCCGGCTTGCACGGCAGCTCGTACTCCTTCCAATCCGCGTCTTCGTCCGGAGTCTCGGCGTCCGTGCCTTCGATGACGATCTCGTCGCGCACGCGATTGACCGTGCCGAACGCGCCGTACGTGTTGACGAGGTGGAGCGGATCGAACGAGGCGTTCATCGCCTGCCGGCGCGAGAGGAGGTTCGAAACCGGCCCGACGCTCAGCACCACGACGACGAACGCGTAGCCGATCGCGATCCTTCGGTGCCACTTCGATGGGCGTCGGTCGTTCGTCTCTTCGACCCATGAGGCGACACGAGGTCGGAGCCGCGCGGGCACGAGGCGGAGGAGCAGCGCGTCGTCGAAGCAGGCGAGCGCCGGCACGATCGTGAGCCAATTGAGGAAGGAGAGGTTGCCGCTCGCGATGAGGATGCCCTGGAACGCGACGAACAGGACGCCGGCGATCCGTCGCGCGGGGCGAGGTCCGAACACGAGCACCGGAGCGACGAGCTCGACGAGGTGGTTGAACAGCACGCCGGCTGCGTGCACCCACGGCGGGAGCTGGTGGAACAGCCACGACATGGGGCTCGGGTTCGGCTGCGTCTCGTAGTGCGTGACGAGGCACGTGAGCTCGCGCCAGCAAGGGTCGCCTCGGAGCTTGATGAGGCCGGCGCCGAGCATCACGCGCACGATGAGCCACCGGAGGAGCCAGATGCCGACGGTCGGTGGCGCCGAGGCGAGCGGCCGCCACGAACGCATCGGGCAGAGGACGGCGGCGAGCATCCCCGTTTCGAGGAGCAGGATCTCCCATCCGTATCCCCAGAAGACCTGCCCCACGCCGTAGAGCGAGAGCTGGAGCACCCAGAGCGCGAGCATCACGCCCGCGTTCGTCACGCCGACGACGACGGCGAGCGCGAGCGCGGCTCCGACGGCCGACACGGCCACGAGCGCGCCGTCGGACGCGTCGAGCCAGAAGAGCGACGGGACGCGGAGGAAGCCGGCGGCCCTCGATCCGGTGACACGCGCGACCGCGTCGAGGAACCCCTTCATGGGCAACAGCCCGTGCTCACCGATGAGCGCGCGTCCCTGGAGGAGCGTCGAGACGAACGTGACGAAGTACACGACGCCGAGGAGGCGCAGGACGAGCGCTCGCGTGAGGACGAAGCTCGAGCCGTCGTCGAGCCAGCGCAGAAGGAGCGGCCGATCGCGCATGGCCCGCAGGTCCGAATCGTCGCTGCTCTCGCCCGGCGACACGCCCGGACCATACCGGAGAAGGCTGCGTTTTTCTCGCTGCGCCCCCCCTTGCCAATGTTCGATGAAGCTCTAAATACAGTGGTGTCTTGGGCCGACCTCCGAACCCACGCTCGGACGGCGGCTCGTCGAACGTCTCGCCGTTCGGCGCGCTCGCCGATCCGACACGCCGCGCCATCCTCAAGCTGCTGCGCTCGGGCTCGAAGACGGCGGGCGAGATCGCCGAGGCGTTCTCGCTCACGAAGCCGACGCTCTCGCACCACTTCCGGGTGTTGCGCATGGCCGGCCTCGTGCGCGCCGAGCGGCGCGGGACCAACATCGTCTACACGCTCCAGACGAACGTGCTCGAGGACCTCGCGACGGAGCTGCTCGATCTCGCGGCGCCCGTCCTCGGCGGCGAGGGACGGAGCGCGCGATCCCAAGGCACGGCGAGGACGAAGCGACGAGCGACCACTTGAGAGGCAGGATGCAGCGACGAAGGCGATCGAGCGACGGTGAGACCAAGGGGTGGGACCTCGTGTCCCTCCTCTCCATCGGTACGGCGGCGGCCGTGACGGCGGCCGTCTACCAGCGCCTCCCCGATCCATTGCCGACGCACTTCGATCTCGAGGGCAACGCCGACGGCTGGACGCCGCGCGCCCTCGGCGCATGGCTCCTCCCGGGGCTCGCTCTTCTTCTCTGGGCGGCGATCCGTCTCGGCCCCCGCATCTTGCCGGCGAGCGACCGCGCGCGGCTCCGGCCGAGCACGACCGCGCTCGTCGCGATGATGACGGCGTGCTTCATGGCCGCTTTGCACGTCGTCGTCCTCGGCGCCGCTCTCGTCCCGACGCTGTCGGTCACGAAGCTCGTCTTCGGGCTCGTCGGCGCGCTCCTCGTCGGGCTGGGGCTCGTCCTCCCGCGCGTACGTCGCAACCCGCTCATCGGTGTGCGCACGGCCTTCACGCTGAGGGACGACGAGATCTGGGCGCGCACGCAGCGGGTCGGCGGATACGCGATGGTCATCGCGGGCGTCGTCGGCGGGACCGCCGGCGCCACGGGCGGTCCGAGGGGGGCGGTCTTCGCGACGGGCTGCTTCGTGATGGCGGGCCTCGTCCCCGCCGTCCACTCGCTCCTCCTCGCGCGTCGCGCGGAGGCCGAGCGCGACCGATCCTCGTGACGGGTCGTGGGGCGCCCGGGACGTGGTAAGAGAGTCGCGTGAAGTTGATCGTCCTTCGGACGGGGGACGCCGTGGCCCCGGTCGCGGCTCGACGCGGCGAGTTCTTCTCGTGGATCCGGCGCGAAGCCGAGAGCGTCTGGAACGGCGAGTGGGCCGAGCACGACGTCCGCGATCTCGACGCGCCGTTGCCTTCGCCCTCGGACGCGCGAGGGTTCATCATCACCGGCTCGAGCAGCAGCGTGACCGAGCGCGCGCCGTGGATGCTCCGCGCCGAGGAGCTCGTCCGGCGCATCGTGGCCGCGAAGGTGCCGCTGCTCGGGATCTGCTTCGGCCACCAGCTCGTGGCGGAGGCGCTCGGCGGCAAGGTGGCGAAGAACCCCCACGGCCGCGAGATCGGGACCGTGGAGGTCCGCGTGAAGGACGAATCCGACCCGATCCTCCGCGGCCTGCCTTCGAGGTTCCACGCGAACTATTCGCACGTCGACGCCGTCGTCACGCTGCCGCCGGGGGCGCGCGTGCTCGGCGCGACGGATCGCGACCCGCACGCGATGTACGCCGTCGGCGAGACGACTCGGGGCGTGCAGTTCCACCCCGAGTTCGACGGAGACGTCATGCGTGGCTACGTCGAGGCGCGCGCGCATCTCATCGCGGCCGAGGGCCTCGACCCGGACGCCATCCACGCCGGCGCCGTGGACGCGCCCCACGGCGCGGAGACGCTGCGCAACTTCATTCGTCACGTGGTGCTGTGATGAAGGGCGCGGGGGTGGCGAAGCGCGGCCGGGCGATGGGCGTGCGGGCCTCGTCCGTGCTCGCCCTCGCGTGGGGATGTGCGCTCGCCCCCGCGTGCTCGCGCACGGAGCTCGCGCTGGCGAGCGAGCCGTTCACGATCGGAGAAGGGAGGCTCCGTCTCGAGTTCGCCGGAGACGGCGGGCACATCGTCCTCACCCGCGACGGTCAGGCGCTGCTCACCCTCGACCGGCGCGCGTTCGAGCTGGGCGTCGTCGACGAGCTTCTGCCCGATCGGAGCTGGGATCCGTGGGACGTCGAGCGCATCGGGGACGCCGAGTCCGGCGTGCGGTTCCTCGCACCCGTCGCGTCCTCCGCCGTACACGTGGCCGAGAACGAGGCGGAGGTGCAGCTCGACTACGGCGCCGGCGTCACGGCGCGGCTCGCCGTCGCGGCCGCCGGCCCGGCACGCTTCACGTTCGCCTTCGTCGCGAACGAGTCCGGACCGGGGCGTCCGGCGGTGGCGCTCGCACGCGTCCGCGTGCGCACGACGAACGATCCGCGCGAGGGATTCTACGGGCTCGGCGAGCAGGTCGACTCCGTCGACAACCGCGGCAAGCTCCGCGCGATGCAGCTCGAGCCCGACGGCGAGGTCGAGAGCGGCAACAACGAGGCGCACGTGCCGGTCCCGCTGGTCATCGGCACGCGCGGCTGGGGGATGTTCGTCGCCAGCCAGCGCGTCGGCGTCTTCGACGTCGCGCGGAAGGATCCGTCGGCGGTCGAGGCGACCTTCGCCGTCGCCCCCACGAAAGGCGAGGCACGCGCCGACGCGCTGCGGGTCGATCTCTTCGCGGGCGACGCTCCTCTCGATCTCTACCGCGAATACTTCGCCGCCTCGGGAGCGCCGCGCCTCCCTCCCGCGTGGGCGCTCGGCCCGTGGATCTGGCGTGACGAGAGCAGGGATCAGGCGGAGGTCGAGGACGACATCGCCAAGATCCGCGAGCTCGATCTTGCGACGTCCGGCATCTGGATCGATCGCCCGTACGCGCGAGCGGTGAACACGTTCGACTTCGATGCGACGCGCTTCCCGGATCCCGAGCGGCTCGTCGAGCGCGCACATGCGGCCGGCCTTCGCGTCGCGCTCTGGAGCGCGCCGTACCTCGAGCCAGCCGCCGAGCCGATGGTGAGCGAGGCAAAGTCGCGCGGCTTCTTCCCGATCGAGTCGGGCCCGCTGCTCAACCACTGGAGCCCGCCCATCGACTTCACGAGCCCGGACGCGTCGGCGTTCTGGCGCGCGCTCGTCCGGCGCTACACGGCGCTCGGCATCGACGGCTTCAAGCTCGACTACGGCGAGGACCTCGTCCCCTCGGTCGCGGGCAAGCGCAACGTGTGGCGCTTCTTCGACGGCTCCGACGAGCGGACGATGCATCACCGCTACTCGGGCCTCTACCATCGCGCGTACATCGACGCGGCCACCGGATGGGAGCCCACGAGGCCGGTGCCCGCGGACGTCGAGCATCCGTTCGTGCTCGTCCGAGCCGCGCACTGGGGAGAGCAGGCGCTCGGTGTCGTCGTGTGGCCCGGCGACATGGACGCGACGTTCACGCGTCACAAGGAGAAGTTCGTCGGACGCGACGGCAAGGAGGTCACCGGCGTCGGCGGTCTGCCCGCGACGATCGTGATGGGGCTCAGCCTCTCCGCGTCGGGCTTTCCGTTCTTCGCCGCGGACACCGGCGGGTACCGCCACAGCCCGCCGGACAAGGAGCTGTTCGTCCGCTGGGTGCAGCAGACGGCGCTCTCCACCGTGATGGAAGTCGGCGACGGCTCGAGCCAGCCGCCGTGGGTGTCGACGCCCGAGAACGGCCGCGACGAGGAGTCGCTCGCGATCTACCGCACGTACGCGCGGCTCCACCTGCGGCTCTTCCCGTACGTGTGGACGTACGCGCAGCGGATGCTCGTCGACGGGCGCCCGATCCAGCGCCCGCTCGGGCTCGCGCATCCCGAGCTCGGCGTGCACCCCGACGACGAGTACCTGTTGGGTGACGAGCTCCTCGTCGCGCCCGTCGTGACGCGCGGCCAGACGCGCCGGCGGCTCGTCGCGCCCGCAGGGACGTGGATCGACTTCTGGGACGGCGTCGCGTGGTCACCGGACGCGCGCGGCGAGATCGAGGTCGACGCGCCGCTCGCGAAGCTCCCGCTCTTCCTGCGGCAGGGCGCGATCGTCCCCATGCTCCGGCCGACGATCGACACGCTCGCGCCCGCGACCGATCCGAACGTCGACTCTTTCGCGAACGACGCTGGCCCGCTCTGGGCGTTGATCGCGCCCGGCCCTCCGCGTGCGTTCGAGCTCTGGGACGGCGCACGCGTGGCAAGGACGGGCGTCGACGCCTACGAGGTGACCGACGGCCTCGTCTTCCGCCGCGGCTTCGTCCTCGAGATCCTCGCCTCGCGCGAACCGATGGAGGTCGCACGCAACGACGAGCCCCTCCCGCGCATCGCGACGCTCGAGGAGCTCGACTCGTCGGAGGCGGGGTGGACGTGGGCCAGCGGGAGGCTCTACGTGAAGGTCCCTGCAGGCGCTGCGCGCGTGGTGGTGCGCTGAAAGAGAGACCTCAGTCCTCAGTCCTCAGCGGTGCGAACGGCGCCGCCCTCGAAGACTGCCACCGCGCGTGTTCTCGTCAGCGAGTCGCCGCGGGATTGCGGACTGGGCGATCCGGTTCATCGTACGTAGCCAGAGTCTCCGTATCCGCACCGGAGGACAGAACCGAGAACGCCGAGGACCGAGGACTGACTACTCCCGCGTCCTCAAGTACCCCGAGCACAAGAACCCGTAGATCTGCTCCACGATCGCATCCTCCGGGTAATCGAGCCCGCGCATCGTCACCTGGTAGAGGATCTCCTTCACCGCGCCGAGCGTCATGATCGCGAACATGCGCGTGTCGCCCGGGGCGACGATGCCGCGTGCTTGGCCGTCGGCGAGCGAGGACTCGAGGAGCTTCTCGCTCTCTTCGTAGAAGGAGAGGAGCTTGCGATCGAACGCGGGATCGAGGCCGACGGCGTCGGACAGGAGGATCTTCGTCGTGGCGGGATCCTCGAGCAGCGTGTGCACGATCGCGCGGATGTTGTCGCGGACCTGCTCGCCCACGCTTCGGGTCGGGTGCTCCGTGTCCACGCGGACGACCGCCATGCCGAGGCGCGCGAAGGTCCGGTCGACGATCTCCTCGAAGATGGCGCGCTTGTCTTCGAAGTAGAGGTAGAAGGTGCCGCGCGCGACTCCGGCGGCCGAGACGATGTCGTCGATCTTCGCGGCGTGGTAGCCGTACTTCGCGAAGACGTCACGCGCGTGGGTGAGGATTTGTTGGCGGCGCTCGGACTTGTCCACGGCTCGGGGGGTGTCAGGCTCGTGACGGGAGCCACTCGTCACGTCCGAGTATCACACTCCTTCGCGTCCAACCGCATGGTCTAGCGAGCGAGGGAGCCGGCCGTGGGAGCCGAGCGCGAGCGGGTCGGCGGTCGCGCTCCAGCGGCTCTCGGCGAGCCGAGGCGGCCGAAGGCGGGCGCTCGAGCTGAGGGCCCGAGCCTGGTCCATGGCGGACCTCCATCATGGATCGCCGAGTACCCAGCCGCTCCCCGGGTCCTGGTGGGGACCGGGGGGTGCCGGACGCCCCTCCACCCCCGCCGTCGAAAATCCCCGCTTTCGGCAGAGCGACACGGCGGCCGAGAAAGCGTATGCTCATCCGGTCGGTTACCGAGCACTGGCGTATTTTGTGCTCGCTGAAAAATTCGTGGTGGCGATGGCCGAGCCCGGAGCGCCCAAACCCTCGTATGCGCATCAAGAAGGAGCAGGGAAGCTCTCTTCTCGCATCGAGCCGCGCGCCGCCGCCCAGCCGCCGGCCGTCGCCCGTACGGCGCCTTCGCGCAACCCGAAGGCGCCGCTGCCTCCGCGCGTTTCTCAGGCCGATGCGGCCGAGGCCGTGAAGGCGTTCTCGAGCGGCGTCATCGACACGATCGAGCCCGAGTCGGTGCATACGAAAGTGGCGAGCCCGACGAACGCCCCGCCGGCGCTCCCGTCACGACCGGCGAGCGCCGAGGCCGAGAGCGTCGGCGGGATGCCGAAGGAGTTCGAGAAGGCGCTCGAGCAGCTCCAGCGCCGCCGCGAGGCGAGCAGCGGAGTCGTTCCGCCTCCGCCGACGAGCTCGATGAGAGCGGTCGATTTCGAGAGCGCGCTCGCCCAGCTCCAGCGTCAGCGTGAGACGGGGGCGCCCGCTCCTCCGCCTCCGCCGTCGAGCAGGAAGTCGCTGAGCGGCGTCTCCCCGTCGGACCATCTCTCCGATGCCTCGCGCCCGAAGATGGCGAGCATCCCGAGCGTGAAGGATCTCGGCAAGGATCTGAAGCCGCTCGTCTCGCCGTCGCCGAGCGAGCGCCCGCCGGCGCCGCAGCCGGGAGTGAACAGCATCACGGCGCCGCTCGCATCGATGGGCCTCAAGCCGGGTGGGAGCTCGCTCGCGCCGAGCCGCGCGCCGTCTCCGTTGGCCGTCGTCAGCGGCGCATCGCTCCGTCTGAGCATGCCGGACAAGACGAGCCCGATGGCGCAGCGCCCGCTCCCTCCGGCCACGGCCGAATCGTCGCCGCTCGCGCTGCCGCTCCCGACGCCGTCGTCGCGGTCCGTGCCGCCGGCGCCGCTCAGCAGTCGTCCGCCTGCGGGGCGAACGCCGTCGCCCGCCGCTGGCGGGTCGACCTCTCCGTACGAGCGCGCGTTCCGTCAGTGGTCGTCGCCGTCGATCGTGCCTCTCGACGATCCCTCCTCGTCCGAGCCGGTCACGTATCAGGTCTACACGGCGGAGGACGTGGCGAGGGGACGGGGGCCGATGCGCAGCATGGCGGCCGTCCCCGTGCGGCCGAAGGAGAGCCTCGCGAAGCGAATCGGTCTCGCGGCGATCGGCATCGTCGTCGTCGCGCTCACCGCCGCCGCCGTCATCGCGGTCTCCACGGAGGAGCCCAAGCGCTCGACGACGAGCGCGTCGACCGCGTCGGCGGCGTCGACGGAGGAGCCGGCGGAGGCTCCGCCCGACGAGCCTGCGCCGATTCCCTCCGTGATCACGATCGGCGATCCGATCGACGACGTCGATGAGCCGGAGCCGGCGCCGAAGGCTGCATCGCCGACGCCGAAGGCTGCATCGCCGGCGCCGAAGGCTGCCTCGCCGACGCCGACCCCGAGCACGCCGGCCGCGACCAACACGCCCTCGCCGAAGCCGAAGGCGAAGGCCGGGGCGCCGGCGCCGCCGGCGAGCCTCAAGGCGATCGCGCCGCCGCCGAACCCGTACGGAAACTGAGCGGACGGCGCTTCGCGGCCGGATCGCGCATCACGTCCGGGCTTCTCGACTGACATCGATGTCAGTCGAACGTGGCCGAGCGGCGAGCGACCGTCTGCGGTCGTGTGGGATGACGCACGATCGCGCGGAACTTACGCGGGATTTTCGGCCGCAGGGCGGAGCGAAATTGTTTACCCGGCCCATCCGAAAGCCGTTAGCCTGACTGAACTGACGTGTCAGTCCACTGCCTCGCACGGGTGGTGGCTTCCTCCGATTCGTCGCCCCGGAGCGCCCAAAGATGAACAAGCCCTTCCTCGCGATCGGAATGGACGTCGGCTCGACCACGGTGAAGGCCACCGTCGTCGATCCCGACTCGAAAGCCATTCTTTGGAGCGACTACCAGCGTCACCACACGAAGCAGCCGGAGAAGTGTCTCGAGATGCTCGAGACGATCCTCGCGGCGTTCCCCGATCACCCGAAGGACGGCTGGCGCATCTTCCTCACGGGCTCGGGGTCGGCGCCGCTCGCGCCGGTGACGGGCGGCAAGTTCGTGCAGGAGGTCAACGCCGTCACGCTCGCCGTCGAGCAGCTGCACCCCGACGTGCTCAGCGTCATCGAGCTCGGCGGGCAGGACGCGAAGATCATCATGTTCAAGCCGGACGAGAAGACCGGCGAGAAGACGGCGATCGCGTCGATGAACGACAAGTGCGCGTCCGGCACGGGCGCCACCATCGACAAGTGCTTCCTCAAGGTCAACGCGCCGCCGGAGCTCGTCACGACGCTCCGCTTCGACGCCACGAAGCTCCATCACGTCGCCGCGAAGTGCGGGGTCTTCGCCGAGACGGACATCGTCAACTTGATCAAGAGCGGCATCCCCTCGACGGAGGTCCTCTGCTCGCTCGCCGACGCGATCGTGATGCAGAACCTGTCCGTCCTCACGCGCGGCAACACGCTCAAGCCGCGCGTGCTCCTGCTCGGCGGCCCGAACACGTATCTGCCGTTCTTGCAGGACTGCTGGCGCCTGCGCATCCCGCAGATCTGGGAGGAGCGCGGCTTCCAGTACCCGAAGGACGTCCCGATCGAAGAGCTCGTCTTCGTCCCGGACAATTCGCAGTACTACGCCGCGTACGGCGCGGTCATGTACGGCCTCCACGAGCCCGCCGAGGTCGGCTGGCTGAAGGCGGATCTCGTCGAGCTGCGCGAGTACATCACGACGGGTCGCAAGGCGCGCCTCGGCGAGAGCGCGGGCCCGCCGCTGTCGAAGTCCGAGCAGGAGCTCGAGGAGTTCCGCCAGCTCTACAAGATCCCGAAGTTCGAGCCCGCGAAGTTCGAGCCCGGACAGAAGGTCCGCGCGGTCATCGGCCTCGACGGAGGATCGACGTCGAGCAAGGCGGTCCTCGTCGACTACGACACGGGCAAGATCCTCGCGAAGGGCTACCAGCTCTCGAAGGGCAACCCGATCCAGGACACGAAGGAGCTGCTCGCGCAGCTCAAAGCCTTCGTCGTCGATCAGGGCGCCGAGCTCGAGTGCATGGGCTTCGGCGCGACGGGCTACGCGGCCGACGTCCTCGAGGAGTGCGTGAAGAGCGACGTCAACGTCGTCGAGACCGTCGCGCACATGATGAGCGCCGTGCACTTCTTCGGCGACGTCGACGTCATCTGCGACATCGGCGGGCAGGACATCAAGGTCCTGTTCATGAAGAACGGCGACATCGCCAACTTCCGCCTCTCCAACTCGTGCAGCGCCGGCAACGGCATGCTGCTCCAGGCGACGGCCGACTCGTTCGGCGTGCCCGTCACGCAGTACGCCGACGTCGCCTTCAAGGCGGAGCTCGCGCCGAAGTTCAGCTACGGCTGCGCCGTCTTCCTCGACACCGACCGCGTCAACTTCCAGAAGGAGGGCTTCTCGAAGGAGGAGATGCTCGCGGGCCTCGCGCAGGTGCTGCCGAAGAACGTCTGGCAGTACGTCGTGCAGATCCCGCGCCTCGCCTCGCTCGGACGCAAGTTCGTCCTGCAGGGCGGCACGCAGTACAACCTCGCGGCGGTCAAGGCGCAGGTCGATTACATCAAGGAGCGCGTCCCGAACGCCGAGGTCTTCGTCCACCCGCACACGGGCGAGGCCGGCGCGATCGGCGCGGCGATGGAGACGCTCCGCGTCGTCAAGCGCAAGGGCAAGAGCTCGTTCATCGGGATCGACGCCGCGATCAACCTCGAATACACGACGAAGACGGACGAAGAGACGGTGTGTCACTTCTGTCCGAACGAGTGCAAGCGCACGTTCATCGACACGAAGACGCCCGACGGCCGCACGAGCCGCTACATCGCGGGCTTCTCCTGCGAGAAGGGGACGGTCGAGTCGAAGGAGGCGATGCTCGCCCTCGTCGCCGAGCGGAAGAAGATCGCCCAGCAGTTCCCCAACCTGGTCGACTACGAGGCGAAGCGCGCCTTCATGCACTTCTACGACCCGGCGCCGATGCCGGAGCACGGGTCGCCGATCAAGGACATCGAAGTCCGCAAGGGCCTGTTCGGCCAGCGGCGCGTCGAGATCACGCGTCCGTTCCAGCGCTCGAGCAAGGAGGCGTGGGAGGCGCGCCGCAGGATCCGCATCGGCATCCCGCGCGTGCTCAACATCTACTCGACCGCGCCCTTCTTCCGTACCTACTTCGAGACGCTCGGCATCCCGAAGCAGAACATCGTCTTCTCCGACGAGACGACCGAGGAGATGTGGCTCGAGGGCGGCAAGTACGGGTCGATCGATCCGTGCTACCCGAGCAAGGTCGCCCAGGCGCACATCCACAACCTCCTCTTCCACCAGCACTCGGCGAAGAGGCCGCTCAAGTACGTCTTCTTCCCGATCCTCACGCACGTGACGAGCTTCGTCGTCGACACGATGGACAACGCGTGTTGTCCCATCGTCGCGGGTGCGCCCGAGGTCATGAAGGCGGCGTTCACGAAGGAGATCGACTTTTTCGCGCAGCGCGGCATCGAGTACGTCGATCCGGCGCTCTCCTTCATGGAGCCGAACCTCATGGCGCGGAGGCTCTTCGAGACGTGGGGGCCGCGCCTCGGCATCACGGAGGACGAGAACGATCACGCGTGCCGCGAGGCGTGGCGCGCGCTCACGATCTTCGAGAACGACCTGCAGGAGAAGGGGCGCGCGATCCTCGAGACCGTCGAGGCGGAGAACCGCGTCGCGATCCTGCTCATCGGCCGCCCGTACCACTCCGACCCGGGCCTGAACCACGGCATCCCGGAGGAGTTCCAGGTCCTCGGCTACCCGATCCTGTCGATCCGCTCGATCCCGAAGACGCGCGAGTTCCTCGACAAGTACTTCAAGGAGGAGCTCGAGAGCGGCGTCATGAAGTCGCCGCTCGAGCTGAACCACGTCTGGCCGGAGAACTACTCCGCCAACAGCGCGCAGAAGGTCTGGGCGGCCATGTTCGCGGCCCACCACCCGAACGTCGTCGTGCTCGACCTCTCGTCGTTCAAGTGCGGGCACGACGCGCCGACCTACGGCCTCATCGACAACATCATCGAGAAGTCGAAGACGCCGTACGCCGCGCTGCACGACATCGACGCGAACAAGCCGGGCGGCTCGATCAAGATCCGCGTCAAGACGTACGCCCACGCGCTGAAGCTCCACGAGGAGCGCCTGCAGGACGCCGCGCGGCGTCGCGAGGAGCTCGAGCACCGCATCGATCTGAAGCGGCTCGAGCTGCTCGAGCTGAAGGCGAAGCAGCTCGAGGAGCGACGCCTGAAGGACGAGAAGCTGCGCGCGGAGATCGAGGCGCTGCGCGAGAAGGTGCGCGCCTACGTCCCGAAGGCTGCGCGCGCCGCCGACGACGAGCCCGCCGCGAAGGACGTGGTGAAGCTCGGGAAGAAGAACAAGGACGGGACGATCACGCGCATCGAAGCGCCCGCGTCCCGCGTCATGCCGACCGCCGCTCAGAAGTCGGTCGACGCTGCCGTCAACGCTGCCGAGTGAACGAGGAGAGAGCCATGAGCGACGCAACGACCTTGCACGGAGTCAACGGCACGAAGCAGGGGGCGAAGAAGAGGCTCAAGATCGCCGATCAAGCGCTCGACCTCGACGCGGAGCTCGCGAAGTTCGAGGAGGAGGAGCGCAGGCGCCTCGGTCTCGACGGAAAGACGGAGCAGTGGATCGAGGACATGGTGAACCTGCAGTTCTTGCGCTCCGAGCGCGCGAACGTCACCATCCTCATCGGCGGCCTCACCCTCGCGCACGACTACCTCATCGAGGGCGGTCTCCGCGGCATCGGCTACAACGTGCAGATGCTGGACGTGCCCGACACGGCGGCGTTCCAGACGGGCAAGGAGTTCGGCAACCGCGGTCAGTGCAACCCGACGTATTTCACCGTCGGGAACCTCATCAAGTACCTCATCACGCTGCGCGACGAGCACGGCCTGTCGAGCGAGGAGATCGTCAAGAAGTACGTCTTCCTCACCGCGGGCGCGTGCGGCCCGTGCCGCTTCGGCATGTACGTCACGGAGTACCGCAAGGCGCTACGCGACGCGGGCTTCGACGGCTTCCGCGTCCTGCTCTTCCAGCAGACCGGTGGCCTGAAGCAGGCGACGGGCGAGGAGCTCGGCCTCGAGCTCAACACGACATTCTTCTGGGCGATCCTGAAGGGAATGTTCGCCGGCGACGTCCTCAACGCGTACGGCTATCGCGTGCGCCCCTACGAGAAGAACAAGGGCGAGACGGACGCGAAGCTGGAGCAGTGCAAGAAGATCCTCTACGACGCGCTCGCGAACCGGCAGAACATCCTCGCGGCGCTCTGGAAGTGCAAGCCGATCCTCCGATCGATCGAGATCGACCGGACGATCGTGAAGCCGAAGGTCTCCATCATCGGCGAGTTCTGGGCGATGACGACGGAGGGCGACGGCAACTACGAGCTCCAGCGCTTCCTCGAGTCCGAGGGCGCCGAGTGCGACATCCAGCTCGTCGCCGCGTGGATGCTCTACATGCTGTGGGAGGTTCGCAACGACACCAAGGAGCGCGCGAACCTCCGCGAGTGGGACACGGCCAAGTACGGCCTCGGCGGCGGCGGTCCGTTCGCCGTCCTGCAGAAGCTCGCGATCAGCCACGTCGGTGACGCGGCCGTCAAAGCGATCTTCCAGGTCTTCGCGCACGCGGCCGGCCTCTACGGCTACAAGTTCGCGTCGATGGACGAGATCGCGAGGGTCGCGCACGACTTCTACAACAACGACCTGCGCGGCGGCGAAGGTCACATGGAGGTCGGCAAGCTGATCCTCAACGTGGTCCACCAGAAGTGCCACATGACGATCAGCGTGAAGCCGTTCGGCTGCATGCCGAGCGCCGGCGTCTCGGACGGCGTGCAGTCGGCGATCACGGAGAAGTACCCGGGCACGATCTTCTGCCCGGTGGAGACGAGCGGTGACGGGCGCGTGAACTTCTATTCGCGCGTGCAGATGTACCTCTTCAAGGCGAAGCAGGCCGCGCAGGCGGAGTACGAGCGCGCCTTGAAGGAGCACGGCGTCACGCGCGAGCAGGTGGCCGCCGCCCTCGACGCGCACCCGCGCTTCCGCAACCCGCTGTTCAAGCCGAAGCACGTCTACTGCGGTTCGAGCGCGGACATCGTCGCCGCGGTCGCCCCGTACATCACGAAGACGCGCGCCGAGCGCTGGCGTGACCGGCTCTCGCGTCTCGTCACCGGCAGCAAGGCGGCGGCGCAGAAGACGCCGCACCTCGCGGTCAGTCTCGTCCACGCCGTCAAGGACGCCCCGAAGGTCGCCGAGCGCGTGAAGGAGGACATCGCGATCCTGCGCGACCTCCGCGCGCTCAAGAAGCAGTCCGCGCGGCGCGAGCACGTCGAGACGCTCGACGCTGCGGCCGAGGAGTGAGCCAGAAAGCACTACGATCGACCTGATCGTCCGGATCCCACGATCGGATCTCGAAGGCATCGACGGGGGCGCCGGCCCTCGTCGATGCGCTGGAAGACCGGCTTTCTCGAGGGGGGCACGGCGTCGCTGGACGGCACGGCCGTTGCTGCGTCGCGTGCGATGCGTTCGCTCTCCAACGTGTGGGCCTCCTCGATCCTGCTCGCCCTCGTCGCGTGCACGTCGTCGGCGCCGACCGCGGATCCGAGCGAGACGACGGATCCGACCCTCTCCGAGGAAGAGGAGGACCGGGACGGGGCGGAGGGCGACGAGGCTTCCGGAGCTCTGGGCTCGGAGCCCGACGGCGACGAGGGCGAGGCGGACGACGCCGAAGAGCCCGAGCCGAACATCGATCCGTCGCCTTCGACCCATCCCGAGGTCGTGTACGTCTTGATGTCGGGCTTCCGCGGCTCCGGGTTCTGCACCGGGACGCTCGTGTCGAAGGACATCGTCGTCACGGCGGGGCACTGCCTTCAATCGATGTTCGATTCGTGGAGCGTCGTCGCGCCCAACGCACCCGGCCGGCCGCGGGTGAAGGCCTCGCGCGTCGCGATGTACGACCGGAGGTGGGCCGACCCGGCGCATCCGGATCTCGGCGTGCTGAAGCTCGCGAGCGCGATCACGCTTCCCGCGTACGCCGAGCTCACGGACGTCTCGGCGCGCGTCGAGGCGGACCAATCGACCCTCGGCGTCGCGGTGGTGCGAACCTACGTCGAGCCCGAGGCTCCGCTGCGGAAGACGGACGTGCTGCCGATCTCGAGCGCGGTCGATCTCGGCTACACGCACGGGTTCTCCGTCCCGATGTTCTCGGCCGGCGGCGACTCCGGTGCGGGCGTCTTCCTCGTCGAGAAGGGGCAGATGACCCACAAGCTGATCGGCGTCGTTCGCGAGCCCGAGCCCCAGCGAGGGATCGATCACCTCACGCGCGTCGACGCCGCGTTCATCCAGTGGGTTCAGTCCCAGGGCCGTTGACCGGAGTCCACAGCCGGCGGTCGAGCGAGAGCGCGCCGCTGCCGCGCACCACCAACGCGGCGGCGATCGCCACGCCGAGCAGGTGGTACTCGAAGCCCTCGCCTGTCTGGCCTCCCGTCCAGTTCATGAAGAACCCGTTCGAGAAGTGCGTCGTGGCGGCGACGGCCAGCACCACGCCGAGGCCGGCCGCCGCGACCCGCCCGCCGAGCCCGAGGATCAGGAAGACCGGCGCCACGAGCTCGGTGACGATGGCGAGGGCCGCGAGGAGCCCGGGGATGCCGAGCGTGTCGGTCATCCACCCGTACGTCCCCGCGAAGCCGTAGCCGCCGAACCAACCGAGGGCGTGCTGCGCCCCGTGGGGGAACATGACCACGCCGAGCGTCAGGCGGAGCCCGAGCGCGACGCGATCGTCCTTCGTCGAGAGGAGCGCCGCGCCGAGCGGCGTGCCCTGCCCGAGCGACGAGGACAGCACCCTGGCGACGGGGCTCATCGCGTCACCTCCAGCGCCAGGCCGGCGTCCTTCCACTCCGCCTTGCCGCCGGGGAACACGCGGACGGAGCCGTAGCCGAGCTCCGCGAGCTTCCGCGCCGCCACCTTGCTGTTCTGGCACTCCGTGTTCGAGCAGTAGACGACGATCTCGCGATCCTTCTCGGGCGCGTGCCTCGCTGCGACCTCGACGATCCGATCGAGGGGCATCGCGACGGCTCCGGGGATGTGGCCCGCCGCGAAGTGCGGCTCGGGCAGGGCCTCGAAGAGGACGGGGGGCACGGGCCCGGCGAGGCAACGAACGAGCTCTTCACGCGTGATGGTCTGGATGTCCATGAGCGTCCTCCTTTCGAAGGAGGAGAGTGCGCTCGCGCGAGAGATTCATCCAACGCGTAATGGTCATGTTAGTCATCGATCTCGTGAATATCACGTCGGTGAACCTGAACCTGTTCGTGACGTTCGACGCCCTCCTCCAGGAGCGCAACGTCACGCGCGCGGCGAAGCGCCTCGGGCTGACCCAGTCCGCCGTGAGCAACGCGCTACGGAACCTGCGCGTCCTGTTCGACGATCCGCTCTTCCTCCGTCGCTCCGCGGGCGTGGAGCCGACGCCGCGCGCGCTGGCGCTCGCCGAGCCGATCCGCCGCGGGCTGGCGGCGTTCTCCGCTGCGCTCGCCCCCGCGACGTTCGAGCCGCGGACCGCGGAGCGCCGTTTCGTGATCGCGGCCAGCGACTACGTCGAGCTCGTCCTCTTGCCGCCGCTCCTCCAGCGCCTCGCGCAGGCGGCGCCCGGGATCCGCCTCGACGTCGTCCCGTGGGGCCTCCACGAGGTGCCCGGCTCGCTGGCGCGCGGAGAAGTCGATCTCATGATCGGTTACTACTCGCGGGTGCCGCCCGCGCATCGTGCCGAGGCGCTCTTCACCGAGGAGTACATCGGGATCGTCCGCAAGCGTCACCCGACGATCCGGTCACGCCCCACGCTCCGCGCCTGGACCTCGGTCCCGCACGTCGTCGTCTCCGAGAAGCCGGGGAGCCGATCGGGGGTCGACCGCGCGCTCGCGGCGCGCGGGCTCGCACGCACCGTCGGAGCCCACGTCTCTCACTTCTCGATCGTCCCGCACATCGTCGCGCGCACCGACTTCGTCGCTCTGCTCAGCAGGCGCGTGGCCGAGCCGGCTGCGCGCTCTCTGGGCCTCGTCACGTTCCGCCCGCCGATCGCGCTCCCGAAGAGCGAGGTCGGTCAGGTCTGGCACGAGCGGCTCGACGCCGACCCCGGCCATGCGTGGCTGCGAGGTCAGATCGCGGACGTCGCACGGACCGTGTGATGCGAGTGGCGCGCGATCACCTCCGGCGATAGAGTTCCGGCCGTGCGACGTCACCTCGTGTTCTTCTCGGGCACGCTCTTCGTCCTTTCGGCCGGAGCCGTCACGTTCTGGGGATGCGGCTCGGACGACGCCGCCGGGGCTGCGTCGTCGGGCGCTCCGGCGGCTTCGACTTCGACCGAGGACGGCGGGACCACCTCGGGCGGAGGCTCGAGCGGAGAGGGCGCCCCGCAGCCGAGCGACTCGGGGGGCGGCGCGTCGAGCCCCATCATCGACGAACGGCCGTACGCCGTGAAGGTGCCGACCAACTACGACCCGGCCGTTCCGACGCCGCTCGTCGTCTCGCTCCACGGCTATACCGGCAACGCGCGCGTCCACGAGGCGTACTTCAAGCTCGGCGCCCTCGCCGACGAGAAGACCTTCTTGCTGGCGATGCCCGACGGGCTGAAAGACGCACAGGGCAACCAGTTCTGGGCCGCGAACGACGCGTGCTGCGACTTCCTGGACAAGTCGACGGACGACGTCGCGTACCTCGCCGCCGTCATCGCCGACATGAAGGCGAAGTACAACGTGGATCCGAAGCGCGTGTACGTCGTCGGGCACTCGAACGGCGGGTTCATGGCGCATCGGCTCGCCTGCGACCTCGCGAGCGAGATCGCAGGCATCGTCAGCCTCGCCGGTGCGGTCTGGGCGGACGCCTCGAAGTGCAACCCCACGGAGCCCGTCGCCGTCCTCCAGGTGCACGGCGACGCCGATCTCGTCGTCAGCTACACGGGCGGCTCTCTCTTCGGGACGTTCCCGCCGTACCCGGGAGCGAAGAAGACCGTGGCCACGTGGGCGGAGGAGAACGGCTGCGACGCGACGCTCACGGACACGGGCGAGAAGATCGATCTCGACACCGCGCTCGCCGGCGCGGAGACGAAGGTGGAGCGGCACGCGTGCACGAGCGGAGCGGCCGAGCTCTGGACGATCGTCGGCGGAGGGCACGTGCCGTCGTTCAATGCCCAGTGGGCCCAGCGCATCTACGGCTTCCTCGAGGCGCATCCGAAGCCGTGAGCGGCCGGCGTCGGCGAAGGCGCGTCAGCCCGGGCTCTTCGCGCATCGGAACCCGCCCTCCGCGAACCGGTAGTGCGGGTCGAAGCCCATCCGAGCATAGGTGCGGAGCGCACGCGCGTCGTACATGAACGAGCCGCCGCGCATGACGTGGCCGCTCTTGCGGTTCGGCTTGCTCGCGAGCTTCGGGTTCATGTTCGGGCCGTTCAGGTAGAAGTCCTCGTCGAACACGTCCTCGCACCACTCCCAGACGTTGCCGGCGAGGTCGAGGATCCCGTACGGCGAGGCGCCGTCGGGGTACGAGCCGACCGGCGTCGTCTTGTCCCGGCTCCTCCCGAAGTTCGCGTGCGACGGACGCGGCTCGGCGCGTCCCCACGGGTAGCGGCGGCCGTCGGTGCCGCGCGCCGCCTTCTCCCACTCCGCCTCGGTGGGCAGGCGGCGGCCGGCCCACGCGGCGTACGCGCGCGCGTCGAACCACGAGACGAAGACGACCGGGTGCTCGTCCTCGCCGCGAGGCGGCTTGCCGTCGCGCCAGTGCGCGAGGAAGCGCTTCGCGCCCGCGTCCGTCGGCTTGTAGTTCGTGGCCTCGAGGAACGTCGCGAACTGCGCGTTCGTCACGGGCGTGCGATCGATGTAGAAGGCGTCGACGTAGACCTCGCGCCGCCCCGGGCCCATCGCGAACTTCCCCGCGGGCACGAGCACCATCTCGTGGCCGCTCGTGTCCCGCAGCCTCTCCGGCAGCGGCCCCGAGGAGGCCTCCGACGCCTCGACCACCTCGGCGACGCCCGCGGGGATCGCGTCGAACAGGCGCTCGCGGAACACCGCGCAAGACTGAGGTCGCTTGTCGGGCGACTTCGCGAGCGCATCGAGGATGAGGCTCTCGAGCGCGGGCGGCACGTCGGGGCGGAGCTTCGAGGGCGCCTTCGGTGCGTTCGCGACGTGCGCCATCATCACGCTGAAGTGGCTGCCGTCGAAGGGCGGCTGCCCCGTGACGAGCTCGTAGAGCGTGACGCCGAGCGAGTAGATGTCCGAGCGGTGATCCGCCAGGCTTGGCGTCTTCACCTGCTCCGGGGACATGTAACGGCACGTCCCGAGCAGCGCGCCGCTCACGGTGTACGTCGTCCCTTCGAGGACCTTGGCGATCCCGAAGTCGGCGATCTTCGACCGGAGCCGACCGTTCTCGTTGCGCACGAGCACGTTCGCGGGCTTCAGATCGCGGTGGATGACGCCGTGCGCGTGAGCGTCGTCCATCGCGAGCAGGACGTCGCCCAGGACGCTGCGGATCTGGTCGAACGGCATCTTCCCTCGCCAGCGCGCGAGGTGCTGCGCGAGGTTCTCCCCTTCGACGAGCTCCATCACGATCGCGAGGACGTGCTCGCCGTGGATGAAGTCGTAGATGGCGACCGCTCCGGGGTGCCGGAACGTCCGGAGCACGCGCGCCTCGCGGATGAACCGGCGCCGCACCTCGGGATCGCCGGTGAGGTTCATGTGGAGGCACTTGATCGCGACGTCGCGCCCGACCGCCATGTCGCGCGCGCGGTAGACGACGCCCATGCCGCCTTCGCCGATGACGCCCTCGATCCGGTAGACCGAGAGCGTCGTCCCGACCGGCAGGCGCATCGGCGGCAGCTCCGCGGTCACGACGTCTTCGTTCGCGCGAACGAGCTCCGTCGGCGCGAGCTGGGTGCTCTCGCCACGAGCGGCTCCCTCGTCGGTCCTCGAAGAGACGGGGAGGGCGGGCTCGCTCGGCACCGGACGCCCGCAGCGATGACAGAAGCGCGCCTCCGCCGCGAGCGTGGCTCCGCAGGACGAACAGACAGCCGGCTCCTCGCCCATCCGGCCGCATTCTACTCGACGAGACGCATCGTCAATCGATCCCGAGCAGCCGCGCGGCGTTGCTCCAGAGGAACTTGCGGCGGATGTCCGGTCGATCCTGGGTCGCGATGAGGATCTTCGCGACGCTGATCGCCGGGTGATAAAACGGCCAGTCCGAGCCGTGGACGACGCGGTCGGGATCGGCCTCGAGCACCATGCGCCGCACGTTGGAGAGCGACTGCGAAGAGGTCTCGAGCCACACGTTCGGGTACGCCTTCTGGAGCGCGAGCGCCTGCTCGAACTGCCGCGCGCCCGAGTGGCCGAGGATGAAGATCGTCCGCGGGTTCTGCCGGATGGGCTCTTCGTAGAACCTGACCTGGTTCAGGTACTGTCCGAGCTTCGGCTCGATCCCCGCCGGACCGCAGTGCCAGAACACGAACATCTCGCGCTCGCCGCACATGCGGTAGAGGCGCTTCGCGCGCCGTGCGTCGGGGCGCACGAGCTGGACGGACGGATGCATCTTGATGCCGCGGGCGCCCTGCGCGAGCTGCGCGTCGAGGCGCCGCTCGGGATCGCTCGCGTACGGATGCACCGAGCCGGCGGAGAGGATCTTCGACGTCGACCTCGCCGCCGACAGGGCGATGCTCGCGTTGTCGGACAGGACGGGGAAGTCGATCGGCAAGAGGACGGACGCACGGATACCCGTCTCGTCCATCTCGCGGAGCAGGTTCGGGATCGTGTGCGTCGCCCGCATGCCGCGCGGACCGAGGCTCCGCCAGGTGAGATCGCGCGTGAGCTCCCTCACGACCTCGCGCGACATGTTCTGGTTCGCGTAGACGTCGAGGTCGATCGAGCAGCACGAGGGGAGGTAGTGCCGCGTCTCCGGGTGGAGCGCTCCGTAGTCGACGCTCGGCGGGCGGACGTACGCGAGCGCGAGGTGCGTGTGCAGATCGGCGATGGGCCCGACGCTCGCGTCCTTCAGCACGAGGCGCCCCTCCTCGCTCAGCCCGAACCAGGGAAGGCGAGCGAGGTCGAAGAGGGACGTGAAGCGCGAGGGGAGAGGCCCGGTCACGTCGCCCCTCCGATCGCGGACCCGGGGGCATCCATACCGTCGAGCAGATCGAGCAGCGCGTCGCGTACGAACGCGCGATCCGGCAGAGCGCCGAGCATGCCGTAGAGCGCCGCCTTCCCTTGCGGCTGCTCGGTCATGTTGCGCGCGGCGTCGGCGGCGGCGCGGAGGTCGCTCAGGAGCTCGTCGACGACGGCCTCGTGTGCCGGGCTGACGGTGAGGTGCAGGCTCGGCGGCGACTGGCCGCGATCGAAGAACCAGCCCTTCTCACTCATCAGATCCGCGACGACGTACAGATCGAGCTTGTCGGGGCCTTCGTTCTTCGCGCCGATCGCGATGGCGGTCATCACGGGCTCGCCCAGGATCTCGAGGCCGGGGATCTCGCGCACGCCGCGTGCGATCGCGGTCGTCGCGCGCATGGCCTGCTCGGCGAGCTGCATGTAGCCCTCCTCGCCGAGGTAGCGCATCACGGCCCACGCCGCGGCGATCGGGCCGCCGGCGCGCGTCCCGAGCATGCTCGGGCTGACGAAGAGGCCGCCGGGCCAGTCGGCGTGCGCGTAGAACTGATGGCGGCGGAGCGCGCGCGTCCGGTAGAGGACCGTGGACGCGCCCTTCGCTCCGTAGCCGTACTTGTGCAGGTCGGCCGAGATCGACGTGACGCCCGGCACGCGGAAGTCGAACGGGGGCACGGGATGGCCGAGCTTCTCGAGCCACGGCAGCATGAAGCCGCCGAAGCAGGCGTCGACGTGGCAGAGGATGCCGTGATCGCTCGCGAGCTGGGCGAGCTCCGGGATCGGATCGACGACGCCGTGGGCGTACTGCGGCGCGGAGCCGACGACGAGGATGGTGTCCTTCGTGATCCGCTCTCGTGCGGCGGCGACGTCGACCGTGAAGGACGGGCCGACCGGGACCGTCACGACGCGCAGCCCGAGGACGTGCGCTGCCTTGGAGAGCGCCGGGTGCGCGGTGACGGGCAGGAGAACCTCCGGCGAGGTCACGTGGGGCCGCTCGGCGCGCGCCCAGTCGCGGGCGGTCTTGAGCGCGAGCATGAGGCTCTCGCTGCCGCCGCTCGTCATCGTGCCGGCCGCGCCCTCGGGCGCGTTCAGGAGCGCGAGCGTCATCTCGACGACCTCGGTCTCCATCCGCCGGAGGCTCGGGAACGCCATGGGGTTCAGCGCGTTCTCCGAGAAGAACGTCATGGCCGCCTCCTTCGCGACCTCGAGCACGTCGGGCCGCGCGGAGTAGACGAGGCTGAAGAGCCGCGCGCGCGACGCGTCGGCGTCGCCGTTCCGATAGTCGCGCATCGCGGCGGCGATCGCTTCGCGGGACATCCCGCGTTTCGGGAACGACCGCGTCGGGGCGGCGGCCGCGTCGTGGGCGGGGAGTCCTTGGCTGGGGCCCGAACTTTTCATGGCGACTTCTCCTGGACGGCCTCATGCTTCGCGTCGCGATGACCGACGCGACCGCGGTGGATCCTTCGAAGACGGCGGGCTCCGCGCGATGGAGCCCGGCGGGCGGGAATGCTTCGCGGCGGACGGGGGCGCTCTTCGTCCTGCTCGCGGCCACCCTCTGGAGCACGGGCGGCGTCGGCGTGAAGGTCGCGGTCGCCGAGCCGCTCGTCATCGCGGGACTCCGGAGCGCGTTCGCGTTCGCCTTCATGATCGCGGTCGTGCTCCTGCGAGGCGCGGCCGCGCACGTCGTCGGCCTCTTGAAGCGGCCGCTCGTGTGGGCGGCCGCCGCGAGCTACGCGCTCATGGTCGTGACGTTCGTGCTCGCGGCACGACGGACGACGGCCGCGAACACGATCTTCATCCAGTACACCGGACCCATCTACGTCGCGCTCCTCTCGGGGCCGCTGCTCGGCGAGAGGCCGTCGCGCCACGATCTCTTGGCGGTCGTCGGGTGCGTCGTCGGGATGGGCCTCGCGTTCGGCGGGGAGCTCGGCGGCGGGCGCGCGGAGGGCAACTTCCTCGCGCTCCTGTCGAGCTTCGGCTTCGGCGGTCTGCCGCTGCTCTTGCGCCTCGATCAGAAGCGGCTCGAGCGCGAGGGCGGCGGGTCGGCCCGCGACGCCAGCGCCGCTCCGCACGCGCCGCTCGTCGCCATGTCGCTCGGCAACGCCCTCGCCGCGCTCGTGGCGCTCCCGGCGATCGTCGCGCATCCGCCCGACGGCGAGGAGCGGGTACGGACGTGGATCGTGCTCTTCCTCCTTGGCACGGTGCAGATCGGCCTCGCGTACGTGCTCTACGGCATCGCCGTGCGTCGCCTGCGCGCGCTCGAGAGCTCGCTGCTCGCGACGATCGAGCCCGTGCTCAGCCCGATCTGGGTGCTCTTCGCGACCGGCGAACGTCCGAGCGTCATGGCCGCGGCGGGAGGCGCCGTGATCGTGCTCGCGGTGATCGTACAGGCGCTCGGCAAGCGCACGCGCTGATTCAGCGGCCCGCATCGGTTCCTCCGCTTCCGGCGTCGGCCCGAGGCGGCGGACGCGGGACGTCGCGCGGCGCGCGATCGTCGGGGATGCGCACCGCGGTCATCGATCCGTTTCCCGGCCCGAGGGCGTTCGTGCCGAGCCGGACGAGGTCCGCCGTGAGGCTCCCCGTGGCGCGGACGATCCCGTCGGGGCCCGGCGCGAAGCTCGACGTCATCGTGAGGCCCTCGACGGTCACCGGCGGGCTCTCGACCACCATCGTCGCGGGCGCCGTGAGCACGCCGGTGGCCGCGCCGTCGTCGACGGCGCAGCCCTGCACGAAGAACGAGTAGCCCGTCGGGGGCTGAGCGTTCGGCACGAAGTCGGGCCACTCGTCGGCGGTGCCGGCGCGCGTCGACGGCGCCACGCATTCGGGCGCCGGCAAGAGCCGGCAGACGTCGGTCGCCGGGCAAGGGGAGGGGCACTCCAGCGCCGGGTTCCGATCCGCGTTCGTGAACTGCGAATGGAGCGCCCCCGTCGTCGGATCGACCTCGATGTACGCGAGGAGCTGGATCTGCGTCTGGATCGGTTTCTCGACCTCGAGGAGCACGAAGTACGTGCCGCTCTCGAACGTCGAGGTCCCCGAGGCGCACTTGACCGCGTACGAGAACGGGATGCGCACGCGGTTCTTCGCCACCCGGCCGGTCGCCGTGCTGCGGAGCCCGCCCTCGACGACGAGCACCAGCTTCGGGCCGACGGGCAACGCCGCATCGGGGATCATGCGCAGGCGCGAGCCGTCGAGCTCGAGCTCCGAGCGGGCGCCGAGATCGCCCTCGAGCGGATCGCGACGGAGAAGGACGCGGAGCTCGGTGTTCGGATCCGCGTCCTCGTCGTACAGGTTGCCTTCGACGTCCTGGTCGTGGAACGCGACCTTCACGAAGAGCGTCGACGGATCGACCGGCGTGCCGAAATCGATGACGAGCGGCGCGCGCGGATCGTCGAGGACGCCCGACGTGAGGCCCGCGAGCACGGGCTGCGGCGGCGGCTCGTACTCCTCGCACGCGGGCGCGAGCGCGGCCGCGACCAGCGCGACCAGGACGAGCGTGAAGATGCCGACGATTCGCTTCATCGCTGTCGTCCCTTCACCTCAGAAGAAGAAGGTCCCGCGAGCTTGCAGGAGGAAGCTGCGGACGGCGTCGCCGTTGGCGTCTTCGAGCGCGCTTCCCGGGAAGAGGACGGCGCCCTCGAGGTCCGCCGCGAAGTGATCGAACATGCGGTACTGCACGCGCATGTCGATCTCGGTGCCGTAGTAGCGGCCCGGGCGGCCGCCGGCGAAGTTCACGAGGTCGTCCTCGACGCGTAGGCGGTCCCGCCGCTGCAGCGAGCCGAGCGGATCGACGAGGCGCGCCGGCGCCCACGCGAAGAGCACGCCGGCGCGGAGGAGCAGGTCGTCCATCGGCCGGACGTCGACCTGCGGGAACAGCGCGGCTGCGTTCGTGAAGGATCCGCGCGTCGCGACCTGCTCGACCGGCAGCGAGGGCGCGCCGAGGTCGCGGAGGATGCTGGCGCCGGCCGCCGCGGCGCGCGCGCTCTGGTAGGCGAGGACGTGCTCGAAGAGCAACAGGCCCACGTTGGCGTCCTCCGCGAAGCGGAACTGCGTGAGCGGCGATCGCGTCTGGGGATCGGAGTCGCCCGACGCGTAGTCGCCCTCGAGGTACAGCGAGAAGAGCGGCTGATCCCAGCGGATGACGGCGCGGGCGCCGAGCTGCCGGATGGCCTGGCGCACGGGCGGATCGTTCGTGATGACGCGGAAGGCCTCGGCCACCTCGCGCGTCGAGCCCGTGATGAACGCCGCCTCGATGCCGGCGTGGAGATCGTTCGGGAGCCTCGACATGAGCCTGCCGCCGAACGCCGACACGGCCGTGTCGTTGTCCGTGCTCCAGCGGTAGGCGTGGTAGAGGCGCGCCTCGTAGTCGCCGCCGAGCCGATGGGTCGGCTCGAGCCAGCGGATCGCGGTGATCCAGCCGTGGAGGTCGTCCGCGAGGCGCTGCGGGTTGTCCGTGACGAGGCGGTCGTACGCGAGGATCAGGAAGACGCCCTTCGTCTCGGACCTGTCGCGGTCGGCCGGACGCTTGAACGCCTCGAGCGGTTTCGTCGCGAACAGGATGCGATCGGCGCTGTTGCCGCGGCGGGCGAAGCCGAAGCGATTGCGCCGTCCGTCGCCGTCGTTGACGGTGATCGATGCGCCCTCGGTGAACGGCTGGCGCCCGATGCGAAAGAGGCCGATCGGCGTGAGCACGTCGCCGTAGAGGCGGCGGACGAAGACGGGATCGGCGTTGCACACGCCGTAACGCCAGCTCGCCGGGTCGGTCGGGAGCTCTCCTGGGCGGAGGCTCGTGCAGATGCCCGTCACGTTCGGGTTCACGGTCCCGACGTTCGCGCCGCTCGTGGGCTCGACGCCCACGTCGGCCACGGTGCCGTTGTCTCCCCAGACGACGCCGTCGAGCACGTCGGTCGACGTGAAGAGCCGGACCTTGTCCTCCCAGTCGATGCCCGCGTCGAGGCGGAGGCGGTGCTCGATGACGGACAAGTGCCGATCGCGCCGCTGCGCGAGAGCGACCGGCCGGACCGTCACGGCGTTCGCGCGGTACTCGACGCCGCCGCGGAAGCCCATCGAAGGGCCGAGCGGCACGCGCGAGGGCGGATCCGCGGGATCCGCGTCGGACCACGGCTCGACCGCACGCGCCGAGCTCGTCAGCGTGAGGGCGCACGCGACGACGGCGGCCGCCGACAGCCGCCGGCCGTGGGTCGAGACGCCGCTCCGCCGCTCCGCGCTCACCTGCTCACCCCGCCGTTCTTTTACACCGTAAAGGAAACCGCGCAACCCGGCGCGCTCATGCCCGTGGCTTTCGCGCGGCTGTTCGCTTCTTGCCCGGCGAGCCGGCGCGCTTGGTCGTGTGCTCGCGGAGCGCGCCCAAGAGCACCTCGAGCCCGAACGAGAACACGTCCTGGTAGTGCTCCGGCCCGAGCCACTCGAACACCGCAGCGAGCCGAGGCAGCGACGCGCGCGTCTCGGCCACGTCCTGTCTCGTCTCGAGCTCGCGGAGGCCGGCGAGCTCTTCGAGCGCGATCCCGCTGCAATAGGACGCGACGGCCCGGTAGAAGCGCGCCGTGGTGCGGGCGTCGAAGCCGTGTCGCTCGGCGAGCGCGAAGAGGCGGTCGAGGAAGCGGTAGGTGCCGGGCGTGGCGAAGCGTCTCGTCGCGAGGAGCGGGAACGCGTTCGGATAGGTATGCGCGAGCGCGCGGTACGCGTGCGCGAGCCGCCGCAGCGCGTCGATGAAGTCCTGCGGCTTTCCTTTCGCGCCTTCGAAGAGGTCGGGCGCCTGTAGCTCGGAGACGAGGCGATCGACGACGGCGTCGAGGAGCGCGTCCTTGCTCGGGTAGTACCAGTAGATGGCCATGGCCTCGACGCCGAGCGCGCGCCCGAGCTTGCGCGTGCTGAAGCCGTCGAGCCCCTCGGCTTCGATGAGCCTCAGGGCTTCGTCACGGACGCGCTCCGACGTCAGGTGTGGCTGCGAGCGTGCCTTCTTCTTTCGAGCACCCGCCATCTGCCCAGTCGTCCGAGAATCCCTCCACGGCGCGACCGGGCGCAAGCGTCTTTCCGCCGGCGCCGCCGGCGCAAAGACGCGCGTGCCGCACGACGGTGACGTCAGGCCGCCTCCGCCCTCGCCATGCCGGGCGGCCGTGCTAGGGTCCGCCCCGTGCGCATCGGCGGAGTCTTGGTCGCGCTCATCGGTCTCTTGATGGTCGTGGTCGGGGTGTTCACCGGCTGCGGCTCGCTCTTCGTGTGGAACGGACGGCACGCGGTCGAGGTGGTCCCGATCGGCGATGTCGCGCTCACCAAGAGCTTCGTCCCCGAGTCCGGGCGCCGCTACACGCTCGGCGTACAGGCCGTCTTCGACCGTCAGGGGCTCCAGCGGCGCGAGGGCGTCGTCGTCGTGGACGCGAAGATGCCGCTCGTCGTTCGCGTCAAGGACGACATGGGGACGACGGTCGCGGAGTCGATCGGCTGGCTCGACCCGAACGAGCGACCGAACGTGCTCTACGGGCACGCGGCCCCGGAGGGGCCGAAGATGCCGGAGCTCGTGGTGGAACGCCTCGTGGGGCCCTTCAACGTCTCGGGCGGGACGCCGGTCACGATCGAGGTCAATCTCGGGGCCGATCGCGTCGGGAAGGCACGCATCGTCGCGCGTCGGCTCGTGATCCACGACGACGCGCTGCCGCCCTCCATCCGCAACTCCTTCGTGCTCGCCGCCTTCGGGGTCGTCGGCTTCACCGGCGGGCTGGTCCTCGTCGTGGTGGGCTGGCTCCGGCGCCGGGCGGAGCGGCGTGCTGCGAAGGGGCGCGCGGGGGCGGTCGTCGCGTGATCCACGAACAACATCGTGGCATTCGCAGGCGCGTCGTCGTTTAATGCGCCCCATGCCAATTCTTCCCTCGACGCGTCGCGTGCTCGTCGCGGCGGTGTCGTTCGTGCTCGCGCTCGGCGCAGTGACCGTCGGAGGCGTTCCCTGCGAGAAGCCCGCCTATGCCCAGGCGAAGAAGCCGCGCCGGAAGCCGGCTCCTGCCCGGAAGAAGAACACGCGCGGTCAGGAGCAGCGGAACGCCGAGAAGGAGAAGGAAGAAAAGGAGAAGGAGAAAGAGAAGGAGCGGGAGCAACAGGCCGCCGCCGCGGCCGCCGCGGCCGCCGCGGAGGAGGAGAAGCGGAAGGCCGAGGAGGCCGAGGCGGCGAAGAAGGCCGAGGAGACGAAGCCCGCCGAGCCCTCCGACGACGGCGTGCTCGATCCCGACAAGGAGGAGCCGCCGAAGGCGGTCTACCTCAGCGCCGAGATCGGGGTCACGCGCGCCGATCTCGCCGCCATCATCGACGACACCGGGTTCGATCGCACGGGGGCGTTCGGCCTCATGTACGGCCTGAGCACGGGCGTTCGCCTCAAGGACCTCCGCGTCGGTCTGCGCTGGAACATCTACGACACGACGGAGTTCACGCTCTGGGCGATCGGAGCGTCGGCCGGCTACGGCCTTCCGATGCGCCCGCTCTCCCCGGTCATCTCGGCGCACGTCGCATACGTGTTCGACCAGCGGATCCAAGGCGGCGTGATGCGTTCGTCGCTCCCGTCGGGCACCGTCCTGCCTCCCGACGTCGACGTCAAAGGGCTCCTCGCGGGGCTGGATTTCGACGCGAGCTACTGGATGACGAACTTCATCCGCCTCGGCGCATTCGTCGGCGCGGACCTGATGTTCCTCTATCGAGAGAAGGCGGACGTTCCTCGGTCGATCTTCGGCACGGACCCTGGCATCGAGAGCAAGCCGATTTACACCGAGGCCGGCACCGGGCTCGGGCTCAACGTGACCATCGGCCTGCGCGGCGCGTTCGACATCGGGTTCAAGCAGGCGCCGACGCCGCCCTGATCCGTGCGCCTCGGAGGTCACGCGCGGCTGGATCGGTGATCCACCCCGCGCGTGCCAGCACGTTGCGCGCGAGTCGTGCAACGTATGAGGATTACAAATCTTTGTGTGATGTAGGTGTAAGACCGACCTAGGCACACCTCTCGCAATGGGCCCCGGCGGGGAGCGCGGCGTCATCGGAGGACGTCATGGTCGATCTGCTCGGAAAGGCTCGTTGCTTCTGGCTCGCTTCGCTGCTCGCGCTCGGCACGGGAGCCCTTGCGGGGTGCGTCTCGGACGCGTCGGAGGAGGACGACGTCGTCAGCGGCGACGACGGCACGTCCGAAGACGACATCACGCAGGTCAGCCACACGAAGGTGAAGCGTCAGTCGATCGGCAACTGCTGGCTGTACGCGACGACGAGCTGGCTCGAGGCGCTCAACAAGGCTGCGACCCACGAGGAGGTGGACACGTCGGAGTCGTGGCTCACGTACTGGCACTGGTTCGAGCAGATCGCGAACGGCGTCGTGGGAAACGAAATCTCCACGGGCGGCACCTACGGCACCGCGGCCGACCTCATCGAGCGCTACGGCATCATGATGGAGGCCGACTTCATTCCCAGCGAGGCGAACGCGGAGATGTCGCGGCGCCAGGAACAAGCGCTCGATGCCATCAACCGCTCGCTCAAGGACGGGAAGCTCTCGGATCGGAAGGCACGCCGCGATCGCAGGCTCGTTCGCGAGGAGCTCGACGCCGCGTGGCGTCTCGACGAGAACACGCGCCGCCGGATCGACGCGGTGTTCGGGCCCGGGGTCGAGCGGAACTTCAAGAACTCGGTTCCGGCGAACGACGTCGCGGCCGCGAACAACGTGATCCGACCCGCGGACTTCAAGGCGCGGCTGAAGGATCCCGAGACCGGCAAGTTCGTCATCGGCTCGCTCGCCGATGCCATCGGCACGGGCAACGGCTGGTTCTTCCCGCGCAAGGGCAAGTTCGCCTTCAACGAGGTGGCGTACCCCAGCGGCGCGGCCCAGCGGCGGGCGTTCTGGAAGCGCGTGCAGCGCGCGCTGCACGACGAGATCCCCGTCATGACGTCGTGGAAGGTCGACTTCAACGCGCTCACGCGTGACTCTCGCTTCTCGAAGGCCGAGCTCGATCGCCGTGGCCCGGGCAAACAGGGCGGGCACATGACGGTCATGCACGACTACGAGGCCGAGGTGCCCGGCTTCGGGCTGCTCAAGGCCGGCGAGCAGGCGACGCCCGAGCAGATGCAGGCCGCGCTCTCCGACGACACGAAGATCCTGTTCGTGCGCGTGAAGAACTCGTGGGGTGGCATCCGCCCGGATCGTTGGGACAACGCCATCCTTCCGGGCTACCACGACCTCGAGATGGAGTACCTCGACGGGCCCATCAAGGAGTGCTCCACGGACGCGAACGGCGAGACGAACACGAACGACTGCCGGCGCTCCGTCACACCGCTCTGGGACGTCGTCCTCCCCGCCGGATACTGATCCCACCGCCGTCGGACGCCGCCGCTGGCCGTCGAGGCGCGGCGGCGGCGGGAAGAGCTCGCGAAAAAGCGAGCGCGGCCACGACGCAGTGTGCGCGCTCGCACGTTTTGTGCGAGGATCAAGGCATCGTGGTCCATGAAGACACCGTGCTCCGCGCCATCACGGACGACGGAGCCTTCCGCGTCATCGCGGCCGATACGACGGCCACGGTGCGCGAGGCCATTACGGCACAGAGGGCCAGAAATCCCGAGCTGATCCGCACCTTTGCGGACCTGCTCACGGGCGCCGTCCTCGTGCGCGAGAGCATGGCTCCGGACAACCGCGTCCAGGCCATCCTCCAGGGCGACGACCCTCGCGCTCGGATGGTGGCCGACACGCACCCGGACGGCGCCACGCGCGGCCTCATCCAGATCCCGGGCAACGGCCAATCCATGCCCGTCGGCCGGCGCGGCTTGCTCCAGGTCGCGCGCACGCTGCACAATGGCTCGCTCCATCAGGGCGTCGTCCAGGTTCCTCCGGACTCGAAGACGATCTCGTCCGCCTTCATGGCCTACATGCAGGAGTCCGAGCAGATCGTGACGATGATCGCGCTCGGCTGTCACCTCGTGGGCGGCGAGGTCGTCGCCGCGGGCGGCTACATGGTGCAGCTCCTCCCCGAGGTCGCCGAAGGCCCGCTCATGGTCATGACGGAGCGGCTCAAGGACTTCGAGGACATCGTCCCGCTCCTCGCGCGCGGCGCGGCCGCGCCCGAGGTCCTGCTCGCCGAGACGCTCTACGGGATGCCGTACACGAAGGTCGGCGAGGGTACGGTCCGCTTCGGCTGCCGCTGCAGCCCCGAGCGTCTCGCCCTCAGTCTCGCGTCGCTGCCACGCTCGGACATCGAGTCGCTCATGTCGGGCGGCAAGACGCTCGAGATCGAGTGCGACTACTGCCGCAAGAACTACGAGTTCACGATGGACCAGCTCCGCGGCTTGCTCGAGCCGGCGAACTGAAGAGGCCCGCGTTCAGCCGCTGATCACGTGCCCCATCAGGGCGACGAAGGTCGTCACGGTCGCGACGACGGCGAGCGTGCGGGCGTCCTGAAGGCGTCGCATCGTCCCCCTCTGCCAGAGGTCGTGCGAGCCCATGGCGACGTCCCGACGGGTCAGTACCGGCATCGACCGGTAGACGTCATGACCTTCGAGCGCGGCCGGCGAGACGATGACGGGACCGGGGGAGAGCCGCGATCCCTTCTCCATCGTGCCGAGCGTCGCTCCGCTCTCGCTCTCGACGAGCCCGTCCTCGCGGAGCGTCGCCGGTCGCCACGTGGACATCCTCGCGACGTACGGAGACGCACGTAGGGCGCCGGACCCAGCGACGACGAGGGCGCCGACGGAGAGGAGGAAGACGAGCATCGGGACGCTGTGTGGATCGAGCAGGCGAGCGGGGAGGAACCTGCGGCGGCTCCCTTCGACGGTCTTGAACGACGCGACGGTCTTGCTCCCGTCCCGGACGGCCCACAGCCCGGAGGCCGTCCGACGAACCTCGAGGATGCTCGGTGACGTGAACGGGTCGTCCCACGCGACCTGGAAGTCGTCGCAGGCGCACGGCGCGTCCTTCCGCTTCCACACGACGCGGACGTTCGTGTACCAGGGGACCCCGTCCCGGGACGTCTCGTCGTACTCGATCTCGAAGCCGGCGTCGGGGACGTACTCGAAGTCCCGGTAGATGTCGGCGAACGGCACGCGTTCGCTCACGAGATGACCGCGGCACTCGACCCAGACGTCTCTCGCGAACCTCTGGGCGATCGCCCTGCCGCTGGCCAAGACGGCGACGAAGGCGACGACGACGGCGATCCACGTCTTGCGGTAGAGGGCTCTCACGGTTGTCCGGCCTGCGTGCACGGAGAGACGACGGTCCTCGACCGTTGATTCCAGCACCTCTGCCGTCGGTCGCGAATTCCTTCGTGACGGGCCCTTTCGCCCGACATGTCGGCCAGCTCGGGAGGTGGAAAGGACGACGTCGACCGGGCGGTCGTCGATCGCAGCCGTCGCGCGACCGTCGGAGCTCCCCACCGGCACGGGACGTGTAGCGCCCCGAAACGGCACGGTCATGAAGAGGATCCTCTGTGCCGTCGACGGATCGCCCGCGTCGGAACAGGTCGTGGCGGCCGCGGTGGAGATCGCGCGCGCGACGGGCGGCAAGGTCCGTCTGCTCCAGGTCTTCACCACCGTCCCCGAGCTTCCGCCGACGGGGCTCCTCCGCGTGCCGATCGCGCCGTCGAGCGAGGACATCCTCCGCCGCATCCGCGAGGAGCTCCGCGACCTCGAGCTGTCGATCCCGGAAGAGCTTCGCGACGGCATCGTCGTGAAGACCGGAGGCGCGGCGGACACGATCTGCCGTGAGGCGAAGGCCTACGACGCCGACCTCGTCGTCATCGGCGCGCATCGCTACAGCAAGGTCGCGCGCGTCCTGGGCACGAACGCGGCGAAGGTGGTCAATGGCATCGATCGACCGGTGTTGGTGGTGCGGCCGCTCCATCGGTGATGGGCCGTTTCACGGGAAGATGGGCCACCACCATCACCTGGCAGAGAGCAACGCGGAGCATACGCCGTCATCGGCGAGCGTCGCGAAGACGTGGCTCGCGCCGCACGCGCGCAGATCGGCCGCCGAGTAGATGCCCGTCTCCACCGCCACGCACGGAGCGCCGAGGGCCTTCGCGGCGGCGACGTCCTTCGGCGTGTCACCGACGACGACGACGCGGCAGTCCTCGAGCCGGGCGCCCAAGAGCTCGGCGCCGCGCCGTGCGCCCGCTCGCAGGAGCTCGGTGCGATCCTCGGCGTCGCAGCCGAACCCGCCGAACGCGAAGGCGCCGTCGATGCCTCCGCGCGCGAGCTTCGCGTAGGCGCCGCGCTTCACGTTGCCCGTGCCGAGGCCGACGGCGACGCCGGACACGCTGCGGAGCTCGTCGAGCAGGGCCGTCACGCCCGGCAGCACGCGGTAGCCCTCGGACCTCGCGAGCTCGACCTCGAGAAGTGCGAGGTAGGCGTCGAGCACGCGATCGATCTCCGACTCGGAGACGAGCGACTCCGCGATCGCGCGCAGGCCGTGACGTGCGATGGCGCGGTCGGTCATCCCCGCGAACGTGAACCCGTCGAAGACGTCGTGCCGGCCATGCACGCTCGCGAACGCGCCCACCATCGCGCGTCGACCCGCGCCTCCGGTGGAGACGAGCGTGCCGTCGATGTCGAACAAGAGGACCGTACGCATGAGGCTCCGGCGAGCGCCGAAAAACCAAGCTAGCATGCCGGCCATGACGTTTCTCTTCGAGACCGAGGAGCATGCCCAGCTCCGCGAGAACGTGAGGCGCTTCGCGCAGAAGCACATCGCGCCTCATGCGCACGCGTGGGAGGAAGCGGAGGAGTTCCCTCGCGAGCTGTACCGCACCGCGGCGGAGGCCGGCGTGCTCGGGATCTCGTATCCGCCCGAGGTCGGCGGCGTGGGCGGGGACATCGGTCACGGGCTCGTCGCGGCCGAGGAGATGGTGCTCCACGGGCATTCGGTCGGCACGTGCGTCGGCCTGAACAGCCACGCCATCGCGCTGCCCCCCATCGTCCAGTTCGGGACGCCCGAGCAGAAGGAGCGCTTCGTCCGGCCGGTGCTCGCCGGTGAGAAGGTGAGCGCGCTCGCGATCACGGAGCCCGGCGGCGGCAGCGACGTCGCGCGGCTCCGGACGACGGCCGTGCGCGACGGCGACCATTACGTCGTGAACGGCTCGAAGACGTTCATCACCTCCGGCTGCCGAGCGGACATCGTCACCACGGCCGTCCGCACCGGCGGCGAGGGGCACGGTGGCATCTCGCTCCTCGTGATCGAGCGCGACACGCCCGGCTTCACCGTCGGCAAGAAGCTCCGCAAGACCGGCTGGTGGGCGACGGACACGGCGGAGCTGTCGTTCCAGGACTGCCGCGTGCCCGTCGCGAACCTCATCGGCGAAGAGAACCAGGGCTTTTTCGCCATCATGCTCAACTTCGTCAACGAGCGCCTGTTCCTCGCCGGGCAGTGCGTCGCCATCGCCGAGCTCGCGTACCGCCAGTCGGTCGCGTACGCGCGCGAGCGGACCGCCTTCGGCAAGACGCTGATGGGGCACCAGGTGATCCGCCACAAGCTCGCGGACATGGCGACGCGGATCGCGGCCGCTCGTGCCCTCGTCGGCGAGTGCGCCACCCGCGTGATCCGCGGCGAGCAGGTGCCCGGGCTCGCGGCCATGACGAAGAACACGGCCACGGACATGTGCTCGTTCGTCGTGGACCAGGCCGTGCAGATCCATGGCGGCAACGGCTACATGCGCGAGTTCCTCGTCGAGCGGCTCTACCGTGATGCGCGGCTCTATCCCATCGGCGGCGGCACGCGCGAGATCATGAACGAGATCATCGCGAAGACGGAGGGCTACTGAGGAGCTGAGCTCGCCGACTTCGACCTCGCATCGGAAAGGCTTCGACAGAAACGAAAAGGCTGACACTGCGGCGAAGGCGCATGAGCAAGTTCGATCTCTCCGTCGTCCCCAAGGACGTGTTCACCATCATCGAGAAGCTGCGCGCGGCGGGGCGCTACGCGTGGATCGTCGGCGGCTGCGTGCGCGACTCGTTGCTCGGCAAGTCGGTCTCCGACTGGGACATCGCGACGGAGGCTCGGCCGAAGGAGCTCATGAAGATCTTCCCGCGCGCGATCCCGACGGGGCTGCAGCACGGGACGATCACGCTCGTCATGGGCGGCCGGCACTACGAGGTGACGACGCTGCGCGGCGAGACGACGTACTCCGACGGCCGGCGCCCGGACTCGGTGCACTTCGTGAACGAGATCACCGCGGACCTCGCGCGGCGCGACTTCACGATCAACGCGATCGCCGTCGACCCGACGAACGGCGAGATCGTCGACCCCTTCGGCGGCCAGAAGGATCTCGAGGCGAAGATCATCCGCGCCGTGGGCGACCCGCTGCAGCGCTTCTCGGAGGACGGCCTGCGCGTGCTGCGCGCGGCCCGCTTCGCAGCGACGCTCGAGTTCGATCTCGCGCCGGAGACGTTCCGGGCGATCGAGCCGACGCTCGACACCTTCCGCAAGGTCAGCGCCGAGCGCGTGCGCGACGAGTGGGTCAAGACGATGAAGGCGAGGAAGCCGTCGCGCGCGTTCGACATCATGCGCGAGACGGGCATCCTCGCCATCACGTGTCCCGAGCTGCTCGAGGGCGTCGGGATGGAGCAGAACAAGTGGCACTCCTACGACGTCTGGCGCCACGGGATGGCGTGCATGGACGCGTGCGTCGGCGATCCGATCCTTCGCATCGCCGCGCTCCTGCACGACGTCGGCAAGCCGCGTACGCGCGCATGGAGCGAGAAGACGAAGGACTGGACCTTCTACGATCACGACCGCGTCGGCGCCGAGATCGCCGACCCGATCTGCGCGCGCCTCCGCTTCTCGAACGAGGAGCGGCAGCGCATCGTCGCGCTCGTGCGCCACCACCTGTTCCACTACGACAAGTGGAGCGACGCCGCCGTGCGGCGGTGGATCCGCCGCGTCGGCAAAGAGCGCATCGAGGACCTCTACATCCTCAACGAGGCCGACATCCGCGCCAAAGGGCCGGACTTCGATCCGGCGAGCCTCGCGCCGCTCGAGGCGCTGAAGGCCCACGTGGAGAAGGTCCTCGCCGAGGGCGCGGCGCTGACGACGCGCGATCTCGCGATCGACGGCCACGTGCTCATGAAGGAGCTCGGTCTGAAGCCCGGTCGCATCATCGGCGAGATCCTCGAAGCGTGCCTCGAGATGGTCATCGCGGATCCCAAGGCGAACGAGCGCGAGACGCTGCTCGCGAAGGCGCGGGAGATCGTCGCGTCGCGGTCCTGAGTCTTTCCCGGAAGAGAAGAAGGGAAGCGCGGAAGGAGGCGATTTCGCAGGCGTCGCGGCTGCATCCCGGCCGCAGGGCCGCCCCTGTCCGAGCTCGACCGGATTTCTGCGCAGCCTCGTGCGGTCGTGGTAGCGTCGCGGCGGAATGCGCCGGACGGTCCAGGGAAGGAGAGGGCGAGCCATCGGCATCGCTTTGGGGCTGTCGCTCGGTGCCGCCTTCGCCTCTTCCGCCGAGGCGCAGCAGCCGCCGGCGGCGCCCGAGAAGATCGCCGTGGGCGACTGGCAGCTCGCGCCTTCGATGGAGGTGCGCGTGCGCGGTGAATACCGGCGCGACGCGCCGGACCTCGGAGGGCTCGACTTCTTCGGGCGGCTCACGCCGCGCGTGCGCGACGCTTGGGTCGTGATGGAGCGGGCCCGTGTCGGGCTCGGCGCCGAGCGCGGTGCCGTGCGTGCGCAGATCACGCTGCAGGATGCGCGCGCGCTCGGCTCGCCTTCGCCGAATGCGCGCTTCGTCGGCTCGCGCGGCATCGGGAGGTTCGAGCCGTACGAGGCCTTCCTCGAGATGCGCTCGAGCGGAGCGCGGCCGCACTACCTGCGCCTCGGGCGCCAGGCCGTGGTCTGGGGCGAGGGCCGCCTCGTCGGTGACGCCGACTTCGGGCCGGCGGGCCGCTCGCTCGACGCGGCGCGAGGACACGTCGCGCTCGGCAACTTCGACTTCGAGGCGCTCGCGGTCGTCCTCGAGATGCCGTCCACGCTCGGTACCGCGTTCGGTGAGACCGCAGGGCCCGCCACGTCGGGCGTCCAGCTCTACGGCCTCTCGGCGGGGTGGACGATCGACCCGCTGCTGAAGATCGAGGCGTTCGGGCTCGCGCGCATCGCGCGGAGCCGCGGAGCAGAGCTCGACGGATCGCGCTTCGCCGCCGCGCGCCTCTCGGGCGAGCGCTTCACCGCCGCGCTCCGCGTCTCGGGCGAGGCGAAGGGATGGAGCTACGGCGCCGAGGGCGCGTACCAGCTCGGCACCGCGTCGTCGATCGCGCTGGGCGGCGCGGACATCTCGGCGTGGGCCGCCGCGGTCCACGTGCAGAAGCAGGTCGATCAGCTCCTGTTCACGCCGACGTTCCGGCTGGCGGGATCGTACGCGTCGGGTGACGACGGCAAGGGCGCGTACAAGCAGTTCGATCCGCTGCTCGCCGATCCGCAGCGGTTCCACGGGCAGATGGACCTGTTCGCGTGGTCGAACATGGTCGACGTCGCCGCGCGCGCGCAGGTCGTCCCGTGGACGGACACGACGCTGTCGCTCGAGTACCGCTACGCGCGCCTCGCGCAGTCGCGCGGCGAGTGGATCGGCAGCTACCTCACCGCGATCGGCAGCAACGTCGTTCCGCCCGCGATCCCGACCACGCCCGCCGTCCCGCTGCCACGCGTCGGCGCCGGCGAGGAGGAGCTCGGCCACGAGCTCGACGTCGTCTTCACGTACCGACCTTGGCTCCCGCTCGAGCTGCGGGCGGGGTGGTCGGGCCTTCTGCTCGGCGACGCGGCGCGGTCGATCATGAGCGCGCACGCGCGCGGGGAGCGCGACGCCCAGAACACGTTCGCGCCGGCCGACATCGCGCAGTACGCGTACGTCCAGGCGACGCTCTCGATGCCGTGATGCGTCCCGGCGCGCGCTTCGCGCGCGCCCTCAGCCTTCCCATCGGCGGAGCCGGCCGACGTCGGCGTGGACGAACCAGTCGAACTTCGTCGGGTAGACGCCGACGCCGCCCTTCCAGCCGAGCTCTCGGATCTCGCGCTCGAGCACGCGCGGATGGATGCCCTTCTCCGCGTCGGGCTCGATGACCCGGAAGTCGACGGCGTGCCCGAGCGAGTGCTGGCTGCTCGACGCGACGTTGTGGCCCTTCTTGCGCAGCATCTCGTTGAGCTTCGGGCTGCGATAGCCGCTGACGAGCTCGATGCGCGCGCCCGGGTGGCGGCGCGCGAGCGAACGGAGGAGCTCGAGCAGGCGTGCATCGAGCTCGATGCGCTCGCCCGTGACGCGGTCGGCGAGGAGCGCCGAGAACCGCTCGGGCGTCGGCGAGTGGTCGTCCAGCGGGACGTGCTCGCCGGTGTGCGTCTGCACCAGCGTCGCGAGGACCGGCGGCGGCGCCTCGTCGACGAGCGCGGCCGACTTGCGCGTAGCCAGGCCGCTCGAACGATGGACCGTGGCGTCGACCCCGGAAGGGGTGGCGACGAGCGCGGCTCCGAGCGCAGCGGCGACGGCTGCGGCCAGGCGGTGCATCGAGGTAGATGCTAGCGACGAACGCGCCGGGGACAAATCGGAGCAGAGCGTGGGCACCGCGTGAGGGCGCCGGACGCCAGCGACCGTGACGTCCGGCGAAGTCCTTGACGCGAGGACCCCGGAGGTTGGACGCTTCCTTGACCGGATGCCCGAAGCGCCTGCGGACGCGGAGCTTCTTCGCTCGATCTCCGAAGGAGACGTCCGCGCGATGGGGGACCTGTACGATCGCTACGCTTCGGCGCTCTTCCCGATCGCCCTGCGCATCGTCGGCGAGCGATCCGAGGCGGAGGACGTCCTGCACGACGCTTTCGTGGCCGTCAGCGAGCGCGCGGGGCAGTACGTGAAGGAGCGCGGCTCGGTGGGCGCTTGGCTCGTCGCTCTGGTGCGCAACCTCAGCATCGATCGCGCGCGCCGTCGGGAGCGGCGCGGCGCGCTCGTCCGCGACGTCCTCCCGCACGAGCCGCCGCCGTCGAACCGCGATCCCGAGCGCCTCGCGTCGGAGGCCGGCGAGCGCGCGAAGATCCGGCGAGCCCTCGAGCGGCTGCCGGTGGCGCAGCGCCAGACGCTCGAGGTGGCGTTCTTCGAAGGGCTCAGCTATCCCGAGATCGCCGCTCGCGAGAACGTGCCTCTCGGGACGATCAAATCGCGCGCGGCCCGCGCGCTCGCGGCGCTGCGCGCGGCTTTGGTCGAAGAGGGCGTGGTGCTCGAAGCAGCGTTCGGATCAGGATCAGGGAAGGTCGGATGAGCATCGAGCTCGACGAGGGGACGCTCGGGAGGCGAACGGGGGGACCCGACCTCTACTTCGCATCGGCGATACCCGAGGGCACGGTCAAGGCCATGCTCGGGATCGTCCATGGCTATGCCGATCACGGGGCTCGCTACCGTCACGTGATGGGGGCGCTCGCAGAGCACGGGATCGGCTCCGTGGCGATCGATCTCCGCGGGCACGGCCGTGCGCTCGGCCCGCGCGGCTACTGCGATCGCTTCGAGGACTTCCTCGACGACGTGCGCGAGCTACGCCGCCTCGTCGACGAGCGCGCGAAGGGCCGCTCGGGCAAGGACGGCGGTGACGCGCCGGTCTTCCTGTTTGGCCACAGCTTCGGCGGCCTCGTCGCGGCATCGAGCGTCCTCGAGAGCCCGGGCAAGCTCCGAGGCCTCGTCCTCTCGGGGCCCTTCTTCGGCCTGGCGATGGAGGTGCCGCGCGTGAAGGTCCTCGCCGGCAAGATCGCCTCCCGCGTGTACCCGCGCCTCGCGCTCCCCACGGGGCTCGCGGGCAAGGACATGACGCACGATGCGGAGAAGGCCCGTGCCTACGACGAAGACCCGCTCGTGTTCGACAAGGCGACCGCGCGCTGGTTCACGGAGACGCAAGCGGCCCAGCAGCGGGCCATCGCCGACGCCCCGAAGCTCACCATTCCGCTCTACATCGCGTTCGGCACGGCCGACCGCATCGCGAGCATGAGCGCCGCCAAGCGTTTCTTCGACGCCGCCGGCAGCTCCGACAAGACCTGGGACCCGCGCGAGGGCCTCTACCACGAGGTGCTCAACGAGCCGTCGTGGAAGGAGCTCGTGGAGGCGATCGCGCGGTGGATTGTGGCCCACGCCGGCTGAGGCCTTCGGCCTCAGCCGGCGGTCCTCGGTCCTCAGTCCTCAGCAGATCGGGGGTTGGCGCCAGCGTCTCTTGCGCTCTCGCTCCGTGCTCGGCTCGCAACAACGACGTACCCGGCCTCGTCGTGACGGCGACGGACGCCATTGGCCGCCTGCAGGCAGGCGATCGTGATCGCCGCTTCGTCTTCGTCCACCTCCTCCCGCAGTTACGCAAGGCGCTCGCGCGCGCGAGCGCCCAAAGCTGAGGACTGAGGACTGAGGACTGCTTACCGGCAGTACCCGAGATTCCGCCCGCCCGGGTAGACCTCGAACGGGTAACACTTCCGGGCGCCCGTGCAGTTGTCGTCGGAGAGGCTGCAGAGCTGGATCTCGTCGGCGGCGCAAGCGGCGGCGCAGCGCGTGCCGCCGTACTTGAACGCCTGCTTCGCGTCGCAGGCCGCCGGGATCGACTTGTTCTGGTTCGGTCCGATGTTGACCTTGTCGTCCGTGATGGACGGGTCCGTGAAGATGCAGCAGACCTGACCGTCGTCGCAGTTGTTGCTGTCTCCGCACTCCCAGGTCGTTCCCTTGCCGGGCGTCCACGTCGAGCCCTTCGCCTCGGCCTGGGCGGCGCACGCGGCCGCGCCGTTCGTTCCGCCCTTCTCGTTGCGAGGTGTCGAGGCGCAGAAGGTCGGCGGGAACTGGCCGTCGACCTGGGCGGGGTTGCAGCACGTCTCGTCGTGCGAGCAGTTGTTCCCACCGGCGCCGCCGGCGTCGCGCGGGAGGAACGCGCAGAAGAAGCCGTTCTCGTTGTTCCGGAGGCGCGGTGCTTCGCGGCAGTCCGCGTCGGCGCCCGCGTCTTTCTTCGTCGTGTCGCCGTCCTGCTCTTCCTCTTCTTCTTCCTCGTCGTCCCCGCCGCTCGAGCTCGTGTTCTTCTTCGAGCCACCGTCGCCCGTCTGGCCGGGGAGGGGCACCGTTCCGTTGTCCGTGGTGCAGGCTGCGAGCACGAGACCGACCGAAGCGAGCAAGGTGCCGGCGATGATGATGGCCAAACGACGCGTACGCTGCTGCATCACGAATCCTCCAAGCGTGCGCCCGTCCGTGGGACGCCTCTCATCCGCCGTAGCAGGGGAGAGGTCGCTGTCCTAGCACGAGATTGGCTACGCGTCCGGTCGTGCGGTGCCTCGAGCGGCCGAGAACCGAGGATTGTCGCGAAGTTCCGCGTCCGGCTCGGGTCGCTCAGTACTCGTTCTGCGCGCGGACGACGACGCGACCCGGCCCGGGCCTCATCTTCGCGCAGCACGCGAGGCGGAAGCGCGGCGGGGCGGAGCAGACCGCCTCGAGCACGTCGAGCTCCTCCTGCTCCGGGGGCAAGAGCGCGTCGGCGCCCTCGAGGACCTCGATGTGGCAGGTCGCGCAGCTCGCGCTCCGGCACGAGAACGGGATGGGCGCGCCGTGATCATCGCAGAGGTCCGCAAGCGCGCCGCCGTTCGGGGCGTTGACCGTCGTCTTCTGCGAGCCGTCGCTGGACTCGAACGTGATCTCCGGCATGCGCGCACCCTCATAGTCCGTGGACGGGCGCCCGTGCAAGTCGGCTCGGTCAGGATTCGGTCATTCGTCTGCCAGCGGACCGTCAGCCGGGCGGACGAGGCGTGCCGTCCGACGACCGCCGGGCGACGTCAGCGGCGGCGCAGGAGCAGCGCATGCTCGAGGCGAGGTCGTCGCGTGAACGCGGCCGCCGTCGGACCGTGGAAGTGCGGGCGCGCCTGCGAGGCGCGAGCGATCGGCTCGAGCCTGCCCCCGCGCTCGGCGACGCGGGTGACGATCTCGTCGGCGCGGATGGCCTCGGGGCGTTCGCCCGGGCGTCCCGCCGCCGAGTCCGCGATGAGGAGCACCAGCGGAGCCCCCGGCTTCATGACGCGGGCGAGCGAGCGAAGGAGCGTATCGAGCTCCCCCGCCCAAGCCTCGCGTGCCTCACGCGCAGAGAGGCGCACGTACTTGCGGCGCGCCCCGATCTCTCTACGCGCGAGCTTCCGCGCATCGAGGCCGAGCCAGCGCATGCGCATGTCGTGGTGCTTGAGGTAGTCGTACGTCGCGACGTACGGCGGCGACGTGATCACCGCGTCGATCGAGGCGTCTTCGACCTTCGACAGCACGTTCGCGTCGTCCTCGTAGACGCGGGCTCGCGGCGGAGGCTTCGGCAAGAGCCGGTAGAGCTCGTCGAAGCGGCGCGCGAGCTCCTCGGTCTTCTTCACGAAGAGCTTCGAGGGCCACCCCGCGGCGATGCGCTTCTCGACCGGCGCCTCGGACGTGTCGCCGCGACGGGCCGCCAGCTTGACGAGGATCGACGAGAGGACGAGCGACAGATCGGGCCGCGCCTCGGGCGGGGCCGCGGCGATCCCGGCGCGGATCCCGTCGAGCTCGAGGAGGACGTGCGGCGCGAAGCTCGCGACGTCTTCCTCCGGCAATCGCCGCGTGGCTCCGGCCTTCGCCTTCCGGCGAGCCTCCGCGAATTCGGCCACGCCGCGTGCGGCCTCGACGAGCGCACGCGTCCGCTCGGGTGAGCGAGGGAACGTCTTCGCACGCGAGAGCATCACGGCGATGGGATTCAGGTCGGAGCCGATCGCGGCGCGTCCCGCGAGCATGGCCTCCACGAGCACGGTGCCCGAGCCGCAGAACGGATCGAGGACCGTGCCGCCTTCCGGGACGAGCGCCTCCACGAGGCGGCGAACCGTGACCGGGTGCGCGCGCGCGGGGTACGCGTGGAAGCCGTGGACGTGCGCGCGATCCTCGGCCGCCTCGTCCATCGTCGGTGTCACGTCGATTGCGTGCGCGAGGATCTTCGCGCTCTCCGGGTCGCCGCTCGTCTCGATGGGGCCGCCGACGTTCGTGAGCGACCGCCGGCGCGGCAGCGCCACGGCGGGCGGCGTGTCGGTAGCGGACGGCTCGGGCTTCTTCGCGCGCGTTTCTTCGGCTCGGCGAGCAGGCTCTGCTCGCGGCGGACGCGCACGCCCTCGCGCGCGTCGACCCACGCCGCCTCGTCGCTCGCGTTTCGGAAGACCGGCGCTCACCGCGCCGGCTCCCGCCGCGCGACCACGCTCGCGCCGGCTTCGTCGGCTCCGCTCTCGTCGACCTCGTCGGGCTCCTCGTCGATGCGAACGCGCGGCGACGGGCCGACGCTGTACCGGACCTCCGCGTCGTCGTCGACGTCGACACGCGTGCGATCGTGGACGGCGAGCGACGTCAGCAGCCGATCGGCATCCGCCTCGTCGATGCCCAGGGTCTTCGCGAGCTCGCTCGCGGTGATGCCGCCCCTTCGCTTGGCCGCGTCCTCGGCGGCGGCCTGCCAGGCGCGCTCGCCGGCCTGTTTCGCACGCGCCCGCGCGGCCGCGGCGCGCGCCCGCGAACGGAGCGCGAGGAAGAGCGGAAAGGCGGCGATGGCGAAGACGATCACCTTGCCGACGACCGACGCGGGCAGGACGGCGAGCCCGATCAGCGTCGCGATCGCGGCGAGGACGGCCTGGATGAGCGTGGCCGTCGACGCCAGGCGTGCTTCGGTCCAGAGCTTCCTCTGTTCCTTCAGCGCCGCCACCGCCGTTTCGCCGCCGAGGTTGCCGGGGATGCGCGGGCCGCCGCACACCGCGCATCGGGAATGCATCCCCGTGCCCTCCACGCGGGCGGTCGCGCGGCAGTGAGGGCATCGGTTCGTCTCGCCCGATGCGTAGCCGCACCGCGAGCACGTGCCGGCGCTCGTGTCCGGCGACGACCGAACCGGATCGAACGTCGCGTGTCCGCAGGCCGGGCACGTGGAGGCAGACACGCGTGCTCCGCCTCAGGGCTTGATGATCTGCGTCCCCGGCGGCGGAACGAGCTTGAACGTGTTCTCGTCGACCGGGATGTTCACCTTCGGCTCGATGAAGTCGAAGCGGTTGCGGTTCCCTTGCGCGTCGACGATGAGGACGCGACGGACGTGGCTCGTGGCGCTGTCGACGTAGAGGAGCACCTTCGTGTACGCAGGCGTCGGCTGCTTCGGCGTGCCGACGAGGACGTTGCCGCCCGGGAACTGCATCGACGCGCCGGGGTACATCACGAAGGTGAAGGCCTCCGAGAGGCTTCCTTTTCCGGTGAGGAACGAGAGCGCCGCCGGGTACTGTGATTTGTCGACGCTCTGCTCGAAGAGCTGCTTGTTCGCCGCCTCGTACACCTTGAGGATGTTGCCGTCCGAGACGACGCGGTTGCCGGCCGGCGTTTCGTAGTCCCACGACATCTTGCCGGGCTTCGCGAACGTGACCTTGCCCTTCGACTCCTTACGGATGTTGTGCGACTTGACGTAGAACTCCTGCTTGAACGGGCTCGAGAACGACTTGGTCGAGTCGTAGAACGCCTGCACCTTCGCCAGGACCTCGTCCGTCTGCGCCTGCGGTGCCGGCTGCGGTTGAGCTGCTCCCGGCTGCGCGGACTGCGCGCTCGCGTCCGAAATCACGAAGGGTGTGGCGGCCGCGAGCAGGGCGGCGACGACGAGCTTGGCAGGACGGCGAAACATGGGGGATCTCTCCGAGATTGGGCGGGGCAGGTCGAGGTTCGTCGGGCCCTGGCAGGGACTTTTATTGGACGGGGGAACCGTCCGCAATATTGAGCGTAAGTATGCGGCGTACCAGCACGAACCGGTCTGCCTGAGCCTCGTGGGCGACGCCCGAGCGAGGAACAATCGGAGAGCACGGTTCGTTCCCCGCGCGCGCCGGGCAGGCTCAGCCCGTTCCGGCGCGGCGGGGTGGGGCAGCGGGCAGGCGCGTACCTTGGAGGTGCGTCACCGCGATGGCGAGGGCGTCGGCGGCGTCCGCCCGGGGAGCCTGCGGCAGCCCGAGCACGACGCGAATCATCTGGGCGACTTGGTTCTTGTCGGCACGCCCCGCGCCGGCGACGGTCCGTTTCACGCGCGCCGGCGCATACTCGAACGACGCGAGCCCCGCGCGTGCGCAGACGAGGAGCGCGACGCCGCGTGCGTGCCCGAGCTTCGCGGCCGCCTGCGCGTCCTTCGCGAAGAAGAGCGACTCGATGCTCGCCGCGTCGGGGCGATGGCGCTCGATGACGTCCACGAGCTCGCGCTCGATCGCGACGAGCCTCGATCCGAGGTCGCCTTCGCCTTCCACGTCGATGACTCCGTGAGCGACGTGCGAAAGGCGCGTCCCCATCCGGCGCACCACTCCCCAGCCGAAGCGGCGCGTGCCGGGATCGAGGCCGAGCACGGTGCTCACGGACTCACGAGAGGCGCGCGAGGTCTTCGTCGGAGACGTCGAAGTCAGCGTACACGTGCGCGACGTCGTCGTGGTCGTCGAGCGTCTCGACGAGGTGGAGGAGCACCTCGGCGTCCCGCCCGCTGACCGGCTTCTTCGTCTTGGGGACGTAACCGAGCTGGGACTCCTTCGTCGGGATGCCGGCCTTCTCGAGCGCGTCGAGGACGGCGTTGAGCTGATCGGGCGGCGTGGTCACGCTCCACATGTCGCCTTCGAGCGAGTAGTCCTCCGCGCCGGCGCCCACCGCGACGTCCATGAGCTGGTCCTCCGTCGCGGCCGACTTCTCGATCGAGATGAGCCCCTTGCGGTCGAACGCCCACGCGGCGGTGCCTGCTCCGCCGAGGTTGCCGTTCGACTTCTCGAAGATTTTCCGGATCTCGGCGACGGTGCGGTTGCGGTTGTCGGTCTGCGCCTCGACGAGGAACAGCGTGCCGGCCGGGCCCGTGCCCTCGTAGAGGACGTCCTCGTACGCCTCGCCTTGGATCTCGCCGGTGCCCCGCTTGATCGCGTTGCGGATCGTGTCGCCCGGCATCGACTGGGCCTTGGCGTCCGCGATGGCCTTGCGCAAGCGCGGGTTGTTCGCCGGCTCGCCTCCGCCGAGTCGAGCCGCCACCGTGATTTCCTTGATCAGCTTCGTGAAGAGCTTGCCGCGCTTGGCGTCGATCACGCCCTTCTTGTGCTTGATCGTCGCCCATTTCGAATGGCCGCTCATCGTCGTCGTCCTCGCCCGTGAAGATTGGTCGCCATACCGTAGTGAAACACCACTGTCGCTTCAATCCGGTTCGACATCGAGCCCGCGGCCGCTCGTCTCCGCGGCCGAGCGCTTTTTTCAGCGATGACGCGCCCGTTTCGACCTCCTCGGCAGCTCGGCCGAGGGCGGCGGCCGTAGTACGATCGTCCTGATGGGTGTGGGGAGCCTGCCTTGCGTGGTCGTGACGACGACCGTGCTCGTCGGCGCCTGCTCGGCTTTCGGCACCGCTTCCGGCTCCGAGCCTGTCGAGGCGGACGCAGGCGGTGATGCCCCGGACGCCGCGGTCACGACCGAGGGCGAGGGGGGCGGCGTCGGGTGTGATCGAACCGCGCCGTTCACGTCGATCCGTCCGCTGGCGGAAGTCAACACCGCCGAGCACGAGGCGTTCCCTCGCGTCTCCCCCGACGAACGCACGATCTACTTCGAGCGAAGGGAGGCCCCCGACCAGGCGCCCACCATCTTCCGGGCGACCCGCGCTCGTGTCGGCGACGATTTCGGCCCGCCCGCCCCGGTCGGGGGGACGACGAGCTGGGGAGAGCCGTTCGTGACGGCGGACGGGCTCGAGATCCTCTTCGTCCGCACGGTCGCGGTCGGGGCTGCGACCTCCAAGATTTCCAGGCCGGCCCTGTCCTACGCGCGGCGGGCGGCGGTCGACGCGCCCTTCGGCTCCGCGGCGTTGCACCCTGCCGACTCCGGCGACCACACCATCCATCGGTTCGCGCCGTTCGTCTCCTCGGACGGTACGGAGCTGTTCTTTTCGCAGACGCAAGGCGCTTCGGACGAGGACCTGTTTCGCGTCGAGCTCACCGCGAGCGGTACCGTCGCTTCGACGGAACGTCTGGCGTCACTCGCCGGCGCCGGTCGAGACACGGCGCCGGTGCTCTCGTCGGATGGGCTGACCCTCTACTTCTACTCCGAACGCCAGACCGCACCGGGCACGGGCACGATCTGGGTCGCCCATCGTGACACGCCGGGCGGGACGTTCGGGGCGCCTTCGCGGGTCGAGGATCTCGCCGTCGACGGCGCGTACACGTTCCCCGGCTCCGTGTCCGTCGACGGGTGTCGCCTCTACTTCTCCTCCAACCGGGAGGGCGGGCACGGTGACCTCTACGTGGCCGAGCGCTCGCCGCGTTGATGCAAGCCCGTCGCTCTTCGTCGAGCGTCCTGCGGCCTCCGCCGGGGGCGCGGCTGTAGTACGCTCGAAGCATGCGTGCGGTGAGGCTGCTCGGCGCGGTCGCGATGACGATCGCGGCCGTCGGCGCCTGTTCGAGCTTCGGCGATGCCTCTTCGACGGAGCCTCACGAGGCCGAGACGGACGCCGCCGTTCCGGACGCTCTGGTGAATCCTTCGGACGACGCTTCGGGGAGCGAGGACGGCGCTCCGAAAGTCGACTCCGGCGTCCCGTGCGACCGCACCGCACCGTTCACGTCGATCCGCCCACTCGAAGACGTCAACACGGCGGCCCACGAGGCGTTCCCTCGGGTCTCTCCCGACGAGCACGTGATCTACTTCGAGCGATTCGCCGGCTCGGACGCGTCTGCCATCTACCGCGCGTCGCGTGCCACGGTCGGTGGTGCTTTCGGTACGCCGACGAAGGTCGAGGGGCTGCCGGACCTTCCGAAGCAGCCGTTCGTGACGGCGGACGAGCTCGAGATCTTCTTCCTCGCGCCCTACCAGGGCCGACACGCGGTGTGGCACGCCCGGCGGAACGAGGTCACCCATCCGTTCGGTGCGGCGAAGCTGCATCCGCTCGGCGAACCGGCATTCGCGCGCTTCGCGCCGTTCCTGTCCTCGGACGGCGTGGAGCTCTTCTTCTCGCAGCACGTCACGGACGAGAACCTGCTTCGCACATGGGTCTTGCCGGACGGAGGCTTGGGAGGGATCGACTCGCTCGCGGGGATCAACAGTGGCGCGCGAGACAGCGAGCCGGCGCTCTCGCCGGATCGCCTGACCCTCTACTTCTACTCCGAGCGCGAGGCGGAGAAGGACGAGGGCTCGATTTGGGTCGCGCATCGCGCCACGCCCGATGAAATGTTCGGTACCCCCACACGTGTCGAGGAGCTCGTGTTCGACGGCTACTTCTCGTCGCCGGGCTCCGTATCCGTCGACAACTGCCGCCTCTACTTCTACTCCAACAAAGACGGGTCGAGCTACGAGCTCTACGTGGCCGAGCGCTTCCCGTGATCGCGCGCTAGGCGCGCCGGCTTCGGTCACGACCGTGCCCTGTAGTATCGTTGTCGTCGTGCGCGCGGTGGGGCTTCTGGGCGCGGTTGCAGTGGCTGCCTCGATCGTGGGCGCGTGCTCACGCGAATACGGCGCTGCCGAAGTGCTTCCGAGGAGACGGCGGCCTGCTCGGCGCGGACGTAGACGCGGCGACGACCGAAGACGCGGCTCCGCCACGAGACGTCGATGCCGCCGACGTCGGATGCGATCGGACGGCGCCGTTCACGTCGATTCGCGTCATCGACGGGGTGAATACGCCCGCCCACGAGAGCTTCCCTCGAATGTCTCTGGACGAGCGCGTCCTCTATTTCCAGCGCACCGCCTCGGATGGCCGGGCCGAGATCTTCCGCGCTACCGCCGTTCCCGCGAGGACGCCTTCGATCCTCCCGTGCGTCTGGAAGGGCTGCCGGCGAATGCGCCGCCTTGTCCGCGGACGAGCTCGAGATCATCGTCGTCGTCCAGCATCTTTCCAGTGCGGGCTCGCTCTGGCGCGCACGGCGGTCGACACCCACGGCGCCGTTCGGCGAAGTCTCGCCGTACCCGTTCATCGACGACCCCGATGCGGATCGGCAGACTCCGTTCATCTCCGCGAACGGCGCCGAGCTGTTCTTCGCACGCCTCGAGGGCTCCACGAATGCCGATCTGTACCGCGTGACGCGCGCAGCCGACGGCGGCATCGGCCCGTCCGAGCCTCTCGCTACGCTCAACACGAGCAAGATGGACTACACTCCGGTGCTCTCGCCGGATCTCCTCAGCCTCTACTTCTACTCCGAACGCCTGGCGTCAGTGGGCACGGGCTCGATCTGGGTCGCGCATCGCGATAGGCCGGACGGACCGTTTCGTGCGCCCGTGCGTGTCGAGGAGCTCGTGTTCGACGGTGCCTTCTCGGTACCGGGCTCCGTTTCCGCCGACAACTGTCGCCTGTACTTCCATTCCAACAAGGACGACGGCGGGACGGGCCACGACGTGTACGTCGCCGAACGCCTCCCACGATGACGCACGGCTCCGTCGTCCGACTCGGAACACGATCGAGGCGCGACGTATACTACGCCCATTCTCATGCGTAGCCTCTCTGGCGCGCTCGCGGTGGCAATCGTGCTCATCGGCGCCTGTTCGAGCTTCGAGAGCACTCCTTCCACGGATCCATCCGACGCAGACGCGGGCTCGGACGCTGCCGAGCCGGACGGCTCGGCGGCCGAGGACGGAGCGCCGCCGCCGGACGTCGACGCAGAGGTCAGGTGCGACCGCAACGCGCCGTTCACCTCGATCCGCCGAATCGACGGCGTGAACACCCCCGTCAACGAGCATTTCCCGCGGATCTCGCTGGACGAGCGGGTGCTCTACTTCCAGCGGTCCACCGAGAACGAGATCACCATCTACCGCGCGACTCGCCGTACTCCCGCGGACGTCTTCGATACGCCCGTGCCCGTCGAGGGGCTTCCGGAGATGGCGGCGCATCCGACCCTGAGCGCGGACGAGCTCGAGATCGTCTTCACCCAGCGCCTCAATCAGCGGTGGTGGCTTTGGCGCGCGCGGCGACCAACGCCCACGGCGCCGTTCGGAGAGGCGGAGCCGCATCCGGTGAACGATCCCATGGCGGACTCCTTCACTCCGTTTCTCAGCGTGGACGGTACCGAGCTCTATCTCGCGCGTTTCGCGGTCACGACCAACTGGGATCTGGTTCGCTCGAAGCTCGACGCAGACGGTGGCGTCGGTCCGCCGGAGGCGCTCGATACGCTGAACACGTCCGCATGGGACGGGGACCCGGTGCTCTCGCCCGACGGCCTGAGCCTCTACTTCTACTCGGAGCGTGCGCTCCCCGGCTCGGGCAAGGGCTCGATCTGGGTCGCGCATCGCGACACTCCGACGGGGCCGTTCCGGAACCCCGAACGCATCGAGGAGCTCGTCTTCGACGATGCCTATTCGTCGCCAGGCTCCGTCTCCGCCGACGGGTGCCGTCTCTACTTCTACTCGAACAAGGATCGAGCGACGACGGGGCTCGACCTCTACGTCGCCGAACGATCGCCGTGATGGTGGCTCGTCGCACACACGACGCCCGGCGTACGTTAAGCTGTTCGTGATGCGCGCCGTGAGGCTCGTCGACGTGCTCGTTCCCTGGATCGTCCTCGTCGGCGCGTGCTCGTCCTTCGACAGCTCCCCTCCTACCGCTGTCGATGCGAATCCTTCCGACGCTGGCGTTTCCGATGCGGGGACCGGCGGCCCGGACGCCGCCGTCGACGACGCGGGCGTCCGGTGCGACCGTAACGCGCCGTTCACGTCGCACCGTCCCATCGACGGGGTCAACACTCCGGAGGCCGAGGCCTATGCGCGGGTGTCCCCCGACGAGCGTGTCATCTACTTCCAGCGGAGCTTCGCAACCGATGGGCGGGTCGAGCTCTATCGGGCTTCGCGCGCCTCCAAGACGGAGGCCTTCGGGACGCCCGTCCTGCTCGCCGGGCTCCCCACGGGTGCGCGGCAGCCCTTCGTGACCGCCGACGAGCTCGAGATTCTCTTCGTCCTCAAGCTGGGAGATCCGTCGTCCCCGTTCACGCTCATGCACGCGCGTCGGAACGCGGTCACGGAGCCGTTCGGCGACGCGGCGCCGTATCCGATCACCGAAGATCCCAACGGGATCGTTCCGGACCGGCAGACGCCGTCCATCTCCGCGGACGGCTCCGAGCTGTTCTTCGCGAGCCCCTCGCAAGGCAACAACATCGATCTGTACCGCGCGATACGCACCGAGGACGGGAACTTCGGCATCCCGGAGCCCCTCGACACGCTCAACGCGAGCACGACCGACAATGTTCCGGTGCTCTCGCCCGATCGCCTGAGCCTCTACTTCTACTCCGAACGGAACCTGGGGGCCGGCAAGGGCACGATCATGGTCGCACATCGCGACACGCCCACGGGGCCCTTCCGCGCTCCCGTGCGCGTCGAGGAGCTCACCTTCCCCGGCTACTTCTCGATACCGGGCTCCGTGTCCGCCGATAATTGCCGCCTCTACTTCTCTTCCAACAAGGAAGCGGAGGCGACGAGCTACGACCTCTACGTGGCGGAGCGCTCTCCGCCGTGAGGCGGACGCCTCTCAGCGCACGCGCCGGACGGTGCCGTGCCGCCTCCGTCGGACCTCTTCGCTGGCGGCGCGTACGTGCGTCCTGAGCCTCCGCCAGAGGGGTGCTTCGTCCCGCGCCGTCGCGTTCACCGCTCGCTCGTCCCGCCACGCCGGGTGGGTGCGTATTCGCTGGGCTGCCGCCGCCGCCCGAGCAAGCTCGGCGGTCGCGCGCAAGAGATCGCTGAGCTCGCCGTCCGGACGCGCGGCGCGCTCGACGTTCTCCAAGAGGAGCCGGAGCGCTCTCACCGTCGCAAGCAGGTCGTCGACGATCGACGACACCGATTCGAGCGCTCTCTTCAGTCGCCGGAACACACGCGATCCTTAGCGTGTGCTCCGCTTCGATGCTCGCGCTTCGCGAGCTCGCGGCACGTCTCCGCGCGCATCGCGCCGCTGCGACGGCTGGGTGCGCCGAACCGCCGCGCGGCGCGATCGCGTTTCGCTTCGTCAGAGATTCTTGGCCGCGGCTTCGATCTTCTCCCACATCTCGACGACGTCGTTCGCGGAGCGATACAGCTTGCTCACGACGTTCATGCCGTTCGGCGCTGCCGAGAGCGCCTGCATGAAGTCGGGGAACATGCCGATGTGCGCGATCCCGTCGGTCCGGAAGTCGAAGGTCCGATTCAGCACCCGGTGCTTCTGCAAGGGCGACGTGCCCGGCATCCCGACCCGCTGAGCGACGTCGATCGGGTAGCGCACCGGGAGCGCCGTGAACGGGATCTGGGGCGCGAGGCCGTTGATGTCGCTGCCGAGCGCGACGCCGCGGTTGCCGAGCAAGCCGAGGGCCTCTTGGTAGTCCGCCGCCCACTCCGTGACGGGATCGGTGAGCGTGTCGACGCGGAGCTCGTCGATGTTCCAGTTGTCTCCGGCGACGCCGCCGCTGAACGTCGTCCTGATGGTGAGGCTCTCGAGGTCGCTGATGCGCGTCCCCGCGGGCAGGTCGACGTAGCGCGTGACGATGGCGCCGTTGGAGATGCCGAGGCGATTGTTGATGGAGAACGAGATGGTCCGTCCGCCCTTCAGCTTCAGGACGCCTTCGGCGTTGTCGTTCCCGCCGCGGAGGTCGTCGCCTCCGGTCTTCACGGTGACGGCGATTCGAGGCACGACGGTGCTCGGGCTGCTGAGCGCGCCCGCGGGGTTGCACGTCGTCAGGGAGCTCGGGTTGGAGACGTTCTTCGTCCAGTCCTTCGTCTGACCCGTGAAGCGGACGACGGGCGCTCCGGAGGCATGAAGGACGTTCACCCATTTGCCGGCGACGCGGACGCTCGTGACGATGCGATCCATGTTCCAGTTGTCGCCGCCGATGCCGCCGCCGAAGGTCGTCCTCACGCCGACCTTGCGGAGCTGTGACAATCGAGGAGTGCCGGGCACGTCGAACATGACGACGTTCGTCGAGTCGTTGCCCCACCTCGCGCCGTTGTTGAGGGGAAACTCCTTCTTCGTGTTGTCGGCGAAGACGAGGTAGCCGAAGGCGTTGTCGTTGCCGCCGCGGAGATCGTCGCCTCCCGTGCGGATCTCGAATTTGACCTTGTCGAATGCGTCCGCCACCGTCGAGGGCGGCCGCAGGTACCAGGTCTTGCTCTTCATGCTGCCGGTGAAGCGGACGAGCGGCGTCCCGGCCTCGTGGAGCACGGGCGTGGGGTGCATCTCGCCTTCGGTGCCCAGGCCGATGACGCCTCCCAGCGCGCCGATGCGCCTCGCGTGCCCGAACGTGAGGTGGCGCTCCGTGCTCGCGCACGCGTTCTCGTTCCGGAGGCCGGTGTGCGAGTCCATGACCGGCATCCGCGCCGCCTCGGCGATCCGGAGGGCCTCTTCCGTCGCCGTCGCGCTCATGTGCGCGATGTCGACGAGCAGGCCTTCCTTCATCAGGCGGCGGAGATCCGTCTTGCCCTTCGCCGTGAGCCCGAGCGCGTTTCTGTGCCCTCTCGAGAGCAGGATGCACCCGGGCTTCGGCTGTTCGGGGCAGCACTCGTAGCCGAGCGCGCAGTACTCCGAGCGCTTCAGCGCCGACGGTAGCACGGCGTTGAAGAAGCCCATGATGCCGCCGGGATCGACGAGCTCCTGCGTGTCGGCGGAGAGTCGGCTCGAGATCTTGTCGTCACCGACGACGCGGAAGAACTCGCCGTTGACGTACTTGTTGCTCGTGTTGAACAGGTCGTCGTAGACGGCGGTGCCGCCGAAGTCGTTGTTCGTGAGGTGGATCGGGATCACCGACCGGACGCCGTGGTTCCTCGCGAGGTCGAGGATCTGATCGGCGGTGAGCTTGTCGAACTCGACTCCGAGGATGACGGCGAGCTTGTTGGCCGCGATCGCGGCGCGCGCCTCGGCGGCGCTCTTCACGACGGTCATCCACCCCGAGTTGGCCGCGGCGAGGTCCTTGATGAACTTGATCTGACGCTTGGCCGACTCGTAGTCGTAGTTGGGGTCGGGACGGCCGAGACCGACGTTCGTGAAGTTCGTCCCGTGCTTCCACAGCTTCCCGAGCAGCTGGCTGTCCGTCGTGCTCGCGACGACGAGGCGCAGCCCTCCCTCGTAGGCGCGGCGGATCCACGAGATGTGCATCGTCTGGTGGATGCGGCTGCGCGCGTTCGGCCAGGCGTCGAAGCTCGGCGCTCCGCCGCTGCCGTGGAGCGTCCCCGACTCGAGCGCGCCGACCACCTGGATGCGCGTCTGGTGTCGCACGAGATCGGCGTCGAATCCGGAGTGCTTGTCGCGCGCGCACGGCGGGAGGTCGGTGGCGATGTTCGACGTCTCGAGCTTCATCCCGGGTCGCCCCCAGAACGGTCCGCCGTTGCCGGACGCGTCGGCGCCGAACGCGAAGTGCGTCGCGGGGTGCACGTGGAGATCGGCGTAGCCCCAGAGCGGCGTCCTCTGCACGGGCGTCGGCTGGACGGGCGTCGGGACCTTCAACGTCGGCGCGGGCGTCGGGAGCTTCGGCGTCGGGGTGGGCACCGGGCGGGGCTGCGCCTGCACGGCGGCGGTGACGACGATGGAAGCGAGGACCGTGGTACGGAGGACGATGCGTCGCACGAGCTCACCTTTACTTCGAAGTATCCGTGACGTCAGCTCACCCGTTCGGGGGGCAGAGAAAGGGCTCGATCACGCTCCGCGTCGAGCGTCCGCTTCCGTTGACGTTGGCCCGATGCGGGGTTGCATCTCGGCGCCCGGGAGCGTCGCGACCCGGATCGACGCTCCGGTCCTCGTCCTCGGCGCCGGCACGTGCACGTATCCGCCGCCCACGTTCGAGGCCGAACCCATCGGTGGGGTGACGTCTACCGATCCGGTGACCTTCTGCTGCACGCGTTGAGTTCGGGCCGTCGCCAACACAACTTCGCCCGGCGGAACGAGACCGCGTCATTTCCCCTGGTCGGGGGCGGGCGGTCTCACGCGCGTGCTCGCGCGGAAGGCGTCGTCGGTGCGGTGCGCCGCGGAGACGAACGCGTCGTAGTCCTGGCGCGGGACGGTGCCCGTCGTCAGGTCGAGCGTGAAGTCTTCCTCGATCGCGTTGCCGGAAACGGAGATCTTCCGCGACGCGCGGAGGAGCGGCCCCGTCCCTTCGAACGGTCCCGGCAGGCGCGTGATGCGCGCCTTCGCCGGGAGCTCGACGCGGCGTCGGACGTGGTACTGCGTCGCGCGGTTGATCGCGAGCGCGCTCTCGCGGGCCGCCTGCGTCGCGTACGTCGAGGCGAGGGTGGTGACGAACGGGCGAGGGTAGACGTAGTGCACCGGGTCGATCCCCGGGAGCACCCACGTGCGGTTCTCGGGCTTCGAGCCTTCCACCTGCGCGTACGCGGGCGCCGTGAGGTCGGCGCGGATCGCGACCTGCCAGCTCCCCTCGCTCGACGAGAGCTCGACCCTCTCGACCGTGGCGAAGGGCACCCACCCGAGCGCGATGCCTCGGAGAGCGCGCTGCCGCTCGAGCCCGACGAGGCGCACGAGCGCCTCCGCGAGGTCCTGGGCGGCGTACCCGCGGAGGAGCACGGTGATCGTGCCCTTCGCGTTTCCTTGCTCGTCGACCGTGAGCCGGATGTCGACCTCGTCGCGTTCGGCGGCGCCGAACGCTGCGGGGATCGGGGTGATGCGGCCGTCGGGCCAGAGCGCCTGCCGCCCGCGGAGCTCGGGCGAGATCTTGCCGGCGGGCAGCGGCGGTCCGGGGACGTCCGCGTCGATCCAGACGTCGACCGGCGGCTTCGAGGGATCCGGATCGGGCACGTGTGCGACGGCGAGCGGATGCATGAAGCGGCCGAACCGCGGCGGGAACGAAGGGCTGTCCGAGAACGGCTCGTTCTCCGCGACCACGACGTCCGTCGGGATGCCGAGCTCGCGGAGGGCGTGCACGATGAGCCACGTGCGGCTGCCTTCGCGCGTCGTGAGGATCGAGCGCGCGCTCGTCTCCTGTCCCGGGCGCCCGAAGTCGAGGTCGGTGAGGATGAAGCCGGAGGCCTCCTTCACGGCCTGACCCGACGCGGCGACGACCCGCTCGACGAGCTCGCGCGAGATCGGCTTGCCGCCGCTCACCTCGCGGGCCCACGTCGTGACCTCGGGGCTGTCCGACTCGAGCGAGGCGAGCACCTCGCGGAGGCCTCGCGCGACGTCTTCCCAGGTCGTCGTCGAGAAGCTCACGGCGACGTCGCGATCCATCTTCGGCACGCTCGACTCGATGCGACGGACGCCGCGATCCTTCACGCGCCAGGTGAGGACGCGCTTGCCGCGATCGACGCGCTCCTCGGCCTTGCCCAGCATCGGATGGCTCCAGAGCGAGCTCCTGAGGCCCTGAGGGATGGAGAGCTCGATCGTCGCGTCGCGTACGGCCGTGCGCTCGGGGAGCAGGTCGGGAGTGTCGAGCCCGACGTTGCCGGTCTCGTTCGGCAAGGCCCAGCCCTCGTAGATCGCCTCCACGGCGTCGCCCGCCTCGAGCTGCGAGAGATCGGCGTGCGACTGCAGGGCGTTGGGCGTCCGATCGGGCAGGACGATGCGCCCGTCCTTCTTGAAGATGCGACGCCGGAGGATGCGGACGGAGCTCTTGCCGAAGAGGGTCGGCAACGGCGCCTGCGCGTTCGCCTCGACGTCGGTCGTGCCCATCACGCGCCGTACGTCGAAGAGGATCCAGTGCACGAGGCCCGAGGGCTCGATCTCGTAACGCTCCTCGTGCGCAAGGATCGCGGTCGCGGCGTTCGCGAGGAACGCGCCCGCGCTCGGGTCGTCGATCGCCTTCTGCGCGAGGCCGTCGAAGCGCGCGAGCGGATCGTCACCGGCGTCGCGGAGGAGCGACGGCAATGCGGCCGGGGCGTCGCGCGCCGTCGGCGCGAGCGCGAGCAGCTCCGGCACCGCGGACTTGCCCTTCGCGGCGTAGACCGACGACAGCGGCCGGTCACCGGGATTCATCGCGTCGAGGAGCTTGCGTGCGCGAGCGAGGTCTCCGGCTTCGATCGCGCTCCGCGTCGACAGCGAGAGGTAGAGCTGCGGGGTACCACCGAGCGCGCGCAGCCGCTCGAGCTCGCGCTCGGCGCCCGCGCGGTCGCCCGCGGACACGAGCGCGTCGTGGCAGGCGAGGCTCATGCGGTTCGCGATGCCGCCGCCGCACTCGAAGCGGACCGCGTCGCGTCCCGTCCGACCGAACACGACGCGATCGGTGTCGGCGAGGAGGGGCGTGTTCGCGAGCGGGCCCTTCGCTCGCTCGAATGCCGCGCGCGCGCGATCGACGAGGCGCTCGCGGCCCGCGACCTGCGCCTCGAAGGCGTCGAGCAGCGCGACCTGCGAGGTCTTCGTCTTCGCGCGGAGCGCGTCGAGATCGGCGAGCATCTCGAGGTTCGCCTCCGCGCGAGCACGGCGGGCGCCCGCGAGGACGGCGTGCTCGACGACGGCCTCCCACGACGCCGGCCACGCATCGAGCACGCGTTCGTACGCCGAGCGCGCGCGCTCGTGGGCCTTCACCTTCGGGAGATCGCGCGCGCCCCTCACGGCGCGCGCGTAGACGAGCAAGAGCTCGGGCGGTGCGTCGGAGCGTGCGACCTGCGGGGAGAGGAGGTTCTCCGCGAGGCGCGCGTCGTTGCCCGCGAGCGCGCCGAGCGCGATGGCGACGCGCTCTCCGTCCGTCCGCGGATCGGGCGGCGCGACGGGCACGATGCGGGTCACCTTGGCGCCGGCGGCCTGGCCGGGGGAGGGGGCCTGCGCGCGGAGCGGACGACCCTGCGCGTCCCATGCGGCGAGCTCGACGTGCTGGAAGTCCTGATCCATGCCGACGCGCAGGACGAGCCTCAGCGTGCCGGACGTCGACTCGATGCGCGCGAAGCGCGCCGCCGGGCGAGATCCGATCGCGTGCGGGCGCTCGACGACCTTCGTCCCGCCTGCGTGGAGCACGGCCGCCGACGGGGACCAGAACCCGACGCCGATCCAACCCGCGCTCGGGACTTGGACGTCGACGGCGACCTCGCGCACACCGAGCGCGCTCGTCTGCGCCCAGAGAGGGAGCCTGCAGCCGAAGCCCTTCACCTTCGCCGGCACGAGCTTCGGGACGAACGGGCCGGGACCGGCGATCTCGCCGGGCAACGGCTGGCCGGGACGAGCGAGGATCGCAGGCGCGCGGGCGCCGCTCACGTTGAAGTAGTCGACCGGTCCGAGGAGCGTCGCCTCGCGCGCGCAGCCCGTCGCGTCACGGAGCTCGGACGCGGCCTTCGCATCGCCGCGTCGCTCCGCGAGGGCGAGGCGCGCCCGCGCGACGAGCGCGGGGACGAACGGTCCTTCCGCACGCGCCTGCACCTCCGCGAGGCGCTCGTCGATCGTGCCGCCGGCCTTCTTCAGGACCGCGGGATCGATCCTCGCCGCGAGCGCGCTCGACGAAGAGGACTCGGCGAAGGCGTCGACGTCGCGGTGGACGAGCGCGTCGAGCGCGGCCATCGCGACGCCGACGCTCGCCGGATCGTCCGGCGAGGCCGCCGCGACCGACAGCGCCTCGACGTAGGCGCCGACTGCCTCCACGGGATCGCCGACGGCCTCCTCGCGGAACGCTTGGACGAGCGGCGTCGAAAGGTCGGACGCGCCGCGTGGAGCCTTCGCGGGCTTCCCACCGCCGCACGCCGGGGCGAGGGCGAGCAGCGCGAGCGCGGCAGCGGCTCGCGCACGTCCACACCAAGAGCGGGGATCGCGCATCACTTGGCCTCCACGAGGCGAACCTCTTTGTGCATGAGCGCGTCGACCTGCTGCACCCAGGCGCGCCAGGCCGCGTACTTCTCGACGGGGATGAGGTGCTGATCGAACACGACGCTTCGCTTGATGACGAGCACGCGCGGATCGCGCGGGTCGCGGGTGATCTCGAGGTGGGCCCTGCCGAACTCGCCGCCGTTCGCGTCGCCGCCGGGCGGGAGGTCGGCCCACGCCATCCCGGGCGGAGCGATCGCACGCACCGTGCGGTTCTGGTGGCTCGGCGCGATCCACGACGGGAGCAGCACCGGCAGCGTGCGCGTCGGCAGCGGCGCGAGCTGCGAGCCGTAGGTCGTCGCGGGCGACAGCGGCAGGACGAGATCGGTGCCCTCGCGGCGCGCCATCGCGCGCGAGCGCGCCTTGTACTTCACGAGCGCCTGTCCCTTCGGCAGGTTGCCCTGGAAGGAGACCGACTTGTCGAGATCGACGGTCGCGAGCCACGGCGACACGAGCACGTCTTCGACGTACTGCGCGCGGGCCTCCGCCTGCGAGAGGTTCGTGCGCAGGTAGAACGCGCTGTCGCCGGAGTGACGCTCCTCGCCGACGAGCTCGCCGGATCCGTCGGCGGCGAGCGAGAGCGTCCACTTCACGTCGGCGCCGTGCTCCTCGGGCGAGCTCGCCGGGAGCTCCACGATCTCGGCCGGTCCGTGATCCATGCGGAGCGCCAACCCGCGCGCGTCCATCGACGGCAGCGGGCCGATGCGCGACTGGGGGCTCGTCGCGTCGAGGTACGTGCCGCCGTCGGGCCCGGGCAGGAACGCGATGCCGTGGTCGAACATCGGCGCCGCCGCGTTCTTCGCGCGCAGGATCGACGGCTGCCCGGTGAGTCGCGTCTGCACGAGGACCTCCTGCGCCTCGATGCCGATGGCGCGCAGGAGCGTGATGAGGAGGATCGCCTTGTCGTCGCAGTCGCCTTCGCGACGCGCGAGGAGCTGCTGCGGGCGGTTCGGGAGCCACCACTCGCCGCTCACGTAGTTCACGTAGCGGATGTCGTCGGCCACGAACTCGAACAGGGCGCGGATCTTCTCGTCGCGCGTGCGCTTGCCTTTCGTGAGCTCGGCCGCGATGCGGCGGACCTCGTCGTCCGGCTCCGTGAAGCCGCGGATCGCCTCCGCGTACCACTTGCGGAAGTCCGCCCACGTCTTGAACGTGGAGCCGACGACGACCGGCACGAGCTCGGAGGTGTGCGGCGCGAGCGGCTCTTCGGGGACGACCAGCGGCTTGTCCCAGACGAGCTGCAGCACGTGCACGCCGCGCTCCTTGTCCTCCTTCTCGATGCGCTTGTAGGGGGCGAGCTTGTCGTTGAGGACGTCGACGTAGAGCGGATGGCCGGGCACCGTCTCGACGATGACCTCGTTGTAGACGAGCGGATGGCTCGCCGGTGAGCCGGCGTAGTCGAGGAAGTAGTACGGAGCGTCTCCGCGTCCGCCGACGGCCGTCCTCGTCCACTGGCGGATCGCGACCTCGATCGTGTCGCCCGCCTCGAGCTCCGGCCAGCGGATGCGCGGGCGCGCTCCGTCGTTGTGCTCCTCCACCGGGAACGCGACGCCGCCGCCTTTGCGATGGACGCGCGCGCGCAGGATCTCGGTGAGATCGCCTTCCGGCGGGATCGGCTCGAACAGCTCCTGCTGGGTGCGCGGAGGGATCACGATCTCGCGCGCGTAGTGGATGAGCTGCGACACCCGGTTGTCCGCGTGCATCCGCACGGCCCGCAGCCAGTGGAGCTCGCGGTCCGCGACGTCCGGCGCGGTGCCGGCGGGCGGTACGCCGCGGCGGCGCGCGAGGATCGTCTCGCTCTTCACGAGGTAGCGCTCGTCGTCCGTGAACGCGCCGCGCTCGCCTCGACCCGAGCCTGGCTCACCGGCGCGCAGCGCGAGCTCGGCACGGTACTTCGCCTCTCCGGGCTCGAGCTCGCGCGCGCGGCGCAGAGCGGCGAGCACGCTGCTCTGATCGGCGGGCGTCTTCGACACGACGGCGAGCTCGCGCGCGAGGCCGGCCCATGCCTCGGCACGGTTCGGGGCCCACGTGCTCAAGACGCGATAGAGCTGCGCGGCGAGCTCGTGCCCGCCCGCGTCGGAGACGTGCTTGGCGACGAGCAGCGCCTCGTCGGCGTCGTCCATGCCGCCGGCGAACGCGTCCTTCGCGGCAGCCTCGACGTCGGCGCGGCCGCGCGACGTCATCGCGTCGACGAGGATCTCGCCGCGAATGCCGCGGCGCGCGAGCTCCTGCGTCACCTCGATCCACGTGGGGACGTCGCTCGCGCGCGCCAAGGTCGCGAGCTCGAACAAGAGCGCGACCGGCACCTTCTCCTTGGCGGCGCGAAACGCGGCCGAAAGGTCGCGCATCGCCTTGATGGAGAGCGCCTCGTTGCGCAGCGCCCTGGCGATGCGCGCCGAGAGCAGGAGCGCCTCGGCGTCGGTCTTCTGGTCGATCTTCGCGCCGCGCATCGACGCGATCGCCCAGTCCGGCGTCTCGGTCTCGAGGTGCTGATCGACGAGTCGCCGGTCGACGAACGCCTTCGTGACGTGATCGCCGGCCTTCTCCGCCGCGGCACGCGCGCGGTAGAGTCGCGCGCTCTTGTTCGCGTCCGACGGCGTGATCCACGCGGCCATCGCGAGCCGATCGGCGTCGAGGTCCTTGTACTGGAGGAGCGCGTCGAGCTGTCCCGGCGCGCGCGGGCTCTTCGCGTCGTCGGCGCCCCCGGCCGTCCGTACGATGGCCGCCGCGAGCAGCGCGTCGGCCGAGCCTTTTCCCGTCGCCGTGCGCACGAGCGGCGTGACCAGCTTCGTGACGCGCGCGGTGCCCCACGGGATCTCCTCTCCCGCCTTGGGCGCGAGATCGGACGATGCGGGGAGGGCGAGCGGCGCATGCTTGTCGTCGGTGATGCGGATGCGCACGCGCCCCGCGTCGTCGAGCGCGCCGCTGCAGACCTTCGCGGCGACGATGTGCGGACCGGCGGTCGCGTCGATCTTCGCGGCGATGCGGTCGAAGCGCGCCATCTCGTGCACGTCGTCGCTCTTGCCGACGTCGACGCCGTCGAAGACGAGGCGCGCGGTGCCCGACGCCGCGAGGCGGACGATGATCGGGCGGCTCTTGTCGAGCGTGATCTTCGAGGCGAGCCAGGTGCAGCTCTCCTTCCGAGGGTGGACGAGGAGATCGAGCGGTACGCCCTTCGCCTGCGCGAACGTCGGCGGCACCGGGCGCCAGCTCACCTCGACGGTGCCCCACGAGTAGCTCGTCGTCGGATCGGCGAACGCAGCGGCGCTCTTCTTCGCCTCCGGTCCGTCGTGGGCGTCGAGGCCGCCGCCCGTGTCGCGGAACGGGCCGAGGATGGCGAGATCGGTGAGGATGCCCGCTTCGGCACGTGCCTTCTCGATGCCGGCGGTCGTGCCTTCGTCCGCCTCGTGCGCACGCGCGAGCGCGGCGGCCTCGCCTCGGATCTCGGCGCTCGTCGCGCTGCGCGCGATCTCCTTCAGCGCGGTGAGGCTCGCGCCGTGCGTCGCACGATCGGCGAGCGAGGTGATGACCGTGAGGGCGGCCATGCGACTCGCGTCGTCGTCGGAGGCGAGGGCGCGCTTCGTGTGCGCTTCGACGACGTCGTCGGCCGTCTCCGCGGTCCAACGAATCGAAGCAGGGCTCCGACCGGCACCGGCGTGACGAGCGGCGGCGCCGGCCGATGCGGCGGGCGGCTCCCCGAAGGCGGGGAGGGGGCTCGTCGACGAGGCGAGCGCAAGAATCGCGAGCAAGACCGGTGCGGGGCGCGATCGACGCGATCGAGAGGTGGCAGCCTCTCGCGCCCTTCGACCCGCGGAGTAGGGACGGAACATTGCCGGGGTACTGTAGGGGGTTTTCGAGGGTTTGGCCGGGATAGCGACATCGACCTTGCGCCTCTCGAAAGCTGAGCCAGACTGGGAGATCACGGGGTCGTACATTGAACCACACCGGATCCGAGCCGTGTCCTGAGGCAAGCGCCAACGATGGTCTGCGTGCGAGCGCGGACCGTTCGGACTCTTCGGACCTCCCGAGGTTCCTGCTCGAGGAAGACGTGTGCGACGACCGGACGGTCGCGGAGCCGTCCGCGCCGGTCGCCGGTCTGTTCCCGGGCATGGATGCGGTCGAGGTGCAGGTGCCGGAGGCCCCGCCGACCACGAAGGATCTCGACGACGAGGACGAGGAAGAGGAAGAGGAGCTCGCGACCATCCTCGATCCGATGCCCCGCAGTCGCGCGCAGCGAGCGGCGGCTCCGAGCGATGTTGCCGACGACACGTCCGACGCGACCGATCCGCCGACCATCGTGCCGACGCTCGTGCGGCCTCGCTCGAGCTCGCACGTGGCGGTCTCCGAAGAGGCGGGCCCGCGAGCGTCGGTTCGCCCGCACCCCGCGCTGCGCCCGCTCCCGCCGCCACCCGTCGAGCCGGAGCAGGAGTCGAGGCCCCTGCCGCCGCGACCCGCGCCGCCTTCCGAGCGCTCGCTGCCCATGAGCGAGCGCATCGCCCTCGGGCACGTGCAGGGCGATCTCCTCGAAGAAGACGTGCTCGAGCCGACGACGCTCTCTCGCGATGCGACGACCGCGTCCGGAGCGGAGCCGCCGACGTTGCCTCGCGGGAAATCGTCGTCGCTTCATCGCGTGGCTTTCCCTGCGCCGCAGTTCTCGCCGCCGCGCCAGCCGCAGCCGTTCGTCGTCCCCGCCTCGCCGACGACGGCGAGGATGCTCGACGAGACGCGCGTCGGCGTGATTCGCAAGCCGGCGCACCTCGTCCAGAGCTCGCCGCCGTCGGTGCCGTTCGTCAACCTGCAAGCGGCGTCGTCGAGCATCGCCCCGGTCGCCATGTCGACCGCGCTCGGTCTCGGCTCGCGCGCGGATCGCACCGCGAGCGTCCGTGAGCAGAAGCGCCCGGCGACGACCCTGGCGATGGTCGCCTACGCGATCGTCGGTCTGCTCGCGACGAGCGTGGTCGGCATCGTCGCGTTCGTCCCGGGCGTGCGTGGCGCGAGCTCCTCCGAGAAGGGACTCGTGGCGGCGACCCCGCCGCCTCCCGATCCGCCGTCGTCCGTGATCGTGGCTCCGCCGGCGCACGTACCGCCCGCGAGCCTCGACCTGCGACCGCCGATCGAGCCGGACATGACGTACGTGACCTTCCCCGCGTCGGCCGAGGGCGATCGGGTCTACGTCGACGGCCAGGTCCTCGAGACGGGCGCGGCGCCTGCGAAGATCAAGTGCGGCCCGCACACGATCAAGATCGGCTCGGCCGGCAAGCCGCGGAGCGTGAACCTCCCGTGCGGTGACGAGCTCGCGCTGACGGACTGAAACAGTCCTCAGTCCTCAGTCCTCAGCTGGGGCTCGACGCGCGACGCGACCTCCCGCCTATCCGGGTCGCTCGACACGTTCGGGCACACGTCGTCGTCCGACTCTGAAGCCAGAGCGCCGCGGGGCGTCTCGCGCGAGGTCCGGGCACTCCAGGAAGGGCCGGGCAGGGCCCGGCCTTCGCTGAGGACTGAGGTCTCGCGCGGACGCGAAGCGCTCGCGCGCTACTTCTTCGCCTTCTTGCCGTCCGACGCCTTCGCGTTCCAGCCCTTCTTCCCGTCACCCTTGAAGGCCGCGAGCTTGTTCGCGCTCGCCTTCGCAGGCGCGGGTCGCGGCTTGGCGGCGGCGTGCGCGGCCTTGGGGGCGGGCGCGCGCGTGGCGTGCGCCGGCTTGCGCGGTGCGCGCGTGGCCTTGCCGGCCTTCTTGGGCGCCGCCGCGAGGGGAGCGGCCGCGGCCTTCGCCGCCGCCGCCTTCGGCGTCGGCGCGGGCTCTGCTTCCGCGGGCGTGGCGCCGGGCTCCGCGTTCGCGGTCTGGGGCGTGCCCTCGCGCTGATCCTTCGCCAGCACGAGCATGGAGCCTTCCGTGCTCGTGATCGGCGGGGCCTCGTCGCGCGCGGGTGCGGCGGCCGACGTGTCGTCGTTCTTGGTCGGCATCGGCGCCTGGACCGCGTGCGTGGCGTGCGTGGCGGGAGATCCGAAGGTGCCCGTGAGCCACGCGCTGACGCCCGCGAACACCGCGCCGCCGACGAGCGCCACGGCCGCGACTCCCGCCAGCTTGCCGATCATCCCGCGACGGCGCGTCTCCTTCTGCTCGTGCGCGAGCACCAGCTCGCGAAGGCGAGCGGCGGGCTGCTCGAGCGTCGAGAGCGCGCGCTCCTTGTCGAGATCGAGCTTCACGACGTCGATGTCCGAGCTCCGGAGCTCGATCACGTCGCTCGCGGCGTCGACCCTCGCGGGGCTCCGGCCCAGGCGGAGCGCATCGCTCTCCGTGAAGCGGATGTCGTCGTCGCTACGGCGCGGAACGGGCTTCGGAGAGGGCTTCGGCGCAGCGACTTCGATGGCGTCCTTCGACTTGCGCGGCAGCGGCGGCGGGGTCGACGGCTTCTTCGAGCCGGGAGCCCCGATCTCGCTGGTCACCGGCATGAGGCTCTCCGACTCGAGCGTCATGGCGCTCGGCGGAGGGAGCCCGGCGACGTCCCCGAGCGTGCGCCACTGCTTGGTCCCCGCCTTCCGCACGAGGGTGTGCGCGTTGATCTCCTCGTTCTTGAAGGCAGCGTCGAGCTCGTCGAGCGTCATCAGCCGCGGCTCACCGAGCCCGTGCTGCACCTCCCAAAGCTCGCGAGAGAGGTCTTCCCACAGCTCGACGGGGGACTCTCGACGCTTCATCTGGCTCATGACTACCCTCCCGCCTCTCGCCGCGGCCCGAATGCACGACGTGGGCCGAGATCGCAGGGGCGCTGTCGGCCGGCGGAATATGACCGATGAATCGGATCGTCGCCAGCCCTGGTCGGAAGGCACGATGCTTCGGGTCCTCAGCAAAACGAGGACTCGAGACATCAGCGACGCACCCGTCGTGATGGCCCCCTTCGTCCGCTTTCCGTAACGATTTCGATGGTCCACGCGCCGCCGCCTTCCGACGTCGCGGCGCGCAGGCGGATGACGCGAGACGTCGCAGGCGACGTGCCTGCGGGCGCGTGGCTCTGAAAAAGGGCTGCTCGCCGGGGAAGCCGCCACGCAGCAGGCCGCGAGCGGACCGCCGAGAAGAGCGGACGGCATCGCCCGACGCACGCTCGAGCCCGGTGCTCGGAGTGGGAATGGCGCTCGAGCTGCCGCGCGTGCAGAACGTGCGCGAGCACGACGGCTCGCGCGCGACGAGCTCGGAGGCGAACCGATCCTCGCTCACGCCGGCTCCGCCGAGACCGAGCGCGCACCTCTCTCCAGGGCGAGCTTCGTGCACCGAGGCCGGCCGTGCGGCGCGGAGCCGGATTCGGTCTTTCGCGCGGAGCGAAAGCCGTGGTACCTCCATCGGCCCACCCACTCCCCGAGGTCGAAATCATGTCTGCCGTTCCGAATGGCCAGCCGATCACGATGGGGCCGGGCAACAAGCTTCAGGTCCCCGACAACCCGATCATCCCGTTCATCGAAGGTGACGGAACGGGCAGAGACATCTGGCGCGCGGCCGTCCGCGTCTTCGATGCGGCGGTCGAGAAGGCCTACGGCGGAAAGCGGAAGATCGCTTGGTACGAGGTCCTCGCCGGCGAGAAGGCGTTCAAGCAGACGAACAACTGGCTGCCCGACGAGACCATCGAGGCCTTCAAGAAGTACCTCGTCGGCATCAAGGGGCCGCTCACGACGCCGGTGGGCGGCGGCATCCGCTCGCTGAACGTCGCGCTCCGCCAGCTCCTGGATCTCTACGTCTGCCTCCGCCCCGTGCGCTGGTTCCAGGGCGTGCCGAGCCCGGTGAAGCGGCCGCAAGACGTCGACATGGTGATCTTCCGCGAGAACACGGAGGACATCTATGCCGGCATCGAGTGGGAGGCGAAGTCCCCCGAGGTGCAGAAGGTCCTCGCCTTCCTCGAGAAAGAGTTCCCGAAGGAGTTCAAGAAGATCCGCTTCCCGGGCTCCTCGGGCATCGGCATCAAGCCGGTGAGCATCGAGGGCACCGAGCGCCTCGTCCGCGCGGCGATCGAGTACGCCATCGCGAACAAGCGCAAGAGCGTCACGTTCGTCCACAAGGGCAACATCATGAAGTTCACCGAGGGCGCCTTCATGAGGTGGGGCTACGCCCTCGCGGAGCGCGAGTTCGGCGACAAGGTCTACACCTGGTCGCAGTGGGAGAAGACGAAGGCGGAGAAGGGCGAGGAGGCCGCGAACGCCGAGCAGAAGGCGGAGCTCGCGAAGGGCAAGATCCTCATCAAGGACGCCATCGCGGACATCACGCTCCAGCAGGTCCTCACGCGCGCGAAGGAGTTCGACGTCATCGCGACGCTGAACCTGAACGGCGACTACCTCTCCGACGCGCTCGCCGCGCAGGTCGGCGGCATCGGCATCGCGCCCGGCGGCAACATCAACTACGTCACGGGCCACGCCATCTTCGAGGCGACGCACGGCACCGCGCCGAAGTACGCCGACCTCGACAAGGTCAACCCGGGCAGCGTCGTCCTCTCCGGCGAGATGATGCTCCGCCACATGGGCTGGACCGAGGCGGCCGACCTCATCATCAAGGGCATGGACGGCGCGATCGCGAGCAAGCGCGTCACGTACGACTTCGCTCGCCTGATGGAGGGCGCGACCGAGATCAAGTGCTCGGAGTTCGGGACGAACATCATCGAGCACATGTGAGCGCGCGCGCTTCGCGCGCGAGACCTCAGACCTCAGCGAAGGCCGGGTGCTCTGCCCGGCCTTTTGCGTTCGAGGCTCCAGGCTCCAGGCTCCAGATGGGGCGTCGGGCAGACGACGTGTCTCTGTCTTCTCGAGCCGCGCCCGGGCGAGAAATGAAGTGAGCTCGGGCGAGAATTGAAGTGGGCTCGGGCGAGAATTGAAGTGGGCTCGGGCGAGAAATGAAGTGTGCTCGGGCGGGTCGATGGTCATGGGGAGGCGGGACGTGGCGTCGCGCATCGACCTCCAGCTGAGGACTGAGGACTGAGGACTGAGGACTCTCTACAGAGAACGAGGACCGAGGACCGAGGTCGGAGGCTGACTCAGTACGTGAGCTCGACGTCGTCGAAGAAAATCAGGTCGCGTCCAAGTGGCACGCTGAGGAGCCCGAAGTCGAGGCGCGTGGCGTGTCCTCTTCTTTGGAGGAGTACGAGGGCAGTCTCGCTGCCGTCGAGCTTCAGCGTCACCTCGCCTTTCTTCGTGTACGTGAAGACGAGCTCGAGCCATTTGCCGGTGACGAGCGGCACCTCTCCCCTCACGGTTCCGTTCTCGACGAGCGCGAGGTTCGTCTCGCGTATCTCCACGGCCAGCGTGGGCCCGTCGCCGTCTCGACCGCGAGGATCCGCGAGTTGAGGCCGGTGCTCTCCACTACGAACAACCAGGCGCTGAAGCGGAGATCGCAGCGCTGTTCCTCGATCGTCCTGCCCAGCCGTGCGAACGCACCGCTCGAGCCTTCGAACGTCAAGCTCTGACTTCCGGTGCTGCCCGCGCGCCGGTGAGTCGACGGCCCCCACGTGACTCCCCCATCCGCTTGCTCGACGAGCCACGTCGGCTCGGCCTTCCAATCCTTCCCCTCGAAGTCGTCACGGATGACGGCGCAGCTCGACGCGTCGCCGGAGATGTCCGCGTCGGCGAGCGGGTCGCGCTCTTCCGTGTCCGAGCCGCCGTCGGACGAAGGCGTGTCCGCGTCGCTGCTGGCATCGGCGTCGAGCGGGGAGCCCGGGTCGGGGCTGGTGACGCCAAAGGTGGAACATGCAGCGATCACGAGCGGGAGGGCGGCCACGAGCGTGCGTACCCGTGCCCGGCGTTCTCCGAGATCCGAGCGGTGATTCTGCACGATCACGCGATGATCGTCGCACGGACACGCGATGTGTGCACGTCACGTGTCGAGTCGACCGAGTCGGTGGGAGCTGGCGTCGCGCATCGAGGTCTCGAAGCCTCGGCGAGGCTTGCGCCTCGCGCGGCCTTGGAAGACCCTCATGACGTGCGTGGGGGGTCACTCGTGCATGCTTGCCTCGCCGGCGGCGTGACGCTGCTGGCGGGGTGCCTGCTCACGACGTCGCTCGACGGCTTGAGCGGGACGCCTTCGCAGGATGGCGGATCGTCGGTCGATGCTTCGTCTTCCGACTCCGCCCCGCCGGACACGGTCGACGGTGGGGACGGGGCGGGCGAGGCGCGGGCATTTTGCGCGAGCCAGAGCCCGCCTCCCGTCTTCTGCGTCGATTTCGACGACGGCCGTCTCGACGAGGTCTTCTCCGGGCTCCGGCGAACCGCAGGGGACGTGAGGATCGATGGCGCGTCCTTCGTCTCGCCGCCGAGCTCGATGATCAGTGAGCTCGACGTCTCGGACGGGTGCCACTACGCGGACGCGTACCAGGCGCTGCCGGTCGGTCTTCGCGAGATCCACTACGAGCTCAGCGTCCTCTTCCCGCTACAGAAGAAGGACGTCATCTTTGCGTCGCTCGAGCACGAGGCACCGAACCGAGAGAAGGGCTGCCACGAGCTCGTCTCGCTCGGCGTCACCGACCAGCTCAACGTCCAGAGGCGTGAAGGAAGCAGCGTCATCGACGACCTTCACGAGCTGACGAAAGCGATTCCGCTCGGGCGCTGGACGCGGATCGCGATCGACGTCGTCGAGAAGGGAGGCGTGCCCAACGTCTCCGTTCGCGTCGACGGCGAGGTGGCCCTCCCCGAGCTCGCCCTTCCCGAGTGCGGTCTCGGGGGCAGATCGGGGATCTCCGTCGGCATTTACTGCGCGAGCGGCAAGTACACGGCGCGCTTCGACGACATCAAAGTCGACGGCAGGTGAGGGCGTCGCGCATCGCGCTCCAGCCGAGGACGGAGGACTGGACAGGCTCCAGGCTCCGGGCTCCAGGCTCCAGAGGGGCATCGGGCAGCCGCGGTGTCTCTCTCGTCGCAGCCGCGTCAGGGCGAGAGATGAAGTGTGCTCGGGCGGGTCGATGGACATGGGGAGGCAGGACGTCGCGTCGCGCATCGACCAGCTGAGGACTGAGGACTGAGGACTGAGGACTGTCTTCGGAGAACGGAGAACCGAGCACTGAAGTCCGAGGGCCGACTCAGTACTGGAGCTCGACGTCGTCGAACAGAATCTGGTCGCCTCCAGCCTGCGCGCCGAGGAGACCGAAGTCGAGGCGCTTGGCGCGTCCTTTCCCCTCGAGGGGTGGGTTCGTCGTGTCGTTGTCGCCCAGCTCGAGCGTCACTTGGCGATTCATCGTGTAGGTGAAGAGAAACTGGAGCCATTGGCCGGGAAGGAATCCCACGCTTCGTCTCACCATCCCGTCCTCGACGAGGGCGAGGCTCGTGCCGCGCATCTCCACGGACAGCGTGGACCCGTCCGTCGTTTGTACGGTGAGGATCGGTGAGTTGGTTGCACCGCGCGCCAATACGTTGAGCCAGGCGCTGAAGCGGAGATCGCAGCGTTGCTGGATCGTCTGGCCGAGCCGTGCAAACGAGCTCACCGCCGACGTCTCGAACGCCAAGCTCCACTCTCCTCCGAGCCCCTCGGGGATGTTGGGGGCCCTATCCAACGACGCTCCGGTGCTCGACTTCGCGACGATCCACTTCGTCTCCGGCTTCCAATCGGCGCCCTCGAAATCGTCACGGATGACGGCGCAGCTCGACGCGTCGCCGGACGTGTCCGCGTCGGCGAGCGCGTCTCGATCTTCCGTGTCCGAGCCGCCGTCGGACGAAGGCGCGTCCGCGTCGCCGCCGGCGCCGCCGTCGAGCGGGGAGGCCGGCGGGTCGACGCCGAAGGCGGAACACGCAGCGATGGCGATCGGGAGGCTGGCCGCGATCGCGCGTACCCGTGCCCGATGCTCTGCGAGACCCGTCCGGCGACCCTGCGCGATCACGCGATCATCGTCGCATAGACGTGCGACATCCGCACGCGCCTGCGCTTCGCGCTCGCGCGAGACCTCGGTCCTCAGTCCTCAGTCCTCAGCAAGAGGGGCTGCCCGCCCTTTGCACTCTCAGGCTCCAGGCTCCGGACTCCGGGCTCCAGAAGGCGTATGGGCAGGCGCTCTGTCTCTCTCGCATCGGGTTGCGTCTGCGAGAGGACGAAGTGTGCTCGAACGTGTCGAGCGATCCGGGTGGGCGGGACGTCGCGTCGCGCATCGACCCCCAGCTGAGGACCGAGGACCGAGGGCTGATCAGTACTCGAGCACGACGTCGTCGAAGAACACCTCGTCCGTGCCGCTCTCGGCCCCGAGGAGACCGAACTCGAGTCCGGTCGCACGGTCTGCCCCGACGTTCACCTTCTTCTTTTCGAGGTCCAGCCCGAGTGTGACGTCGCCGCTCGTCGTGTACGTGATCTCGAGGCGACGCCAATCCGCTTCTGGGAGCGGCATCCTCTCCCTCGTCTCCAGGCCTTGGACGATGGCGAGCTGGTTGCCCTGCATCTCCACGCGCAACGCGGGTCCGTCCTGCCTCGTGATGGCGACGATCCGTGACTTCAACTTGTCCCCCTTGACGAGCAGCCACGCTTTGAATCGGAGCGTGCACGCTTGCTCGAGCGGTCGCACGAGCTTCACGTATCCGCCCAGCGTCGCGCTTCCTTGGAAGCGGAGGCTCCATTGGCCCATTCTTGCGGAGGTCACCTGACCCATCAGGAGAGCTTCGGTCTTCTCCGCTCGCCACTTCGGCTCGGGCGTCCAGTCGGAGGACTCGAAGTCGTCTTCGACGACGGTGCAGGGCGCTCCGTCCGGAAGCCTCGGCCCATCGGCGGAGCCGTCGCGCCCTTCCTCCTCCGAGCCGCCGTCGGACGGCTGCGTGTCGGCCGCGGAGTCGGGCGGGAGCTCGGGATCGTCGGGCGAAGCCGGGGAGGAGACGCCGAACGCGGAGCACGCGGCGGCTGCGACGGGGAAGAACGCCGCCAGGGCTCGCGGCGCCGTTCGCCGCCCCCGAAGACCTACCCAGCCACCAAGCAAGGCCACGCGATCATCGTGGCACGGTCGCGCACGTTCTGCACGGGGTCAGGGCAGATGTGGGCGCCAGCGCGGAACCATTTCGGAGCGGACGACGTCGTACTCGTCCGGGGTGTCGCACTCCATGTAGCGTCGGTCGTCGTCGAAGGTCACGACGTCGAGGGCGCGCGCGATCATGATGCGCTGCGTGACGTCCTCGTGCTCGCTGCGGGTCTTGGCGGTGGAGAACTGCATGCACCACGTCGAGGCGGCGAGCCAGAGGGCGTGGTCTTCCGGCTCGAGCAGGAGCAGACCGGTGGCCTCGCCGAAGCATCGGAGCCCGCGGACGAGCGGCGTCCCGAGCAGGCCCTTGCCGTGGACGCGCGGGCCCGTCTCGTCGCCGAAGACCATGACCTCCTCGTCCGTCTGGCGGTACTTGCTGCAGACGAGCGTCTTCGAGCGCGGCCCCGGCGCGGCCGCGAGCTCGCCGATGATCGCCGGGTCGTAGACGACGTCCGCGTCCATCAAGACGACGCGCGAGCGACCGTCGAGGATGCCGTGGCTGCTCGTGAAGGCGAGGTGCGCCGAGTGACCGCTCCCGGACTGATCGCCGGGGAAGTCGTTCATGATCCACGTCGCCGGGATCTTCTCTATCGCGGCGATGCGCTTGCCGTACGTGACGGGGCTGCCGACGATGTAGATCTCGCGCGCCCCGTGCGCGGAGAGCGCGCGGAGGTGCCAGTCGAGGAAGGTCAGGCCGCTCGTGTCGAGCGGGAGCAGCGGCTTCGGCGTCTCGGCCGCCTCCGGCGCCTTCGAGATGCGCCTGCCCATGCCGGCGGCGAGGATGATCGCCTTGTCGATCGACTTCTTGCTCATCGCGTACGCTCGTCGTTGATGGGGCTCATGCAGCGCGAGCGCCCGACGAGCGCTCCGGCGTGGGGTAGTCCCGCAGGACGATGCGGGCGAACACGATCGTCGAGAGCCACATGACGACCGCGTAACAGAACGCGAAGAGCTGCGACTCGAAGAGCATGCCCGTCAAGAGGCCGATGTGCAGGATGACGAGGCCGTTGTCGGACGAGACGAACGACAGGAGCGACGCGAAGCGACGGAACTGCGGGTCGCTCGCGCGCGCGCGGATCACCGAAACGGGGTCGCCGTTCTTCGGCCGGACCTCGTAGAGGAGGACCTGGAAGCAGTCGAAGTAGATGCCCCACCACCCGAGGAGCGAGCCCTTGCCGCTCTCGATGAGCTCCTTCTTCTGGCGGAGCTCGTCGAAGACGCCGTCGCGGCCGTCACGCAGGGCGAAGGCGATCTTGCGCTTGTAGAAGTCCCAGGCGTTCGCGGAAAGGCCGCAGAACGCGAGGGTGCAACACGTGACGAGGAGGCCGATCGAGCCGCTCTGGATCCGGTGGTAGATCGCGCAGTTGAGCGTGACGAACGCGATCGTGTCCGCGATCTCGTCGAGGGCACGTCCGAACGGCGACGACGAGCCCTTTGCCCGCGCGAGGACGCCGTCGAAGCAGTCGAGCACCATCCGCACCTCGCAGAGGACGAACGCCACGACGAGCCAGATCCTCGCCTGCGTGTAGGCGACGAGCGCGGCGGCAACGAGGCCGATGACGATGTGCGCGTAGCTGACGTGGTTCGGGGTCAGCCAAGAGATGCGCCCGAGGACGCGGAGGAGCGCGCGAGAGACGGGGTAGCGGTAGAAGCGGTTCGTGGGATCGACGGTGGACTCGATGATGGAGTCGACGACGACGGTCGGGACGTGGACGCCGGACACCTCTCCGTCCTGATCGGTCGGCGCACGTTCGACGAGTCGGCTGCTCGGCCCACTCTCGAGCTCTTTCATGCGCTCCGTCGACTCGTGCTCGCGCACGAGGTCGGTGTGCGCTCCGTCAGCCGAGGGCGACGCGGAGCGAGGCGACGAGTCGGTCGAGATCGCCGTCCGTGATTTCGCCCATGACCGCGATGCGGAAAATGGCTCCATCGAACTTCCCTTGTCCTGCGTAGATCACGAACCCGTCGTTCTTGAGGTGCGCGTGAAGCGCCTCGTAGGTCTTCCCCTCCGGCAAACGGAACGACGTGAGCGTCGCTCCGTAGACGTCTTCGCTTTCGAGCAAGAGCTGGACGCCGAGCTCCCTCAGCGCCGTGCGCACGCGACGCGACCGCGCGGTGTAGGTCGCGTGGCGCGCCTTCCACCCGCCCGAGGCCGCGAGCTCGTCGAGCGCGGCGTCGAGCGCGAACGTCACGTGCGTCGGCAGCGTGAAGGGCGTCGACCCCTTCGCCTGCTCGGCCGCGTGGCGGTAGAGGTCGAGATAGACGCTCGTGGCCCCGCTCGGTCGGGCGAGGGCCGCATCGCGCACGACGACGAACGAGACACCGGGCGCGCCGTGCACGCACTTGTTCGCGGTCGCGGCGGCGGCCTCGACGTTCCAGTCGTCCCAGCGGATCTCCTCGCCGGCGAAGCTCGAGACCGCGTCGACGAGCAGCGGGACGCCCGCCGCCTTGCACATCGTTCCGAGCGCGGCGAGATCGTTGAGGCGGCCCGTCGTGGTCTCGTGGTGCACCGCGAGCACGTGTCCGAACGCGCCGCTCTCGATGGCCTTCTCGGCGGCGGCGAGGTCCATCGCGCCGGTCCACGGCGACGATACGACCTCGTGCTTCTTGCCCTGCGCGCGGAGCATCGCGGCCATGCGCTCGCCGTAGACGCCGTTGGCGACCACGAGCGAGCTCTCGCCCGGCGGGATCAGCGAGAGCATGGTCTCGACCGCGGCCGTCCCGGAGCCTCCGAGGAGCACCGCCGTGTACCCCTTCGCGCCGTAGACGGCGGCGATCTTCTCGCGCACGCGCCCGACGAGCGCTTTGAACTCGGGCTCGCGATGGCACACGTCCTCCGCCGCGAGCGCGGCGCGGACGCGAGCGGTCATCGTGACGGGGCCGGGGTTGAGCAGGATCATGGTGTCGTCGTGGCCGAGGTCTTCTGTCCGAGGTGAGCGCGGAGCCGCTGCGCGACCTCACGCGGCGTAATCTTCGGCCGCGGGAGGTCGGCGGGCGCGCCGGGCTTGGTCTTGACGTGCAAGAAGCGGAGACCGCCCGCCCGATCGCGGAGCGCCTCCTCGAGCTCGTCGGCGCCGTAGATGCGCCGAACCGTCGGGTAGCCGCAAGCGCGCGCGCACGCGCCGAGGTCGACGGAGTGGGTCACCGTCGACTGCGCGCCGGTGGAGTCGTGGGTCTCGTTGTCGAGCAGCACGTGCACGAGGTTGTCCGGTCGCTCGTAGCCGATCGTCGCGAGCGCGCCCATGCGCATGAGGAGCGCGCCGTCGCCGTCGAGCACCACGACGCGACGGTCGGGACGCGCCCACGCGAGCCCGAGCCCGAGCGGCGCGGCGCAGCCCATCGAGCCGACCATGTAGAGCTGGTTCGGACGGTCTTCGCACGCGTAGAGCTCGCGGCCCGTGTAGCCGGTGGTCGCGAGGACGACGTCCGAGCCGTCCGGCGAGGTCACCTTCTGGACGGCGCGGAGCGCCTCCGTCCGCGTGGGCCTCGCCTCGACGGCGGCGAACGGCGCGGGAGGCGTGGAGGGCGGAGGCGGAAGCTCGCGCGTCGTCGGCCGCGACGTCAGCTTGTGCGCGGCGACGCTGTCCTTCTTCATGACGAACGCGTACGGCAGGTCCGTCTTCGTCATGTGCGAGACGGCCTTCTCGATCGCCGCGCCGACCTCGCTCTCCTCCGTCGGGAACCAGGACCAGGCGACGTTCATCGTCTCGAGCATCTTCGTCGTGATCTGGCCCATGAGCTCGTGCTGCGGCTCGTCCTTCGGGCCGCCGGGCTCACCCCGGAGCGTGACGATGAGCAGGACCGGGATCCGGAAGATGGCGTTGAGCGAGGTGAGGGGAGAGACGGCGTTGCCGAGCCCCGAGTTCTGCATCATCACGATGGCGCGCCGGCCGCCGAGCTCGGCGCCGGTCGCGATCGCGACGGCATCGCCCTCGTTCGCCGCCCCGATGTACGCGAGATCGGGCGCGTCGATGACGTAGTTGATGAACGGCTTCACGTACGAGCAGGGGACGCCCGTGTAGAGCGAGAAGCCGGCCATCTTGGCCGTCTCGACGAACGAGCGCGCCTCGATCATCGGAACTCGCTCCCCTTCACGACGTCGCCGAGCGTGTTGACGTCGAGCCAGCCGCCGCGCGTGTAGACCACGCGCACGGTCCTGCCGTCCTTGACGAGCCGCCGGAGCAGATCCGGCATCGAGAGCTTCGCGAGCTCGGCCGGCGGCATCGCCGAGAGCATGTCCGCGATGATCTTTCCGCCGGCGGCGCTCGTCTTGAGGATGCCCGTCCACTCGCCGGTGATGCCGGCGGCGTCGGGCGTCGTCGCCATGTCCTTCAGCGTGACGTTGCCGAGCAGCGTCTTGCGCGAGTGCGGCTCGCTGCAGATCGCCCAATAGGCCCGGCGCGGCCTCGCTTCGGCCTCCGCGTCGGCGGGGAGGGAGTCGACCGCGACGACGAAGTCGCCTTCGGCGTCGAGCAGCTCGTCGAGGACGTGCTTCTTGAAGAGGACGTCGCCGTACGAGACGAGGCACGCGGCGCCTTCGAGCGAGGACTTCGCCGCAGCGAGCGACGCGACCTCGCCCGTCGTCGCGTAGTCGTCGTTGTCGACGTACGAGGCGCCCGGCAGGTTCACGGTCTCCTTGGCGAAGCCGCGGACGACGACGAGGTCGCGCACGTTCGCCGAGCGGTACGCGTCGAGGATGTGGCCGAGGATCGGCTTGCCCGCGATCGGGACCATGCACTTCGGCTTGTCCTTCGTGAGCTCGCCGAGCTCGTCGCCGCGGCTCGCCGCGAGGACGATCCCGCGCGTGACCAAGCCTCCTTGCGGGAGGTACGTCTTCTCGGCCTGCTCGAGCTCGTGCTCGCCCTGGAGGCGGAAGACCTCGGCGAGGGGCGCGACGCGCTCCTCGACGTTCATGAGGCTCTGATCCTGGAAGATCTGCTTCGCCGTCGCCTGCATGGCCGCGAGCGCGGACCGCATGAGGTGGTTCGCCCAGATGACGATCTTGAACCCGGCCTCGCGGAAGACCTCCGTCGGGGTCGTGTAGTACTTCGTCGGGACGATCACGAGCGGGAGCCGGTCACCCCACTCCTTCTTGAACGCGAGGATCTCCGACGCGTTCTTCTTGGAGGAGTGGATGAGGACGGCGTCGGCGCCGGCCTTGCGGTACGCCTCGCCGCGCTTCAGCGCCTCCTCGAGGCCGTGCCCGGCGATGAGCGCCTCGACGCGCGCGACCACGACGAAGTCGTCGTCCCGCTGGGCCTCCTTCATCGCGCGGATCTTTCCGGCGAACTCCTCCATGTCCGCGAGCGGCTGCGCCGTGCCGCGGATGAAGCTGTTCGTCTTCGGGAACAGCTTGTCCTCGACGCACACGCCGGCGACGCCGCGCTGCTCGAGCTTGGTCACGAGGCGCCGCGCCGAGTTGAAGTTTCCGTAGCCGGTGTCGCCGTCGAGGAGGATCGGGACCGTCGTGGCGTCCGCCATGAACTCGACGACCTCGAGGACCTGCGTCCAGCTCGCCTCGTTGTTGTCGCGCACACCGAGCGACGCCGAGATCGACAGGCCGCTGCCCCAGATCCCCTCGAACCCGGCCTCTTCGGCGATCTTCGCCGACAGCCCGTTGTGAGCCTCCATCAAGAAGTGGAGACCCGGTGCCTCGAGCATCCTCCTGAGAGCGGTCGTCTTGCGCACGCTCCCGGCCCGCTTGTCGTTGACTGGTTGAACCATTGACTGACCAACAAAGCAAAGCGCGAACCCATCGAGAGAAAGCTCGACAGAAGCCGCGCAGATCTCCGGAAAACGCCCTCGTAACACGGGATCCACACATGCGCCTCCCCTGTGTGCCGCGTAATGCCGTACGCGCCTGCTCGGGCAATGATTTCGCAGCCTGCGAACCTCGCCGCGCGGTGAGGGACATCGCCCGCAGCCGCTCGCGTAGGCGTTCCGGCGCCTTGGCCGGGGCCGCACGCGCCGCGCCTCCGGCGCGCCGGGGCCGGGCGCGTTCCGGGCTCGTCGTGCGGAGATGGAGATGACGAAGCTCTGACCGAAGGGTGACGGAACCGCGCGCGCCTCGCGGTCATCATCTCTGGGTGACTCGGCCTCGACCGACCGAGAGCCTGCTCGTCTTCTCGGACGTGCACCTCGGAAGCGACCTCAACGACAGTGGGCCGAGCGTGCCTCGGTCCACCGCCATCGACCGCGACCTCGCTGCGCTGCTCGCGCACTACCGCAACACGCCGCCGCCGGCCGATCGCTGGCGGCTCGTCATCGCGGGAGACTTCGTCGACTTCGTCGGCATGTCCATCGACCCCCCCGACGGTGGTGAGCTCGTCACCGAGCCGACGCCCGCGGAGCGCCGCATCGGCCTCGGCGGCGCCGAGGATCACGTTCGCTGGAAGCTGAAGCGAGCGGCCGCGCGCCATTCCGAGGTCTTCGCCGAGCTCGCCGCGTTCCTCGAGGCGGGCAACGCGATCACGTTCATCCAGGGCAACCACGATCTAGAGATGCACTGGGAGAGCGTCCGCGACGACTTCCGCGCGCTTCTGACCGACGATCCCGAGGCGGCGGCGCGCGTCGAGTTCGAGCCGTGGTTCTTCCATCGTGAAGGGCTCGTCTTCGTCGAGCACGGCCACCAGTACGATCCGTTCTGCGCGACGCCCTTCGTGCTCGCGCCGCTCTCGCCCCGCGATCCGAAGCGCGTCCTCCAGTCCCTGAGCGACACGCTCCTGCGCTACATCGTGCGGCGCACCCCCGGCATGAAGGAGTACGGGCACGAGAACCGGGGCCTCGCGAGCTACATCTCGTGGGGGCTCATGCTGGGCGCGCGCGGGACGGCGAACCTCTTCAAACAGTTCTGGGCCGCCGTCTTCGCTCTGTGGGACGTCGCGAAGGCGTACGGGACGGAGCTCGGAGAGCGGATCCGCGAAGAGCACGAGCGCCGTCTCGTCGCGCGTGCCGAGGCGTCGATGATCCCGCTCGAGCGACTGCGCGCGGCGCTCGCGCTCCACACCACGCCCATCGGCTGGACGCCGCGCGGCGTGCTCGCGAGCGTGATGCTCGATCGCCTCGCGGTCTTCGGCTGCATGGTGCCCACCCTCGGCGCGGTCGCTCTCTTCCACGACTCTCTCGGCGGCTACGCGATGCCGATCACCGGAGCGCTGCTCGCCGTCTGGGCCGTGCTCCACGTCTGGCTGTCACGCGGGCGGCCCGACGTCGATCCGGCCGCCGTCATGGGCGCGCGCGCGGGCGATCTCGCCAAGCTCTTCCCGTCGTCCTTCGTCGTGATGGGTCACACGCACGTGCCGACGACGAAGCCGCTCGGCGACGCCATCTACGTCAACCTCGGCTCGTGGGCCGAGGAGGAGCCGAGCGGCGACGAGAAGAAGCCGTACCGCGCCGCACGCACGCACCTCGTCATCCACGAGCGCGAGGACCGGCACGAGGCGCACCTCTGCGAGTGGCGGAGCGGCGAAGGCCCGCACACGCTGACCTCCCTCGTCCGTCCGCTCGACCAGACGACGCGTGATCTCCGAGGAGAGAGCGGCGGTGCCGTTCGTGACGAGAGCGACGGGGCTCTCGAGCACGGACCGCTCGAGCAGAGCCCGCGCGTCGCGAGCTGATCGCTCGCGGCGTCCGCTTCCCTCCACGATCGCTCACGACCGCGCGCCGAGCTCGCGGGCGGAGACGCCGAGCTCACGGGCGGAGCGCGACGAGCGCGGGCGCGACCTCGGTCCACGCGAGCGCGCCCGCGAGCCCGAGCGCGCCCGCGAGCGCGGCGAAGAGGACCGTCGCGCCGCGGTGGAACCTCGCCATGTGCTTCACCGTGAACAGGAACGGCAAGAGGCCCACGGCAGCGACGACGAGGAAGAACGGCGTTCCGATCCCGAGCACGGTCGCGGCGAGGAACGCCGATGCCGCTGCGAGCATCAAACCGACGCCCCAGGTGCGCTCGCAGAGCGCGGCCGTGGCTCCCAACGCCAGGGTCGCTGCGGCGAACGAAGCAGCCCAGCGGCCGGCGTGCCCGTCGCTCGCCATCGCAGAGCGGACGACCACGGCGAACGCGACGACGTCGGCGCCGAGGAAAGAGACGACGACGTGGAGCGGAAGCCGCGACATGTTTTCATCGTCCCACTCCGCCGTCTTCCGTCAAGGTCATCGTCCGCGGGCGTCCGCCGGCGAACAGAGCCGTGACCGTCACCCTCTGCCGCGGGCCGGGGCTGTGTTAGAGAAGGCCCTCCCCAGACCCTGAGCACCGGACTAGAGGAGCACCATGCCCACCCGCAAGAAGATCGGACTCATTGGCGCAGGCAACATCGGCGGCGAGCTCGCGCGGCTCTGCGCGAACAAAGAGCTCGGCGACGTCTTCCTCTTCGACATCCCTGCGAAGGAGAATTTCGCGAAGGGCAAGGCGCTCGACCTCGAGCAGAACGGCGCCATCCTCGGCTACGACGCGAACATCAAGGGGACGGCGAACTGGGCCGATCTCGAGGGCGCCGACGTGCTCATCATCACGGCCGGCATCCCGCGCAAGCCCGGCCAGTCGCGTGACGACCTCGTCACGACGAACCTCCCGATCATCCGCGACGTCGCGAACAACGCGAAGAAGTACTGCCCGAACGCGTTCGCCATCGTCATCTCGAACCCGCTCGATGCGATGGTCTACGAGTACAAGCGCGTCACCGGCTGCCCGAAGGAGAAGATCGTCGGCATGGCCGGCGTCCTCGACTCGGCCCGCTTCCAGCTCTTCCTCGCGCGTGAGGCCGGCGTCAGCGTGAAGGACGTCCGCGCGATGGTCCTCGGCGGCCACGGCGACGACATGGTCCCGGTGCTGTCGATGACGACGATCAACGGCGTCCCCGCGTCGACCCTCATCGCGAAGGACAAGCTCCAGGCGATCGTCGAGCGCACCCGCAAGGGCGGCGGCGAGATCGTCAACCTCATGGGCACGAGCGCGTACTACGCGCCCGCCACCGCCGCCGTCGCGATGGCGGAGGCCTACCTCCTCGACCAGAAGCGCCTCCTCCCGTGCGCCGCGTACCTCGAGGGCGAGTACGGCTACAAGGACCTCTTCATGGGCGTCCCCGTCATCGTCGGCGGCAAGGGCGTCGAGAAGATCGTCGAGATCCCGCTCACCGAGGAGGAGAAGGGCATGCTCGCGAAGAGCGCCCAGAGCGTGCAGGCGGTCGTCGACATCGTGAAGAAGAGCTGATCGCCGCTCGCAGCCGAATGACGAAGGCCGGGGCGCGTGTCGCGCTTCCGGCCTTCGTTCATTTGGACAGGGAGATCGATATGGGTGCAGAATGCATCCAATCCTACCGATTTCAGGATGTGTGCAGGGTGCATTCAATCCTACCGACGTCAGGATGTGTGCAGGGTGCATTCAATCCTGCCGACGTCAGGATGTGTGCCTGGTGCTTCCGCCGGCCCGGCGGGTGCTGGCGAAGTCACGATGATGACCCCATCGGCTGGCTGGCTTTCGTGAGGCTCTCTCTCTCGCCGAAGAGTGGTAGGGTCGGGGCGATGTCGAGGCGTCTGCTCATCTTCCTTCTCGGCCTCCTCGGTTTGGTCGTCGTCGCCGCGAGCTGCTCGCATCCGGTGCAGCCCGTGCTCGAGGTGTCTCCGACCACGGCGACGCTGGTTCCGGGACAGACGTTGCAGCTCGTCGTGACGCGGCGGTTTCCGGGTGGGCCGATCGACGACGTGACCCATCGCGTGGTCTACACCTCGTCGAATCGAAACGTCGTGAGCGTCTCGAACGAGGGGCTCGTCACCGCCGGAGACGAGACGGGGAACGCCCTCGTCTGGATCGGCGACACGTCCAGCGATGCGGTCGTGACGGCGACCTTCAGCGTCGTTCACGGCGTCGATGGCGGCGAGCGGGTTCTTCGCGCGATCGTGGTCACGCCGAACCCGGCCACCATCACGGCCGGGCAGACGCTGCAGCTGTCCGCGCACGGGGTCTTCAGCGACGGCTCGATGGCCGACATGACGAGCTCCGTCACGTGGAGCTCTGCCCGTGACGACATCGCGACCGTCGACGCGAACGGGGTCGCCACCGGCGTCGCCGCCGGTCAGACGACGATCACGGCGACCGCCCCCGCGGTCACCACCATCGCGGCCGACGGCGGGGCTGATGATGGTGGCGCGAGCGCCGGCGCGGCCGATGCCGGTGAGGCGGACGACGGTGGGGCCGCCGACGGCGGGGCTGCGTCCGAGCTGGTCAAGGGCTCGACGGCCGTGACCGTTCAGTAGGTCGTTCAGCCGAGCGGTGTTCGCCGTGACGTGGTAGCGTCGCGGGCCCCTACGTCTTCTTGGGGCCTGCACCCCAACGCTCCGTTGCGTCGCCCTCGGGCGACTCGGACTCACGTTTTTGGAGGGTCGCGTGAAGATTCACGAGTACCAAGGCAAACAGATCTTCGCCAAGTACGGCGTCCCCGTCCCGAAGGGCTATCCGGCCTTCTCCGTGGACGAGGCCGAGGAGGCTGCGAAGCGGCTCGTGACCGAGACCGGGAATCAGGTCGTCGTCGTCAAGGCGCAGATCCACGCAGGCGGCCGCGGCAAAGGCGGTGGCGTCAAGGTCGCGAAGGGGGGCCCTGCGGAGGCGCGACAGATCGCCGAGAAGATGCTCGGCATGCAGCTCGTCACGCACCAGACGGGGCCCGAGGGGCAGAAGGTCCGCCGGCTCTACATCGAGCAGGGCCTCGACATGGCGCAGGAGCTCTACCTCGGCGCCGTCGTCGATCGCGAGAAGCGCCGTATCGCCTTCATGGCCTCGACCGAGGGCGGCGTCGAGATCGAGAAGGTCGCAGCGGAGACGCCCGAGAAGATCCTGACCGTCCACGTCGACCCCGTCACGGGCCTCATGCCGTTCCAGGCGCGCGAGATCGCGTTCGGGCTCGGCCTGATGAAGTACGGCAAGGAGACGATCGCCAAGTTCGTGCGGCTGATGTCGAGCCTCTACCGCTGCTTCGTGGAGGAGGACTGCTCGCTGCTCGAGATCAACCCGCTCGTCGTGCTCAAGAACGGCGACGTCGTGGCGCTCGACGCGAAGATCAACTTCGACGACAACGCCGACTTCCGGCACAAGAGCTGGAACGAGCTCCGCGACCGGGACGAGGAGGATCCGGTCGAGCTCGAGGCCAAGGAGGCCGGGCTCAACTACGTCTCGCTCGACGGCAACGTCGGCTGCCTCGTCAACGGCGCCGGCCTCGCCATGGCGACGATGGACATCATCAAGCACGCCGGCGAGAAGCACGGCGTGTCGCCCGCGAACTTCCTCGACGTGGGCGGCGGCGCCACGCAGGAGCAGGTCACGAAGGCCTTCAGCATGATCCTGAAGAGCCCGAAGGTGAAGGCCATCTTCGTCAACATCTTCGGCGGCATCATGAAGTGCGACGTCATCGCGAACGGCGTCGTCGCTGCCGCCAAGGAGCTCGGGCTCAAGGTCCCGCTCGTCGTGCGCCTCGAGGGCACGAACGTCGAGCTCGGTCGCAAGATCCTGAACGAGAGCGGTCTCGCCATCCAGGCCGCGAGCGACATGGCCGACGGTGCGCGGAAGGTCGTGGAGGCTGTCATCAAGGGAGCATCGAAATGAGCATCCTCGTCGGAAAGGACACCAGGCTCATCGTCCAGGGCATCACCGGCGGCGCGGGCTCGTTCCACGCCAAGCAGATGATCGAGTACGGCACGAACGTCGTCGGTGGCGTCACGCCCACGCGCGGCGGGGAGAAGTTCGAAGGCAAGGTCCCCGTCTTCGACACCGTCAAGCAGGCGGTCCGGGAGACCGGCGCGAACGCCACGTGCATCTTCGTCCCGCCTCCGGGCGCCGCGGACGCGATCCTCGAGGCGCTCGATGCGGGCATCGAGCTCGTCGTCTGCATCACCGAGGGCATCCCCGTCGTCGACATGCTCGGCGTGCGGCGCGTGCTCGAGGCGATGCAGGCGGAGGCGCGCGCGAACGGCAAGCCGATCCCGCGCCTCATCGGCCCGAACTGCCCGGGCATCATCACGCCGGGCGCGTGCAAGATCGGCATCATGCCCGGCCACATCCACAAGCCGGGACACATCGGCGTCGTCTCCCGGTCGGGCACGCTCACGTACGAGGCCGTCGGTCAGCTCACGGCGCTCGGCATCGGGCAGTCGACCTGCGTCGGCATCGGCGGCGACCCGGTCAACGGGATGGACTTCGTCGACGTGCTGGAGCTGTTCCAGAACGACCCCGACACGCACGGGGTCATCATGATCGGCGAGATCGGCGGCGGCGCAGAGGAGCGCGCCGCGGAGTTCATCAAGTCGAAGATGACGAAGCCCGTCGCGGCGTTCATCGCCGGAACGACGGCTCCGCCCGGCAAGCGCATGGGCCACGCCGGCGCCATCATCTCGGGCGGCAAGGGCACGGCCGCCGCGAAGATCGCCGCGCTCACCGCCGCCGGCGCGAAGGTCGCCCCCACCCCGGCGGACATGGCGTCGACGCTCAAGTCGATGATGAGCTGAACGACCCGCGCGCTCTCACGCGCGGAAGGTGCATGCGGCGCCTTGGCCTTCGGGCCTTGGCGCCGTTCGCATTTCCACTTTCGATGTGACGATTGGACGACAGGGAGTACAGGGCGCCTTCCGCCCGCGAGAACCTCGCGCGCACGCACGACGGGCACGCCGACGAGCCGACGGCGCGCGCGCCTTCCGGCGTGGACACGCAGCGCGGTGTCCGCAGCCGCCAGCGGAGTCAGACGAGCCCCACCTCCGTCCGCTCGAGCGCCAGCTCGAAGTCGGCGACCACGCGGCGAGCCGCGTTGAGGCCGGCGACGCCGAACACGTTGCCGGCCGGAGCGCTGCCGCGGCCGCACGTGTAGAGGCCGCCGATGGGCGTCGTGGGCGCCAGCCGATCGCCGAAGACGAACGTGTCGTCGACGTGGCCGAAGTGGCCGCGCGTGATCCCGAAGTGCGCCTCGATCTTCTTCGGATGGTAGAGCACGGCGTCGACCACGAGCGAACGCGCGCCCGGCGCGAAAACCTCGAGCGCGTCGAGCAGCGCCGCGGTGAAGCGCTCCTCTTCGGCCGCCCACGTCGAGCCCGCGATGTCGTACGGAGCCCACGGCACGAGGAGCGAGGCGGAGTGACGTCCTTCGGGATCGCGGAGCGACTCGTCGGCCGCGGACGAAAAGACGCACTCGATCGGCGGCTCCGCGGGGATGCGGCCCGCGCTCGCATCGGCGAACGCGCGGCCGAGCGCGCGCACGGCGTCCTCTTCGCCGCCCGGCAGGAGGAACGTCGTCGCGCGGTGCTGTCCACGAGGCTCCGCGAGCGCCGCGAATCGCGGGAGCTCCGAGAACGCGACGACGAGCTTCGCGATCCCGCCCGGTCGGGCGAAGCCGTCGATGCGACGCGTGTACTCCGCAGGGAATCGCTCGGGGCCCACGAGCGCGCGCAGGCGCCAGGGATCCGCGCTCGCGACGACGGCGCCGGTCTCGAGGAAGGAGCCGTCCGCGAGGACGACGCCCTTGACGGTGTTGCCCTCGACCTCGATCTTCGTGACCGCTGCGCCCGTCACGAGCTTCGCGCCTGCGGCCTGCGCGGCTTCGGCGAGCGCGCGGGCCAGCGCGTTCGGTCCGCCGACCGCGACGGCGTCCCGCCCGCCCGTCGCGGAGAGCGCGGCGTGACGTACGAGCAGCGCCGCGCCGCTGCCGGGCGTGTCCCACGACGCGAAGGAGCGTCCGAGCGCGTCGGCCGCGAGCGCGGCCTTCAAGAGGCCGCTCTGGATTCCGAAGCGTGCGACGTACTCGGCGAAGCTCCCGCGGCAGAGCGCGACGAAGACCTCGCGCAGCGCCGGCCGTACCCACGCCTCGGCGACCTCCTCGACCGGCATCGGCGCGGCGAGCCACGCCGGCGCGAGGTCGGAGACGAGCGCGTCGAGCTCGGCGTGCATCGCCTCGAGAGCGCGCGCGTCGTGCTCCGACAGGACCCCGCCGCTCGCCGCGCGCAGGCCTTCGTTGCCCGGGCCCGCGAGCAGGAACCGGCCCGGCGTCGTCGTCGGGACGAACATCGACGGGTCGCGCGGCGCGAGCGGCAGCGTCACGCCGAGCTGCGCCTGGAGCTCGGGGGGCACGAAACCGATGCGGTGCGCGCCCGTGTACGCGGCGAGGCGCGGCGCCTTGGTGAACGGGTACTCCGTACGGTGGGTGCCGCCGAGGGCGGGCTTGTCTTCGACGACCTGAACCGAGAGGCCGGAGCGCGCGAGCACGAGCGCGCAGACGAGGCCGTTGACTCCGCCGCCGACCACGATGACGTCGCTCTCTTGCCGCGTCTCGGAGGAGTGCTCGGACGGAGGGCTCGCATGCATCGGTCCAGGCTGTACCACGTCCTTGCAGTTTCCGGCGGCCGATCCTAAAGGGCTATCGCGTCGAGCCTCGCGGCTCGGCGACTTTCGAAGAAGAACAACCGGTCGACCTTTCGACCCTTGCCCTCGGAATCCCGCGCGGAGCAAACCATGGCTGTCGAACGAACGCTTTCCATCATCAAGCCCGATGCCGTCGAGAAGAAGAAGGCTGGCGCCATCCTCGCGATGCTCGAGGAGGCCGGTTTCAACATCATCGCGTGCAAGCGCATCCACCTCACGCGTGCGATGGCGGAGGGCTTCTACGCGGTCCACAAGGAGCGTCCGTTCTTCGGCGAGCTCGTGGAGTTCATGACCCGCTCGCCCGTGTTCGTCTCCGTGCTCGAGCGCGAGGACGCCGTCGCCCACTACCGCAAGGTCATGGGTGCGACCGATCCGGCGAAGGCGGAGGCGGGGACGATCCGCAAGCTCTACGGCACGAACGTCGGCGAGAACGCGGTCCACGGCTCGGACTCGCTCGAGAACGCGAAGAAGGAGATCGCGTTCTTCTTCCCGGCGTACGAGGTCGCGCCCGAGGCGGGCTGATCGGCTCTTCGACGAGACTCGACGAGACGGGAGCGTACCGAGATGAACCAGGAGGACCGCGCTCTGATCGAAGCGGCGTTCGCCGACCGCTCGAAGCTCAAGGACCCCGCGTACTCGAGCGCGGTCGAGCGGACGATCGAACGGCTCGATCGCGGTGAGCTCCGCGTCGCCTCGCCTCCTTCCGAGCCCGACGGGCAGTGGGAGACGCACGCGTGGGTCAAGCAGGCCATCCTCCTCTACTTCGCCGTCCGCGGGATGGAGAAGATGGAGGTCGGTCCGTTCGAGTTCCACGACAAGATCCCGCTGAAGAAGGACCTCGCGGGGCAGAACGTCCGCGTGGTCCCGCCGGGCGTCATCCGGTACGGTGCGTTCTGCGAGCCGGGCGTCATCGTGATGCCCGGCTACGTCAACATCGGCGCGCGCGTCGGGGCGGGCACGATGGTCGACACCTGGGCGACGGTCGGATCGTGCGCCCAGATCGGCAAGGACGTGCACCTCGCCGGCGGCGTCGGGATCGGCGGCGTCCTCGAGCCGCCGGGAGCGCGGCCCGTCATCGTCGAGGACGGCGTCTTCGTCGGATCGCGCGCCGTCATCGTCGAAGGCATGCACGTCGGCAAGGAGGCCGTCATCGGCGCGGGCGTGGTCCTCACGTCGTCGACCCCCATCCTCGACGTGAGCGGTCCGGAGGTGGTCGAGCACCGGGGCAGCGTCCCGCCGCGCTCGGTCGTCATCCCGGGCGTCCGTACGAAGAAGTTCCCCGCCGGCGAGTTCGGCGTCCCCTGCGCGCTCATCATCGGCAAGCGGTCCGAGTCGACCGACAGAAAGGTGAGCCTCAACGACGCGCTCCGCGACTTCGCGGTGCCCGTCTGACGTGCGCGCAGTGTCGATCGAATCGCGGCAGAAGCTCGAAGGAAGGACGCCGACGGACGCGGCGCTGGAGGAGACGCTCCTCTGGCTCTGCTCCATCCCGTCGCCGATCGGCGAAGAGAAACGGCTCTGCGACGAGGTCGAGAAGCGGCTCTCTCGCCGAGACCTCGCAGGGCCGATCCGCCGGTACGGCGACTCCATCGTCGTGCCGGTGATCCGCAAGCGCGAGCCCGGTCGCCCGCACGTCGCGCTCGTCGGCCACCTCGACACCGTTCGCACCGAGAACGGACCGGCGCGGTACGAGGACGGGCGCATCTACGGCGCGGGCGCCGCCGACATGAAGGCCGGTCTCGCGGTCATGATCGTCGCGGCCGAGCTCGCCGCGCCGCGCGTCGCCTGCGACCTCACGCTCGTCTTCTACGCGCGCGAGGAGGGCCCGTACCTCGAGAACGAGCTCGGGCCGGTGCTGGAGGCCGACGAGGACCTCCGCACGGTCGACCTCGCGGTCTGCCTCGAGCCCTCGGACAACCGGCTGCACCTCGGCTGCTGCGGATCGATCCACGCGACCGTCACGTTCGAGGGGAAGACCGGCCACTCGGCGCGGCCGTGGGAGGGCGAGAACGCGATCACGAAGGGAGCGGCCCTCCTCGGGCGGCTCGCGGCCCTGCGCCCGATCGAGCACGTCATCGACGGGTACGTGTACCGAACGGTCACGACCGTCACGCTCGCGAACGGGGGCCGCGGCCGCAACGTCGTCCCCGATCGGTTCACCCTGAACCTCAATCACCGCTTCGCCCCGAACACGTCGCTCGAGCAGGCGCAGGCGGACGTCCGCGCCCTCGTCGGCGAGGACGGGCACGTCGCGTTCACCGATCTGTCCCCGGCGGCGCCTCCGGCGGCGAGCCATCCGCTCGTCAAGAAGCTGATCGCGAGCGGCGTCCGTGGCGTCGAGCCGAAACAGGCGTGGACGGACGTGGCCCGCTTCTCGGCGCTGGGGATCCCGGCGGTCAACTTCGGTCCGGGCGAGAGCGCCCAGGCGCATCAGAGGAACGAGTCGACCGACTGCGCCCTCCTCTTCCAGGGGTATCGCATCCTGGTCGACTGGCTCGTCGGCATCGCGTCCTGACGCGCGAAGAGACACGCCGTCGCGCTCGAAAAAAGGGTAGCCTGCGGTTCCCATGAGGATCGTCAATCGCGGGACGGTCGGTCTCGTCGCCCTGATGTTCGTCGTGAGCTGCAACTCGCTCCTCGAGAAGCTGAAGAAGCGGGGAGAGGAGGCGGCGGCGGAAGAGGCGGGCGTGCCCGAGGCGAGCGTCGTCGTCGAAGAGGATGATTCCGGGATCACGCCGTCGCCCGAGCCCGCGCCCCCGGCGCTCGCGACGAACGAGGGTGACGTCGCGCGATTCCCCGACGAGACGAAGCTCCCCGACGTCAGCGCGACGACGCTCCGCGCGTACAACGTCCGCGAGTCGCCGAACGGCGAGCTCATCGTGAACATCCCCAAGGGCTGGGAGGTGACGCAGATCGCGCAGCGCGATCGCTACTTCCTCATCACCTTCGACGATCCGCGGGCGCCGGGAACCCGGCTGATGGGCTGGATCCACCGCGATGCGTTCAGCGCGGTCATCCCCGACGCCGGGTCGCTCACGTGCCCCGAGGGCGAGGTCGCGCTCTTCGGGGACGCGCCCTTCTGCGGAAAGATCTGCAGCGCGGACGCGGACTGCCCGAGCGGTCAGGTGTGCAAGGGATCCGCCGCGAAGCTCGTCAACGGGAAGCCCGGCGACAGCGTGACGATGTGCATCGTCTCGCACTCGCACGACGCGGGAGCGCCGCCGGCACCGCCGCCCACACCGCCGACGCCGGAGGCGGACGCAGGCGGAGGCTCACGCGGGATCGTCCGCATCGTCAAAGACGCCGGCGCGCCCGCCACGGTCGACGCCGGACCGGCCCCCAACCCGGCTCCGAGCCCAGCTCCCGCGCCTTCCGGCCCGGCGCAGGACGTCGTCGCGCCCGGGGCGAACAACACGTGCCCGGCCAACTTCGTGTTCGTCAAGAAGACGGGCAAGTGCCACCGGCCGTGCACGAACGCCGTCAACGCGGAGCGCGAGTGCAAGAACAGGCCGTTTTACTGCATCAAGTGCGACAACGAGACGAAGGTCGTCTGCGCCGAGTCGAAGACGCAGTGCAAGTGAGCTGCCGCTCGGTTCTCGTCCCTGTCGTTGATTCAGAGGTGATTCGATGAGGCACGTCGCCGTCGCGCTCTCCGCGATCGTCTTTGCATCCTCCTTCATCGGCTGCCCGCTCCTGAAGAAGAAGCTCCTCGACGACGATCCGGACACGGATCCCGAGGCGGCGCTCGTCGACGCCGCCACGGTGAAGGTGACGGGCACCGGCGCGAAGAACGAGGACCAGGTCCTTCGCTACGAGACGGAGACGGCCCTTCCGAACGAGCCGGCGGTCATCTCCAACGACGGCATCGTCGCACGGACCTTCCCCGGCAACGGGGTGCCCGTCGCGCCGCTGCCGAAGGGGACGGCGGTCGTGAAGATCGCGCGGTACCACAACACCGCCGTGCTCGTCTCGTTCGACGATCCCTCGGGGGACGGCTCCAAGCTGATCGGCTGGGTGCCTCCGAAGGCGTTCGAGGAGGCGGCGCCTGCGCCCACCGACACGCCCGCCGTGCCGACGGCGGAGGAGAAGAAGTCGCCACCCGAACCCGACCCGACGCCTCGACCTCCGCAGCCGACCAACGTCGATGCCGGCGGTGGCGGCGGCAACGCCACGGTGGTCGATGCCGGCGGAGGCGGCGGCGGCAACACCACGGTGGTCGATGCCGGCGGCGGAGGCGGCGGCGGCGGTGGCAGCAAGGGGATCGTTCGCATCGTCCCCGATGCCGGCGGCGGTGGGAGCCAGAACAACCAGAACACCAAGCCCGACACCGACAAGATCCCGCAGCCGCCGAAGGGCGTTCAGGCGGTCCCGCCGGTGAACGGGAAGTGCCCGGACAACTGGGCGCTGACTCAAGGCATGTGCCGGAAGAAGTGCAACACGGACGCCGATTGCGATCGTGGCATCAAGTGCGCGGTGAAGAGCGGCGTCAAAGTCTGCACCTCCGACGGCTGACGAAAGCGCTCGGGAGTCCTCCGAGCTCCCGAGCGCGCGCCCTTCGCACCCACCTCGTACGAGCGAGCGGTCGGCGCTGCGTGGAGGTTGGAGAGGTGGACGCTCGCGTCGTCAGCGCTCGGCTCGTCCAAGCTCCGACCGGCGCGGACAACGCCGCCGGTCTCGTGGAACCTGCGAAAATCGCATCTATTCGTGTCGAGCCGGTGGAAGAAAAACGGTCGTCGGGCGCCCGCCTTTCCGTTAGAAAAATACACGGGGTGGACGTCGATCCGGGTCGTCGATGAAACCTTCCTGCGATCGCTCGTCCAACTCGTCTGCACGGCGACACGTCGAGCACGCTTCTGACGCTTCGCTTTCGTCTCCCAAGGATCGTCGTCGTTCGAGCCGCGTAGCGGGAGGTCTGGGCGTGACTCCTCGTTGTGTCCTCTGGCGCGCATTGCAGGCGGCCGTCGTCGCCGCCGCGCTGACGGTCACGGGTCATTCCGGCGCATACGATCGCGAGCTCGCGGAGTCCCCCGACTTCCGTGTGCGTGTCCAGGCAGCGCTCCGTCTCGGGCGCGCCGGTCCGTCGGCGCGTGCCGATCTCGAGGCCTGCCTCCGCGACTCGCATCCGGCCGTTCGCGTCGCGTGCGCGGCGGGCCTCGGCAGCATCGGCGATCCGGCGAGCATCGCTCCGCTCGAGCGGGCGCTCAAATCCGAGAGCTACGGCACGGTGAAGACCGCGCTGAAGGAGACCATCGAGAAGATCCGTGGCAGCGCGAACGTCAAGAGCCCCAACGCCACGACCTCGCTCGCGGGTGCGCGCTACGTCGTGCAGCTCGGGACGATGAAGAACCTCTCGGGCACGCGCGGCTCCGACCTCGACGCGGTCATGCGACAGGCGGCCAAAGCGAAGGCGGGGACGATCAAGGGCGCGCTCGTGATCGACGGCTCCGATCCCGCCGTGGTCAAGAAGGCGACCGAGAAGAAGATCCCGGTCCTCCAGGTCGACGGCAACCTCACGAAGCTCACGCAGGTCAAGGGCACGGACGGGTCGACCGTGGTCAGCGCCAAGGTCGACATGTCGATCCGCATGCTGCCCGGCCAGACGCTCAAGGGCACCGTGAGCGGCAACGCATCCGGGAGCCACGGCGGCGGGCGGGTGTCGAAGGCGAACCTCTACGAGCTCCAGAACCGCGTCGTCGGCGGAGCGGTCGAGAGCGCCGTCGGCTCGATGGGGGCCGAGCTCGCCGCGCTCACCCGTTAGCACGCGGGCTCGAGCGCCTCGCCGCCGGCAGAGCGTCCATGCGGCCGGGCGGAGCCCTACCCGTCGCGCGACGGCCGGGCGCGGCCGCCGAAAGAGCCGGGGCCGGCGCTCGCGTCGCGACCTCGGGGGCGCGACCGAGCGCCTCGGGTCGATCGGCTCGCGCCGAAGTGGTAAGTACCGCCACCCAAACATGAGCTCTTCGTGGACCGCATCGGCCGTACGCGCTTCGTTCCTCGACTTCTTCAAGAGCAAGGGGCACACGGTCTGCCCTTCGGCGCCGCTCATCCCGCAGAACGACCCGACGCTCATGTTCACGAACGCCGGCATGGTCCCGTTCAAGGACGTGTTCACGGGCAAGGACAAGCGGCCGTTCACGCGGGCCACGTCGAGCCAGAAGTGCATCCGCATCTCGGGCAAGCACAACGACCTCGAGAACGTCGGCGTCACCGCGCGCCATCACACGTTCTTCGAGATGCTCGGCAACTTCTCCTTCGGCGACTACTTCAAGGAGGACGCGATCGCCTGGGCGTGGGAGCTCGTCACGGGCGTGTGGCAGATCCCGAAGGAGAGGCTCGTCATCACCGTCTTCGGAGGAGCCGAAGGGATCCCGGCGGACGACGAAGCGCGTGCGATCTGGCGCAAGGTCACGGGCTTCGGTGACGACCGCATCCTCGGCATCCCGGGCGCGCCCGGCGACAACTTCTGGCAGATGGGCGACACCGGCCCGTGCGGCCCGTGCACCGAGATCCACTACTTCAGCGGCGACGGCGAGCCGGATCTGTCCAAGTTCGGCGAGGAGCCCACGCCCGACGGCAAGGGCTGGATGGAGCTCTGGAACCTGGTCTTCATGCAGTTCGACCGCTCCGGCTCCGACGAAGCGGGCTACACGCTCGCGCCGCTGCCGAAGCCGTGCGTCGACACGGGCGCGGGCCTCGAGCGCGTGGCGAGCGTGCTCCAGGGCAAGACCAGCAACTACGACACGGATCTGCTCCGAGCGCTCGTCGAGAAGGCGGCCGAGATCGCGAAGAAGCCGTACCGCGGCTCGCAGTCCGACGACGACGTCTCGATGCGCGTCATCGCCGACCACGCGCGGCTCACGGCCTTCCTCGTCGCCGAGGGCATCCTGCCGGACCGCGCCGGACGTCCGTACGTCCTCCGGCGCGTCATGCGCCGTGCGATCCGTCACGGTCACCGCCTCGGGATCGACAGGCCGTTTTTCCACGAGGTGGCGCTCGAGGTCGTCAACCTCATGGGCGACCAGTACCCCGAGCTCCGCGAGCGCAAGGCGCTCATCGCGAGCACGGCCGAGCAGGAGGAGATCCGCTTCCGGGAGACGATCGACCGCGGCCTCAAGATCCTCGACGAGGAGATCGGCAAGCTGAAGGCGACCGGGCAGGGCATGCTTCCGGGCAAGGTCGTCTTCGATCTCGAGGCGACGTACGGCTTCCCGAACGACCTCACGGACGTCATCGCCCGCGAGCGCGGCGTGCACATCGACTACGCGGGCTACAAGGACGAGCTCGAGCGGCACCGCAAGCTGAGCGAAGGCTCGAAGGTCGGCGACGAGGCCGTCGGCGACGTCTGGCGGCACGCGCTCCAGGCCGTCCGCGACGCGCACGGCGGCGACGAGAAGGCGTCCGTCCAGTTCATCGGCTACGAGCGCGAGGAGGGGCAGGGGAAGGTCCTGTTCCTCGCGCACAACCGCGAGAACCCCGATCACCCGACCACCGCGACGAAGCGCGTCGAGAAGGGCGACAAGGTCGCGATCGTGACCGACATCACGCCGTTCTACGGCGAGGCCGGCGGACAGGTCGGCGACAAGGGCGAGATCCGCTCGAAGAGCGGCGCCCGCGTGCGCGTCCTCGACACGCAGAAGCCGCTCCAGGGCCTCGTCGTCCACTTCGGCGAGGTCCTCGAGGGCGCGATCGAGGAGGGCGAGACCGTCGAGCTCGAGGTCGATCACGCGCTCCGGACCGCGACGCGGCGCAACCACTCCGCCACGCACCTCTTGCACTGGGCGCTCCGCAAGGTCGTGGGCGAGAGCGCGCAGCAGAAGGGCTCGCTCGTCGCGCCGGACCGCCTCCGCTTCGACTACTCGTCGGGCCGGCCGCTCACGCCCGAGGAGATCCAGCGCATCGAGGACCTCGTCAACGAGAAGATCCTGAGCGACGCGCCGGTGCAGACGGAGGTGCTGCCGCAGGCGGAGGCGCGCAAGCGCGGCGCGATCGCGATCTTCGAGGAGAAGTACGGCGACGTCGTGCGCGTGCTCACGATGACGAAGGACTGTGTCGAGCTCTGCGGAGGCACGCACGCGCGCGCCCTCGGAGAGATCGGCATGTTCAAGATCCTCTCGGAGAGCGGCGTCGCGGCCGGCGTGCGGCGCATCGAGGCCGCGACGGGCTTCAACGCGCTCGCGTACGTGCGTCAGCTCGAGGCCACCGTGAAGAACGCCGCCCGGCTCGTGAAGGCCGCGCCTCACGAGCTGCCCGAGAAGATCGAGAAGCTCATCGAGGACACGAAGAAGCTCGACAAGGAGCTCGCCGAGACGAAGCGGAAGCTCGCATTGGGCGGAGGCGGCGGCGCGGCGGGCGGCGGCCTCGAGCGATGGCTCGCGGGCGCGCGGGAACTGCCGTTCGGCAAGGCGCTCGCCGTGAAGGTCGACGTCACGGATGCGGCGATGCTTCGCGAGCTCGCGGAGAAGCTGCGCGACAAGCTCGGCGACTCCATCGTGCTCGTCGGCGCCGTCGCAGGGCCGAAGGCGATGCTCGTCCTCACCGTGTCGAAGTCGCTCACGGACCGGTTCAAGGCCGGGGAGCTGATCCGCCCCGTCGCGCAGGTCCTCGGCGGGTCGGGCGGCGGGCGGCCGGACATGGCGCAGGCGGGCGGCACCGACGTCGCCAAGATCGACGAGGCGCTCGAGAAGCTCTACGCGCTCGTCTCCTGACCGGAACCGGCCGCCGGCCCGGGGTGCAACGGCGGGTCACCGGCCGCGGAGACCTGGTCGAGACGCGCCCGGGGGTCGAGGCCGAGGGGTGGTCGGGGAGGTCGAGGCGAGAGGTCTGGGACGCAAGAGCGGCGCGACGTGGGCGTGCCCGGTCCGGAGGTACGGCCAGAGCTGGTCGGGCACCTCGAAGCCGGGCGGGACCACCTTGCCGAGCGCCTCCCCGATGACGCCCGCCTGCTCCAGGTGGGATAGCCCTGCGTCGACGAGGATGACGCGCCGGTTCCCGATGCGGCAGAGCCCGCCTTTTCCCGCCAGGCGGAGCCCGAACGGCTCGACGCGGACCTCGATCCCGAGCCTCGAGGCGAGCTCGGCGAGCCCCTGGAGGATTCCCGAGACACGCCCGCCGTCGTCGCCCACGGTCGCCTCCGGCCGGTCCTCCGGCCACGATGGAAACGTAGGAAAAACCCCGCCGGCTTTCTAGGTTGCGGACGAATCGCGAATCATGACACCCTTGATGAGCCCCTCCGATGCGAGCTCCCACGCGACGGCGCGCCGGCTCCATCGGGGGTGAGCAAGAAACAACCGCGGAATGTCCGAGACCCAGCGCAGCTCGCCGCCCCCGATCTCGCCAGGGACGGTCATCAACGACCGATACGAGATCCGACAGAGCCTCGGGAAGGGGGGAATGGGCGAGGTCTTCCTCGCGTACGATCGCGCGACGCAGCAGGCGGTCGCCCTCAAGATCGTTCGTGAAGAGGCGCGCATGCCGGGCGACGACGAGGCGCTCCGGCAGGAGCTGATTCTCGCGCGCTCCGTATCGAACCCGAACGTCTGTCGCGTCCACGATCTCGCCCCATCGCCCTACGGCCCGATCCTTGTGATGGAGCACATCGTCGGGCAGACGCTCCACACGCACATCCGTCGCAAGAAAGCCCAAGGGGGATACACGTCCGACGAGTTCCGGCGCATCGCGTCGGACATCTGCAGCGGCGTGGCGGCCATCCATGCGACCGGCCTCGTGCACGGCGACCTCAAGCCGGGCAACATCATGGTCACGTCGAACCCCGACGGATCGATCGGCAAGGCCGTCGTGCTCGACTTCGGCTTCGCGAAGGAGCGTGCCCGCCTCTCCGCGCGTCGCCCCGGTGCGCCGCCCGACGGCGGAACGCCGAACTACATGGCGCCGGAGCGCATCCGCTCCGGAGGCGCGTCGATCGAGGACGATCTCTACGCGCTCGGCCTGACGCTCTGGGAGATGTGGACGTGCCGTGTCCCGGAGCCGGGCTACAAGCCCCGCGCCAAGCCGATGCGTCAGCAGATCATGTTCGACGTGCCCGCGGGGCTCAGCGTCGACGAGATCAAGCAGATCTTCCGGTGCCTCTCGGACGACGCCTCGCAGCGGCTCCCCGCGCGACACCTGCGCTTCTTCAACCCGGTTCAGCTCACGACGAACCCGGTGCAGGTCGCGCGCGAGCGTCTCGACCCGGGCCCGCCGCCCGGGCGCAGCGCGCAGGCGAACTTCACGCCGGGCGCTCAGGCGCTGCTCGCGACGTACGCGACGAACGCGCCGGAGTTCGTCGGCGAGCTCATCCCGCTCAACCGTCCGACGCTGTCGATCGGCCGCCGCGGCGACGTCGACATCGTCGTGCCGGAGGCCACCGTCAGCGGCCATCACGCGAACGCGCGGTGGCAGGCGGGCACGTGGCAGATCGAGGATCTCGGCTCGACGAACGGCACGTACGTCGACCACACGTACGAGCGGAAGAAGGTCGTCAACCTGATGCACGGCGGCGAGATCCAGCTCGGCGAGCTGCGTCTCAAGCTCGTGAGCTTCGGCCCCGAGAGCGCGCATCACAAGCGCGCCCGCCAGTACCTGTCTCGTCGCGACGGGCTCACCGGCCTGCTCCTCCGCGAGCACTTCTTGAAGGGGCTCGACGAAGAAGCGGCCTACAGCGACTGGGTCGAGCAGCCGCTCAGCATAGCCCGCTACGAGATCCGCGGACCGAACCGGCTCGTCTCCGACCGTCCCACGATCCTGGAGATGCTCGCGTTCCGTCGCGCTGCGATGCGCGTCGTCGAGCTGACGGACATGCTCTTGCTCTCGCTGATCGCCGTCACGGCGGGACGCACCGGGCCCCTCCGGTTCGCTGTCTGCATGACCGGGCCCGGACCGCAGGAGGCCCGGAACCTCGTCGAGCAGGTCGTCGGTCAGGTCCAGGGCATGCTCCCCGACGGTCTCGACCTCGTCGCCTCCATCGCCCGGTACGAGCCCGGGATGAACGTCCGCTCGCTGATCGAGCCGACCTGAGGTCGGTGACGTGGCGGAGCCGTCGTCGTGGCCGACCACTCGCCGCAGCAAGGCCGTCCCAGATTCGGATCATCGGGCGACTTCGGTCCTTCGTCGTCGCGCGCGACGGTGCCGCCCAGCGAGCCTCGCTCGTCGCGCGCGAGCTTCGATGCGCTCGACGCGCAGATCGATCGGCCGGCGCGCCTCCAGATGATCGTGGCGCTCATCCTCGGGCTCGTGCTCGTCGCGATCCCGCTCTACCTCTGGAGGCGCCCGCGCGCGGAGTCGATCTCCGTGTCGACGGGCGGCTTCGACGCCGGAGCGCTGCCGGCGGTCACCGGGAGCCCGACCGCGCCGGTCGAGGAGAAGCTCGTCATCAGCGAGCCCAAGATCCTCTCCTGTCACGACCCCGGCCCGAAGAAGACGCCCCCGGACAAGTGCGACCACGTCGTGGAGCTCGAGAAGGCCTTCGCGAAGGCGATCGAGGACAGCACCTCGTGCGTCCCGAAAGACGCCGGCGGCGGTTCGATCATTTTCGTCGCGGACGTCAACTTCAGGCGCAAGACCGTGGCGGTCTCGACGCCGAGGGAAGGCCGCACCTTGAAGAGCCCGAAGATCGCCGGCGCTTGCGAGCGCGCGGTCAAGAGCAAGCTCTCGAGCCTGCCGTTTTCCTCGATCAAGCACGAGCACGTCCGCTACCGCATCTCGATCACGGCGACTTACCCGGGACCGGGGAAGTGAGGGCAGGGGATCACGGCCTCGGCCGGCGGGAGAGCTCGCTCTGGCGTCCGGGCCGAGGACCCACTAGGTTCCGGGGCTCCGATGACGCGAAGGCGCCTCAACATCCTCGATCCGGCGACGGCTTCACGACCGCGCGGGCTCGAGCTCGAGGACGACCACTTCCACGATCAGTGCGGGGTCTTCGGCGTGTACGGGCACGGCGAGGCCGCGAACATCACGTACCTCGGCCTCCACGCGCTCCAGCACCGCGGGCAGGAGTCGGCCGGCATCGTGACGAGCGACGGCGAGCAGCTCTACGCCCATCGCGCGATGGGCCTCGTCCAGGACGCGTTCAGCGCGGAGCAGCTCCAGAAGCTGCCCGGCCGGGCCGCGATCGGGCACGTCCGTTACTCGACCGCAGGAGGCTCGCACATCCGCAACGCGCAGCCCTTCGCCGTGGACTACGCCCGCGGATCGCTCGCGGTCTGCCACAACGGCAACCTCACGAACGCGGAGGAGGTCCGCGCCGAGCTCGAGGCGCAGGGCTCGATCTTCTCGTCGACGTCCGACACCGAGGTGCTCGTCCACCTCGTCGCGCGCAGCAAGGAGATCGCCATCGAGGATCGCGTCGTCGATGCGCTCGGTCGCGTCGAAGGCGCGTACTCGCTCCTGTTCCTCACCGACGACACGCTCATTGCGGTGCGCGATCCGCGCGGCCTCCGTCCGCTCTGCATCGGCATCCTGCCTTCGCGCAAGGACGCGCAGGTCATCTCGAGCGAGCCCACGGCGTTCGATCTCATCGGGGCCGAGTACGTGCGCGACGTCGAGCCGGGCGAGGTCCTCGTCATCGACGCTTCGGGCATGCGGAGCATGCGCCTGCCGCGCAAGGAGACCCCGCAGCACTGCATCTTCGAGTACGTCTATTTCGCCCGACCCGACTCGCACCTCGCGGGGCGCAGCGTCTACGAGGTCCGCAAGGAGCTCGGCCGGAGGCTCGCCGTCGAGTCTCCGGTCGACGCCGACGTCGTCATCCCCGTGCCCGACTCCGGCGTGCCAGCCGCGATCGGATACGCGGGGGAGCGGAAGATCCCGTTCGAGATGGGGCTCATCCGGTCTCACTACGTCGGCCGCACGTTCATCGAGCCGCAGCAGTCGATCCGCCACTTCGGTGTTCGCCTGAAGCTCAACCCCGTCGAGTCGATCCTCCGCGGCAAGCGCGTCGTCGTCATCGACGACTCGATCGTCCGCGGTACGACGTCGCGCAAGATCATCAAGATGGTGCGCGACGCCGGCGCGCGCGAGGTCCATCTGCGCATCTCGAGCCCGCCGACGCAGTGGCCTTGCTACTACGGCATCGACACGCCGACCCGACGCGAGCTCATCGCGTCGAGCCACACGGTCGACGAGATCGCGCGTTACGTCACCGCCGACACGCTCGGGTATCTCTCGCTCGAGGGGATGATCAACGCCGTGAGCGGGGCCGGCGGAGAGAAGGCGGCGAGCCTTCCGCCGAGCCACTTCTGCCATGCGTGCTTCAGCGGCCAGTACGCGATCCCGTTCTCGCAGACGAGCCGGCGGCAGATGCGGCTCGTGGGCGTGTGACGCTCAGGGCTCGTAGTAGAGACGCAGCTCGCGGATGAGACCGCTGTCGCCGCGCTCGAACGCGAGCGTCGCGGGCTCCGGGGCTTCTTGCCGCCGACGCGTCGCGATCACCTCGAGACAGCACGTGCGTCCGTCGTCGGCTGCGCCGGTCGGAACGAGATCGAGGCGGCCTCCCAAATCCGAGAGGAACGACGCCATGCCGCCGTCTCGCTTGGCGTGGACGCGCCCGAGCGGATCGACCCAGCGAGACGCCTCCTCGAACGCGGCGAGCACGCGCTCGACGGCGCCCTTCCGTAGGGCGTCGAGCACGTGCGCGACGATCTGGGGAAGCGGGACGTCGTCGGCGGTCCGCGTCGGTGGCGCCGCCTTTCGCGGGCCGGAGCCCGTCGCGTAGTAGATCCTGAGCTCGATCTCGCGGAGGCGACGCCTCTCGGCGACGACGGCGATGGGGAGCTCGGACTTGCCCGTGCTCGTCGTCATCGTCAGCACGCCTTCGCAGACGTCGCGGTCGACGCCGGTCGTCGATGCGACGTGCCGGTACGACGCCGTTGCCTCCTTGAAGCGCGTCGCCGCCTTCTCGAGCAGCGGGTCGATCGACGAGAGCGTCGACGCCCTACCGAAGAGCGGATCGTCGATCGTCGCGCGGTTGCCGAGTCGCCGAGAGAGAGCTTCGAGAGAGCCGTCGACCAGCGCCCGTACGTAGACGTCGGCGAGACGTCCTTTCAGCGCGCTAGAACCCCCGCGTTCCTCGGTCATGGCGGGGAGCATACTGTCAGGGCCAACGGCGCGGAAGTTCCGCGCGGACGCTGCGGGCGCGGCCGGAAGGCCCGCCGCGGACGCGCGGTCGCGGCGGCGGCCGTGCGGATCATCGACGAGCCTTGCGTCCGGGCGAGCGCGGTACGAAAGATGGACGCATGAGCGGAACCGACCTGTTCGAGCGCGTCCCGGACGCGGTGAGCATCTACGAAGTGTCGCCGCGGGACGGCCTCCAGAACGAGAGCTCTACGGTTCCGCTCTCCGGCAAGCTCCGCCTCTTGGACGCGCTCGTCGCGGCGGGGCTCAAGCGGATCGAGATCACGAGCTTCGTGTCGCCGCGCTGGATTCCTCAGCTCGCGGATGCGGACGAGCTCGCCGAGCTCGTGCACACGAGCCTGGCGCCGTCGGCGCCCGACGTGACGTTCAGCGCGCTCTGCCCGAACGCCCGCGGCCTCGAGCGCGCCCGGAAGGCCGGGATGAAGGAGATCGCGGTCTTCATGAGCGCGAGCGAGACGCACAACAAGAAGAACGTCAACAAGACGATCGCGGAGACGCTCGCCGCCTTCGAGGAGGTCATCGGGCCCGCGCGCGAAGCCGGGATGCGCGTCCGCGGGTACGTCTCGACGGTGTGGGGGTGCCCTTACGAAGGCGAGGTCTCGCCCGCGGCGGCGATCTCGATCGCGAAGCGCCTCTACGAGATGGGCTGCTACCAGATCTCGCTCGGCGACACGATCGGCGCAGGCACGCCGCGCCGCACGTACGAGGTCATTCGTCGCGCCCTCGACGCGCTACCCGTCGACGCGCTCGCGATGCACATGCACGACACGCGCGGCACCGCGCTCGCGAACGTGGTCGTCGGCCTCGAGCTCGGCATCCGCCACTTCGACGCGTCCGTCGGCGGCATGGGCGGCTGCCCGTACGCTCCCGGCGCCGCAGGCAACGTCGCGACCGAAGACCTCGTCTACATGCTCGAGGGGATGGGCGTGCGCACGGGCGTCGATCTCGAGCGCCTCGTCGAGGCCGCCCGCGCCGCAGAGAGCATCGTCGGCCGCCCGCTGCCGGGGAAGGTGCATCGGGCGGGGATTCGGAGCTTGAGGGCGTAGATCAGGCTCCAGGCTCCAGGCTCCGGGCTCCAGGGGACGCGCCGAAGGCGTCCTGGCGCACGGAGCATCCGGGCACGCACGATGAGGCTCGGATGAGCTTCGCCGTGCCTACGAGCCTCGAGCCGCGGTGCCGGTGCGCAGGCTCGTCGAAGTGCGGAGAACGTTCGCGGCGGGCGTAGCGTTCGTGCATCGGTCGATGTCTCGGAGGCACGGAGCCGTGGCGTGTTTGCGAAGCCGGCGGCGTGCAGGCCGGAGCCGAAATCTCTAGCCTGGAGCCCGGAGGCCTGGAGCCCGAGGGCTCGGCCAAGGGCCGAGCCCTCAACGGTTTTTCCCCAACTTCTCCTCAGCTCCAGGACCTCGCCCAATTGCACCTCTGCGCCTCACTCTTTCGAAATTGAAAGGATCTCGACCTGCTCGAGGCGACTTTTTCGACATTTCCGTGTTGGCACGGACCTCGCTAGCTCGCGGGCGGCACCGCGTTGAGGCTTCCCCCCCCGAGCCCGGACGCGGTGCCGTTCCTTTTTTGTCCTGCGCGGTTTGCGCAGGCCCGTGCGCGTCGCCCCGCGACGTGCGAGAGTCGCGGCACGATGACGTTCCGGCTCTTTCGCGTGCGTGCGCTCGAGCTCGGCCTCTTCGTGCCGGTATCGGCGGCCTTGCTCTTCGCGACGGCGTGCAACCGCACGCCTCCGGAGCCGACGCCGGCACCGACGGCCAACGAGCCGCGCAAGCCGACGCCGAACGCCGCGAGCGCGCGGACGACGAGCACCGCGCGTTGCATCACGCGGCTCCCGGCGGCGCCTCCGCCGATCCCGCCGCCCGCGGGCTCCGCGTGCCCTCCGGATCCGGAGCCGAACCTCGCGCTGCCCCGCGCGGAGGTGAGCTTCCCGGACGCGCCCGCCGCGCCGAAGGTCGAGGTGGAGCTCGCGATGACGCCGCATCACATCGAGCGCGGGCTCATGTACCGGCGCTCGTTGGAGGCCAATCACGGCATGCTCTTCAAGCTCGACAGCCGGCGCGAGCACACCTTCTGGATGCACAATACATGCATCCCGCTCGACATGTTGTTCATCGACGACGACGGGACCATCGTGGGCGTCGTGGAGGCGGCCGAGCCGCTCACGGACACGATTCGCAGCGTCGGCTGCCCGTCGTCGTTCGTCCTCGAGGTGAACGCGGGATGGGTGCGCAAGCACGGGGTCGAGCCCGGGCAGAAGGTCGCGCTGCCGCCGGCGTTCCGGTGACCGCGGCAGCCGAGCGCGTCGCGCACCGGCGCGCGGGCGCGGGGCCCGTGAGGCGCGCGCCACCTGTGCTAAGAAGCGTCCCCATGACTACGACGCTTCGCCGCGCGAGCGCTGCCGCTCTCATCTTCGCCACGTCGTCCGTCGTCGCTGCGTGCAAGTCGGCCCCCGCGGAGCCCGAGCCGCCGCCGAAGGAGACGGTCACGACGAAGAAAGACGACTCTCCCGCGACCAACGCGGCCGCCAACACGCAGGGCGCGGCGAAGCAGGGAGGCGATCCGCACAACGGCAGCTTCACGCTCGCCGAGGCCACGAAGGACCTCCCGGGGAGCGGGCCCATCATCGCCAAGATCGAGACGAGCAAAGGCACGCTCCAGTGCAAGCTCTACGACGACAAGGCGCCCATCACGGTCGCGAACTTCATCGGCCTCGCCACCGGCAAGCGCGCGTGGAAGGACCCGAACACGGGCCAGTGGGTGAACAAGCCCGCGTACGACGGGACGACGTTCCACCGCATCATCAAGGGCTTCATGATCCAGGGCGGCGATCCGAAGGGAAACGGAACGGGTGAGCCCGGCTACGTGATCCCCGACGAGATCTGGTCCGGTGCGAAGCACGACAGGGCCGGCCTCCTCTGCATGGCCAACCGCGGCCCGAACACGAACGGCGCCCAGTTCTTCATCACCGACGCGCCCGCCCCGCACCTCGACGGCGGCTACACGATCTTCGGCGAGTGCGCGCCCGAGCAAGTCATCCACGACATCGCCAGCGTCCCCGTCCACGGCGAGCGCCCGGTGACGCCGGTGACGATCAAGAGCGTGACGATCAGCCGGGAGGAGAAGAAGAAGTAGCGGGCCCTGGGCTCCACCGGGCGGCCTTCTTCTGAGGCTCCAGGCTCCAGGCGGCTCCAGGTTCGGAGGTTCCGGCTGCGCGTCCGGGCTTCGGTGGAACGCCCCGTCCAAAGGCGCCGGCGCCGACGTGTGGGGCCCTCTGACGAAACGGTCGGGCGTCGGATCGACGCGCCGCCGTGATGCGCGTGGAGCGGGCCGAGCGGTGACCGCGGATCGATCGCCCGCGCGGGTTCCACCCCCTGGAGCCCGGAGCCTGGAGCCTGGAGCCTCTAATGCCCGAAGTGCCCCGTCAGCACGCCTTCGCCGATGATGTGCCCATCGATCGCTTCTGCGATGCGCGCGTGCGGTGTTCCCTCGGGGAGGTCCAGCGTCGTGTCGAGAGCGAGGACGCGGAAGCGGTAGCGGTGGACTTCGCGCTTCGGGGGGCACGGGCCCGAGTAGCGCGCGACCTGGAAGTCGTTCAGGCCGAAGCGGGCTGCTTCGCCGACGTTCGTGAGGTCGGTGCCGGACGGGATCTTGTGCGTCTCGGGTGAGATGTTGAACGCGACCATGTGCGTGAACGTTCCGTTCGGCGCGTCCGGATCCTCGACCCAGAGCACGAGCGACTTCGTGTTCTCCGGGGGAGAGCTCAAGACGAGCTCGGGGATGATGTCGCTGCCGTCGCACGTGTGGTCGACGGGGATGCGGCCGCCCTCGGAGAATGCGGGGCTCGTCACGGTGATGGAGGCGAGCTGAACTCCGGGCGCGGGGCGGGGGACGATCTGCGGGCTGCCACACGCGGAGACCGCGCAGGCGACGGCGACGAAGACGGAGCCGAGCGTGATGGTCGAGCGCATGGTTCGGTTCTGCGTCCGGAAGAGATGGGTGGCTTCGGATCAATCCGGAGGGAAGACGAGGTCGAGCGTCGCCGGACCGCCGGGGCGGCGGACGCCGATGGCGGCCTCGCGCGAGTAGAAGGCGTTGTACTTCGGACGTTCGAAGCTCGCGGCGCCGAACGTGTTCCACGCGACCGCCCATATCGCCGCGATCCAGAAGAGGCGTGAGAGACGGCGCGTGCCGATCGCGAGGAGGACGAAGAGGAACACGGCGTAGTCGTTCGAGAAGCGGTACCCGAACTGGAACCAGCCGCTGTTCTGGTAGAGCAGGTTCATCACGCACGGGCCGAGCGCCGCCGCCGCGCATGCGGCCCAGAGCAGATCGATCCGCTTCGGCCGGAGGAGCCAGAGGTAGACCGGCGTCGTCCACCAGAGCGCGAGGCCGTGCCCGCTGATCTTCCAGTTCGGCACGTGGAAGGTCATCCCGAGCAGCTCGAGCGGCACCTCGGGATCGCCGGGCGCGGGACGCCACGGCAGGCTTCCGAGCACGACGGCGAGGTTGCGCGGCAAGAAGTGGAAGCTGAAGAGCCCCCATCGATCGATGCGCGTCTTCCAGCCGACCTGCAGGTACTCGTGCCCGAACGCCCAGGGCTTCGGGTCGTGGAAGCGTGCGTAGTTGAGCCAGGACGCGAACGCGATCGCCACGAGCACCGGCACCGCGACGCGCACGAGGAGCCCCAGAAGGACGCGGCGATCGAGCCCGCGCCACACTTCGAGCGCGCGCTCGAGCAGCGTCCCCTCGGTCGGCAGCGCGCGCGTCTGTCCCTTCGACCTGCCGACGTACGCGATCCGTACGGCCTCGAACAGGAAGAACACGCCGGCGAGCAGCGTGGTCGTCCGCGTGAGGAACATGCATCCGAGCATCGCGCCCGCGAGCACGGGCCGCTCGGCGTCGAGCGCGAAGAGGACGAAGAGGGCCGCCAGCCCGACGCCGACCACGTGCGCGGCGAACCAGACGGTGCCCTGCACCGCCGAGAAGAAGTAGACGGTGCCGAACGCGAACAACAGCGCGAGCCGGATGTTCTCGGCCTCGGTCCGCTCGGAGCGCCCGGTCCGTCGTAGCTTCTCGAGGACGAGGAAGAGCACGGCGGGGCCGATGCCCGCGAGCCACACGACGAACTGACCGTCGCGGAAGTACTCCGGCTCGCCCGAGAGCCAGACGAACGGAAGCATGAGCACCGCCGGGAACGGCGGGAAGCTGATGAACCACTTCGACTCGAACAGAGCGAAGTCGTTCATCCCGGCGTACGACGGCGGGCTGCCGGCGAGATGGTGCCGGCCGTGCAGCCACGCGTCCGCGAGCAGCGCGTAGTGGTTGTAGGGCGTGTGCTTCAGAAGGCGATCGCCTGCGAAGATGGCGAACACCACGAGGCAGGCGAGGTAGATGCCGAGCCCGATGAGGATGCGTCGCGATCGCGACTCGGGCGTCATCCACTTTTCCCAGATGCTCCCGCTCGCGTCCGAGCGCTTCGCCTTCGCGTCGCGACTGCGGCGCTCGGATCGCTCGTCCTTCTCCGATCGCGTCTCGGTCGGGTCCTGCTCCGCCGGCGCGCTCGACGCGGACGCCCGTTCCGGCGCGCCATCGCCGGATCGAACCTCTGCTCCGTCGTCGGCCTCCGTCATCGCGCGGCACGGTACCACCGTCCTCGGGTCCGGCGTCGTGCTCTTGGCCCCGCTCCAGCGATCCAGCGGTGATGGTTGCGCTACCGCGCCGCGTCGACCCGAGCCGTCGGGCCTCGACCATGGAAAAGCGGGCAGGGAAGGGCCGCGAACGCGCGTTCGCACCACACGAGCTCACGGATGGGCACTCGCGTTCGCGTCGGCGAGGCGCCACCCATCACATTTTCAGGACAAACCGCTTGCGAGTCCGTGGCATGGTGCTTGTATTGCGCCATCCCAGATGGCACTCCCCTTCGATACGACGCCCGGCCTTCGCGATCCTCGCGCGGTCACGATCCTCGCCAAGACCATCTATCGCGAGCTCCGTTCCAGCGGATACACGGAGAAGGACGTGATGGCGCTCGCGGGTGAGCTGCTCGGCATGGTCGCCAACGAGGTCCACAGCCGTCGGTCCCCGCGAGCCAACGACTGAGCGATCCGGCGCGGATCATCGACGAGCCCCGAGAGCGAAGGTACGGGGCACGAGAGCGCGTGAAGCCTGGGGCTTCACGCGCTTCGTCTTTTTCGTCCCGAGACGTGTGGTGCCGTGTGGCCCTGACCGTGGGGCGTCGACGGCGACGAATGGCGTAGTGTGTCGCCGCGACGAGAGACCGGAGCCTGGAGCCTCGACCCCGGACCAGAGCTCAGCCGAACGAGGCCGCTTCAGCGCCAAGTTGACATTTGGCAACCAAAGCCCCGACAATCTCGTTGAAATCCGATGGTACGGCAGCTCCGCCGGTCGCTAGGCGTCGTCTGTCGTTGAGTCACCGCACGCACTGACGATTAGGGGATCGACGCGTGTTTTCGATCATCATCAGCGAGAAGGGCGGCGCGGAGCGGAGGGAGACCTTCGACAAGAACGAGATCAACGTCGGGCGCGTTCAGGGCAACGACTTGATGCTCCCGAAGGGGAACGTGTCGAAGCACCACGCGCGTCTCCTCTTCCGCGATGGTCGTTTCATCGTCACCGACCTGAAGAGCACCAACGGCACGTACGTCAACGGACGGAAGATCGCGCAAGCGACGATCGTCCGTGAGGGCGACAAGATCTACATCGGCGACTTCGTTCTCCGCCTCGAGACGAACGGCGCCGGCGCCGCCGCGGACCAACAGCAGACGACGGGCGACGACGAGCTGCGCACCGTCGGGCGCAACGATCCGGCGCCCGGTCCTGCGCCGGGTCGACCGCCCGCGCCGCTGCCGAACGCGCCGCCGGCGGTCACGCTCAAGGCGCCCACGCATCCTCCGGGCGCGCCGCTGCCGAGGCCGCAACCGGCGAACGTGTCGACGTCGCCGTCGCCGCTCGGAATGTCGTCGCCGGGGCTCGCACCCTCGCCGCCCGCGGCGCCGCCGCCTGCTCCTCCGCGCTCTCCGGAGCCGCAGAGCTTCGCGCTCGATCAGGATCCCGACGACAGCTCGCCGGTGCAGCCGGCGAAGGCGCGCGGCCCGTCGGGGCCGCCTCCCGCGGCCCCGGGCGTCCGGCCGCTCACGATGCCGCTCAACCAGATGTCGCCGCCGGTCATCGCGCCGCGCGTGACGTCGGGCGGCGGCGGGGCCGCGGCGCCTCCGCCCGTGCCGCCGCCTCAACCCGTCGGGCCGCCTCCGCTGCCGCCGCCGGTCGCCGCTCCGCCGCCGCCGGTCGCGCAGCCCGCTGCGCCCGCTCCGACGGTTTCGCCTTCGATGCCGCCGCCCGGGCGAGCGACGGCGCCGCCTCCGCGCGTGCCTCCGAAGGAGACGCCGGCGCAGGCCGGACGTCGCCTCGCGCTGATGACGCTCCTCGACCGCATCGCCGACGCGGTCGATCTCTCGCCGCTCGGCACGAACCCGACCGTGCCGGACGCGCTCGCGCAGCAGATCGAGCGCGCCGCGCGCGAGCAGGCGAACGCGATGCGCGAGGAGGGCGACGCTCCGGAGGGGATCGACCTCGACGCCGTCGTCCGCGATGCGCACCGTGAGCTCGTCGGGCTCGGCGCCTTCGGGCCTCTGCTCGAAGACGAGGAGGTCGCCGAGATCCACTGCGTGCGCTACGACCAGCTCTTCACGCTGCGTGGCGGCACCACGGTGACCGCGGAGTCCAACGCGTTCAGCAGCGAGGAGGCGCTCGCGCGCGTCGTCGCGCGTCTCGCGCAGCAGAGCGGCGAGCCGTGCAAGCCGGGCGACACCGTGATCGAGCGCAGGCTGCCTCGCGCCGCCTTCGTCGCGATCGCGCCGCCCGCCGCGGCCAACTGGGTCGTCTCGATCCGCAAGCGTCGCCGCATCGAGACGACGTTCGAGGAGCTCACGCGCGCCAACTCGATGTCGAAGCCGATGGCGCAGTTCCTCGAGGCGTGCCTCACGGCGCGCGCGAACATCCTCGTCTCCGGAAACGCGCCGCTGCCGTTGCTCTCCGCGCTCGCGGCGGCCGGCCCCGGCGGCGAGCGGGTGGTCGTCGTCCAAGACGTCGAGGAGATCGGCGTCGGCAACGCGCACGCGGCGAGCCTCACGCTCGGCGACACGCGCAAGCTCGGCGAGGAGTGCGTCCGCGCCGCGTCGAAGCTCCGCGCCGACCGGCTCATCGTCACGCAGCTCTCGGGCGGCGTGGCGGCGGCGACCGTCGACGCGATGGCGGAAGGAAACGACGGCGTGCTCGCGGCCCTGCCGGCGCCGACGCTGCGGCAGGGGCTCGGCAGGCTCGTCGCGCAGCTCGCGCTCCACCGGCCCGGCCTTTCGATCGAAGGCATGCGCGAGGTCGTCGGCGAGGCGTTCGACATCGCCATCGAGATGTCCTCGTTCCCCGACGGGCGCCTTCGCCTCACGCGCATCGCCGAGCTCGGCGGCGCCGACTCGAAGGGCATCGTCGCGCGCGACCTCTTCGTGTTCAACGCCGACCCGGCCGGTGGCGACGGCAGCTTCAGCGCGACGGGCGTCGTCCCGCGCATCGCCAACGAGCTCGCTGCTCGCGGCATGAAGCTCGACGGCTCGATGTTCAAGCGCGCCGGCCGCTGATCGGTACGACGGGCTCCGCGGGCTTGCCGCGGGGAGGGAGGGCATCCTCCTCGCCGCGGTAGAGCGCGCCCTTCGGAGGATCCGTGGTCTCGCCGTCGCGCTGATAGCGCGCGAGGACCTCGTCGAGCACGGGGAGCGCGAGCGGCTTCGTCAGGTGCTCGTCGAAGCCCGCCTCCTTGGTCCGCTTCCGATCGACGGGCTGACCGTAGCCGGTGACCGCGACGAGCGCGATGTCCCGGAGCGACTCGTCGGCGCGGATCGTCCGCGCGAGCTCGTATCCGTTCATGCCGGGAAGACCGATGTCGCAGAGGACGAGATCGGGCTTTTCGCGGCGGAGCGCGACGAGCGCGTCCGGCGCGTTCGATGCGGTCTCGACGTGGTGTCCCTCGAGCTCCAGGAGGTCTCGGAGCATCGAGGCGGCGTCGACGTTGTCTTCGACGAGCAAGATGCGCTTTGCGCGAAGCGTGCTCGCACCGGCCGCCCTCGCGTCATGGTGCTCGGTCTCGACCGCGCGCAGCGCGAGCGGGAGGCGAACGACGAACTCCGCGCCGGTGCCGGGACCCTCGCTGTACGCCGTGATCGTCCCGCGATGGAGCTCGACGAGCCCCTTGGCGAGCGCGAGCCCGAGGCCGAGACCTCCGGCGGCGCGCGCCGTGTCCTGGGGGGCGTCTTGTTGGAACGGCTCGAAGATGCGCGACAGCATCTCGGACCGAATCCCCACGCCCGTGTCCCGGACGCGCGCGACCGCCTGATCGCCGTCCCGTTCGAGGGACACCCTGAGCGATCCGGGCGGCTTGGTGAACTTGAGCGCGTTCGCGAGGAGGTTGTCGAAGACCTGCACGAGCCTGACCGGGTCGGCCGAGACCCAGAGCGGCTCGTCGGGGAAGCGGGTCTGGAGCTCGAGGCCGCTCGCCTGGATCGCGGCGCTTCGATCGACGATGACCCGCTCGAGGATCTCGCGAACGTCGAGCACCTGCTCCTCGAGGTGGATCTTCCCTCGCGCGATGCGCGAGACCTCGAGCAGCCCGTCGATCAGCGCGGCCATGTGGCTCGTCTGGCGCTCGAGCACGCCGTGGATCCGCTGGAGGCGTGGGTCGTGGAGCCCGGTGAGCTTCAAGAGCTCCGTCGCGGTGCGGACCGCCGAGAGCGGGTTGCGGAGCTCGTGACCGAGCATCGCGAGGTACTCGTCCTTGCGGCGGTCGGCCTCGCGGAGCGCCTCTTCGGCGAGCTTGCGCTCGTGGACGTCGATCACGGAGCCGATGAAGCCGGTGAGCTCGCCGGTGTCGGACCAGCACGGCCTCCCGGCGCCGTTCACCCAGCGGTACGCGCCGTCCGCGCGGCGCAGTCGATAGTCGACGGCGTACGGCTGGCCGCGGCGCTCCGCATCGAGCACGATCCGCAGGACCTCGTCCCGATCGTCCGGGTGGATCGCGTCGGCCCATCCGAGGCCGAGGGCTTCTTCCTCGGTCATGCCCGTGAACTCGTACCAGCCGCGGCTGAGGAACGTGCAGCGTTCGTGCTCGTCGGTCCAGAGCATCGCGGGCGCCGTGTCGGCCATCTTGCGGAACCGACGCTCGCTCTCGCGCAGCGCCTCTTCGGCGAGCTTCCGGTCCGTGATGTCCTGCGTCATCCCGAGCATCCGGCGCGCCCCGTTCGGGTCGGTCACGACGATGCCGCGGTTCTCGAACCAACGGATCTGTCCGTCGGTTCGTACGACGCGGAACTCCTGCGCGTAGCGGTCGCCGTGCTCCGCGCACTGCTGCAAGGCGCAGAGGACGCGCTCGCGGTCGTCCGGGTGGACGAACTCGAGCCAGCGCTGCTGCGCCTCGGGCAAGTCCTCGAGAGCGATCTTGAGCAATGCGGCGGTGCGGGTGTCCCAGATGTTCTCGCCCGTCGTGAGGTTCGTCTCCCACGCGCCGGCGTCGTTCGCTTCCATCGCCAGCGCCAGGCGTCGTTCGCTCGCGCCGAGCGCCTCTTGCGCGCGCGCACGATCGACCGCCGAGACCAACAGGTCGCTCACCTCTCGCAGCAGGCGGATTTCGTCCGGCCGCCAGTCGCACGGCCTCTGCGAGACGACCGCGACGATGGCTCTCCAGCCGCTCGGTCGCACGACCTGCACGACCACGAATCCGGCCACGTCGCGGCGGAGGTACGTCTGCGCGTGGTGCGCCGTCCGTGGATCGGTCGTGACGTTCCCGACGACGAGCACGCTCTCGGAGGCGAACGTCCTCAGGGCCTCCTTGGAGAAGAGCTCCGCCGTCCGAAACGAGCCGGCCGCCTGCAGAGGACCCTCGCAGGCCCGGATCTCGATCGTACCGAGGTCGGCCGAGAGCTCGCCGAAGTAGGCGCCATTCACCGCGAGGTGGCCGACGAGCCGTTCGAGCGTGCGCCGGACGAGCTCCGTCGAGCGAGGCTCCTCCATCAGCATCGGGTGGAGCGCGGCGAGGAACTTCGTGTGCTCGTCCGCTCTCTTGCGCTCGTCGATGTTCGAGACGTGGCCGACGATCCTTCGCGGGCGCCCGTCGTCGTAGACGATGCCGTAGCGATCCCACACCCAGACGAGACGACCGTCGGCGCGACGCACGCGGTACTCGGCGTCCATGCTCGGCGCGTGGGCGGCGACGGCCTCTGCGAGCCGACGCTGCGCCTCCTCGCGATCGGCCGGCTCGATGCGCTCGATCCAGGAAGCACTGGTCGGCGGGAAGTCTTCGCGGCGTATGCCGATCAGCTCGGAGAGCCCGCGCGAGAAGACCATCGACCCGGTCGTGAGGTCGTGGTCGTAGACGACGCCGTGCATCGCCTCCGTGACCAGGCGAAAGCGCTCCTCGCTCGCGCGTAGAGCCTCCTCGGCGCGTTTGCGTTCCGTGATGTCGATGACCGCGCCGTGGGCTCTGACCGGGCGCCGCGCCGGTCCTTCTCCTTCGAAGCGCGTCGCTCCCTTCACGTAGACCCAGCGCACCTCGCCGTCGGAGCGGACGAGGCGGTGCTCGTCCTCGAGTCGGCCGTCGCCGGCGGGATCGACGGAGGCCATCAGCTTGTCTTGGACGCGCTGGGCGTCGTCCGGGTGGCAGAGCTGGATGATCGTCGTGCCCGGGACCGGCTCGGGGCTCGGGGCCAATCCGACGATCTGCTTGAGCCGGTCCGACCAGAAGCCCGTCAGCGTGACCGGATCGCCTTCGTAGAGCCCGATGTCGGCGGCCTCGGCGGCGAGACGCAGACGCTCCTCGCTCTCGCGTATGGCTGCGTCGACGTCCGTGCAGATGCAGAGGACGCCGCCGACCTCGCCGCGCTCGTCGCGGACGGGAGCCAGCGACACGTCGAGCCTCGTCGCCGTTGGAGAGCCGAGCCGCCGCACGCTCACCGATGCTTCACGCATGCAGCTCGGCTGACCCGAGAACGCGCGGTCGAGCCGTGGACGGAGCACGGCGTCGAAGTCTCGCCACACGGTCTCGAGCGCTCGCGCACGTGCACCGGCGCGATCGGCGCCGACCAGCGCGAGGAACGCGTCGTTGGGCACGACGACACGTTCGGGCCCCCAGACGACGAACATCGGCTGGTTCGAGCCCAGCATCATGTCGACGATGACGCGCAACGCTTGCGGCCAGCGGTCCCGCGAGCCGAGCGAGGACGTCAGGTCATGCGAGTCGGCAGGATCGGTCGGCTCGCAACCCGATTCGGAGGGAGAATGCACGATGCGACGGAACTTGGACTCAATCCCGATCGCGCGTGCACCGACCATGCCGGCCCACGCGGCCTCAGGCCTCGGGCCTCTCCCGCCGAGGACTGAGGACTGAAGCTCAGGTCGCCGCTTGCTCTTCGGCGCGCTTCACCATCTTGCGATGGGTGAGGCGCTTCTTCAGCGGACCCATGTGATCGATCATGAGCACGCCCTGGAGGTGGTCGTACTCGTGCTGGATCGCGACCGCGAGCAACCCCTCCGCCTCGAGCTCGAACCACTGGCCGTTACGGTCCTGTGCTCGAACGCGCACCTTGGCCGCGCGCTCGACCTCCTCCTGGATGCCGGGGAAGCTGAGGCATCCTTCCTGCCACGTGACCTTCCCGCTGCGCTCGAGGATCTCCGGGTTGATGAACACGCGGAGATCGCTCGGCGAGTCTTCGTCCGCGATGTCGACGATGAAGAGCTGGAGCTTCTCCCCGATCTGCGTCGCGGCCAGGCCCACTCCGGGCGCCGCGTACATGGTCTCGGCCATGTCGTCGATGAGCTGCTGGATCTCGGGCGTGATGGCCTCGATCCTCTCGCCACGCTCACGCAGCCGCTTGTCCGGATAGTGGAGGATGGTGCGAATCATGGAATCACTCGAAGCTTACCGCAGAACGCGGGGGGCGCGAACCGAGGCCGCGGTCGCCGGCAGCGGGGCCCGGTTCCGGCGGCGAGCGGGCGGCTGGGCTCCTATTCCGGGTAGATGATGGGCCCGTGGACGTAGGCGTCCTCGCCGCAGAGCTCCCAGGAGGGCGATGCGATTCTCGGGGCCTGCTGGGGCGTGTCGGGGCCGGCCCAATCGACGGCGCCGGGGCGCCCGCGCGGGCCGAGCAGGATCGGCGCGATGAACGCGTGGAGCTCGTCCGCGAGGCGACCGGCGAGGAAGCTCCCGGCGAGCTCTGCGCCGCCTTCGACGAGCAGCGTCACGATGCCGCGCTGTCCGAGAACGCGCAGCGCGGTCACCACGTCGAGGCGACCTTCGGTCGACAGAGGCACGCGGATGCACTCCACGCCGAGCTCGGTGAGCGTCTCCTCGGCGGCGGGAGAAGCCTCGGGCCCGCACAGCACGAGCGTCGGTACCTCGCGCGCGGTCTGGGCGAGGCGGGACTCGGGCGCGAGGCGGAGGTTCGTGTCGAAGACGACACGCAGCGGGCTTTCGCCCGGAGCGTCGCGCACGGTGAGGCGAGGATCGTCCGTCGCCGCGGTCCCGATTCCGACCGCGACCGCGTCCGAGCGCGAACGGAGCAGGTGGACCTTGGCGCGAGCGTCCGGCCCCGTGACCCACTTCGAGGCGCCCGAGCGCGTGGCGATGCGCCCGTCGAGCGAGAGCGCGAGCTTGAGCGAGACGTACGGGAGCCCCGTCGTGATGTGCTTCGCCCAAGGCATGATGAGCGCGCGGCACTGGAGCTCGCGCACGCCGAGCGTCACCTCGATGCCGGCTTTCCGTAGCTTCTCGATGCCGTGACCCTCCACGTGCGGGTTCGGATCGCGACATCCGACGACGACGCGCGCGATCTTCGCCGCGATGATGGCGTCGGTGCACGGCGGGGTCCGGCCGTGGTGATTGCACGGCTCGAGCGTGACGTAGAGCGTCGCTCCCTCGGCGCGAGGGCCGGCCGCGCGCACGGCGACCGTCTCGCCGTGGTCGGCGCCGGCGCGCTCGTGATGACCGGTCGCCACGAGCTCGCCGTCCTTCACGACGACCGCGCCGACGTGCGGGTTGGGCGAAGGACGCCCGCTCCTCGCGTGGAGGAGGGCGAGGTCCATCCAACGCTCGTCGTCCGCCGTCCTCGGGTCGGGGCCTCCGGCCGAGACTGGTGGACTCGCGGAGGGGGGCTTCGGCTCTCGGTTGCCGTCAGTCATGGCTCTACGTCGGCCTTGGGGCGATCGGACTTGCGGGTGGACGCGTGGTCGCCGGGGCGAACCGCGGACGAAGCGAGGTCGTTCCCGGGGCGAGTCGCGGAGGTGGCGAGCTGCTCGATCTCCGAGCGTAGCTCGTCGATGTCCTTGAACTGCCGGTAGACGCTCGCGAAGCGCACGTACGCGACGGGATCGACCTCGCGCAGGTGGGCCATCACACGCTCGCCGACCTTCTCGGAGGCGACCTCCTTCTCGCCGCCGTCGATGAGCTCGCGCTCGACGGCGTCGACGAGCTGCTCGAGGCGGGCGAGGGGCACGGCGCGCTTGTCGCACGCGCGGCGGAGACCCCCGAGGACCTTCTGGCGCTCGAAGGCCTCTCGGCGGCCGTCCTTCTTCACGACGAGCGGCAGCACCTCTTCGACGCGCTCGTACGTCGTGAAGCGGCGGGCGCAGGCCTCGCACTCGCGGCGGCGGCGGATGACGTCACCCGCGGTACCGGCACGGGAGTCGGTGACCTTGCTCTCGAGATGGCCGCAGAAGGGGCACTTCAAGGGGATGCCTGTCAGCGCTCGTCCGGCTCGATCTTCCGGCGACGACGAGCATGCCGCTCGTCCATGTCCACCGGCTCGTCGAGCCAGGCCGAGACGATTTCCCACGCGAGCCCCCGCCCAAGCACGCGCGCTCCTAGAGAAAGGACGTTGCTGTCGTTGTGCTGGCGCGAGAGCCTCGCGGTGTACGTGTCCGAGCAGTTCACGCAACGGATGCCCTCGTGCCGATTCGCCGCGATCGCCATGCCGACCCCGGTCCCACAGATCAGGATACCCCGATCGAACTTCCCGAGGACGATCGCCTTCGCGACCGCGTGCGCGTAATCGGGATAGTCGACGCTCTCTTCGGAGCTCGGTCCGAAGTCCTCGACGAGGAGGTCCTTCCGGCTACGGAGGAGCTCGATGAGCTCCGCCTTGAGCTTGTAGCCGCCGTGGTCGGAGGCGATGGCGATGCGCATCGTCGTGGGCCTCAGCCCTCGTACCGCGAGAACAGGAGAGAGCAGTTCGTTCCGCCGAACCCGAAGGAGTTGTTGAGCGCGTGCTTCACCCTGCGCTCACGGGCCGTGTGCGGCACGTAGTCGAGCGTGCACTGCGGGTCGGGGTCGTCGAGGTTGATGGTCGGCGGGATCTTGCCCTCCGAGACCACGAGCGCGCAGATGGCGCTCTCGACGGCGCCGGCCGCGCCGAGCAGGTGGCCCATCATCGACTTGGTCGAGCTCACCCAGAGCTTCTTGCTCGTGGCGTGGTCGCCGAAGACGGCGATCGTCGCCTCGGTCTCGGCGATGTCGCCCACGGGCGTCGAGGTGCCGTGCGCGTTGAGGTAGTCGACCTGGTCCGGCGAGACACCGGCGTCCTCGAGCGCCATGCGCATCGAGCGCTGCGCGCCCTCTCCGTGCGGAGCCGGCTGCGTGAGGTGGTTGGCGTCGCTCGACGCGCCGTAGCCGGTGATCTCGGCGTAGATCTTCGCGCCGCGCTTCTTCGCACGCTCGAGCGACTCGAGCACGAGCACGCCGGAGCCCTCGCCGCAGACGAAGCCGTCGCGCCCCTTGTCGAACGGGCGGCTCGCCTTCTCGGGCTCCTCGTTGCGCCGCGAGAGCGCGTACATCGCCTCGAAGCCGCCGATGCCGACGGGGGTGACCGTCGCCTCGGCGCCGCCCGCGATCATCACCTGAGCGCGGCCGCGGCGGATCCACTCGAAGGCCTCGCCGATGGCGTGCGCTCCGCTCGAGCATGCGCTCGTGGTGCAGTAGCTCGGCCCACGGAGCCCGTGGATCATCGACACCTGCCCGGCGGCGAGGTTCGCGATGATGCCGGGGATGGCGTACGGGCTGATCTTCTGCGGCCCCTTCTCGAGGAGGATCTGCTTCGTCTTCTCGAGGGTCAGAAGGCCCCCGAGGCCGACGCCGATGAAGCATCCGGCCTCGTCACGCTCCTGGTCGGTGAGCTCGAGCCCTGCGTCCTGGATCGCCATCGCCGCCGCCCCGCAGGCGAACTCGGTGAAGCGATCCATTTCCTTGAGCTTCTTCTTCTCGACGAAGCGCGAGCCGTCCCAGCCTTTGACTTCGCACGCGATGCGGACGCGGAAAGCCGACGCGTCGAACTGGGTTATCGGTCCCGCGCCGCTCTTGCCAGCGAGGAGCGCCTCCCAGGACTCTTTGCGTCCGATGGCGACCGGTGTGACGAGCCCAATTCCAGTGATGACGACGCGGTTCATTTCAGTCCTCAGTCCTCAGCCTTCGGCCTCAGCTTCGTTCGATCCGGCTTCGCCGAACCTCCTTCGTCCTCGTCGAGCTCTTCGGCTTCGCCGTTCGGCTCGATTCGGTCACTGAAGAGAGAAGAAGACCCGGTCCCCGCGCTCGAGAAGTGGATGAGGTCTCGAGGATCCTCAGCCTCTCTCCGAGGGCTGAGGACTGAGGACTGAGGACTCTTTCTCTACTTCTTCGCGTGCTTCTCGATGTAGTCGATGGCGTCCTGGACGGTACGGATCTTCTCGGTGTCCTCGTCCGGAATGTCGATCTCGAACGCCTCCTCGAACGCGAGCACGAGCTCGACGAGGCCGAGAGAGTCCGCCCCGAGATCCTCGATGAAGGTGGACTCGGGCTTGATGTCCTTTTCTTCGACGTCGAGCTGCTCTTTGATGATGCGCTTGACCTCGCTGGCGATGTCTTGGGCCATTTCTCTCTGCCTCGTCGATTCGTTCTGTCGATGTCGCCCTCGAGCCGTCCGTCATCCGCGTTGGGCGGGTGCTCGTGGGCCTCGAGCTTGTAGGCGGGCTTTCTACACAGCCTTTCCGGGGACCGCAACCGTCACAGGCTTCAGGCTCCGGGCTCCAGGCTCCAGGGAAATGACGCGCATGCGACGCGCGAAACGCGTCAACTCATCAGCGCGACGCGCCGCCCCATACGGTCGTTTCGTCAGGCCGAAGCTCCAAGAACGAAGCTCGGACGTTCATCCGGCTGAGACCCGAAGCCCGCCTCTTCTTCCCTGGAGCCTGGAGCCTGGAGCCTCTTGTCATTCTCAGGTGTGCATCCCCCCATTCACCCGGAGCACCTGCCCCGTCACGTACGCCGCTTCGTCGCTCGCCAGGTAGAGGCACGCCGCGGCGATCTCCTGCGGCTTGCCGGTCCGACCGAGCGGTACGATCTTCATGAGCTGCTCCTTCATCTGATCGGACATCGTGCTCGTCATGTCCGTCTCGATGAAGCCGGGGGCGATCACGTTGACCGTGATGTTGCGCGACGCGTACTCGCGGGCGATCGAGCGGGCCGCGCCGATGAGCGCCGCCTTCGACGCGGCGTAGGCCGTCTGGCCGACGTTGCCCATCTCGCCGACGACGCTCGACATGAAGACGATGCGGCCCGACTTCGCGCGCATCATCGATTTCACGGCGGCGCGGGCGCAGGCGATGGCGCCCTTCACGTTCACCTGCCACATCCGGTCGAGGTCCTCGTCCTTCAAGCGGAGGAGCAGGGCGTCGATCGAGATGCCGGCGTTCGCGACGAGGATGTCGAGACGACCGTGACGCTTCACGATCTCGTCGATTGCGGCCTCGCAGGCCTTCGGGTCGGCGACGTCGAAGCCCTGGATCTCGGCTTTGCCTCCGTTCTTGACGATGCCGTCGGCGACCTCGCGCGCGGCGGCCTCGCCCTTCACGTAGTTCACGACGACCGTCGCGCCATGCTCCGCGAGCGCCTCACAGCACGCGCGTCCGATGCCGCGCGAGCCGCCGGTGACCAGAGCGACCTTCCCATCGAGCTTGAACATGGATCTCCTCGGATGAACGAATGACTTGTCTCGGGGACTCTCGCCGACTCCCCGCTCTCACGCCGCTTTGTCGGGCGCCAGGAACGCGCCGAGCGCCTCGAGGCTCGGGACGTCGCCCACGCTCGTGATCTTCATCTCCTTCGCGATGCGCTTGCCGAGGCCCGCGAGGACCTTGCCCGGGCCGATCTCGATCGCGTGCGTCACGCCCTCGAGGTGCATCATGCGCACCGCCTGCTCCCAGCGGACGGCCCCGTCGACCTGCCGGACGAGCAGCTCCTTGACGCGCTTGGGGTCGTCGTTCGGCCGAGCGTCGACGTTGGCGACGACCGGGAACTTCAGCGGGCGGATCTCGATCTTCGCGAGCTCTTCCTCCACGACCTTCGCCGCCGGCGCCATGAGCGCGCAGTGGAAGGGAGCGCTCACCTTGAGCGGGATGGCCTTGCCCTTCTCCTCGGCGGCGGCGCGCTCGCTCACGCGCGCGACCGCCTTCGCCTTGCCCGCGATGACGATCTGGCCGGGCGCGTTGAAGTTCGCGCACGAGACGGTCCCGTAGGGCTCGCCCGACGGATCCTTCTCCGCCTCGACCTCGCGGCAGATCGTCTCGAGCTTGGCCGCGTCCACGCCCATGATCGCGGCCATCGCGCCGACGCCCGGCGGGACGGCGTCCTGCATCGCGCGGCCGCGCGCGCGGACGATGCGCACCGCGTCCTCGAGCTCGATCGCGCCGGCCGCGACCAGGGCGGAGTACTCGCCGAGCGAGTGCCCGGCCGCGAAGCGCGGCGGCGCGAAGTCGGGATACTTCTCCTGGATCGCGCGGAGCGCGGCGATGCTCGTCGTGACGATGGCCGGTTGAGCGTTCGCGGTGAGCGTGAGGTCGGCCTCGGGACCCTCGAGGATCAGCTTCGAGAGCTTCTCGCCGAGCGCGGCGTCTGCGCGCTCGAAGACCTCCCGTGCAGCGGCCGAGGACGCGACGAGGTCCTTGGCCATCCCGACCGACTGCGAGCCTTGCCCTGGAAAGAGCCACGCGAGCATCATGGGCGCGCGAGATAGCGCAGGCTCGGGGCGCCGCCAAGCGCCCCCGGGGCCGAGCTCGCACGAAAAACGACGGCGGCAACGCTCCTCAGGAGTGGGGAGCGAGTGCTGGGGCTAGCCGGCGTCGAGCTCCTCTTCGTCCGGGTCGTCGTTCGTGCTCGGAGGCGGGGGCGTCGGCGTGCTCGTGCTGGTCGAGGTCGTCGTGGGCGACTCGTCCTCGTCGTTCTCCTTCTGGATCGGGCCGCGGCGCCCGCCGCCCTCGTAGGTGCCCTGATCGAAGATGCACCCGGACCCGAGCGCCGCCGCCGCGATCGCCGTCGAGGTCAAGCCGGCGAACCCGAGGATGGCGGCGAAGCGGCGTCGTGCGCGGACCCGATCCTTCTCGCTCATCGGCACCTCCACCCCTCCTCTTCGCAGACGCACATCGGATCCTCGTCACCGCCGAGGCCGGCCCTCGGGCACTCCATCGGCGGATCGAGCGTGTAGAAGCCCGCGCAAGGCGCTCCGTCGAGGATCATCGCGGTCGGACACGGCGCGTAGTCGATGTTGAACTGCGCCCGCCCCTTCTCCTCTCCGTCGATGCGCACCTCGCAGACGTAGGTGCCGGGAGGGTAGGGCTCGTCGGGATCCTCGACGAGCTTGCCGTCTTCGACCTTGGTGGGGAAGTACACCATCGACACGACGGCGGGCTGGCCGCTGGTGCGCTCCGGCCGGAAATCCTTCGCGGCGACGACGGTGTTCTCTTCCGCGAACTCGCGCTTGGCGTAAGGCGTGCCGAGGATGCGTCGGATGAGGAACTCGAGCGTCACGTCGTCGCGGCCGATGCCGATCTCGGCGAGGCAGACGACCTTGGCGGAGTCCGTGAAGAACGTGCCGCGCTGGCGCGCGCCGTCCTCGTCGATGGACATCCAGACCCGCGACACGTTCGCCGTCGTCGAGCACGCGGGGAGCGCTGCGGCGGCGATCGAGAAGCACGCGAACGCCGCGACGCCGAGTCGACGAAGGACCATCGCCCGACAGTATAGAGCATCGCTCCGAGCGGGACGAAGGGGCCTCCGATGGACGAGGCGCCGCGGGAGCGACGGCTCAGAGGCGGAGGATGGCGCCTCCCCAGGAGATCCCCGCGCCGAGCGCGCACATGACGATGGTGTCGCCGGCGCGGACCTTTCCGGCCCGGATGCTCTCGTCGAGCAGGATGGGGATCGACGCGCTCGACGTGTTGCCGACGCGGTCGATGTTGACGAGGACCTTCTCCTTCGGGACGCCGAGCCGCGCCGCGGCGAAGTCGATGATGCGCAGGTTCGCCTGGTGCGGGCAGATCCAGTCGATCTCGTCCGCCGTGAGGCCGGTCGCGTCGAGCGCGTCCTTGCTCGCCGCGTAGAGGTTCTTCACGGCGACCTTGAAGATGTCCTGCCCCTTCATGTGCACCTTGTGCTTGCGGTGCTCGAGCACCTCGAGGCTCTGCGGGGCGGCGGAGCCTCCGCCGGGGATCATGAGCGACGTCGCGAGCTCGCCGTCGGAGTGGATCTTCGTCGACAGGATCCCGCGAGGCTTGCCGCGCGAGGTGGCTCCGTTCGCAGGGCCGAGCACCACGGCGCCCGCGCCGTCTCCGAAGAGGACGCACGTCGTGCGGTCCTCCCAGTCGACCACGCGCGAGAGCAGCTCGACGCCGACGACGAGCACGTGCCTCATCGCGCCGGAACGGATGAACTGATCGGCGATCGAGAGGCCGAAGATGAAGCCGGCGCACGCGGCCGACAGATCGAACGCGGGACACGGCCCCGCCCCGAGCTTCTGCTGGACGAAGACGGCGGTCGCCGGCATCGGCATGTCGGGCGTGACCGTGCCGACGATGATGAGGTCGAGGTCCTTCGGGTCGAGCTCCGCGGACTCCAGCGCCTTTCGCGCGGCCGCCGTCGCCATGTCGCTCGTGACGACGCCGTCGGGCGCGATCCGCCGCTCGCGTATGCCGGTACGCTCGACGATCCACGCGTCGCTCGTATCGACCATCTTCTCGAGGTCGTGGTTCGTGCGAACGATCGGTGGAAGGTAGTGTCCCGTACCGAGGATGCGTGAAGCGGGCTGGATCATGGGCGTTGTCTGGACATGGCGGCGCCGAGTGCGCGCGCGTCCCTTAGCACAACGCCTTGGCCTGGCAGCCCGTAAGCAAGCAAAAAGAGGGCGAAAAACCGCCGCACGCGGCGCGCCGTCGCGTGCCGCGTCCGGGGTCGTTGGCCGCCGGAAGATCGCCGGTCAGGCCGTTGCTTTCGCCGCCTTCTTGGTCGCCTTGACCTCGCGGCCCTTGTAGTGGCCGCAGGCTCGGCACACGCGGTGCGGCGTCACCGGCTCGCCGCAGTTCGGGCAAGCGATGAGCTGCACGGGCGTCACCCTGTCGTGGTTGGCGCGCCGCATGTTGCGCTTCGATCGGCTGGTGCGTCTCTTCGGGACGGCCACGGGAGAACTCCTCTCGAGTACGAATGCTGGGGTTCAGACCTCGTCCTTGGCTTTGCGTGCCGCGAGTTCCAAGAGCGGCGCGAGCCGCGGATCCAGGGGTTTGTCCTCCGAACCCTGGTCAGGGGCGGCACCCATACCCGGGCAGTCCTCGGAACACAAGGGGATCATCGGGACCTCGAGGATCAGCTCGTCGCGGACGAGGTCGTCGAGCACGACGGTCTCGCCGTCGAAGGGCATCGTATCGGCCTCTTCGTCCGTGAGCTCGCGCTCCGGTCCGTCGGCGTACTCCCGGTCCCGGGCGGCGAGCTTCGCCGCCGGCACGTAGAGGACGCTGAGATCCGAGTGGATCGGGAGCTTCGTCGGCTCGAGGCACCGGGCGCACGGGATGAGGAGCTCGGCGTCGAGCGTGCCGTGCACGACGACGTCGTGACCGCTCTTCGAGGCCCGAACGACGAGCGCGCCGTCCACCCCCGAGGTCGTGGCCTCGTGCCCTTCCAGAGCGCCGCGCACCCACGCGGACCGGATCGTGAACCGGTACTGCTTGCCCCCCGCGTCGAGGTCGCTGACGGCGATCGTGTATTCTCCGCCCATGGCCGAAAGTCCGATAACCCGGCGGGTTATAGGCGTTTCGGCAGGGGCCGCAAGCCCGAGCTATCAGTCCTCAG